>JAGBDN010000085.1 GCA_017937485.1 Thermoguttaceae bacterium
CTTAACGTCAAACGATTTAAATCGAAGTTTGTTTTGATGGATCGCGCCTACGAAGGCGACGAAACGCGTCAAACGGCTCGCAACGTCGGATTGAAACCGGTTGTTCCGCCGAAGCGTAACCGACGCAATCCTTGGCGTTACAACAAAAAACTTTACAAACGTCGAAACGAAATCGAGCGTTTCTTTCGACGTATCAAGGACTTCCGGCGAATCGCGACGCGTTACGATAAACTCGACGTTATGTTTTCGGCGTTTTTAAACTTTGTAACAATCGTTATTTTACTTAACCGTTAATGGCAACACGCCCTAAGATTCTCGTCGTTTCGGACGGTTGTTTTGAAAACGCGGAAGCTGTTGTAAAGGCGGCGGTTAGCGGCGGCGACGTCGCTTTCGAAAAGATTGGCGGAAAACTCGAAAACGTAGGTATCGTTGGCTTTGAAGCGCGTCGAAGCCCGACCGGAGACGCGCTTTTCGAAACGATGATCGAGGCGGCGAACTTTACTTCGACTTCGCTCAGTTGCGAGGCGGAAATTACGCTCGACGGTTCGATCGTTGATATTGCGCCGTTCCAACTTGCGCCAAACGAACGGGTTAGGAAGTTTTTGAAGAACGAATCGACGCTTGGCGGCGAGCTGGCGGCGCGACTGATTTTACCCGACGAGGCCGCGAACGCGTTGCTTAACGACGATACCGCGCAAACTTTTCTTCCGGAGTTTCCGACGATAACCGTACTTATTTACGGGAATTACGATCGTTTTATGCGTTCGGCGTTCGCGTCGCAACCCAACGTCGAAGCGCGGGAAATCGCCGATATTCCCGAGACGTTGGGGACAAACGAGCTTCTCGTAATTTGCGGCGACGCGCCGGAAACCTTGCCGCAAGGTAAGATAGCGTTTGTGAATCCAACAAGCGGCGGCGATTATTTTACCGTCGGCGAAGAAATCGGCGAAACGTTCGCCGAGTCGGAAATACTCGACGGGCCGTTGACTCGCTTTTTGAATTTTCGCGACGTGACGTTGCAAGGCGTTCACGCGATTGAGTTTACGGCGAACGCTAAACCGACCGTTTGGGTGAAAACGCCGGAAGCTCCTTTACTTTTTACCTGTGGCGATGCGGCGTCGCACGTTGTTTTGAATTTTTCGTGTTCGGAGGGGGTGTTGCCGTTGCGAGCGTTGTTTCCGATTTTGTTCGCGAACGCGATCGGCGTCGCTCGGGGCGAAAATTCCGAAGGCGCGAGGCCTGTTGCGAGCGTTTCGAGCGCGGAGTCCAACTTGGCGTCGATTGTAACCGACGTAAATACAAACGGTTACGGCGACGAGATTGACGCGGCGACGCAACCGAGGTTTTGGCGCGCGTTTGCGTTGGCCGCGTTAGCGTTGGCGCTTTTTGAGTTTTATGGATATTGCCGACGGTTTGTTGATTAAACCTTGGTATTGTTGCGCTTGCGACGACTGTTTTCGTTTGAAATTTTGCGATGACGATCTATTTTACACATCCTGTTTTCCTTTGGGGGCGCCGCGGCGCTCGTCGCGGCGCTTTGGTTCGGCTTGCGGCGTTCGGCGCTCGATTTTTCGACCGCGCGTATGTCGATTCTAGCCGTTTCGCGAACCTTGATTGGCTTGGCCGTGATTTTTGCGTTGGCGGGCTTGACTTTAGGTCTTCCGTCGACGCGGCGCGAAGCGATTTTTTTGATTGACGCGAGCCAATCGGTCGATAAGACGTCGCGGCAAAAAGTCGAGCGTTTTGTTGACGACGTAACTTCCAATGATTCAACGATTAACGTTAAAAAACTGTACTTTGCCGGACGCGTTGCGAACGAAGTCTCGGAATTGACGGCGGACGACCGAAACGCGACCGATCTCGAAGGCGCGCTTCTAACCGCTTTTGCGGCGGCGGATCCGACTTGCGTTTCGCGCGTCGCGCTTTTTTCGGACGGCGTCGAAACTGTCGGCGACGTTTCGCAAATTGCCTCCGAGAGCGTCGTTGTGTCGACGATTCCTTTGGAGGCTTCCGAGAAACCGGAGACGCAAGTCTCGGAACTTATTTTGCCTCAAAGGGTTAGCGAAGGCGAGTCCTTTCGCGCGCAGGCGGTCGTTCGCAGCTCGGTCGCTACTGCAGGTCGCATCTCTTTTTTCAAAACGGCGGTTTGATTTCGTCTCGGGAGATTTCCGTCGACGTCGGCGAAAACGTTTACGAATGCGATATGACGTCGAACGGAAAAACGAAGGAAATAGAGGTTGGCGCAACCGTTGAAACGAAAGACGATACGTTTGTCGATAATAACTCGGCGAGCGGTTTGACGCTGGCAGACGGAAAGCCGCGCGTTTTGGCGATCGCGAGCAAACCGACGAATTTGCGAAACTTTGTCGCGGCTCTTGAATCGCAAGATTTCTCCGCGGAAGTCCGTCCTATTGAAGGCTTTCCGTCGGACGTCGCCGAGTTGAAAAACTTTGACGCGGTCTTCTTTTCTGACGTTCCGGCGACCGCGCTGACGTTGCGCCAAATGGAAGCGATTCGCGCTTATGTTCGCGATTTTGGCGGCGGCTTTTTGGCGGCGGGGGGCGATTCTTCCTTTGCGCTTGGCGGGTACGCGAAGATTCCGCTCGACGACGCGTTGCCGTTGCGTTCCGATTTTGAGAAAGAAAAGGAGAAGCCAAGTCTTGCGATCGCGTTGGTTATCGACCGTTCCGGTTCGATGGAGGGCGAGAAATTAGAGTTGACGAAAGAGGCGGCGAAAGGCGTCGTCGAGCTGTTGTCGCCGCGCGATTTTATCTCGGTCGTCGCTTTTGACGACGCGCCGCGTCAAGTCGTTCCGCTGCAATTGGTTACGTCGCCGTCGGTTATTGCGGAAACGATCGGTTCGATCGTTTCGTCGGGCTCGACGAACGTTTACGCCGCGTTGAATCACGCCGCGGAGGATTTGGCGTGAGCCAACGCTAAGTTTAAGCATATCATGCTTTTAACGGACGGAAAAAGCGCGCTGGGCGATTACGAGAAGTCGATTCGCAAGGCGACCGACGCGGAAATTACCGTTTCGACCGTCGGGATCGGCGATTGCGACCGTTTTCTCCTTGAAAAATTGGCGTCCGACGGGGCCGGGCGGTTTTACCATTGCGCCGACGCGCGGTCGACTCCGCAGATTTTTGCGCGCGAAACCAAGTTGGCCGACCGCTCCGCGTTGAACGAAGAACCGTTCTTGGCGACGTCGGAAGTCGCCGGATTAAAGATGTTAGAAGGCGTCGATTTTGACGCGGCGCCGCCTTTGCTCGGGAACGTCGTCGCGAAACCGAAGACGACGTGCGAGGTCGTGCTGACGACTGAAAACGGCGAGCCGCTCCTCGCGCATTGGCGGTACGGACTCGGCGTCGCGGTCGCGTTTACGTCCGACGTCGACGGGCGATGGTCGGCGGAATGGTTCGATTGGCCGGACTTTTCGCAATTTTGGGCGCAGATTGTCCGGTTCGCGTCGCGTTCGAAAGACTCGACGTCGCGTCTAACCGTTGCAACAAAAGGAAATACGACGACGGTTTCGCTCGATTTGCGCGATCGTTACGGGCAATTTTTAAACGACGCGGAAACGAAAACGGTCGTCGTCGACGGCGCGCAAAATCGCCGCGAGCTGCCGACGCCGCAACGCGGGCCCGGTTTTTATCAAGTTTCGTTTCCGACCGAACCGGGCGTAAAGTACGCGTTGCAAACGACTTCGACAAAGGAAGGCGAAACGCTTGCGACGCAAAGTCGCGTTTTCGTCGTTCCGAAAGGGCGAGAAACTGACGTCGCGCCGACGAACGAGAAATTACTGCGCGAAATTGCCGAAAAGTCGGCGGGCGCGTTCGACCCGACGCCGGAGGAATTTGTCGCGTCCTTCGCAAATGTCGGCGACGCTAAGGTTTCGAAGTCGCTGCGCGGCGCTTTGTTTTGCTTCGCGTTGACATTGTTTGTTTTCGACGTTTATTTCCGCCGTTTTAACTCTTGTAAAATAAACAATTAGCTTCTTGGACTAAAAGAAAGATATAGACGATGCAAAAGAAAAATAACGAATTTGAGAGTCGCGTTGAGAATTTTCGACGTTTGACGCGAGAGGTTCGGCGGCGCTTTTTTTATCGCGCGGCTTTGGAATCGGCGTTGGTAAGTTTCTTATTGGCGGCGCTTACCGGGATTGCGTTCGCCGGCGTTTGCGCGTTGGGCGAGATTGCGACGCCGAATCCGGGAACGTTCGCGCTTGCGGTTTTCGGGATTGGCTGCGTCGCGACTATGCTTTCGATTTTTTTAACGGATTTCGAACGCAACGCGCCAGAAAAAGCTGTCGACGCTCGTTACTCCTTTGACGACCGATGTTTAACGGCTGGCGACGTCTTGCGACAAACCGGGAAACGCGAACCGACGCCGATCGAACGTCTGCAGCTTGAAGATTGTTTCGAACGCGTCGAAAACGTTCGTGCGAACGACGTCGTGTCGATTAAGCCGAAGCGCGCGAAGGTGAAAACGACCGCGCTTCTTGTCTCGTTAATCGCTTTGACGGCGACGGTTTGGGAACCGTTCGCGTCTCGGGCCGAGGGGCGCGTTCCGAATGAAACGGTCGCCGCCGTTTTGCAAGAGTTGCGCGGCGTCGTATTGCCGGCGGTTCAGGAACTCTCCGACGCAAACCCGAACGATAAAGAACTTAAAAAATTGAGCGATAATTTGGCGCGTTGGACCGACGAAATCGAAACGGCGAGCGACGATCCGATGAAAGCGACCGCCGTCGTCGCTCGAATGGAAGAAGCCTTGAAGAAAACTATCGATTCTTACGACGTCGAAGGCGCCGAGCGCGCGTTTAAGTCGTTGGGCGAGGCGTTCGGGGAAATCGACGAAACGACGAAAGTCGGCGAAGCGTTGGCGGAAGGCGATTTTGAGAAGGCGCCCGACGAACTCGAAAAGTTGGATTTTAAGAAGATGAGCGTTCGCGACCGTCAGGCGCTCGCCAATAAATTGAAGGCGGCGGCCGAAACGATTCGCAGTCGCCAAGACGAACAAGCGGCGCAACTTACGGAGCAGCTCGCGGAAGAGTTGCAAAGCGGGAAATGCGCTTCCTGCAAGAATACGTCGTGCAAGCTCGCCGGAAAACTGCGCGGTCATAAGTCCAATAAGGAGAAGACTAAGCAATTGAGTTGCCAAATGGCGCGTCTCGGCCTTTGCAAGTCGAATTGCGCCGGCGCTTGCGCGAGTTGCACCCAAAACTGCTCTTCCAAAAGCGCGCAAAACAACGGGAAAAAAGCGCAACCTAGAAGCCAAAGCGGGAACAAAAGCGGCGCTAGCGGCGGGGCGTCGAGCGCGCGACCGTTGGGCGCTTCGCAAAGCGTCGCCTCCGATCCGCTGGGCGGGCAAAATTCTCAACTTCAAGTAAATAAAGAGTTAACGCAAGTCGCCGGGAAAGAAGGCGAAGAAGGAGATTCGACGAAAGAGATTCTTCGTTCCGACGCCGCCGCGTTGCAAGATCAGGAAGCGCAACGGATTAGAGACGAGGAAGCGCGGGAGTTCTCGAAGCAAATCGAAGCGACGCTCGAAGCCGAGGAAATCCCGCTCGAACGACGCCGCATCGTCCGCGATTACTTTGAAGCGATTCAAAACGATACGACGTCGCAACCGCAAAACGGCGAGACCGGCGACCCGGCGTCGACTTCGGAAAAATCGGCGCAAAACTAACGGAGAGAACGACTTGAAGAAGTATTTAAGAATCGCGCACCGAGTTTTGGGATTTTGGTGCGCGGCGATCTTTGCCGTCGTCTGCGCGACCGGCGGCGTTTACGCGTTCCGCGAAGAAATTGCGCGAATCGTCGAGCCGGAACGGTATTACGTCGACGCGCAAGTCGTCGCGACGCAACGTCGTTTGCCGATCGACGACGTAATCGCCAAAGTCGAGGCGGAAACGAACGCTCGCGCGGAAACGATTTTGATTCCGGGCGACAAACGACGAACGTATAACTTCTTATTAAAAGAGTTAAACGGACGCCGCGGGCGCGCTTTGCTTTGCGACGTCGACCCTTTTACCGGCGAAATTACCGGACGCGGGCCGAATCGGTCTTATCCGCTTGTCAATAAGGCGATGCGCCGTTGGCATACGCGCCTGAATTTGCCGAAAGAAATCGGGCGACCGTTGGTCGACTTTGCGATGTATTTTAGCATTTTTCTAATCGTTTCCGGCGTCGCGCTTTGGATTCCGAAAAAATGGTCGCAATTGAAGGCGCGTTTGACGGCGAAGTTTAGCGCCGGGAAGCGTCGGGCGGTTTTCGATTTGCATAACGCGCTCGGGATTTATACGGCGTTCCCGCTACTAGTTTTAGCGATTACCGGCGCCGCGCTTGCGCTTGGAGCGAAACACGGGACGCTTGCGACGCCGCTTCGTATTGAACGCGGAGACTCGGGGCAAGACGTCGCGAACGAGGAGATAAACGTTGAAAACGCAGCAACTTCCGGCGCGACGCCGGTTGCGCTCGAGGAGATTTTGCGGCGCGATTTCGAGCGTTCGCGAAAAACCGGCGACGTTCGGTTGCGACTTCCTGTCGAGCAAAACGAACAAGCGATTCGAATCGAACGTAAGTCGGGCGGTTGTTGGGCTTGCTCGGCGCCGGACGTCGCTTATTGGGACGGCGTTAAAGGAACGCTGATCGCGGAAAAGAAGTTGCGCGACGCGTCGTTTGACGAACAGACGAAGGTTTTGTTGCGCGAGATTCACTTTGGTTCGGCGTTCGGCTTGGGGACGAAGATTATTTTCGGCGTCGCAAGTCTCGCGGGCGCGGCGCTTGCGTTTTTTGGGATTGCGATTTGGGCGTTTCGCGACTTCGCGCCGAAAGGAAAAAGTCGCGCGACAAGCGGCGTCGAGGTTACGAACGAAAAGGAAATGGATAAAACGCAAACCGTTTAAGACGAAGAGGTTGCGTTAAAACGCGAAGACGTTTAAATAACGACGGCGCGGCGAGTTGGAATCGTCGCGCCGTTGTTGTTTTGTCGTCGCGGGCAAAGACGTAAACGAGACGCTAACCCTTGAAACGTCGGGCGTTAGTGGTCGCGGCGCGGGTAAAAGGCGCCGAGTTGGTCGACGCTTCGCCGCCAAACGATCCAAGCGTCGACGTCGAAGCCGTAATCGACCGGCGTCGGGTAACGAGCGCCGACGATGCGAACGAGCGCCGCGCGCACTTCTTCGTTGCGGCTAAGTTCCGTTACCGTCTTGACTTTCGTTCCGCCGCCGGGAGACCAGCTTTGCAGTTGGCCGGTCGAGCTGTTGAACGAGGCTTGCGTTTGATCGGAACCGACGGTGATTTGGCGCTTGTGCGACGTCGTTAGCGCGTTGATGAGGTCGGGAATCGCCCGTTCCGCTTCGAAGTAACCGAGCGCGTAAGCGGCGCGGTTGATCTTCGCGACGTCGTCCGAGGTGCGGAGCGTTTTGCGGAAGAACTCGACCGCCGCCGGAAGCTCCGTTTTTTTGCGGTAAATTCCTTCGAGCGCGGCGGTTCGGACGTCGAGGTCGTCGTCTTGGAGCGCGACGCGGCCCAGCTCCGAAAGCGCGGTCGGCGTTCCGATCGAGCCGATCGCTTGAACGAGAAGAACGCGCCCTTCCGGGTCTTTCTCTTTTTTCAGCGCGTCGCCTAAAGGCGCGAGAGCGCGAGGGTTGCGCACTCGGCGGAGCGCGTCGCGGGCCCGAACGTCGCCGTCGAGCGCCGCGTTGTATAGAAACTTAATCTCTTTGCGCCAATAGCGCGCTTCTTCCTTGGCTTCTTGCGCCTTTTTGACGAGTTCCGCCTCTTGACGCGAAAGATTGACGCCGCCGACGCGAACCAAACCGCTGCGCTCCATTCGCTCTTGGCGCGAAACCCAAACGCCGTTTAACTTCTCGTGTTTCAACGCTTTACGCGCTTCTTCGTTCTCCGGGTCGAGTTCGATAACGCGTTGGAAATGCGCGTCGGCCTGCGCGTCGAGCTTGGCGTTGCGCGCCCAACGAGCAATTTTGAGGTGCGAAGCGACGTCGTCTTTCTGGAGCGGCGCGGAGTTGCGGTAGGAGATTTGCTCCGGTCGAAGCGCGGAAGTTTCGCGAACGAGCGACGCGTCGAGCGAGATTTTTCCGCCGAGCGTCGGTTCGATGTGAATCGGCTCCGACGCGTTCGGCTCCGGGTTCGCAACGACGCCGCGAATCGCTCCGCCGCGAAGAATCGCGACGCCGCCCGATTGCGTTAGATTCGGGGTTTGCGCCGACGTTTCAGCGGGGGACGAGAGGACGAACGCGCTCCCGAGCAGGAAAACGCCGAGTCGGGCGGGAGACGCGGGGCGGGACGGACGGTTGTTTTGCGCTCGTTTCATCGATTTTGGTTCCTTGAAGCGGCGTCGGAAAGACGCGGCGTTATCGTTTTATCGGTTTTTTAGACGGCGCGGCGCGAGTCGCGGTTCCGAAAAAACGGTCGCGACGGTCGGCGCGGGTTTGACGGTCGCGGAACTTTCGCAAACGACGCCGTCGACGGAACGCGCAAAGAATGGTAAAAACGGCGTTTTTTTAACGTTTGTAACGATTTTGACGGAAGCAAGGGGAAAAGACGACGAAAAGACGCAAAAAAACGCGTCGACGAACCGTTGCGGAACGCCGACGCGTTTTTTAAAGCGTCAAGTTATCGACGGGCGAAACTCACTTCGCGGCTTCGATGAGCTTGCGGACTTCTTCCAAATGACCGGCGCTGCCGAGCATTTCGTTTTTGTGAATGATGTATTCGGCGTAGGCCGGCATAAAGAGCTTGCCCGGGTCGCGGAGGTCGAATTTTTCCGGTTGGTCGCGGAAGAATTCGCGGTGAATCGCGCACCAAACGAGACGACCGTCGGTGTCGATGTTGATCTTCGTAACGCCGAGTTTCGCGGCCGGGAAGTATTGTTTTTCGTCGACGCCGCTAGCGTTTTTCATCGCGCCGCCGGCGTTGTTGATACGAGCGACCCATTCGGCCGGAACCGAGGAGGAACCGTGCATAACGAGCGGGAAGTTCGGTTTGACTTCGTTGACCGCCGCTTGGATTTTTTCCAAAACGTCGAAGTGGAGGCCTTGGTTGCCCGAGAATTTGAACGCGCCGTGCGAGGTGCCGATGGCGACCGCGAGGGAGTCGACGCCGGTCTTTTCGACGAATTCGGCCGCTTGAGCCGGGTCGGTCAGTTTGACGCTGCCGACGACGTCTTCTTCAACGCCGCCGAGTTGGCCGAGTTCGGCTTCGACGACGACGCCCTTTTCGTGAGCGCGGTCGACGACGCGTTTCGTGATTTCGATGTTCTTCGCAAATTCTTCGTGCGAAGCGTCGATCATAACGGAGCTATAGAAGCCGCTGTCGATGCAGTCGTAGCAGACTTCTTCGGTGCCGTGGTCGAGGTGGACGGCGAAGATCGCTTCCGGGAAGACTTTGTCGGCGGTGCGGATCATACCTTCGAGGAAGTTTTTGTCGGTGTAGGTGCGAGCGCCGCGGGAGATTTGAATGATGAACGGAGCGCTTTTCGCGTCGTCGTTCGGGTCTTCGTTTTTCGCGAATTTGCCCAAGTTGCCGCGGAACAAACCGACGAGTTGTTCGAGGTTGTTGATGTTGTACGCGCCGATCGCGTATTTGCCGTAAGCGGCCTTGAACAATTCTTTAGTCGTAACGATCATTGATTTAATCTCCTGAAATTTTATCGATCTCGGGGCGCGGCGAGCCGATTCGCGGAACCGTTTCGCGCCGTTATTAATTAATAACGACAAACCGTTGAACGAAACGCCGTTTTCTCGTTCGCGTCGCTTTGGCGTTTGTCGGGGAGCGGGCGCTAAAACCCAACCGAAGGGGTCGAGTATCTCGTACGCGCCAAGCGTTCCGACCGCTAACAATTCGAATTATACCTCGATTCGCCTACTTGAAAACGGGGGGGAAGGCCCTTCCTTAAAATTTTTTTCGACGTTTTTGCCGAAAGCGCCGGTTTTACTGATTTTTCCGGCCTTGGATTTCCTTTGAGCGTTCTTCCCGGAAACGGGCGCGGGGTCGGGAAAACGTTGTAACGGTCGCGGAGATTTTACGGATTCGGCGAGCGGGGGCGAGGGAAGCGTTTGGGCGTCGTCGAAATTATTGGTAAGCGCGTTTTTTTTCGATTTGCGGCGGTCGACGGGCTTTCCAAATTGTTTGACTTCGCTAAAATAGACGGTATGAGCGAACTTACCCCGATGATGAAACAATATTACGACGCCAAAGAGGCTTCGAAGGGCGCCCTGCTGCTTTTCCGGATGGGCGACTTTTACGAGATGTTCTTTGACGACGCGTACAAGGCCGCCGAAACGCTCGGCGTTACCGTTACGACCCGCGACCGCAATAAGCCCGCGTCGGAAGCGACGCCGATGGCCGGGTTCCCGCACCAACATCTGGACGCTTATTTAGCGCGCCTCGTCGCCGCCGGACACAAGGTGGCGGTTTGCGAGCAGATGGAAGACCCGAAAAAGGCGAAGACGATCGTCAAGCGCGAGGTTACTCGCATCGTAACGCCCGGGACGGTGATGGACGAGTCGATGCTCGATCCGCGTCGCAGCAACTACTTGGCGGCGATTTACATTCCGGAGAAGAAGCGGCGTTGCGCGAAGGCGGGAGCGCCGGGCGCCGAGTTTTGCGACGACGAGGACGAACGTTCCGAGGAGTTTTTGCGAACGCTCGACCGCGCCGAGCAGGACGAGGAACGGCGCGCGGCGGCGAACGGCGGTTCGGACGCGGCCCGCAAATTCGGCAAAATCGGCGCTTCCGATATTCCGCCGACGAAACTTGTCGGGCTCGCTTGGGTCGAAACGTCGACGGGGCATTTTTCGGCGACGACGATTCCGTTTTCGAGTCTTTTCGACCAACTGGCGCGCGTGCGACCGTCCGAATGCCTCATTCAGGAAGAATTTCGTTACATCTTTCCCGAATGGACGCTCGAACAGACGACGCTGACGACTCGGCCCGGCTGGGTTTTCGCGAAGCGGACGGCGTTCGACGCGCTCTCGAAGCACTTCCGCCTGTCGACGTTCGAAGGGTTCGGTTTTAACGAAAAAGACGACGTTTGCGCGTTGCAGGCGGCGGGGGGCGTTATCGATTATTTGCTCGAAACGCAGAAACAATCGCTCGACCATATCGACGCGCTCGTTCCTTACCGTCGCGGAAAACGGCTCGAAATCGACGAGTCGACGCGCCGAAGTCTTGAAATCGTCCGCACTTACCGCGACGGTCGCCGCGAAGGTTCGCTCCTGGCGACGATGGATCGTTGCGTTACGTCGATGGGGAGCCGCCTGCTGGCCGAGTGGGTGTCGTACCCGCTGACCGAGTGCGATTTGATCGGGATTCGACAGGACGCGGTCGCCGAAATTATCGAGCGCGGCGCCGAAATGGGCCCGATTCGCGACGCGTTCGCCGGCGTTTTCGACTTGGAACGGATTATTTCCCGCATCGTGCAGGAACGGGCGACGCCGCGCGATTTGATCGGGGTCGGGAAGACGATTCGCTCCTTCCCGATCTTCAAGAGCTTCCTCGAAACGTCGTCGAGCCGCCTCTTGAAGACGCTCGGCGACCACCTCGAACTGAAAAACGAGCTTTGCGACGAGATCGAGCGCGCGCTCGGCGACGAGGCCCCGCTCAATTTCCGCGACGGCGGGTTCGTTTGCGACGGTTATAGCGAAAAACTCGACGAATACCGTCGACTCCAACGCGGCGGGAAGGAATGGTTGACCGCGTATCAAGCCGCCGAAGTCCGCCGCACCGGGCTGACGGGGTTGAAAATCGGTTTTAACAACGTTTTTGGTTACTATATCGAATTATCGCGCTCGGTCGCCGATAAAGTTCCGGAAAATTACGTTCGGAAGCAAACGCTCAAAAACGCCGAACGGTACGTAACGCCGGAGTTGAAGGAGTACGAAGAAAAAACGCTCGGCGCCGAGGAACTCGCGAAGGAACTCGAATTTGAGATTTTCTCGACGCTCCGGCGCAAGGTCGCGGACGTGCGGGCCGACATTCAGCGCGCGGCGAACGTGTTGGCGCACTTCGACGTGTTGGCCGGGCTCGCGACGTTGGCCGAACAGGGGAATTACTGCCGTCCGGAGATGGTCGACGAGCCGATTTTGCGCATCGAAGACGGGCGGCACCCGTCGCTCGACGCGACCCTTCCGGCGGGGGAATTCGTCCCGAACAGCGCTTACTGCGACGAGAAAAACGGCTTTTTGCACCTCATCACCGGCCCGAATATGGCGGGGAAAAGCACCTTCATTCGCCAAACGGCGCTCTTGACGCTGATGGCGCAGGTCGGTTCCTTCATCCCGGCGCGCGAGGCGACGATCGGCGTCGTCGACCGGATTTTCGCTCGGGTCGGCGCCTCCGACGAACTGACGCGCGGCCAAAGCACCTTTATGGTCGAGATGATCGAAACGGCTCGCATCCTGAACAACGCGACCCCGCGCAGTCTCGTCGTGTTGGACGAAATCGGTCGGGGCACCAGCACTTACGACGGCGTTTCGATCGCTTGGGCGTTGGCGGAATTTATCGCGAAAAAAATCAAATGCCGCACGTTTTTCGCGACGCACTACCACGAGTTGACCGATTTGGCCGACATTTACGACGGCGTTAACAACCTTAACGTCGCGGTGCGGGAATGGCGGGACGAAATCGCGTTTTTGCACAAGATCGCGCCCGGCGCCGCGGATAAAAGTTACGGGATTCACGTCGCTCGACTCGCCGGCGCGCCGAAAGAGGTCGTCGAACGGGCCCGCGAGATTTTGGCCGGTTTGGAGGCCGCGCGAGCCGGGCAAACGACCGACGCGGTGCGGGAAACGCTCCGGAGTATGTCGCGAAAGGGCCGCAAAAAGGGCGCCGAGGAACGCGATTGCGTTCAATTTTCCCTCTTCGGCCCGGAAGATCACCCGGTCGTCGACGAGTTGCGCCGCTTGGACGTCGACCGAATGACGCCGCTCGAAGCGCTGACGACGCTCGAACGGTTGAAGCGGTATTTGGAAACGTCCGCCCCAAAACGGCGTTGACGTCGCGAAGTTTGACGGTCGCGGCGATTGCGACGGTTGCGCCGGTTGTCGCGGTCGCGTTAATTGCGTCGATTGAAGCGACGCCGGTTTTCGCCGTTCGTCGCTTTTAACCGCTTATTAATTAATATCGACAACGCGATGTAGCGCTCGCGTCAATAACGAGCGCGATTTCGCAAAAGAAAATATTGACAAAACGAGAAAAAGCCGCCGCGAAACCGGTCGGCGAGGAGGCGAAACGATGACTTTGAAGAGCCCGCTCGAACGATTTTTGAAATACGTCGCGATCGAAACGACGTCGAACGAAGAGGCGACGACGACCCCGAGTTCGCCGAAGGAGTTCGACTTGGCCCGCGTTTTGGTCGACGAGTTGCGCGAAATCGGGCTCGCCGACGCCGACGTCGACGAACATTGTTACGTTACCGCGACCTTGCCGTCGAACGTCGAACCGCAAAACGCCGACGAGCCGATTCCGACCGTCGGGCTGATCGCGCACCTCGATACCTCCTGCGCCGCGTCCGGAGCGAACGTTCGCCCGAAAACGTTCGTTTACGAAGGGGGCGATATCGCGCTTGAAAACGGCGAAGTCATTCCGGAAACGGATGAAATGAAGGCGCTCGTCGGGCGTCGCTTCGTCGTTTCGGACGGGACGACCCTTCTCGGCGCCGACGACAAAGCGGGAATCGCGGCGATTATGGCGGCGGTCGAGCGCCTCGCGAACTCGGCGGAGAAGCGGGCGAACGTCCGCGTTTGCTTCACGCCGGACGAGGAAATCGGGAACGGAACGGCGTTTTTCGACGTCGAGCGGTTCGGCGCCGACTGCGCGTACACCGTCGACGGCGGCCCGGGCGGCGAAATCAACGGCGAAACTTTCTCCGCCGACCGCGCGACGATCACCGTTCGCGGCGTCGACGTTCATCCGGGCGAAGCGAAGGGAACGATGATCAACGCGGCGGCGATTTTGGCGCGAATCGTCGCCGAACTTCCGCCGGAACGAACGCCGGAACAAACGGAAAATCGGGAGCCGTTTATCCATCTTTACAAGCTCGACGGCGGCGTTTCGGAAGCGAAGGCCGTTTTTCTCCTCCGCGCGTTCGACGAGGAGGCCCGGGCCGAGAACCGACGACTCCTCGAAGCGGCGATCGAGAAAGTCGTCGTCGAGACCGATTCCGACGCGGTTTGCGAGCTGGACGTAGTCCGCCAATACGAGAATATGGGCTATTTCCTCAAAGACGCGCCGGAGGTTTTGGAAACGCTCGAAGCGGCGGTTCGCAACGTCGGGCTCGAGCCGCGTTGGATTCCGATTCGCGGCGGCACCGACGGTTCGCGCTTGACCGAAATGGGGCTCCCGACGCCGAACATTTTCACCGGCGGACGGAATTTTCACTCGACTCGCGAATGGCTCGACGTCGAAGATTTGGAGAAGGCGACCGAAACGCTCGTCGAATTGATTCGCCTTTGGGCCGAGAAACCGCGTCCGCGCCGGTTGCGTAAAGCGGACGAAGCGAACGCTTGAGTTTGACGATTAAACGGAAGATAACGAAAACGCCGAAACTTTAGCGGTCGGCGTCGACGAATTTTTGAGAAAATAGAAGAAATAGGTAAGAAAATGGAATTTTTCTATCGCGTTTTTACGACCGTCGACAAGAAACTTTGGTTGGCCGAAATCGAAGATTACCTTGAAAAAGAGGAAATCCCGCTTTCCGCGATTCCGATCGTCGACGAAGCGGACGAAGACAATCTCGACGCGGAGCCGATTCAAATCCTTTTCGTCGACGCCGAAGACCGCGAGGTCGCGATTCTCGAATACGACGCGCTCTCCGATTCGGAAATGTTGACCGAGGAAGTCGCCGAGTTCCGCGAACTTGTCGGCGAGATGCTCCCGGAACGGAACCGCGCTTGGGCGGTCGAAAAATTCGCGGCGACGACCGGTTGTTTCGCGTTCCAAATGCTCGAAGACGGGTTCGAAGAAGCGAATTGGGACGCCGTCGCGACGCTCGCCGCTTGGCTCCGCTCCGAAACGAACGGTTTCGAGCAATCGGACGGCGGCCAAATCACCAACGAAAACGGCGCGGTCGTTTTGGTCGTTCCTTACGACGAAGACGAAGAACGAGAAGAGGACGATTGGCGCGGTTGCACGGTCGCGACGCTCGTCGACGGCGCTTGGGTTGAAGCGGAACTCGATTCCGAAGCGGCGTTCGATAAATTCCTCGACGGCGACGCTTGAAAAACGGAGCGTTTTCCGGTATACTGAGCGAAACGAACGTCGGCGGAGCGGGAAAAACGTCGCGTCGACGTTCCGGTTTTGCGGTTTAGACAAACTTTAACGCGGCTCCGAAGGAACGTCGGAGTCGACGGAGGCGTTTTGCGCTTGCGTCGCTTCGACGTCGGGGCGTTTTGCGTCAATTTATCGGCGACGGGGGCGTTTTCGACTTTCGCGCTTGTCGATTTTTCCGACGAGCGAGGCGTTGGGAACGTTTGCGCTTGCCGATTTTTCCGACGAGCGAGGCGTTGGGAACGTTTGCGCTTGCCGATTTTAACAATTTTTCCGATTTTATTTTTCGAACGTAAAGGACGAGGCCGATGTCCGACCGACTTTTTGAAGAGCTGTTGAACGAAACGAAGACCCTTTTTCGCGAAAAATTCGGCGCGGAGCCGCAAACGCTCGTCGCGGCGCCCGGTCGCGTTAATTTGATCGGCGAACACACCGACTACAACGGCGGCTTCGTCTTCCCGATGGCGATCGAGCGTTGGACGATTATCGCCGCCGGGCCGAACGACGGCGCCGAAAAAGCGACGATTTACGCGAAAGCGACCGACGAAACCGCCGATTTTGCGATTTCCGGCGAAATTTTGCCCGCCGAAAAAGTCGAGTGGACGTCTTACGTTCAGGGCGCGATCGCTTGTTCGCTCGAAAAGGGCGCGAAAGTCGCCGGTTTCAACGCCGTTATTACGTCGAACGTTCCGCTCGGCGGCGGCCTTTCGAGCTCCGCTTCGCTGGAAGTCGCCGTCGCGACGCTGATGGAAGAGTTGAGCGGCGTTAAATTCGGCGCCGTCGAAAAACCGCTCCTCTGCCAAAAGGCGGAACACGTCTTCGCGAAGATGAAGTGCGGGATTATGGATCAATTCATCTCGGCGCTTGGCGAAAAAGACTGCGCGATGCTCCTCGA
The DNA here is from genome assembly GCA_017937485.1 of Thermoguttaceae bacterium. Taxonomy (GTDB): domain Bacteria; phylum Planctomycetota; class Planctomycetia; order Pirellulales; family Thermoguttaceae; genus RUG369. The sequence goes on from JAGBDN010000085.1 coordinate 16,186, forward strand.
CTGCCGCAGTTGCGAGCCGAAAATGATTCCGATTTCCGACCCGAGCATCTCGGTGTTGATTACCAACTCGAACGTCAAACACGCGCTGACCGGGAGCGAATATCCGGAACGTCGCGCCAGTTGCGAAGAAGCCGCCCGTCGTCTCGGCGTCGAACTTTTGCGCGACGTTACGATGGAAACCCTTGAAGCGTCGAAAGATAAGCTGGTCGACGAAGAGAACGGCGACCGCCTCTACCGTCGCGCTCGACACGTCGTCGGCGAAGACGTTCGCACGCTGAAAATGGCCGACGCGCTCGTCGCCGGCGATTGGGCGACCGTCGGCGCGCAGATGTACGCCAGCCACGACTCCCTTCGCGACGATTACGAAGTTTCCTGCCCGGAAATCGACGTTCTCGTCGAAATCGCCCGCAAAATCGGCCCGGAAGGGGGCGTTATCGGTTCGCGCATCACCGGCGGCGGCTTCGGCGGTTGCACCGTTTCGTTGGTAAAAACGGAAAAAGTCGCCGAGATTACCGAAATTATTAAGACGGAATATAAAAAAGCGGTCGGAAAAGACGCGACGATCTTCGCGACGCGTCCGGCGCAAGGGGCCCGCGTCCTTTAATGAAGCTGCGTCGAATGGCGAACGCGGTTGCCTAATTCGCCGTTTTTACTCGTTTTAACGTTGCGAACGTTCGGCGAACGCGTTTCGTCGAGCGTTTAGCGGCGTTTTGCCTTGCCGGAAAGCGCGTTTTTGGGGAAACGGCGGCGTTTCTTTGGAGGAGCGAAATTTTTTTATAAAACGAGCGTTAAAAGCGTTAAAACGCGTATTTTCGGAATAATCGGCGCAACCCGGCGAAAACGGCGGCGTTTGGGACGGCGACCGTTGCGAAAATGGGCGTCGACTTGAGAAAATTGGCGCTTCGACGCGAAAAAAAAGACGCGTCGAGCGATTTTTTGACGCAAAATCGTTAGAAAACGCGAAAACGTTCGGCGCCGCTCCTTGACGAGCGGCGAGCGCGTGTTAAAATACGTTAGTAAATTTTTTATGTTCGAGCGTTTCGCCCGACTCCGTTTCGGTTGTTCGCGTCGCTTTTTCGCGAAAATGTTTCGGCGAACGACGAAGGCGGAAGGGGAGCGGTCGGACGCTGTTCTGTCGAGACCGCGTCGTTGAAGACGTTTTTCGGCGCGCTCGACGTTTTGAACGCCTAAAATCACATCGATGGGAGATTAAAGTGTCTATTTCCGAAAGAAAAAAGGAATTGAAGTGCCGTCGCAAGCGTCGCGAACAACTGACGAAAATGAAGGCGAAGCTGCCGACCCTCGACGCCGCCGGCAAAGCGGTTTTCGCCGCGAAACTGCGCCGTATGACGCCGGGCGCCGAAGACCTCATCCGCGCTTGGGGCCTCGAATAATTTCGATTCCTTGGCCGCCGTTCGCCGGTTATTTTCGTCGAGACGCGCTTTTCAAACGCTTTTTTAAGCGTCGGAACGCGTTAAAACGCCGGAAGTAAATTGGCCGCGAACGTTCGAGCTTTCGAAGAGACAAAAAACGCCGATTTTCGAGTCGGCGTTTTTTTGTTTCTTGATCGCGCCGTTGCGTTTGGAATTTTAGGCGTTTTTTCTTTTGGGCTCGCGTCGTTTGGCGCGACCGTCGACGCGCCGCTTGACTTTGCGTCGGCGTTGCGTTAAGATTAAGGGCGGAAAACGCTTGGCGACGCGGCAAAAAAGCCGACGGCGGTTTAACTAAGTTGTTTAATCGTTAAAACCGGCTCCGTCCGCTCGAGCAAAACGAAGGAGAATCGACGATGATAAGGAAAAATAATTGGCTTCGGGGCGCGGCGCTTCTCGTCTTGGGCGCGATTTGTTGCGCGACGGCGGCAAACCCGGCGGCGTTGGCGGCGGAAAAGTCGACGAAAACGGAAAAATCGGAAACGGCGAAGATTCGCGTTCTCGTGTTCGACGGAGGACATCCCTACGACGAGCCGGAGTTCGCCGAAATGTTGGCGGCGCTCGGCGACGAATTCGAGTTTTCGCGAGCGACGCTCCCGCAAGACCGGGCGTTGCTTGCGCCGGGGCTCGAAAAACGATTCGACGCGCTCCTCTTTTACGATATGTGCCAAACGCCGATGAGCGACGAAGAGTTCGCGCGGTACGAAACGCTCCTTAAAAGCGGTAAAATCGGCGTCTTTTTCCTGCACCACCGACTTTCGGCGCATCCAGAACGGCCCGATTTTTGGAAAATCGCCGGCGGAACTTACGTCTTCGAGCAAAATTGCGAGATTGAAGGGAAGCGTCGTCCCCTCGGCGCTTACGAACACGACCGCGAAATCGACGTGAAACCGGCTAAAATCGACGGCGAACCGCCGTTTCCGCTGGAAGCGTTTACGATAATCGACGAAAGTTACGAAAATATGTGGGTTTCGCCCGACGTCAAGGTTCTTTTGACGACCGACGCGCCCCGAATGACGCCGCAAGTCGCTTGGACTTGGACGCTCGGCGACGCGGAAGTCTTGACGCTCGCGCTTGGACACGACAAAAAGGCTTACGAAAATCCGGCGTTTCGACGGTTTTTGAAAAACGGACTGATTTGGCTCGTCGAAAACGTTAAGAAGTAGCGGTCGCAATGGTTTTAACGTCGGGCCGCTTGCGGTCTATTTTCGGTTTTCGCGCAAAAAACGCCGCTCGATTTCGCGTCGAGCGGCGTTTTGACGTTAAATTGAAGCGAATTTAACGATTAAAGCGCTTGCACCGCGTCGCGAACGGCGGCGCCGACGTCGAACTCTTCCGAGGTTTTGCCGGAGACGGTAATCGTCAGCGGCGTCGAGTCTTTCGTCATGAATTGCGCGTCGACGAGGTCGTAAGCGGAGCCGCCGGAAACGGTTACGCTCGCCGACGCGTTCGGGTCGACTTCCGCCGGTTCGACGACGTGTTTGGTAATCGTTACTTTAAATTCCCCTTCCGGAGCGCCGGGGTACGTGCCGTGCGTGTGCATTTTCGCGACGCCGCTCGCGTCGGTCGTGCCGGAAACCGCCCATTTGAAGCCGTCCGGGCCGTGAAAGGTAACGGTCGCGTCGGCCAACGGGGCGCCGTCTTGGATCACCTTCACGTTGCAGGGGAAGAGTTTCGGCATTCCGTCCGGTTTCGGGCGCCCGCAACCGACGACGGCGGCGCAGCAAAGGAGCGCGGCGAGCGAGAATAGGAAAGGCGGGAAAACGGAGGAAGCGGGGGAGCGTTTGCGCATATTGTCGACCTTTCGGTTTGGGAACATTGGGAAAGTGGAAAAAGAAAACGCGACGAGGCAAAATCGCCGCGTTTTATCGGTTTTAGCGGTTGGAAAGAAGCGGGCGATTACGGCGCCGTCGTCGTTTCGCCGCCGTTGATCGAGCCGAGCGCGCCCCAGACGCCGTAAGGGCTCTTGCCGGACGTAACTTGCGCCGCGGAAAGGGTTCCGCAGTCGATCGTGTCGGAGACGAACATCACCGAACCGTCGACGCGAAGCGCGTTGACGCCGCCCGTGTGATAGCTCGTCGGCGCGAAACTGCCCCATTCGTGCGAGTTGAAGGAACCCGCGACGCAGGAAACGGAGTTCGGCGGAAGCGTGCAGGTGAACCAAGCCTCCGCGGCGCGTCCGTTCGACCAAATGCGACCGCGCCAGAGAACCGTGCAGGGGTTTTTGACGGTCATACGGTCGGCGGCCAACGCGTTGTCGAGGCAAAGTTGCGGGCGCCCCTCGCCGTCGTGCGGTTGATAGCTCGCGACCGCGCCTTGGCGGACGACGTTCGTTTCGCGGGTCGCCGGGACGACGCATTCGCTAAGGCAGATCGTGTTCGAGGTTCCGTCGGTGATCGCGCTCATTTTCTTCCAAACTTCGCGTTGCCAAAACGCTCGCGGGCCGATGTTCGAACGGTTTGTCCACTCTTGGTCGGCGCGTCGGGCGAACGTCCACATCCCGTCCCCGGCGCACATATAAACGTTGGTGCAGGACGAACCGGTCGCGGCGGTCATTTCGCCGTTGTTGCCGTCCGACGGGCAAAGAAGCGCGGAGATTTTTTGGCCGTACCAATGGTCGCGGTTGGCGGCGGACAAGTCCCAAGGCGCGCCGTACCCGTTGGTCAAGGAGCGGTTTTTCAGCGAGTCGTACGCCCAGCGGCAGTATTCGTTGTACATTCCGTTTTGCTCCATATAGGGCAACAAGAAGACAATACCGCTATTTAACGGGCAGTTGACCGTGCCGGCGTTTTGGTCGAAGCCGAGAAAATAGCAACTTCCGGCCGGGAACGTGTCGTTGTTGGCGGAGGCGTAATTCTGCAACGCGAGGCCGAGTTGCTTGAAATTGTTGGTGCATTGCATTCGTCGGGCGGCTTCGCGAGCGGCCTGAACCGCCGGCAAGAGCAAGCCGATCAAAATGCCGATGATCGCGATGACGACGAGCAGTTCGACGAGGGTGAAGCCGCGTCGGCGGCGAAGCGTCGGGAAAAATTGCGAACGAAGTTGCATTGCGCGCTCCTTGGCGAAAAAGGACGCGAGCGCTCCGATTTCGGCGTCGGGCGTCGAAAAGGGGCTCGCGTCGGAATTTATGTGAAATTAGAAAGACAGGGCGGAATGCGCTGTTGGCTTTGAGGGCGAACGTCGTTCCGCGTTTGAAATAAGGATACCCGAACGCAAAGCGAATTGCAAGTTTTTTAACGCTTTTTTAAGTAAATATTTTTTTATCGATTAAAATTGGGGAAAAAGACGGCGATTTCGGGCGTTTTTGCGGTAAATTCAGCGGATTTTGCTGTTTTTAGCGGTTTTTCGGCTTCGTCGACCGCGTTTTTTCAATTTTTCGGCGTTCGGACGTTTCGCTCGTTGCAATCGGCGCCGCCGGCGCGTATAATAAACGGGACGCGGCGGCGTTCGGGAAGCGTTTTCGCGTTCGTTTTATTGCCGTTTTATCGTTATTATTAATAAGGCGTCGGCTGGGCGTTCGACCGTTCGCGCTTTCGGGTTAGGAACGGTCGGGCGGCGTCGCCGTCGAGGCGCTTCGCAACGGAGGAACAGGAATGACTCGCAACGTTAATCGTCGTCAATTTTTATCGCAAACGACCGGCGCGCTCCTCGCCGGAACGGTCGCCGCGCCCTATTTGAGCCGCTTGGCGTTCGGCGCGACCGCGACGCCGAAGTTCGAGGTCGCGAAAATTGCGACGCTGACGCCGCAAGACGGAATTTATTACGGTTGGCCGACCGTCGCGCTTCGCGGGGACGAGTTGCTCGTCGTCGCTTCCGGCGGGCGCGAAACGCACGTCTGCCCGTTCGGTCGCGTCGATTTGATTCGGTCGAAGGACGGCGGCGAAACTTGGACTTGGCCGCAAACGATTTACGACGGCCCGATCGACGACCGCGACGCCGGAATCTGCGTTACCGACAAGGGGACGATTCTCGTTACGACGTTCACTTCGCTCGCTTACGAGCCGGGGCTGAACGCCGAAATCGCCGCTCGCGCCAAGGGCGAAGGGAAGTGGAACGACGCGCGGTTCGCCGCTTGGAAGGGCGTCAACGACCGAATCGACGCCGACGCCCGCAAAAAGGAACTCGGCTGTTGGATGCAACGCTCGACCGACGGCGGAATTACTTGGTCGGCGCGGTATTCGACGCCGTTCAACAGCCCGCACGGCCCTTGCCAACTCGCCGACGGAACGCTCCTTTACGTCGGAAAAGAGCTTTGGACGGATGCGAAACGAATTGGCGCCTGCGTCTCGAAAGACGACGGTCAAACTTGGGAAGTTAAGGGGTTTATGCCGGTTCGCGACGGCGACTCGGTCGTTCAATATCACGAACTGCACGCCGTCGAAGCGTCGGACGGAACGCTCGTCGCGCAAATTCGGAACGAAAATAAGAATAACCATTGCGAAAATCTTCAAACGATCTCGAAAGACGGCGGCGCGACTTGGTCGACTCCGCGAACGATCGGCGTTTGGGGGATTCCGTCGCAACTTTTGCGGCTGAAAGACGGGCGGCTCTTGATGACGTACGGGCACCGCCGCGCGCCGCTCGGGGTTCAAGCGCGGGTCAGCGACGACTGCGGCGAAACTTGGTCGGAGGCGATGGTCGTGTACGGCGACGCGGTTTCCGGCGACTTGGGGTACCCGTCGACCGTTCAAATGCCGGACGGAACGCTCCGCACCGTTTGGTACGAGGTCGAAAAAGGGACGTCGAAAGCGTCGCTCCGTTGCGCGACTTGGAAGCTCGTCGATTAAACGACGCGCGTTAAAAACCGTAAAATCGTTAAATTTGAGTTGGCGACGTTGCCGAACGGCGTTGAAAGGCGGCGAATTTAGCGATTTTGCGGATATGCGGGAAGAGTCGAACGTTCGCCGAAACGGTTCGATTTTGGCGACGACGCCGGTTTTGCGCTCGCGTCGAACGAAAGGGGCGGCGTTTTGGCGTTTTGTCGATATATTAATATAAGGGAAAACGGCGATGAAACGAAGCGGAACAGCGCGGCGGTTCGGACGTTGGGCGTCGGTCGCGGCGGTATTGGGCGGTTGCGTCGGTTGGGCCGTCTTTGACGAAAAGACGGTTTGCGCAAACGGCGGAGAAACGGCGGTCGCGGTAAAGTCGGCGGAATTTGCGGATTTGGTAAAAACGGCGAACGACGGCGACTTGGCGGCTTTTCCGTTGGCGACTCCCGGCGAAAAAGCGGGGGAGCGGCGAACGTTTACCGTCGACGGGGTCGAATTCGCGTTCCGTTGGGTGCCGCCCGGCCGATTTTGGCAAGGGAGCCCGGAGACCGAGGAGGAGCGCGAATATTACGAATATCGGCGCGAGGTTGAATTGACGCGCGGGTTTTGGGTTCTTGAAACGGAAACGACGCAGGAGATGTGGAGCGTCGTTTTCGACGAGAACCCGAGCAAGTTTCGCGGAGCCAAGCGGCCCGTCGATTCGGTTGGACTCGCGGAAATCGCCGAATTTTGCGCCGCGTTGAGCGAGCGAGTCGGCGCGAACGGAGCGGTGAAATCGGAAAAAACGTTAAATCCGGAAGGCGCGGAGCAAAAAATTGGCGCTTTCGCGCTCCCGACCGAAGCGCAATGGGAGTACGCGGCGCGAGCCGGGACGACCGGGCCCTATCCGGCGGCGACGCTCGAAGAAATCGCTTGGTTCGGGGACGAAAACGACGGCGGAACGCGCGACGTCGCGACGAAAAAGCCGAACGCTTGGGGGCTTTACGACGTTTGCGGCAACCTTTGGGAGTGGTGCGCCGACCGATACGACGACTATCCGACCGACGAAAACGGGCGCGGACTCCCGGCGACCGACCCGACCGGCGCGACTCCGGAGGAATGCCCGGGGAATATTCGCGTCGATCGCGGCGGGTGTTGGGACAGCGAAGCGCGCGAGTGTCGGACGGCGTATCGCGGGTTTTACGACGCCGACCGCAAGGGGCCTTACGTCGGTTTCCGGTTTGTTTTCGTTCCGGAAATCGACGAACGCAACCGTTAAAGCGGGCGATCGAGCGGCGTTGGGAAAAGGGCGCGCATTGAAGAATCCCGGTTTTGACGAACGAAACGTTTTTGACGTTTGCGCCGATGACGCGGTTGACGTCGACGGCGCCGGTTGTCGCGATTGAGCGGAATAAAGACGCGTTGAAGAAGCGTGTAACCGCGTCGAAGGCGGGCGCGAGCCTTGACGAACGGCGCGGTCGGGAGTATATTAGATAAGTAAAAAACGCTTTTAACATTGCGTTTGAGCGCTTGTTAAGGCGTCGCGAAAGCGCCGTTTCGTTTTGAGCTTCATTAAATTAAAGGAAGAGCGGACGGGCGGGCGACGCCGGCGCGCCGCTTGAAACGCTCGAACTCCCTATTTTCGGCAACCGATAGAAAGTATAATGTTTCCCGCGACCGTTGCTTTTCCGTCGACGCCTCCAACGTCGCCGTCCGAACAAATCGACGTTCGTTTGGACGGGCGCGGCGCTCGTTTGTATTTTCCGGGCGAAACGATTTCCGGAAGTTATTATTTGAACGAAGCGCGCGAATCGCCGATCGACGCGGTCGAGATTTCCATCGTTTGGCAAACGGAGGGGAAAGGGAACGAAGATTGCGGCGTTCACGCGTTTTGGCGACTTTCGAGCCAAGAAGGCGACTGGATCGACCCGCTCCAACCGGGCCGTTTTAGCGCGGTGTTGCCGCCGTCTCCGCTTTCTTACGAAGGAAATTTGATCAAAATTCGTTGGCGCGTCCGCGTTCGAGCGTTTTTGGCGAACGGCAAACAGTTGGTCGACGAGATCGGTTTTCGACTCGGCAACTTGCCCGATATGCGAACGTTGAGCTTGGGGGGCGCCGCGTCGAACGGAGAGACCGGCGAACGGGAAGGCGCGTTTCCTTGGCGGAACGCCGAATAAAAAGATTGCGAACGTTTTTGAATCGGTTTTGTTTTTTAGGTTTAAATAAGTATAAACGGTGGAAATGATGAGCGCTCCTTTTGCGACCGACGCCCCCGACGCTTCGCGAACCGGCGAAAAATACGGCGAGCGAACGGACGACCGCGCGAAATTTCCCGAAAGCAATCCGTTTTCGACGCGTTTCACAGCGCCCGGCAAGATTCCGTTCTTCTTCGAACGCTCGTTTTTGCGGCAGTTGAAAGCGAGCAAACCGGCGAAGTTCGAAGAATTCTTTATTCGCGCGCTTGGCGCCGGGGAAGATATTCGCGGTTCCGTTTGCCTCCAATTCTTGGTCGACCGTTTCGAAACGAACGGACGGCGCGGTCAGCTCGTCGGCCCGCACGGGAGCGGCAAATCGACGCTAACGTGCGCGCTCAAAGAAGCGTTGACGAAGCGCGGTTACGAGATTTTTTCTTGGTCGCTCAACGACCGCAACCGTTTTTTGCCCGACGTTTTTTGGCTTGAGTTGCAACGTTTTCTGCAGTCGGCGCCCGCGTTTTTGCCGGTGAAATGCCTCTTGCCGCCGCCGGTCGTCTCGCCGGAAGATTATTGGGAACAGGCGCGCGAAATCGTTCGCGATTTGAGCGACGTCGAGACGTTCGACGACCAAGAAGAGAAATACGACGACGTCGCGACGATCGACGAGTTTTGCGTCGACGGAAGCGCGACGGAAAATCCCGCAAAATCGGCTGAATCGGAGTGCAAACCGGCGACCGAATGCGCGGACGATACGTCGGCGAAGCGTCGCGACGGCTTTTTCGGGTTCAACGCCGCCGGAAATTTCGGATTCAACGCGACGCGCCGAGGGGACGCCGCTCCGCGTTGGCCCGCGCCGCCGCAAAAAAAGGACGCCGAAGGAACGGACGCGCCGACTCCGTTCGCGCCTTTTCCCGGCGTCGCGCCGCCGAACGAGCCGACGGCGAACGACGAAGCGAACGAAACGCCGCCGAACGCCGAATTTCTCGCGGGAAGCGCCGAGCGGGAAGCGCAAAACGCCGCTAATGAGGCGCGCGAGTCGCAAAAGAAATTGGAAATTCCGCTCCCGACGCTCGACTTCCAAAAGAAGCGCGGCGCGATGTTCGACAAAAAAGTCGTTTTTTTCGACGGGTTCGAACAACTGTCGTATGCGAACCGGGTCGTCGTGCGCACCTTCTGCCGAATGAACCGGCTCGGGCTCCTTTTGACGACGCACTCGCCGGCCATTGGGATTCCGGTGTTGTTCCGCGCGACGCCGTCGGTCGAGATTTTGCGGCAAATCCTCAATTATCTCCTCGACGACCTCGATATGACGCCGGAGGACTCGGAACTCGAAATTTTGTTGAAAAATTTCAATTACGACGTGCGCGAAATCCTTTTTTCGTTGTACGACGCGTTCGAAAGTTACCGTTGGGCGCCGCGCGAAATGCGGGAAAAAATCGTTCGGCGGTATCCTCGTTGACCGTCGCCGCGGCGAGTTTGCGGTTTGAAGCGATTTTAACGGCGGCGAGCGGGCGTCGGCGACGCAAGGGCGGCGCGGGGACGGCGAAGAACGCGGCGAAAACGGCGCGTTGAAAGCGGTCGAGTTTGTCGGCGACGCGTCGAAAAGTTAAAATAGGTGAAATAGTAAGGTAAAAGAGGGGCAAAATGTCGCTTTCCGTTCGTTTGGGCTCGGTCGAGTTGCCGAATCCGATTCTTGTCGCGTCGGGAACTTTCGGTTACGCTAAAGAGATGGCGGGCGTCGTCGATTTGTCCCGATTGGGCGGCGTCGTTCCGAAGACGATCACCGTCGAGCCGCGCGCCGGGAACAAACCGCCGCGAACGGTCGAGACGACCGCCGGTCTCCTGAACGCCATCGGGCTCGACAACGACGGCCTCGACGAGTTTATCGCGAAAAAATTGCCTTATTTGCGGACGTTGCGCTGTCCGATTATCGTCAGCGTCGCGGCGAAAAAGATCGACGATTGCGCGATTTTCGGCGAACGATTGAGCGCGGAACCGGGGATTGCGGCGGTCGAGTTGAACGTCAGTTGCCCGAACGTCAGCGGCGGCGTCGATTACGGAACCGACCCGACCCTTTGCGAAAAAATGACGGCGGCGATGCGCAAGTCGTTGAAACTTCCGTTTTCCGTCAAGTTGTCGCCGAACGTTACGCGAATCGCCGACATTGCCAAAGCGGCGGAGGCGGGGGGCGCCGATATGATTTCCGCGACGAACACCTGTTACGGACTCGCCGTCGATTGGCGGCGCCGTCGACCGCGCTTGGGGAACGGTTGCGGCGGGTTCAGCGGCCCGGCGATCAAGCCGATTTCGTTGCGTTGCGTTTGGCAAATCGCGCAGGCGGTCAAATTGCCGATTATCGGTATCGGCGGGATTTCGACCGTCGACGACGTGTTCGATTTCCTCGTCGCGGGCGCTTCCGCGGTCGAAATCGGGACGGCGAACTTTTACGAGCCGGACGTTACGACGCGGATTCTCGACGCGCTTCCGGTCGAAATGGAGAAGGCCGGAATCAAAAATATCGCCGATATTATCGGAACGCTCGAAATGTAACGCGGGCGATTTTAGCGATTTTATCGCTCGCGACGGCGTTTTTCGGCGCTTGACCGAGCGGTTAACGGCGTTATAATGAAAAAAATTGCGTCGCTTGACGGAAGAGTCGGGCGACGCTTTGTTAATTTTGTTCCGATAATTTGACGAAAGGGCGCGACAATGACGCAAACGCAACTTACCGCCGCTCAAGCGGGCGCGATCACTCCGGAGATGGAAATCGTCGCGGCGAAAGAGCGGCTCGACGTCGAGACGGTGCGCTCGGAAATCGCCGCCGGACGGATGATTATCCCGGCGAACAAGGTTCACCTGAAAAAGGGGCTCTCGCCGATCGCGATCGGGCGCAAGGCGACGACGAAAATCAACGCGAACCTCGGCGTTTCGTCGTTGGCCGGGGACGCGCGTCGCGAGTTGGAGAAGATCGAGTGCGCGATTAAATACGGCGCCGACACGATTATGGACTTGTCGACCGGCGCCGACTTGGACGCGTTGCGCGAGCGGATGATTAACGCCGTTTCGGTTCCGGTCGGGACGGTGCCGCTCTACCAAATCTGCGAAGAACTCGACGACATTCTCGATATGACGCCGCAAAATATCTTGGACGCGGTCGAAAAACAGGCGAAGCAGGGCGTCGACTATATGACGATTCACTGCGCGCTTTTGAAGCGGCACATTCCGCTCGTCGACTCGCGCTTGACCGGGATCGTCAGCCGCGGCGGCTCGTTGACGGCGAAATGGATGGTCGCGCACAACGCCGAAAACCCGTTTTACGAACGTTTCGACGACCTTTGCGACATTATGCGCGAGTACGACGTCAGTTGGAGTCTCGGCGACGGAATGCGCCCGGGTTGCTTGCACGACGCTTCCGACGCGGCGCAGTTTGCGGAGTTGTCGGCGATGCGCGAGCTGACGAAGCGCGCTTGGGACAAGGGAACGCAGGTGATGATCGAGGGGCCGGGCCACGTTCCGTTCGACCAAATCGCCGACAATATGAAGCGGCAGGCCGACGAGTGTTTCGGCGCGCCGTTTTACGTCCTCGGGCCGGTCGTTTGCGATATCGCGCCCGGTTACGACCACATCACGAGCGCGATCGGGGCGACCGCCGCGGCGTTTCACGGGGCGGCGATGCTTTGCTATGTTACGCCGAAAGAACACTTAGGCTTGCCGAACCTCGAAGACGTCCGGAACGGTTGCGTCGCGTACAAGATCGCCGCGCACGCCGCCGACGTCGCGTTGAAACGGCCCGGCGCTCGCGAACGCGACGACGAAATGGCGCGGGCGCGATTCGCGTTCGATTGGGAGCGGCAGTTCGAACTCGCGCTCGACCCGGAGCGGGCCCGGCAATATTACGACGAGGCGCGCTCGAATCCGGAAGACGACGTTAAAAACGACGACGCTTCGTCGGCGGACGGCGAGAAATCGGGCGAACCCGGCGCGACGCGTTGCCCGCGCGGACTCCATCCGACGTTGAAACCGGACGGAACGATTGAAAACGAAGATTATTGCACAATGTGCGGCCCGAAATTCTGCGCGATGCGGACGACTGCCGACTTGATTCGTTTGCGCAACGAACAAAAGGCGAGCGAATAAACGAAAAACGACGCGATAATCGAACGTCGTCGCGTTTTCGACGACAAGAATGAAAACCGGTTGGGGGAACAAGCGTTTTTCGAACCGGTTTTGGCGTTGGCGAAGGTCTCGGCGAAGGACGATTTTCTCAGACGCGTCGCTTTGCCGTCGGCGGGCGAGCGGCGGCGGTTTGGTCGGTTTGGTAAGGCGACGTCGTAAAACGCTTTTCTATCTTGCCTTACCGGTTTATTTTGACTTGGCGCAAACTTTGTTTTCGCGAAAATGGGACGATCTAAAAATAAGACTTGTTTTTCCGCGACGACTCGTTTATAATCGAAGAGAAGGCGAAAGCGGAGCGTCGTTTTCGCCGCGTTTTTCGTTGCGGCGCTTTGACGGCGTCGCGAAAAGCGCTCTTTTCTTGGTTTTTCGTTGAAAAATGAAAAACGCCGCTTTTAAACGAAAGGATCGCTCGAGATGAGTTCGAACGTCGATCAATTTTATATGCGTCGCGCGCTGAAACTGGCGGCTCTTGGACGGGGCGCCGTCGAGCCTAACCCGATGGTCGGTTGCGTAATCGTTCGCGACCCGAGACCGGCGGACTGCGCGAAAATCGCCGCCGATTGCGCGAATTCCGACGGCGTTTGCGCCGATTGTTCCGATTTTGCGGACGAAACCGCCGAAGCGCGAATCGTCGGCGAAGGTTGGCATCAACGATACGGAGGGCCGCACGCGGAAGTCAACGCCTTAAAAGCCGCCGGAGACGCGGCGAAAGGCGCGACGATGTACGTAACGTTGGAGCCGTGTTCGCATTTCGGGAAAACGCCGCCTTGTTGCGACGCCGTGATCGCCGCCGGGATTCGCCGCGTCGTCGTCGCGACTCGCGACCCGTTCCCCAAAGTCGACGGTTCCGGAATCGAAAAGCTCGAAGCGGCTGGAATCGAGGTAAAAGTCGGCGTCTTGGAGAACAAAGCGCGCGAGTTAAACGCCCCTTATTGGACGCGGCTAACGAAGAAGCGACCTTGGGTTATCGGGAAATGGGCGATGACGCTCGATGGGAAAATCGCGACGCGGGTCGGGTCGAGTTATTGGATTTCGTCCGAAGAATCGCGGGCGCTCGTGCATCGACTGCGCTCCCGAGTCGACGCGATTTTGATCGGTAGTCGGACGGCGATGGAAGACGATCCGAAGTTGACCGTCCGGTTGCCGGAGGGAGAAACGCCGCTTCGAACGCCGACGCGCGTCGTTTTTGACTCCGGCGGGACGTTGTCCGCGTTTTCCGAGTTGGCGTTGACGGCGCGCGACGTCCCGCTTTTGCTCGTTTTCGGCCCGGAAGCGCCCGCGGAAAAGAAAACGTTTTGGGAGTCGAAAGGCGCCGAAGCGCTTGTAATCGACGCGCCGACTCGCGAACAACGGTTGATTTTGCTGATGGAGGAGCTGGCCGGACGCGGAATGACGAACTTGTTGGTCGAAGGCGGCGGCGAGTTGCTCGGACGGCTCTTCGACTTGGAGCTTATCGACGAGGTTAACGTCTTCGTCGCGCCGAAAATTGTCGGCGGGAAAGAGGCGGTGGTTCCGGTCGGCGGCGTCGGGCGCGAGTTGATGCGCAAAGCCGCGACGCTGAAAAACCGCAAGACGGAAATTGTCGGCCCGGATATTTTGATTAGCGGCGTCGTCGTTTATTGACGCGTCGACGGAAATTCGTTTCGAAATCGATATAAGGAAACGCCGAGTCGTTCTAAAAGGAGCGATTCGGCGTTTTTTTGTCGGAAGACGCGTTAAAACGAGAGGTTGGGCGAAGATTTGACGAGCGACGATTGCGAACGACGGTTAAAGTCGGGCGAACGCCGCGTCGAGGTCGGCTAAAATGTCGTCGATATTTTCGAGCCCAACCGAGAGGCGAATCAACTCTGGCGCGACTCCGGCTTTTCGGAGGTCGTCGTCGCTCAACTGCGAATGGGTCGCGCTCGCCGGATGAATAATCAAACTTTTGGCGTCGCCGACGTTGGCGACGAGGCTGAACAACTCGACCGAGTCGACAAACCGCCGGGCCGCCGTCGCTCCGCCCGGAACGCCGAACGCGACGACGCCCCCGGCGCCGTTCGGGAGGTATTTTTGCGCTAATTCGCCGCCGTTAAGACCGGGATATTTCACCCAACTTACTTCCGGGCGCGAGTCGAGGAAGCGAGCGACCGCCAACGCGTTTTCGCAATGCCGCTCGACGCGGAGCGCAAGCGTTTCGACGCCGAGCAAAAACGTCCAAGCGGCGTCCGGCGCGAGCGTCGGGCCTTGGTTGCGGAGGCCGACCGTTCGCAAACGAACCGAAAACGCCGCCGGGTTGAGGTCGCCGAGGTCGGTCGCGAAACGGAGACCGCCGTATCCGGAGTCCGGCTCGTTGTACAACTTGAATTTCGGGTCGCTCCAATCGAATTTGCCGGCGTCGATCGCGATTCCGCCGATTCCGGCGCCGTGTCCGCCGATCCATTTGGAAAGGGAATGAATAACGACGTCGGCGCCGTGTTCGATCGGACGAAGCAACGTCGGAGGGGTGAACGTCGAGTCGACGATAAACGGGACGTTGTAACGACTTGCAAGCGCCGCGTAACGGTCGAGGTCGGCGACGTCGAGGCCGGGGTTGCCGATCGTTTCGACGTAAAGCGCTCGAGTGTTTTCGTCGATCGCCGCTTCGACCGCCGCGAAATCGTTGACGGGAGTAAAGCGAACGTCGATTCCTTGCGAGCGGAGAATCGAGTCGAATTGGGTGAACGTGCCGCCGTAAAGATTGTTGGCCGAGACGATATTGTCGCCGACGGTCGCGATATTCGTTATCGTAAAATAAATCGCCGCCGTTCCGCTCGACAGCGAGACCGCCGCGATTCCGCCGTCGAGCGCCGCGAGCCGACGTTCGAGAACGTCGTTCGTCGGATTCGTTAAGCGAGCGTAAATGTTACCGCTTTCTTTGAGCGCGAAAAGGTCGGCGGCGTGTCGCGCGTCGCGGAAGTTGTACGCCGTCGTCCGATAAACCGGAACGGCGCGAGCTAACGTCGTCGGATCGGGCGTTTGACCGGCGTGTAACGCTAGCGTTTCGGGACGATATTGACGATTAACACGGTTTTGTCGGGCGTCGCGAGCGGCCATCGGCGTCTTCTCCTGTTGCGGCGAGTTGAATCTTTTATATCTACTGAAACGGTTGTGATTCTATTCATTTCTTGCGTCGCGTCAAGCGGCGAAAAAGAAAAAAACAAAAAATAAACTAGAAAAGTAGAAAATAAGGGAAAAAGGGGAAAAGAAAAGGGGGCGTTTCGGCGGAAGTTCCGAAAACGCCCCTTCGATAAAACGACAAGATTCGAAAGATAAGACGCGAAAGACGAGGTCGAAAAGGCGTGCGGTTGCGGCGATTTTATTTGCGCCCGGTCGCCAACTTGCTGATTTGCTTGAATTGCGGCGTTCCGGCGACTCCGGTCAACTCGAACAGAAGCGATTCGGCGGTTGTCGGGAGAACGCCCGCTTGAACGGCGCGTTCGAACGCGATGCGAGCGTCGAACGGATTGCGCGACGAAACACAGTCGGCGACCCAATAAACGTTTTTGCCGAGTTCGCGCAGGTCGAGCGCGGTTTGAAGGACGCAAATGTGCGCTTCGATTCCGGCGAGAATAACGTTCGGGCGCGGATCGACGGCGAACGCGGCGCGAATCTCGTCGGTCGCCAAGCAGCTGAAGGTCGTTTTGTCGAAAACAGTCGCGTTTTTCATCGATTCGACGATTTCCGGGAGCGTGTCGCCGAGACCTTTCGGATACTGACGCGTCGAAACGACCGGAACGTCGAAAACGGCGAGACCGTCGAGAAGGAAACGGCTGCGTTCAAGGAGGCGTTCCGATTCGGAAACGACCGGAACGAGTTTTTCTTGCAGGTCGATAATCAACGCGGTCGCGTTTTCGGGAGTGATTTTCATTGCTTTTTAACTTGAAGGAACGTTTTTGAAATTGATTGTTGGCGCAAAGTTTGAAAAACGGCGCCGGTTTGAATTAAATTCGATCGCGGCAATCAAAAAATAATCGTCGGCGGTTTATTTGAGGATTGCCGTGTCGATTTTGGGCGCGCGTTCGGTAATCGAAAGCTCGCTTGGCTTGCTCGACTCGCCGCGACGATAAGCGAGATATTGGAGCCAACGTTCCGCGTCGAGCCCGTATTTTTCGCCGGTGATTTCGGCGAGCGTTCGCATCGTCGCGTCTTGAAGGGCGCCGTCGTCGAGTTTTTCGCCGGTCAAACCGAGTTCGAGCGTTTCAAAAAGCGCCGGCGAGTCGCTTTCTTGGAAATGGGCGAGATTGCGCAAAATCGCGCCGCGGAGGTCTTTGCGACGCTTGTTTTCCTCTTCCGAACCGGCGGCGATCGAGTAGGGAAGGCGTTTGTATTTGTCGGCGAGAAGTTCGACGGCCAAACGACGGCTTTCGGGGGCGCCGCCTTTGACGTCGAGCGCGTAAACGCCGAGCCCGTCGGCGGCGGAAACGGCGATATTCAGTTCGTTATCTTCAAGCGCGATTCGGAAAATGTTTTCCGCGACGGGGTTGGAATAATTGCGCGAAATTTTGGCGAGCGCTTCGATCGCGGCGCGACGAACGTTCGGGCTCGTCGATTTTTCGAACTCCTCGGAGATTTGCAGAAGGAGAACGTCTTTTTCCTCGACGGGAGCCTTCGCGCCTTTTTCGCCCTTTTCCTCAATCAATTTAATTCGTTCCCAAGGACGCAACACGCCGGGAATTTGGTCGCTGCGTCGCGCCGCGCCGGGGAAATGGAGCAAAATTTTATTGTCGGTCGAGTAAAAGGGGGTCGCGCATCCGCCGACGAGCCCGAAAACGGAACCGCCGAACAAAGCGGTCGCGACCCAAAACTTCGAACGTTGCGTTTTGCCGAAAAGCGCGTCGAGGAACTGCATAAAACGTTAAACCGGAATATTTGCGCAAAGGTTGCCGTCGAAAACGCGTCGGCGAACCGACCCCAAACGCTTTCGATTAAACGCATCGTAACGATTTTTCCGGTTGAGCGCAAGAGGTCTTTCGAACGTCGGCGGAGATTTAACGGTAAATTTTAACGGTCGCGTAAAAAATAAGGTTCCTGCGACTTCAAAAACGGCGGCGACTCCGAAAAGGAGGAGGAAAAAAAGAATAGAAACGCCGCTCGTTCAACGAAGCGGAGCGAGCGGCGTTAAAAGCGACGGCTTAGACGAGTTTGCCGAACAAGCGAGCGTTAAGCGGCGACGCGAAGACGCGATTTGACGGGACGGCGCCGGTTTTGCCGAATTTAACGGGACGGCTGGGAATCCGCGTCTTGGGGGACTTCGGGAGCTTCCTCCGGCGACGGGATCAATTCGACGTCGACGACTCGGGCGTCGCCGTTCGCCGCCGTTTCAAGTTTGACGCGGGCGCGGAGTCCGGAAAAGCGACGCGTATGTTCGACGATTTCTTTAAACTCCGCGTCGAGTTTGGAGGTTAGCGGGAAACTTTCGGCGCCGGGGAATCGCGTCTTTGCGCTCGTCCGACGCGACCAACGTTTCCCGACGAGAAGAACTTCGTCGTCGGCGAGGGCGTCCGGGCGTTTCGACGTCAGCCGAGTCGCCCAAGCGACGTCGGTTTCCGGGTTGCGGCGTAAAACGACGTAAACCGTTCCCCAAGCGGGGCTTTTGTCGACAACCGGCGTCTCGTCGCCGTCCCCGAGCGCGATCTTGTTAATAACGCGTCGCCCCGGGGTTTGCCTATCGGCGAAGGGGTATTCGAGCGAAAGGCAAGCCCCGTCGCGGTCGCCTCCAAAGGCGTTGAGATCGCGATGGTAAGAGCGGGTCGCGACCGCTTCGACGACGAACGACTCGACCGGAACGAACGGACGAGTCGCTTCAAAGGCGATGAAGCCGAGAATCGCAAATTGCGCGACGACGACGGCGGCGAGGGCGCAAGTCTTGAAACGGCGGCGGGGTTCGAGCGGTTCCGGCGCGTCGGCGGCTTCGGGCGTTTCGGCGTCGGCGGTCGGAGCGTCGAGCGCGGCGGCGAGGAACGCGACGAACGCCGGTTCGCTTCGGGCGGTTTCGGCGTCTTGGGCGTCTTGCGGTTCCGTCGCGGCGTCGAGTCGAGCGCGAAGTCTCGCAAGGAAGAAAGCCGCGCTAAACAGGGCGACCGAAATCGCGCCGAAGAAGCAGGCGGCGAGCGTCGCGTCGTCGAGGTCGAAGGCGAAATAACGCGCCGTCAACCAAATGAGGAAGTAAAAAACGCCGAACCAATAAAGGCCCGCGCTCCGGAACGCCCCGACGAGGAACGCGACGCACGCGACCGCGAGAACGAGAACGTTCGTCCAAGCGGCGGAAATAAGCGCGATCGCTTCCCGAAGGTGGGCGCTCGGGTCGGAATAATCCGGAAGACGTGGGGCGAACGGCCCGAAAAGACCGTGTAAAAACGGCAAAATCATTAAAATCGCAACGCCGGTTGGCGAAATAAGCAAAGCGCGGCGACCGGAACCCTTCGCGAAGAGATCGGGACGCTTCCAACGGGCGGCGATAAACGTCGCGAGCGCGACCGCTCCGAAAACGGCGAAGAAGACGATCTGCGTTAAAAGGTTGCGACTTGAAAGTTCGGCGCGGTCTTCGAAGAATTCGAAACGAGAGAAAATAATAAGCAAACCGGCGAGCGTCGCGACGCTAAGAAGGCGCAACTTCGGCGCGACGAAACGGTCGGCGACGAACTTCGACGCGGCGAAATAAACGAGCCCGGCGAGAAAAAATAGGTAAAACGCGGCGAAAAATCCTTCGCTCGTTTGATTTGCCTTCGTCCAAACGTAATATTGAAGGGCCGCCCAAAGGACGCCGAGCGCCGCGTAAAGGAGCTGAACGCCGCTCGCGTTGCGTCGAACGCCCCAACGGTAACCTAGCGCGGCGAAAATTGGGAGCGAATAGGCGGCGTTCGCGAACCGTTCGCCAAGGAGCGCCGGAGAGAACGGGGTCGGGCGGTTGAAGTTGATTTCGGCGATCGTCCAAACGCCGAGAAGAACGGCGGCGAGGTAATGCGTCGGGGCTCGTTCGCCGAAAAACGCGACGGCGAACGCAAGCGCGCCCCAAAGCCAATAGCCCGTCGGGAACGGAATCTCGAACCGGAAAATTTCCGCGAACTGCCAAACGCTCAGCCCGAAAACGAACGCGCCGAGGAAAAAGAGCGCCGCCGAAAAGTTCGGACGCTTAAACGTCCGCGCCGCGAAGCCGCCGAGGTAAACGACCGCGAGCGAACCGAGCAAAACGCCGATTTTGCAAGACTTGCCGAGATGTTCCCAAGTAAGCGACAGAATGAAGTAGAGGGCGATTCCGAGCGCGAGAGCCCCGAACGTCGCCGTCGCGAAGACGAGGAAACGACCGAAACCGTCGCGGCGGTCGGAACGCGCGGACGTCGGCGTCGCGTCGGGACGTTCGACGTAAAGAGCGCGAAGTCGAGCCGCCGTTTCCGCGTCGACGAAACGGCTGTCGAGCCAAAAATCGATTTCCGTTTGAAGCCAACGAAGCGCGTGCCGCGGCAGGCTCCGTTTTTCGTTTTCGTTTGACATTGCGAGGTCTCCGGGGAGAGGGTTGGCGAGCGGTCGTTGGCCGTCGCGGATTGCGCGTCGAAGAATGGAAAACGACGCTTTGTAGATATTATAACCGACGCGCCGTCGCGTTTCAAGTTTTTTTTAGGCGAAAATCGAGTTTTTTTTGACGCGGGAAAAGCGGCGAAAATACGTCCCTATAGTAATTAATGACAACACGATGTAGCGCTTGGTTGGAAAAGCTCGGCGATTTTGACGCGAAAACGGAAGCGCAAAACGGACGAAAAAAGATCGGAGAAAAGAAAAAAAGGAAAAACCGGGGAAAAAAACGAAAAAATCGAAAAAAAATGGGGAAAATGGCGAAAATTCCGTCGCCGGGCGCTAGACGTTTTGCGCGAATGAGTTATATTAGAAAGACGTTCCTTTCGCAAAACAAACGACCCTTCTAAGGCGTTTCCAAAGCGCGACGTTAATTGAGGCGCGAAAGCGGAAGGAAACGACGCAAAACCGCAAAGGCGAGGCTTCGCGAGCGGTTTTGACGTCGAGAAGGAAAGAAATTATTGCCGACGGTCGGCGTTGGACGCGTTTTTTCGAACGCGGCGCCGTCGTCGTTATTTTGGAGTCGATTCGACGCAAGCGGCGTTTTCGGAACGCGTTAAGCGCAGGGCCCGACCGGGTCGGCGCGTCGCGAGGCGATCTCGCGACCGTTGGCGCGCGCCGCGACGAAGCGACTTAAACCGCCCATTTTGGAGGATTAGTTCAAATGGTCAAGCTCACTTTGCGCGAAAAAGAAACGATTCAAGACGCCGTTCGTCGCTTCCGCAAGCTCGTCGAACGCAGCGGTATCAAAAAGGAAATGCGTCGTCGCGAAAATTATGAAAAGCCGAGCGAAACGAAACGTCGCGCTCGCCTTCGCGCCGAACGCCGCGCCGTTCGCGCTTCGAAGATGGCCGCTCGCTAATCTTTCGATGGTAAAGTAGCTCGACTTATCGGATTTTAACGATTGGGTCGCCGTTTCTTATGGGCGACGATTGCAACAAGTCGAGTTTGAAAAACGTCGCTCTTACGAGGAGCGGCGTTTTTTTATGGGAATGTCTTTCGGCGCGCGAGGAATAGAAACCCGCCGTCGGAAAACGCCGTCTTTTTCTTTGATTGAATCGGGCCGGCAATAAGGAAAGCGTTCGAGCGCGAACGTTCTTAAAAACGCGGTCGTTCTTGAAATGTTGGCGAAAATTGGGCGGGGCATATCCAAACGGGCGCGTTATTCGTTGTAAAATTGAAAGAATGTAGCGTCTCTAACGCTAATCGCGAAAAATTTTTGTGAAAACAGTTGACTTTTTATGTCGTGTCGCATATAATAACCGGCGGCGCGATGTAATACTCGTTGGCGGACTGAAAATCGCGCGCTATTTATTGATAGAAGATAAATAAGGAGAGTGGAAATGAGAAAGAAAGCGGCTTTAAGACGGGGAACGCGAAGGGCGGCGAGCGTTTTCGTCGCGTTGGCTTGCGTTTTCGTCGGTTCCGTTCAAGCGCAAACTGCTGAAAATAAAGCGGTTAAAGATTTCGCCGTAGAGCCGGGCGGCGTCGCAAGAATTAAGGGGAAAGCCGATTTGGCGGATATCGCGGCGGCGAACGAAGCGGCGAAAGCGAAAAGAGCCGAAGCCAAGGCGAAAACGGGCGAAACGCGACCGCTTGCCCAAAAAGAACGCGTTCTCGAAACCCGCGCCGTCTTTTATCCGACCGAACTTGCGTGGGGGGACGCCGCTTATTTTGCGACCGTCGAGCGCAATATTGCCGACGAAACGCGGAATATTTACGCGCCGTTCGATTACGAACTTGGGAAATTTTGGGACTTAGGCGAAATTAAAATAACCGCCGACGGAATCCCGGGCGAGTACGTTTACGCGAACGAGTTGGCGTTTGGGAAGGAAAATAGGGGAATTAGAGGCGGCTTTGCGGCGCATATGGACGCGGTTCAGGTGAGAAAAAGCGCCGAAATCGCGCCAGGCGAAGAGCGTTTTCGGGCTCGAACCGCGCTCGAATTTCCGCCGCTCGAAGACGCGAACGACCCGTTTTGGAAGGCGGTTCGCGAACGTTTGGAAGAGGAAGGGCGCGTCGTTCTTCACGTTAGCGTCGAATTCGACCGTTGCGAAAGCGAGACGAAATATCGGAGCGACGTCTTTGAAACGAAAGTCGTTCTTAATAAACGCGGCGGCTCCGAAATGGAAACGCTCGACGCTTGGCGCGAAAAGACGCCGCAAAACTTGACGCCGAATTTGGAAGACGGCGAGCGTTACAAAAGACCGCGTCCGAAAGAAAGCGGCGCCGCGGCAACGTTGCGCGGAAGCGAAAAGAGCGTTATTTCGTTAAACGGCGAAACTTACGATTCTTGGGCGTTCGTTCGCGTCGGGAACCGCAAACCCGGCGATCCGAACAATCCGACGACGCTCGAAGGTTGGCGCGACCTCGAAAACGTTTTCGAAACCGGAACGCTCCGCGACGAAATAACGTTCGCTCGGTTGCAACTCGAATATTATACGGCGTCGCAGGGAGAAAAAACGACCGCGGCGCTCGAAACGCTCCTCGCTTGGTTGGCGGCGCGACCGGAGGCGCAACGGGCCGTTTTGGCGGCGAGCGTCGTTTCTAAGTCCGCGTTTTTCAAAGGAAAAGAGCTTGAAGAAAAATATCGCGCGTTGACCGAAGCCGTCGAGAAAAGCGTCGATCGTTGGGGCCCGAGTTACGAACGTTTTCGCAAGGAGGAGGCGCCGTTTGGCGAAACGACGTCGCAAATTTGCGAGCCGTTTCCGCCGCGTCCGGAGCCGTTCGCTATCGAAACGCGGAACGTCGTTTGGCCGCAAGAGGCGTTTTTCGGCGACGCCGTGTACTTTGCCGCGATCGACCGCAACGTTTCCTCGACGCTCGGCGGCGCCGGGAGCGCTCTCGATATGGAATACTTGAAGCGCCATTTTGCGAGCGCCGTTGTCGTCGAAGCGGAGGGAATCGACGCTAAACATCAGTTTTTTCACGAGTTCAACCCGTTTGATATGATAACGCCTCAACCGGAGGATCCGAAAACGCCGTTGCCGCCGGACGCGGAGCGGGTTTACGCGCAGTTCGCGGTTGAATTTCCGCCGCTCGAAGATTGGAACGACGTTTTCTGGACGGCGGTTCGCGAAAAATTAGCGACCGAAAAGCGCGTCGTTTTGCATATTAAGTTAAGTTATAAGCGCGGCTACGCTCAGTGGGATACGGTTGAATCGGAACTCGTCCTTAAACCGCGGCCGGAAAAGGAAATGGAGTTGATTTCGAGTTGGCGCGACGCGACGCCGTACGACCTGTTGCCGGAACGCGTCGGACAACATAAGTTAAAGGAAACGCCGCGTTCGGACGATTATTCGCAAATTGCTCGAAGCGGTTTCGAAGCGATCGCGCTCGACGGAAGCGACGAGACTTTCAGCCCTTGGCTCTTTGCGCGGGTCGGGAATCGCAAACCGAGCGATCCGAACAATCCGACGACGCTCGACGGTTGGCGCAAATTGGAAAGCGAGTTCGCGCCGTCGACGTTGCGCGACGAAATAACGTTCGTTCGGTTGCAACTTGAATATTACTCGGCGTCGCGCGGCGCGGAAACGGAGGCCGCGTCGAAGGCGTTGGTCGCTTGGTTGGCGGCGCGTCCGGAAGCGCAGCGGCTCGTTTTGGCGGCGAGCGTCTTCTCGAAGGCTCCGCAATTTGAGAAAACGCGGCTGAACGAGAAATACGTCGCGTTGGTCGAAGCGATTCGAGCGGAACCGGAAATGGCGCGGCTTCTTGAAAAACGCGAACTCGTTGGGAAGGGGGAAGAAAACGAGAACGCTAAATAGTATTTAGCGTTAAGGAAATAAAAAGCTCTAAATAGCGAGACGACCGGCTCGGCAAAAGTTTGTCGACGCCGGTTTTTTTCGTTTTGGAGCGGCAAAAAGCGCGCCGTTCGACGGCGAAAAAGGCGCGTTTTTCACAAGGCGCCGACGTTAAGGCGGTTGGGGCGAAAAAGGGGACGCGGCGCGATTAAAATCAGCGAAAAATAACCGCGTTTTCTTAAAATTTGCTTGAATTTTGCGCGCCGAACCGGTATACTTAACGAACGGCGGCGCGTTTTCTTGTTTTAAGCGGCAATATGCGACCCGTCGACTTTAATGGAGATTAACGACTCAGCGATGCGGCGAGACGTCGCAAATGGAGCCTTTATGGAACGTCGAATGAAAAAATGGAGAAGAAACGCGTTGCAATGCGTCGCCGTCGCGGCGGCTCTGTGCGGCGGCGTCGATTTTGAAACGTTGAGCGGATGGCAAATAACGACGAACGCGGCGCTTGCGAATGTTGACGCGGAAACCGCAAAGAACGGCGACGTCGCGTCGAATGAAGCGGCGAAAAAGACGAATCGTTCGTTGGTTGGCGACTTTACGTCCCCGCCGGATTCGGCGCGACCCGGCGTTTATTGGTTTTTTCTCGACGCGAACCTGTCGAAAGAGGGGATGAAGGCCGACCTCGAAGCGATGAAGCGCGCCGGGATTGGGCGGGCGATCGCAATGGAGGCAAATCAAGGCGGGCCCAAGGGTTCCGTCGCGTACATGACGCCGGAATGGCTCGACTGCTGGCGGTTCGCGGGCGCGGAAGCGAAACGTCTCGGAATCGACCTAACTCTTGCGTCCGGGCCGGGTTGGTGCGGCGCGGGCGGGCCTTGGATTCGACCGGAAAACTCGATGCAACACTTGCGTTCGTCCGAAACGAAAGTCGTCGGGCCGTCGCGGATTGAGATAGAATTGCCGAAACCGACGCCGCGCGACCCCTATTTTGGCCGCGGTTCGCTCGGGCCGTGCGAGGAAGATTGGCGCGAATTTTACCGCGACGTCGCCGTCCTTGCGTTCCCGACGCCGAAAGGAAATTGGCGACTTCCCGATTGGGAGGAAAAGGCGCTCTTTTTCCGCCCGCCGTACTCGTCCGTGCCCGGCGTCAAACCGTTTTTGCCGCCGACGCCGGAAACGCCCGACGCCGCCGATTCGGTTGTCGACGCGTCGCAAATCCGCGATATTTCGCAGTTTATGGACGCGAACGGGCGTTTGACTTGGGACGTTCCGGAAGGCGAGTGGACGATTTTGCGCCTCGGTCGCCGCTTGACCGGGCAGACGACGCGCCCCGCTCCCGACGCCGGACTCGGGCTCGAATCGGATAAGTTCGAAACGTCCGGAATCGACGCGCACTTCGCCGCCTTTAACGCGAAAATGCTTGACGTCGCGGAGTTTACGACGCTGCATCACGACAGTTGGGAAATGAGTTCGCAGAATTGGTCGGAGAATTTTCGCGAACATTTTACGAAACGTCGCGGTTACGACCCGTTGCCCTGGACGCCGGCGATGTTTGGGATTCCGGTCGAAAGCGTTGAGAAAACGGAACGCTTCCTTTGGGACTTGCGGCGGACGGCGCGGGAACTCGTTTACGAGAATAACGTCTTGCGAATAAAGGAGTTGGGAGCGGCGCGCGGACTCGATTTTTCGACGGAGGCTTACGACCTCAACCCGGCGGGCGACCTTTACCTCTTCCGAGCGGCGAACGTCCCGATGGGCGAATTTTGGTCGCGCGGATACGGGTTCGACGCCGACTTCAGCGTCTTCGAAGCGGTTTCGAGCGGACACACGACCGGAGCGCAAGTTGTTGGCGCGGAATCGTTTACGACGAGCGGCGATAAATGGCGGCAACACCCGGGCGCCGCGAAACGGCAAGGCGACTGGGCGTTTTGCGCCGGGATTAACCGTCTCGTTTTTCACCGGATGTGCGCCCAACCGAACTCGGACGCGCCGGGGCTTTCGCTCGGCGGACACGGGATGCACTGGGACAGGACGCAAACTTGGTTCCCGATGGCGGACGGTTACTGCGATTATATCTCCCGCGTTCAGGCGGTTTTACAGCGCGGCGTTCCGTCGGCGGACGTCCTTTTCCTCGACCGCGAGGACGCGCCGACCGTTTTCGTTCCGCCGACGTCGGCGTTTCTCGGCGGCGAATTTAAGGACAAACGCGGATACAACTTCGACGGTTGCGCGCCGCAAGTCCTTTTAGATTCTGCGGTTGCGAAGGACGGTAAAATCGTTTTTCCGGGCGGCGCGACGTATTCGATTCTCGTCTTGCCGCAAACGGAAACGATGACGCCGGAACTTGCGAAAAAGTTGCGCGAACTCGCCGACGCCGGGGTTCCGATCGTTGGAACGCGTCCGAAACGCGCGCCCGGTCTTGAAAAATTCCCGAACGACGACGCCGCGTTAAACGCCGAGCTGGACGCGCTTTGGAACGGAAAGAATCCGCCGATCGCGCCGCCGGGATTCAATGAAACGACGCCGCGTCGCGCTCCGCTTCTCGACGCTCGTTGGATTTGGGCGAACGCCGATTTCGGACGCGCCGCGCCGGGCGAGAAACGCGAGTTCTTCAAAACGTTCGAAGTTCCTGAAAACGTTGATTTTAGCGACGCGTCGATTTCGGTCGCCGCCGACAACGTTTACGAGCTTTACGTCAACGGCAAGCGCTTGGGAAGCGGTTCCAACTTTCGCGCCCCGGACGTTTACGCGCTCGACGACGTTTTGAAACCGGGGAAAAACGAATTGCGAATCGACGTCGTAAACGAAGGGGAAACGCCGAATCCGGCGGGACTTCTTGCCGCGCTCGATTTTGGCGACGCCGCGTCGAATTTAGCGCCGATTTTGACCGACGCGACTTGGACGGCGAACGCGCCGAACGGCGAAAGCGGGGCGGTCGCCGCGGTCGAATTGGGCGGTTACTCGACGTCGCCTTGGGGACTCGCGCCGCCGAAATCGGGCGACGCGACGTATCCGAGCTTTACGTTCGTCGCGCAACTCCTTAAAGAGCGCGGGCTTGCGCCGGACTTCGAATCGACCGGCGACGTTCGTTGGGTTCGTCGAATCGACGGCGACGCGGACGTCTATTTCGTCGGGAATCGACTTGGCGTCGCGCAAACGGCGGATTGCGTTTTCCGCGTTTCCGGGAAAAAGGCGCAACTTTGGGATCCGGCGACGGGGCGTCGTTATCGCGTCGATACTTTGCGAGAAGAGAACGGACGAACGACGATTCCGCTGAGTTTTGCGCCGTCGCAAAGTTGGGTAGTCGTTTTCCAACCGGAGTTTAGCGACGACGCTTTGAACGCCGACGCTTCGGAAAGCGCCGCGGAAAATAACGCTGGAAACGACGCGGCGCCGCAAGAGTTGACGCCGACGTCGCGACTCTTTGCCGCCGACGCGAAGTTCGAGTATTTCGACGTCTTAAACGGCGCCTGGGACGTCGCGTTCGATCAAAACGCTTCCTCCGGACGCGATTTCCCGGAAGGGCGACGACGTGTCGAACACTTTGAAACGCTGCAAGATTGGTCGAAAAACGCCGATCCGATTCTCCGATACTATTCAGGCGTCGGGGTTTATGAAACGTCCTTCGATTTGCCGGAAGGGGCGGCGAAGAAAGACTGCTTCTTCCTCGAACTCGGCGAAGTCAGGGTGATGGCGCGCGTCGAATTGAACGGCGTCGATCTCGGCGTCGTTTGGACCGATCCTTGGCGCGTCGAGATTCCGAGCGATTTGCTTCGCGCTAAAGACAACCGTTTAAAGGTTTCCGTTGCGAATCTTTGGTGCAACCGTCTTATCGGCGACGCGAGCTTGCCGGTCGAAAAGCGGTTTACGCGAACCTCGAACCCGCAATGGGGGCCCGGCGACCAACAGCTTTTACCGTCCGGCCTGATCGGCCCCGTTCGCTTGGGGCGACGCGTCGACGAACGCTAAAAACGACGAGCGCGGCGTTTTCGTTTGATCGGAAACGTCGCGTTTGATTTTTGGGAAAACGCGCGGTTTTCAACGGCGATAATATTCTTGTTTTTTTCGAAAAAAGGCGCGTCGGAGCAAAAAATTCGGCGCGCCTTCTTGAATTTCGCTTCTCGAACTGTTATACTAAAACAATCGACTCGTTTTTGCGCGGTTGGAAAACGATTTGCGGTCGTTGCCGCGCTAACTTTCGAGAAAACGCTATTAAATTGGTCGGTCGTTTCGACATTTTCCTTGTATTTTGCGGAGTAATTTATGTTATTGAAAAAACGAAAAGCGAGCGCGCGTCTTGGCGTCGCTCTTCTGGCGGCGGTCGTTTGCGGCGCTTGGGCGGCGTCGGCGCAAGCGTCGAAATTTCAAACGCTTAACGAAAAAGAAGCGGCGGCGAAAGCGCGTTGGCTCGGCGCGAAATTCGACGGCGTCGACCCGACGGCAAGCGTCGCGGCGCCGAAAGTCGGGGTCGAAGTGATCAAAAATCACGACCCGGTGTTGGTCGACTCGCGCTTCGACAAGAAATTAAAAATCGGCGATAAAACCTTCGATAAAGGACTTTACTGCCACGCGCCGAGCGAGCTTATCGTCCGACTTCCGAAGAAGGCGAAGCGCTTTACGGCGGTCGTCGGGATCGATACGAACGCGCCCGAAACGGCGTCCGGCGGCGGTTCGGTGAAGTTTGCCGTTAAGTCCAACGACGTCGGACTTTATGAAAGCGATTTGATGACCGGAGGCAAGGCGGGCGCTTCCGTCGACGTTCCGTTGAACGGAACGCAAGAGTTCGCGCTCCTCATCGACCCGCAGGGGAACATCTCTTGCGACCAATCCGACTGGGCCGACGCGAAAATCGAATACGAAGACGGCGAAGTCGTTTATTTGAGCGATTTGGAGTTGGCCGATTCGGCGTCGTACGACCGAACGTTCGCCGTCGATTTCCCGTTCTCGTTCGTTTACGCCGGCAAGTCGTCGCGCGAGTTCTTGAAGGATTGGAAGGTCGAACGCTCGAAGGAAACGCTTGACGGCAAAGTCTTGCGCCGCTTGACGTTAACGGAGCCGGGCGACCGCTTGCAAGTCGCTTGCGAAGCGATCGATTACGTCGGCTATCCCTTTGTCGAATGGTCGCTTAAGTTCAAAAACTTGTCCGCCGCCGACACGCCGATCATCGAAAATATCAAGCCGATCGACGCGATTTTCGGGCGCGACGCTTTCGAACGCCGTCCGTACAGCGGTTGGGATCCGGAGTGCGGCGAGGCGGCGCGTTGGAACGACGAACGCGAGTTCAAACTGCATTACTCGGTCGGAAGTCCTTGCCGTATCGACGATTATATGCCGTTGACGGAGGTTCTGAATCCCGGCGCGGTCAAGGACGTCGCGACGAGCGGCGGGCGACCGACGAACGCTTATATGCCGTATTTCAACCTCGAATCGCGCGACAAAGGTTGGATTATCGTTCTCGGCTGGTCGGGACAGTGGGCGGCGAAGTTCGAGCGTCAGGGCGCCCTTGAAACCCGCGTTACCGCCGGACAAGAGTTGACGCGATTCAAACTCCTTGCGGGCGAAGAGGTTAGGTCGCCGATCGCCGTCGTCGGGCCTTGGTTCCGCGACGATTGGTTCGCCGCGCAAAATATTTGGCGCCGCTGGATGGTCGAGTGGAACGTTCCGCGCGTTCCGGACAAAGCTAACCCCAACAATAAGAAGGGTAAGGTTGTCGAGTCGCACCTCGCGGCGTGCAGTTCGCACTTCTTCGCCGAAATGACGCAAGCGACGACCGAAACGCAAAACCAATTTATCGACCTCTACCTTGACCGCGGTCTGAAACTCGATTACTGGTGGATGGACGCCGGTTGGTACCCGTGCGACGGAAGTTGGCCTAAAACCGGGACTTGGGAAGTCGACCAAACGCGCTTCCCGGGCGGTTTCCGACCGATCACCGACCATGGCCGAGCGAAGGGCGTCGAGTCGATCGTGTGGTTCGAACCGGAGCGCGTCCACGCCGGCACGTGGTTGACGGAAAATCATCCGGAATGGATTTTCGGCGGTAAAAACGGCGGATTACTCAACTTAGGCAACCCGGAAGCGCTCGAATGGCTGACGAATCACGTCGACGGGCTCCTCAAGAAAGAGGGAATCGACTTCTATCGCCAAGACTACAACATCGACCCGCTGAGCTTTTGGCGCAACGCGGATCCCAAGGATCGGCAAGGGATTAGCGAAATTCGTTACGTCGAAGGTTACCTCAAATATTGGGACGCGCTCCTTGAACGCAACCCGGGCCTGCGCATCGACTCCTGCGCTTCGGGCGGACGCCGCAACGACTTAGAAACGCTGCGACGCGCCGTCCCGCTTCTGCGCAGCGACTACCTCCTCGAACCGGTCGGGCAGCAAATCCACTCCTACGGCATGGCGTTGTGGATTCCGTACTTCGGTTCCGGGACGCGCGCCTTCGACGACTACAAAATCCGATCGCTCTTCGTGCCGTATTTTAACTTCTGTTACGATATTCGCGACGACGAAGCCGATTGGGACGTCGTGCGCAAAAACCTTGCCGTTTGGCGAGATACGGTCGTTCCGTACTTCGGCGCCGACTATTACCCGCTGACTTCGATTTCGACCGCGCAAGACGTTTGGGTCGGTTGGCAGTACCATCGCGACGGCGATAACACCGGGATTATTCAGATGTTCCGACGTCCCGATTCGCCGATGGTCGCCGGTCGCTTTAAGCTCCGCGGACTCGACGAAAACGCGGTTTACGAAGTTGAAAACGTCGATACCGGCGCGGTCGTAACCGCTTTCGGCGCCGAGCTTTCGAGCAAGGGGCTCTTGATCGAAATCGACGAAGCGCCGAACGCGACGATTTTGAAATATCGCGCCGTAAAGTAAATCGATTATGCGGCGTCGCGAATAAAAACGACGAGATGTAGTTAAGTAAAAACGGCGTCTTGTCGTTATGTAGGGCAAGGCGTCGTTGAGCGCGTCGATTTCGAAGGGAGCCGACGCGTTTTGCCGTCGAACGGCGGCGTTGTTCCGCTCGGAACTTAAATCGCGATTTTAAACGACGCGGCGTCAAAAAACAAAGCGTCGACGATAACATTTTTAACGGAATAGTTTAGAAAGAACGAAAATGAGCCTTTTAACGAAACGAAACGGCGCTTCCTCCGTCGCGGCGGTCGCGCTCATTGCGGCGGCGCTCGGTTACGGGACGTCGACGGATTCTCTTTACTCGCAACTAACGACGTCGCAAAGCGTTTGGGCGCAAGAGGCCGCGGAAGAAACGCCCGACTATTGCGCCGATTACGCGGCTTTCGCGGCGCGCTTCGTTCTGCCCGATTATCCGGCGGACGACCCCGATTTGCAACGCGCTTGGTACGCTAATAAAAAGACTTGCGGACGCGATCTCATCAAGTTGACGACCGTTAAATTTCCGAAATTCGACGTTCCGGCGCCCGACGCTGCGTCGACCGATTGGGACGCGTTCGTTTCCGACGTTATGCTCCGTCGCGACCGAATTACCGGCTTGATTTTCGACGAAAATCACGGCGGCACAATGATTAAGAAGTATTATGCGACCGACTTCGAACAAGATAAAATCGCCGCGCTACACGCCGCCGTCGTCGAAGAAAAAGCCGCGATTGAAACGGCTCTTGACGCTCTGTCGCAAGACGACGTTTGGAAGGCGGCGCGTCGGGCCGAGTTGGAACTCTTTTTCGCCGACTTTACTCGTTGGATGAAGCCGTTTTGCCGCGCGTCGCTCGACAAGTTGCCGCCGACCGAAACTTTCGCCAAAGAGCCGGATAATTTCTTGATCGCCGCCGATTTGATCGATTTTGCGATTCCGTATTTGCCCGGCGACGCGAAACTCGTCGCGACGCTCGACGGAATTTTGGCGGCGTTGGACGCGCCTAACGCCTTGGAAATTCGCGTCTTCCACGGACGTTACGAAGGCGATAAACTGACGCCGCGCGAAGAAATTTTCGCCCGTTATCGCGCTCGAATCGAAGCGCTCAAAAAACGCGCCGTCGAGGAACGGTTGGCGCCGCGCCTCGTCGGTGCGGAGGTCTTTAACGACCGTCAGACCTTGCTTTACGAACACGGTCAACTCGCGAAATGGGGCGCGAAAAATTCGGAGCAAACCGACAAATTTTACATCGTGTATCCGAAAAAGGGACCCGCGCAAGGTCGTCCGCTTTACGTCGTGTTGCACTCCGCCGGACACTCCGCGAAAACGGCGCTCGACTGCACGTTAACCGTCGGCAATCACGATATTTACCGCGTTCCGGACGACTTTTACGGAATCTTCGTCGACTGTTGGGACAACAAGTCGACCGACTGGTGGTGGGGCGGTCGCCGCGCCGACGAAGCGGAGATTACCGCGGACAACGCCGAGCGCTCCGGCGTCGAAAAACAGCCGGTCGAGAAGCGCGTTCTCGACTCTATCGCTTGGGCGGTCGAGACTTACGGTTGCGACCCGAACCGCGTTTATCTTTGCGGCAACTCGATGGGCGGGAGCGGAACGCTCGGACTCGGGCTGAGTAACGGCGACGTTTTCGCGGCGATTAAAGCGAACGTTCCGGCGGGCGCGCGCCACGCTCTCGACCGTCTCGGCGTTACGCAACCCGAAAAATACAAGGACTTCAAGCCGATCGACCCGCCGGTCTGCATCGATTATTCGGCGCCGAACGATCAATGGGCGTTTGGGCGCGAAGAATTGTTTGACGCCGCGTCGTCTCGACGTTATTCGCTGATCGCTTATTGGGGTAATTTCGGACATGAGAACAACGACGCTAAGATCGCGAAAATTAACGACTTGACGAACACGTTCCCTTGGACGGAAATCCGCAAGAACGAAGCGTACCCGGTCTTCGTCGACGCGACGAGCGACAATAAGTCGCCTTGGCCGGAATGCGCGGCGGACGCTCCGGCGGGTCAACGCGGCGCGTTCTTCCGTTGGCGCAACGTCGCGGACGAGGCGGAGCGTTTCGAGATCGAGTTGCGTTTGACGACCGCTAAAGAGTTGAATTCGCAGATTTTCGAAGCGCCGAGCGAGTCGACCGCGGACGTTTCGCTTCGCCGCCTGCAACGCTTCGAAGTCAAGCCGGGCGAGAAGTTGCGCTGGACGTTCGGCGATAAGACTGGGGAAATCGTCGCGGACGAAAACGGTCTCCCGACGATTCCGCGCTTGACGACGACGCAAACCCCGACGATCTTGAAGTTGGAACGCGTTAAGTAACGTCGCCGACTCCGCCTTTTTGCCGCTCGATTCGACGTTGCGACGCCAAGTCGAGCGGCGATTTCTCCGGCGCTTATAAGTCGCGGACGATTTCGAGAAATTGTTTGATACTTTTCGCGCCGTCCATTAAGTTTTCTTCGTCGCGGAAGACCATATAATAGCGGTGGTTAGGGCCGGCGGCTTTGCTCCATTGGCGTCCAAGTTCGAGTTTCGCTTGGCTGTCGTCGTTTTTAAGGTGTTCTCCCTTCGTTTCAACCAAAATAATTTTGCCGCTATTGGTTTTAACGATAAAATCCGGATAGTGATCGATGAAACCGTTGAGCGCGAAACCTTTACGCGCGATGTTTCTGTGCCACCAGCGGATATTGTCGAGCGCCGTTAACTCTAAAATTAGGTCGGCCTCTAATTTGTTTGTTTCTTCTTCGGCGCTGTAAAGCGAACGCCCAAAAGCGTTAGAGGCGGACGCCGGACTAATCGCCCACGGCAAACGAAAAGACGGGCGGCAAACGACGCGCTCCGTTTCTAGCCATTTTTCAAAGGTTTCGCGGCAATGGCGACTCAACAGCGCCTCGATTTTCGCTTCGATTTTTTTTGCGAAGCCCAGCGGCGACTGCTCCAACGCGGCGAGTTGCGCTCGGTCGAGTCCGTCGATAATTCGATTAAGATAATCTCTTAATTCGGAAGCGCTTAACGCGTCGTTCTTGTTGAGTTGGCGGAAAACAATTTCGCGACATTCGCTCCTGCGCGTTTCGGACGGCAGCGAATTAAAGTACTCTTTGAACTTGCGTTGGTCGGCGTTCGACATTTTAAAGACTTTCGGCAGGCCGCCTTCGGACGCTCGAACGTCGACTTCGACGATTTCGTCGTCGGCGGAGTCGAAGTCGATTTCGGTCGACTTGTCTTTGAGCGTGAAACCGACGGAAAGCGCGGCTCGGTCGAGGCGGTCGAAATGTCCTTCCGCGAATAACGAGTCTTCGACTTTGACGCGAAATTGCGGGAGAAGCGTTTCTAAATCCTCGCGAAATTGCGGGTTAACGTCGAACTCTTGTTTCGCGGCTTTCACTTCCTGGGCCTCCTGGTTTTCGGTTCCGACGCCAATTTTCGTTTCATAATCTTCCGCAAGCGACTCCGCGTCGTTCAAAAGCGCGTCGACTGGCGACATGGAGTCGTCTTGTTCTTTGGCTTCTCGACGGCGTTTGAGTTCCGACGCGATCGCAACTCCGTCGAGCGACGCGAAGTCGTTGGATTCGTCGAACGACGTTTCAAATTGCGGCAAAAGAGGTTGCGTCGTCGGTTGCGGCGCGACGTCGTCGGAAGAAGCGAGACGGTAATCGCGTTCGCTGAAACCGGCGCCGTTAAGACCGCGAACGATTTGACGCGCCGTCGCTTCGAAGTCGTTCGAAGAGGTTAAAACGTAAGACATATTCAACGCCGCGACGCCGTTTCGGCGAGCGTGGGGGAGGCGGAGAACGCGGCCCAAAATCTGTTCGACGTCGATTTGGCTCGTCTTGTTCGCCAGCGACGCGAGGACGTATGCAAACGGACAGTCCCAACCCTCTTTCAACGCGTTAACCGTTATAATGCAACGGATAGAACATTCGGGCGACGTTAAGTCGACGCCTTTTAACTCGTCGACGTCGGCGGTGCGAATCGCGATTTCCGACGCCGGGACGCCCGCTTCGATCAGTTTGTCGCGCAACTTTTCGAACGTCGTCGCGTCCTCTTTTCCCTTCGGTTGCGCTTGGAAAAGAGCGATAGGACGAACGTAACGGCCCGAGCGTTCAAATTCGGCGGCGGCAAGTTCCTCCAAACGGCGGCGAAGATCGAGCGCGTCGATCAAAACGTCCGCCTGCGAATCGCGGTTGTAGAGGATAACCGGCAGCTTGACCATATTTTCGCTTTTAAGACTAACGGCGTCGACGTAAGAGACGATATTGCTCTCTTTACGCGGAGTCGCCGTTAGGTCGAGAACGAAACTCGGGTTGAAGTTTTTGAGCATTTCGAGGCTTAATTCGGTTCGCGCGTGGTGGCTTTCGTCGACGATAACAACCGGATTAAGGCGATTTATCGCTTGAAAGAGCGACGTTTCGTCGGCGTATGGAATCGGAGCGTCGGCGGCGCCGAAAATTTTGGCGAACTCCGCTAGAGCGCCGTTTTCTTGATACGCTTTCAACGCGTCTTTGCCGCGCCCGCGGAATGAGTCGTAAGACAGAACCATAATCGAAAGTCCTTCGAAAACGGTCGTAGGATTGAAGTTTTGTCCGTTAAGCAACTCTTGTTTTGAATAAACTTCGAATCGATTGGCAAAGTCGACGGCAAGACGTCGCCGATACGGGTGGTTCGGGTCTTTCAACGCTTTCAAGGTTTGCGTCAAAATCGCGTCGGACGGGACGAGCCAAACAACGGCCTTCGTTTTGGTCGGCGGGAGCGCGTCGAAGAGCGGACGAATCGCCGCGCAAGCGATAAACGTTTTACCGCCGCCGGTCGGGACTTTAAAGCAAACGTTGGGAACGCCGGGCGTTACGTCGCGGTAAAAACCGAGCGACGGCGCGCTTTCCTCCGCCCAAAATCGGCGAAACGCTTCGCGGTAATTTTGCGTTTCGTTCATTAGTTCGAGGTAACGCCGCAAATCGTCGAGGACGTTTTTTTGATACGCTTTCAGTTCCATTGGGTCTGCCTTTATCGTCCGTTAATATCGCGCGGAATCTTCTTAAAAACGACGCCGAGTCGCTTTAACTTTTTAGCGTCGACGGCGCAACGGTCGGCGTAAACGATCGTTAAGTCGCTCTTGGACTTAACGCTTGCGAGGAAAGCGGCGTCGAGCGTCGTCGTTTCGTCCGATTTATAGTAAAAATAGTACGCCGCGTCGTTAAAGGTTCCGAGGTAATATTCGTTCTCGTCGGCGACCGGCGAGAAGGGGGTTTTCGTTTCGGTAAACCAAATGTATTCGCGGATTTTTTCGAGCGGCGCGGACGGGTTCAAGCGTTCGTCGACAAGGAGCGGAGCGCCGAGTTCGTAAAAGCTGAAATCGCCGCCGGTTCCTTGCGCGCTTACTTCGGCTTTTAACGTGGCGACGACTTGTAAACGACCGCCTTCGATTTTAGGATTCGAGACCTTTTCGTAAAGCTCCGAATCTTTCGCCTCTTGCGCCGCCGCCTTGGCGCGTTCGAGAAGTTCCGCTCCAGACGCGAGATTTTTAGGCGTGATTTCTTCGTCGTAAAGCGTTTTTTCTTCTTTGGTTGGGTAACCTTGGATAACGCGCTTGACCCGTTCGGCGGTAATGGAATCAGCGTAATCTTCCATTTCGACGAGAATAAAGCGTCGCTTGCCTCCGTCCGCTTTGTTTAGGTTAAGGACGGCGTGCGCGGTCGTGCCGGAACCGGCGAAGGAGTCGAGGATTATGTCGTCGGCGCGAGTGAATGCGCGAAGAATTTCCGTAATAAATTCGACTGATTTCGGTTGGGGAAAATCTGTTTTGTCGGCGCCTTGAAAAATTTGTCCGAAGGCGGCTTGTCCTTTTTCCGTGTAGAATAATCGGTTGTTCCAAATCGTAAAGAGTTTTTGCCGAACGGCTTCGCCTTGCTCGGTGTTGGCGTAATTTTTTCGATACGCTTTCCAGACGCCCGATTTTTTTTGAGCGAGAAGCAAACGAAGGTCTTGTTCGGATTTATCGCGTCCCCAAGTCCAACAACCTTCGTAACCGTCGGGCCAAAATGGAAAAATTTCTATTGAATGCGTGGCGTCTTGGGTAAGACTTATCGAGCCGTCGCGCGGGTCGGCGTAAAGAGGGTACCAGAGATTAGGTCGCGTGGTTCTATTGAACTCGCGATGAGTGTTGCGTAATTCTTGCAAGCGATATTTACCGGCGTCGTCGGAATATTTATAGTCTTTTTCGATTTTAGCCACGCTTTTAGCCACGCTAAAGCAACCGGCGGGAAGCGGCGACTTTGTGTAAACTAATAAATATTCGTGATTAGTAGCAAAGTATTTGTCTTGACTTCGCCCTTTGGGGTTACAAAGTAAAGTAATTTGAGCAATAAAATTGGCCGCTCCAAAAATTTCATTCATAATGGAGCGTAGATTCAAGAGTTCGTTGTCGTCGATACTGACAAATATCGCGCCGTCGTCCGCCAGGAGTTTATGAAGCAGGCGCAAACGCGGGTACGTCATACAGAGCCATTTGTCGTGGCGCGACAAATCTTCGCCCTCTTTGCCGACGACTTGGCCCAACCATTTTCTAATGCGCGGCGCGTTGACGTTATCGTTGTAGACCCAGTTTTCGTTTCCGGTGTTGTACGGCGGGTCGATGTAAACGCACTTGACGCGGCCTTCGTAACGGGGAAGGAGCGCCTTCAACGCTTCCAGATTGTCGCCGTGAACGATCATATTTTCGGAACCGACGTCCTCGGCGCGCGTCCCGGCGGCGTCGAACGAGTATTTACGTTCGAGAATCCGATACGGAACGTCTAAATGGTGGTTGACGACCTTGTCTTTGCAGAGCCATTCGAGCGTTGGCATAGGGCGATTTTCTAAACGGAAATTGAAGTAGTGGAAGGCGAACAATAAAATAAAGGACCGCCGCGACGCGTCCCGCGAGACGATTATAACGTTGGGACGGTAAAAAATCAAGGATTTTCGCCGGTTCGGACGCGTTTTCGAGCGTTCGTCGCTCCAGGTTTATGGATTAGAGCAGAAATCGGGATTGTTGTTGATGCAGCGTTTGTATGGATTGTAGCGGTAAACGGCGAAGGAAATTTTGGGGAAATTGTGTGAAAAACGTCGTCGCGGGCGGGCGCGGCGGTTGAAATTGAGAAAATTTTAGGTATAATGGAGAATATGTCGGTGTGTTGCGTCGTCGTGGAAACGTCCGATTTTTTCCGTTAAAAGCGGGGCGGACGGGCGGCGGTCGGCGACGCGTCGAACGAAAATTACGACGGCCGGGCGACGGTCGTTTTTCCGGCGAAGAAGCGGGAAAGCGGGCGAGCGCGCCGTCGAACCGAGTTTTTGGCGACGAGCGTTCGACGCTTGGTCGCGCCGAGCGTCCTCCGCGGCGTTCGAAGCAGCGTATTTTGAGGAGTTGCAATGAATAAACGTATTTTGTTCGCCGCGTTGGCCCTCGCGACCGCTTGCGGCGCCGTCGGCTTCGCGCAAGAAGATTTGAGCGGCAACCCGGCTTATAAAAACGGTACCGAATGGCTCGCCAACCCGGTCGCCAACCCGGACGCCGAAGCCGCGACCGAAGCCGATATGAAGGTTTACGAAGAAACCATTCAAACGAACATCGCCGGCGAAACGCTCAAAATCAAAATGATCCCGATCAAGGGCGGCGAATTCACGATGGGTTCTGATAACGGCGAAAAAGACGAAGCTCCGGCGTTCAAAACGACCGTCGCGCCGTTCTGGATGGAAGAACACGAAGTTACTTGGCAAGAATACGGCCTCTTCGGTCTCCTCTATCTCGCGCAAGCTCGCAAAGCCGGAAACGTCGAATCGACCTCCGACCGCGACGCGATCGCCGACGCGCTCGCCGCTCCGACCGCGCCGTACGATATCGGCCACATCAGCTACAGCAACAGCAGCAAGGGCGATCACCCGGCTTCCGGGATGACCCGTTACGCCGCGCAAATGTACTGCAAATGGCTCACCGCCACGACCGGTCGTTATTATCGTCTCCCGACCGAAATCGAATGGGAATACGCCTGCCGTTGCGGTAGCGAAACCGCGTTCGAATTCGGCGACGACGAAGCCGCGCTCGACGATTACGCTTGGTACCTCGGCAACAGCCCGGACGGTTACAGCGCCGTGATGCAAAAGAAACCGAACGCTTGGGGCCTGTACGACATGCACGGCAACGTCTGCGAATGGGTTATGGATCAATACGACAAAGGCGCGTATAAAAAATTCGCCGGCGGCAAAATCGATACGCCGTTCGTCGCGCCGAAAAAAGCCCTCTCCGTTTACGCGATGTTCAACGAAGTCGCCCGCGGCGGTTCCTGCTTCCACGAAGCGAAAGATTGCCGCAGCGCGAAACGCATCGTTTCGACGAAAGAATGGAAAGCGCAAGACCCGATGTTCCCGCAATCGATTTGGTGGATGACGGAAGCGCCGTACGTCGGTTTCCGCGTTGTTCGTCCGTTGACGGCGCCGACCGCCGAAGAAGCGAAGCTCTTCGAACCGGACCCGGCCGTTTGGGCGAAATACAAGGAACTCAACCCCCGCTAATTTCGACGGTTAACGTCGCTTAGCGAACGAGTTTGAAGCCCGTTCTTCGTTTCGGCGAAGAGCGGGTTTTTTTGTCGTCTGAAACGTTGTCGACGGGCGAGAGGCGACGAGCAAAGAGGGAAAAGCGCGGCGTTTGCAACAAGGACGAACGGCGTTCCGACTTAAAAACGCGGGCGCTTGAATCGACGCTCTCGGCGGCGTTTGCGTCGGAAAGCGAAAGACGGCGCGAAGCCAAAGAGAAAGACGCGACGAGCGTTAACGCGAGAGCGGGGAAACGAGAACGTCGCTTAGTCGGAGAACGGCTAAGCGACGCGGGGTAAGACGTTGCGTTTGTCGATGTTCGCGATTAACGGGCGGGCGACTTGGCGTCGCGTTGAAGCGGCGGTAAAGAAACGTTTTTCTTGTGTTCCGGCGCGTCGGCGAGCGTAACGACGACGCCGAGGGTCGGAAGTTTGCGTTGCAACGCTTTGAACGCGTCAACTTCGGCGGTCGAGCATTCTTCGGCGAAGACGCCGCGCAACTCTTTGAGCGCTTTGAGTTTAAGGAGACCGTCGAGCGTGATTTTCGCGTTCGGCGCTCGGCGGACGAAAAGGACGCGAACTTGCGGGAATTGCGTCAGCGCGTCGATGTTTTCGTCGCTGAAAAATTGTTCCGGCGCCGAAAGCGTAGCGATCGGGAGCGCGGAGAAAGACGCGAGGCCCTTTTTCGTAAGGCGCGGACAACCGTTAATCGCTAAAGAACGGAGGCGCGAGAGCCCGGAAAGCGGCGCGACGCCGGCGTCGGAAAGTTCCGGGACGTCTTTTAACATAAGGCTGTTTAGTTTTGTAAGTTTCGCAATTTCGGCGATTCCGGCGTCGGTAAGCGTCGGACAGTTCTTGATATGGAGGCTCTCGAGCGCCGATAATTTGGCGATTTGCGCAAGGTTCGCGTCGGAAACGGGGCAAAGCGTTAACTCGAGCCAACGAAGCGAAGCGCATTTCGCGACGCCGTTTAACGATTCTTCCGACAAAGAGTCGCAACTCTGCAACGTCAACGAATGCAACTGTTTGCAGTTGGAGAGCGCGGCAAAATTCGGGTTCTTCCATTGCGGAAAGCGAAGGAGAATCGCGCGTTCGAGATTCGGAAAACGCGCCAAAATTTCGACGGCGGCGTCGGTAAGGTTCGGGCAATGGTGAAGCGTAACGTGGCGAACGAACGGGTTCCCGGCCAAGCGTTCGAGGTCGGCGTCGTCGACGTCGGAATAGGTAAAGCTAAGCGAGAAAGGAACTTGCGTCGCTTCAATTTTCGCGAGGTCGGCGTCGGTGAAAGGGCGGATATAGTCGCCGTTGGCCTTGCGCTGACCGTTGAAGCGGAGACTGACTCGGGGAGTCGGCGTCGGTTTGGCGGCGTTTGCGACCGGCGGCGCGTCGGGGGAAATCGAAACGTCGACGGCGACCGTGTAATCGCCGAACGTGCAAAGCCCGAGAAAAACGGCGGTTACGACGAAAGAAAATCGGAGCAAGATTGAAGGAAAGAATGATTTCATTGTTGTCTCCTTGGAGCTTAAAGGTTGCGTTGACTAAACTTGCGGCGCTTGCGCCGAGACGCTTAAGGCTTAAGATTTGGGCGCCGACGCAAGCGAGGCGAGCCGTTCTTCAAAAATGAAAAACGTCTCGCCGCGTGTGTTTGTCTGTGTTGGTTATGTGGTACAGTATAACGCGACGCGCGTCCTTTGTCAAGCGTTGGGAGTGAAATTTTTTACTTGTAAGCGAAATTGAGCTTGAACCTCGGACGTCGAGAGAGAAAAATTTTCTACAATAAAAAAGCGTCAAGTTTTGGAAAAAACAAACGAGACGCCGGAGGGAGACGCGCCGAAGTTGAGCGAATACAAGGGGGGACGCGCAGGAAAAAACGACGGCGTTTAGAAACCCATCGCCTTTAAGAAGGAGTCGTCGTCCGACGATAAACGCTTCGACGACAGGACTTCCGCGCCGTCGGAAACGTCGAATTTTTCCGCGCCCGGGAGTTTCGACGCGGCGTCGCTCGATAAGAAAAGGCCTTCGACGTCGACGCCGAGATCGCCGTCGCCGAGGTTCGCAAAGTCGACGTCGCGTCGACCGAAATCGAACGGCGTCGCGAAACCGTGTCGCACCAAACAGCGCTCCGTCGCGTCGACGACTTCCGCCGCCGTTTGGAAACGGTCGTCCGGGTTTTTCGCCATCATCTTCGCGCAAATTTGGAGCAAATCGTTCCAAGCGTCGAGGCGTTCGGCGAAAACGCTGGTCGGTTCTTGGCGGCGGTGCGCGAGAAGACGCTCGGGAACCGAACCGTTCGGGAAGGGCGGACGACCGACGAGGCAGAAATAGAGCGTCGCGCCGAGACCGTAAAGGTCGGCCCGCGCGTCGAGGTTGTGGCTGTCGACCGTTTGCTCCGGCGCTAGGTAGTCCGCGGTGCCGAGAATCCGCTTTTCGCTCCCCGGCGTAACGGCGGCTCCGACGAAAAGCGCAAGACCGAAGTCGATGATTTTTACCTCTTTACGTTCGTTGACCAAAACGTTTTCCGGCTTGACGTCGCGGTGAACGAGGCCGCGTTCGTGCGCGTGTTGGAGACCGAGCGCCGCTTGACGGATATACGACGCCGCGTCCTCGTAGGGCAACGCTTCGCCGTTTTCCGCCAGTTTCTCGACGAGTTGTCGTAAATTGAGACTGTCGAAGTATTCCATCGCGACGAAATGAACGCCGTCGCGTTCGTCGGCGCCGTAACCGTCGACGATGTAAGGAGAAGAGAGCGACGCGAGCGCCTGCGCCTCGCGGTGGAAACGCTTCAAATACTCGCCTTCCGCTTTCGGTTTTGGAAGGACTTTGATTGCTTCGCGACGTTTTGTAATGTTGTGTTCGGCGAGGTAAACGGAACTCATTCCGCCGGTTCCAAGCCGACCTAAAACGCGGTAACGGCCGAGCGTAAAGCCTTTGTATTTGCGCTTTAAGAGTTGACGGACGTGCCATTCGGTCAACAGACCGCGTTTGACGAATTCCGAAGCGAGACGCGCCGCGTCGTCGAGCGTTTTCGGGACGTCGCGACGAATCGCGACCGCCGCCGCGTCGATTTCGCGCGGAGACAATAGCGCGCTGCGCTTGAGGTAATCGATGAATTCGTCGGGCGTTACGGCGGACATAGGTGCGGAACGACGCCGCGTCGAGCGGCAAAAGGAAACGTGAAAAGGGCGAAAGCTAAAAGGCGGAAGGAAAACGCGCGCTTTGTCGCGACGCCGCCTTTAAGTCTCTATTATATATTGTCGGCGTTCTTTTTCAAGCGCCGAACGCTCGCCGCGTCGGGGCGCGACGCGGTATTTTGGTGAATTTTAGCCGGTTTTGATGATTTTGACGGATTTGCCGATCGTGTTTGGCGGGCAAAACGCGGCGGGGGCGCGGTTTGGAAAAAGTCGTCGTCGGGGACGAAACGACGATTAGCGGGCGGCGTCGACGAGACCGCGTTCTTGAATCCAACGGACGCCGTCTTCGAGCGTCGCGAACTCGCCGTCGAGTTGCGCTTCGAACGCTTGGCGCAAGATTTCGCCCATCGCCGGGCCCGGTTTGACGCCGAGCGCGAGGAGGTCGCGCCCTTGAACGAGGAATTTCGGGCCCTCTTCGACGATTTCCATTCGGTCGGCGAGGTCGAACCAAACGTCGGCGCGGAATCGTATGTTGCGATTTTTCAAGATTTCGGCGATTTCGTCGCGCGTCGGAAGTTGCGAGTCTAGCGGTTGCGCCGGATTTAACGCCGGATTGAGCGTCGGTTCGGCGGCAAATTCCGTTTCGGCGCCGATCGCGTAATCGACGGTCGGAACGTAACGCTCCGGGGCCCCGCAACCGAGCGCGTCGGAACGGCAAAGAAGCGCCCAAAGTCGGACGTTCGCCGGTTCGAGACGCTTCGCAAGACGGCGGACGGCGCGCAAACTCGGCTCCGCGCTCGACGACATATGATCGTAAACGAGATTTTCGACCATTTCGGTTAATTTAAGCGGGGCGCGCATCCGCTCCATAAAAGCGCGGGCGAGCGGGGCGCCGGCTTTCGCGTGTCCGGGGGAGCGGATTTCGCCGTGTTCGTCGACGAACGACGCTTCCGGTTTGCCGAAGTCGTGCGCGAGCGCGGCGAACATCACGGCGGCGCGTTCCTCGTCGGTTAGTTTCGGCTCGAAATCGCGAACGGCTTGCGCGGCCTCGCGGCAGACGGCTTTCGTGTGCGTCCAAACGTCGCCTTCCGGGTGCCATTTTGGATTTTGCGCGCAACCGACGAGCGCTTTCAGCTCTGGAAACGCGTCGAGCCAG
This sequence comes from Thermoguttaceae bacterium, assembly GCA_017937485.1. Taxonomy (GTDB): domain Bacteria; phylum Planctomycetota; class Planctomycetia; order Pirellulales; family Thermoguttaceae; genus RUG369. The sequence continues at coordinate 59,832 of JAGBDN010000085.1, forward strand.
CCGGTTTCGCGGAGGACGTCGAGCCCTTTGTCCGGGTAAAGACTTTTGAGCGCCCACTTTTCCCATTCGCCGTAAATTCTTTCGGGGGAAAGAGTTTCAAATTCGTCGAACACTTCGCGGCAATATTGGATCGTTTGCGCGTCCATTTGGAACCCGAAACGGGCGGCGAACTGCATTCCTCGGAGGACGCGGAGCGGGTCGTCTTTGAACGCGGGGCCCGGCGCGCGGAGGATTTGGCGTTTGAGGTCGCCGACGCCGTCGAACGGGTCGCAAAGGGAGCCGTCGCGGCGCATTCCGATCGCATTAATGGTGAAGTCGCGGCGTCCGAACGCTTCTCGCGGGGTAATGTCGGGGTTCGTTTCGACCGAAAAACCCTTGTGCCCGACGCCGTTTTTCGACTCGCGACGCGGCAGAGCGACGTCGACGTCGCGCCCGACTTTCATCACTCCGAACGATTGCCCGACGAGGTCGACGTGGAACGACGGCGCTAAAATGTCGCGAATTTGCGAATAACTCAAGCCGTAAACCTCGACGTCGACGTCTTTAGAGGCGACCCCGAGAAGCGCGTCGCGGACGAAACCGCCGACGATAAGAACGTCGGTCGCGCCGCCGGCTTCGAGGAGTTCGACGATTTTCAGGACTTTAGGCGGAACGTAAGGGGGGCGCGGGCTCATTGCGGGGGCTCCGAAGGGAAACGGACGGGACGACGGACGGCGGCGCGACGCGACGCTTTTGTCATTATATATTAATGGCGGTTTGTTGCAAGCGGGAGCGGGAAGGCCGCGACGCGGGATAAAGAGCGGAGAACGGGGCGCGGAAAGAAAAAATTTGACGTTTTTTCAAGAAAACGGCGAAAATCGAGCGCGAAAAACTTGAAATTCGCGTTCGTTTCCGGTATCCTGAAGAGATAGCGAACGAAAACGACGCGTCGACGGCGTTTTTTTGACCGGCGGCGCGTTCGGGCGAAACGGCGCGACCGACGTTTGATTTTTTGAATTGCGTTTGATAATAAATCGCGTCCCAAACCGTCGCCGTTCGCTTCGTTTTTTACCGAACTTTTGATTTTTTGATTTTTGACCGTTATTTAGCGGTCGGGGAAATTGGCTTAATAATCGAGCTTAACCGCTTTTTGCGAAAGGAACCGCCGAAATGAAAACGCTGAACGTTTGCATGTTGGGAACCGGGTTTATGGGGCGCGCGCACTCGAACGCCTTCAACCAAGTCGGGCATTTCTTCGATTTGCCTTGCAAACCGGTTTTGAAAGTTTGTTGCGGCCGCGATAAGGAGAAGCTCGAAAAGTTCCAAAAAACTTGGGGTTACGAAGAGACCGAAACCGATTGGCGCAAGGCGATCGAACGCGACGACGTCGATTTGATCGACGTCGCTTCGCCGAACTTCCTGCACAAGGAGCAAGTGATCGCCGCCGCTAAAGCCGGTAAAATGATCATTTGCGAAAAACCGCTCGCGATGAATTACGCCGAGGCGGTCGAGATGGCCGAAGCGGTCGAAAAGGCCGGCGTCGCGTCGATGGTTTCGTTCTGTTACCGCCGCAACCCGTCGATTTCGCTCTTTAAGCAACTGGTCGACGAAGGGCGCGTCGGGCGGGCGTTCCACTATCGCGCCGTTTACAACCAAGATTACACGATCAGCCAAAAGGTGCCGGTCGGCGGCGCGTCCCTTTGGCGGCTCGACGCGAACGTCGCCGGAAGCGGCGTTACCGGCGACCTCCTCGCGCACTCGATCGACTGCGCCGAATGGATCAACGGCCCGATTAAGAAGGTTTGCGCGCATACCGAGATTTTCGTCAAGGAACGCGTCAACGCCGTAACCGGCGAAAAAACGCCGATTACGATCGACGACGCCTGCATGTTCCTCGCGATTTTCGAAAACGGGTCGATGGGAACGTTCGAAAGCTCGCGGTACGCTCGCGGACGCAAAAACTTCAACACGATGGAAATTAACGGCGAAAACGGCGCGTGCTACTTCAATCTCGAAGAGCCGGAATATCTGCAATTTTTCCGTTACGCCGACCCGGAAACCGGACGCAAGGTGGAAGATCACCTCACCGGTTGGCAAAAAATTCTCGTTACGAACTCCGAACATCCGTACATGAACCGTTATTGGGTGCCGGGAACCGTTATCGGTTACGAACACTACTTCATTAATCAAACCGCCGACTTCCTCCTGCAAGCCTGCGGAGAAACGCCGGTCGCGCCGGTTCCGACGATTCGCGACGCGGTTCGGACGCAAAAGGTTTGCGACGCGGTGTTGCAAAGCGCTCGCGAAGAACGCTGGATTGAAATCTGACCGATTTTTTGCGCTTGAAAACTCGGCGTTTCGACGAACGCGGTCGGGTTCGCGGGTTCCGGCGTCGCTCCTCGACGGAGACGGCTTGGGACGGCGCGCTCGACCGCGACGGGGATTTTTTGCCGATTTGTCGGTCGGAAAAGGGGGAATTTCCCGAATATTCCGGCGAAATTTTGACCGTATTTAATTTTCGGCGGCGATTTTCGCCCATTTTTTCCGGAAGGAGCGTATAATTAAAACGGAACGTCCGCGACTGCGCGCGTCGCGACGTCGGAAGCGTTGGCCGATTGGCGGAAAGTTGGAGCGTAAAGCGGCAAACGGGCGCGTCGCGGCGCCGAATTTTAAAGGAACGACGAAGGATGGGGATTCGCTTTTATTGTCCGAACGGGCATAAATTGAACGTTAAGTCCGAATTGGCGGGAAAAATCGGGATTTGTCCGAAGTGCCAAGCGCGGATGACGATTCCGACGGCGAGCGTGCGCGAACCGTCCGGGAAAAAAGCGTTCGAAGAAACGTCGTCCGACGCCTCGGGGAAAAACGCCGAACGTTCGAGCGGCGACGGCGAAGAAGCGAAAACGTCGCAAAACGAAGCGGTCGCGCAAAATACGACGGCGGTCGACGAGCCGTTGGGGAAATTTTTGCTGAACGGCGACCGCGCCGAAGCGGCGTTGGGGGACGTTTTGCGTCGCGCCGTCGACGGTTCCGCGCAACACGGCCGGGTTGCGTCGCGCTTTGACGACGCCGAGCCGTTGCGCGATCCGCGGCTCGTCTGGTACGTTCGGTCGCGCGATAATCAGCAGTACGGGCCGGCGACCGGCGACGTGATGGCCGCTTGGATCAACGAACGACGCGTCGGGCCGCAAACTCTTGTTTGGCGCGAAGATTGGCCCGCTTGGCAAGAGGCCGGACGCGTTTTTCCGGAGTTGGAACGCGTTTTCGCGGGCGGCGAAGCGGCGTCGGGCGAGATCGGCGGCGCGTCGGGAACGGCGGCGTTCGCGAGTTTGGCGGAAGCGGCGCAAAATTCCGACGCGGCGCGGCGTTTCGCCGACGACGAGTCGCGAGCGATGCGGCGTCGAAAACGAGCGACGAAAACGTTTATCGCGATCGCCGGGTTGATCGCGTTGATTTTAGCGCTGTTGGGCGCGTTGATTTTCGTCTTGTTGCGTAATTAATCGGCAAACGAGGCGAAAGGCGGTCGCGCGTCGAAAGAGAAATTTAGCGCGAGAATTTAATCGACGAGCGCTTGTCGAAAAGGGAAAAGGCGTTATAATGGTTTAAGGCGAAGGGCGGCGTTGGCGCCTTCGTTTCGCGGGTATGGTGGAACTGGCAGACACGTCGGATTTAGGTTCCGATGCGCACCGCGCGTGGAGGTTCGAGTCCTCTTACCCGCATTTTGTTTCTTGATTGGGGCGCCGCGAATTAGAAAACGGCGTCCTTTTTCTTTGAAAAACTTCTTTTTGGGGTAAAACCCAACGAGACGGCGAGCGGAAACGTCGGTTTGACGTTGAACGGTCGCCGCCGATTCGACGAACGATGAAAACGACGGACGTTGCGGTTGCGTCGCCTTCCCGCGATTGGCGAACTTGGGCGCGAAACGAAGCGCGCGGTTGGCGAACCTGGGAAGTCGCTTGGTTGGCGGCGTGTTGCGCGGTTATTCTTGGGCTCGCGCTCTATTGGAACGAAGGGCCGCTCGGGATGATTTCGGCGGTTTGCGGCGTCGCTTACGTCGTGTTGATCGGAAAAGGGAAGACGAGCGCGTATCTTTTCGGCGTCGTCAACGTCTTGGCGTATTCTTGGATCTCTTTTGAAGCGCGGTATTTCGGCGAGGTAACGCTAAATTTGGCGTATTACTTGCCGACGCAACTTCTCGGCTTTTACTTGGGCAACCGAAACGCGAATCCCGAGACCGGCGAAATGCCGAAACGGCGCGCAAGTCGAGGAACGGTCGCGTTTGGAGCGTTGGCGATCGCGTTCGGAACGGCGGTTTACGGCGAGTTTTTGCGTCGAATCGGAGGCGACGCGCCCTTTGTCGACGCGTTGACGACCGTCGCTTCCGTCGTCGCGATGTTGGCGACGCTGAAAACGCTCGTCGAGCAGTGGGCGATTTGGTTTCTTGTTAATTCCGTAACGATTTTTCTTTGGGCGCGCGCTTTCTGGAACGGCGAGGAAAACGCCGGGGCGACGCTTGTTATGTGGACGCTCTATTGGGCGAACGCCGTCGTGATGTGGGTAAAATGGGAAATCGAGCTAAGACGCGCCGAAAAAACGGGCGTTTCCTCTTGACGTTTCCTCTTGACGTTTTCTTTTGACGTTTCTTTTGCCGTTTCTTTTGCCGTTTCTTTGCCGTTTCTTTGCCGTTTCTTTGCCGTTTCTTTGCCGTTTCTTTGACGTTTCTTTGACGTTTCTTTGACGTTTCTTTGACGTTTCTTTGACGTTTCTTTGACGACGGCGCGAAAATTTTGCGCAATTTCGCTAATTTATCTCCGGCGAGGTAAAAAAGTCGCGACGAGGGCCGCCGTCAAGTAGGAGCGGCGAAAGCGAAATTCAAAGGAGAAACGAAAATGCGAAATCGGTTCAAAGATTTGGAAAGCGGCGCCGTTTTTCGGTTGGCCGACGAAGCGGCGTATTTGGACGGCGAGATAACGAGTCGAACGTTGGCGCAAAACGTCGGAACGCGCTTGACGCTTTTCGCGGTCGAACGGGGCGAGTCGCTCGAAACGAACGTCGTCGAGGCGGACGCGCTCGCGCTTTGCTTGGAGGGCGTCGGGCGGATAACGGTCGACGGCGTCGAACACACGGTCGAAGCGGGGGAGTCGCTTGTAATTCCGGCCGGAACGCCGCGTTCGATCGGGGCGCGCGAACGCACTAAAATTCTTTTAATCGATATATTTTAACGTCGGTCAAGGAGGAGACCGCGTTCGAACGGACGTTGGAGCGCGTTAAAAGTTTCTTAGTCGGCGTATTTTGACAAGGAGCGGGACGCGCGTCGGCGAAACGTCGATAAGGAGACGCAAGAAAGAAAAACGCCGCGTCGTCGAAAGCGCGGCGTTTTTCGGAGCGGGAGCGGTTAAGCGCGCAAAACGACGCGACCGCTAAACCGGAAAAATCGTTAAATCCGAATCAGATTTGCGGGATTTTGCGGTACTTCGAGCGGCGGTTTTCGGCGCGGCTCGGGTCTTCGGCGCGCAACATTTCTTCGTAAGCGGAGAAGTCGCCTTCGAACCAACGCGTCTTGCCGTTTCCTTCGAACGCGAGAATGTGCGTGCAAATGCGGTCGAGGAAGAAACGGTCGTGGCTGACGACGATCGCGCAGCCCGGGAACTCGAGGATCGCTTGCTCCAGCACCCGCATCGTCCCGACGTCGAGGTCGTTCGTCGGTTCGTCGAGGAGAAGAAGGTTGCCGCCGCGTTTCAGGAGCTTCGCCAAGTGGACGCGGTTTCGCTCGCCGCCGGAGCAGACGCCGACGAGACGCTGTTGTTGCGAACCGCGGAAGTTGAAGCGGCTGACGTAAGCGCGGCTGTTCATTTCGATCGGGCCGAGTTCGATGCGGTCGCGACCGTCCGTAATTTCTTCAAAGACGGTGTTTTCCGGGTTCAGCGCGTCGCGGTGTTGGTCGACGTAAGCAAGTTGAACCGTTTCGCCGAGTTCGATTTTCCCGGCGTCCGGCGTTTCGTCGCCGACGATCATGCGGAAAAGGGTCGATTTCCCGACGCCGTTCGGGCCGACGACGCCGACGACCGCGCCGCGGGGGACGATGAACGAAACGTCGTCGAGGAGCGTCGTTTTGACGCCGCCGATTTCGTAGCTCTTCGAGAGGCCGTCGACGACGAGAACCTTTTCGCCGAGGCGCGGGCCCGGGGCGATTTGGATGATCGCGTCGCTTTTATCGTCGAGTTTTTGCTCGGCGGCGAGCTTCTCGTAAGAGTTGACGCGCGCTTGGTTCTTTTGCAGGCGGCCCTTGTGCGCCGTTTGAATCCATTCGAGTTCGCGCTTGAGGGTCTTTTGACGTTGCGACTCTTGCTTTTCGGCGATCCGGAGAAGCTCCGCTTTTTGCGCCAGCCAAGACGAGTAGTTGCCTTCGAACGGGAGACCGCGCGAATTGTCGATTTCGAGAATCCACTTCGTGATGTTGTCGAGGAAGTAGCGGTCGTGCGTAACGATAATGACGGTGCCGCGATAGTCGCGAAGGGCGCCTTCGAGCCAATGAACCGTTTCCGCGTCGAGGTGGTTCGTCGGTTCGTCGAGGAGAAGGAGGTCGGGTTGTTCGAGCAACGCTTGGCAAAGGGCGACGCGGCGGCGTTCCCCACCGGAGAGTTGGCGGACGATCGCGTCGTCCGGCGGGAGGACGAGCGCGTCGGCGGCGACGTCGATATGGCGGTCGAGTTCCCAACCGTCGACGGCGTCGATTTCTTCTTGGAGCGTTCCCATTTCCTCCATCAGCTTGTCGAAATTGTCCGCTTGGTCGGGATCGCCCATCAAGATCGAAATTTCGTTGAAGCGGTCGATCTTCGCTTGAATCGGCGCGACGGCCTTCATCAAGTTTTCGCGGACGGTCGCGTCAAGGTCGAGTTCCGGCTCTTGGGCGACGTATTTGCAGGTCATCCCCTTGACGAACTTGACTTCGCCGTCGACGTCCTTGTCGATTTGCGCCATAATCTTTAAGAGCGTCGACTTCCCGGCGCCGTTTTCGCCGACGACGCCGATTTTCGCGCCGTAATAGAAGGAGAGGCTGATGTTTTGGAGGATCGTTTTGTCTCCGAATCGCTTCGAAACGCGATTCATTTCAAAGATAAAATGCGGCGCCATCGTCGGGTTCCGTTCGTTGTTTTACGGGGTGAGCGAAGCAAAATGTCGAAGGCGCGTCGGCGTTTCGAAGCGAAAGCGATCCGAGCGCGAACTCAAGCGGAAAGCCGCGCTTTGCGACTCCTCGCCTCTTTTATTATAACCGAAACCGGCGCTCGTCCAAGGGGGCGGACGTTGTTTTTTTGAAAACGCGGCGTCGCAACGACGGCGAAACGGTCTTAGAACGGCGGCGGAGTGGGGCGCGTTTGAAAAGTTTGAATATCGGCGCTTGATTCGAATAATCAAAGGGTTGGCGAAGCGCCAACAAAAGAAGCGTCGTTTGATTTTTAGAAAACAGCGCCGTTAATCGGAGAAGACAAAGAGAAAACGGCGAAACGGGCGCGTTGACGGGCGGCGTTTTTCGGATATAATATCAATAACGGTAAAAACGGCCGATAAAACGCCGTCGACGCGGCGTGCGAGCGCGGCGTTTGCGACCGTTTCGCGGTTTCTCTCGACATTTTCTCCATTTCTCCGTTCAAAACGACGAAGGACGACCCGATGAATTACTCCGAAAGCAAAGCGGCGGCTTTTTTGCAAGATTACGCGCGGCAGGTCGCGACCGACTTAACGCGCACCAACTTCGAGACGCTGGCGAAAATCGCCGGGCTGATCTTGGCGACGAAGAAGAACGGGAAGCGCGTTTACACGGCGGGGAACGGCGGGAGCGCGGCGACGGCGTCGCATATGTGCAACGACTTAATGAAAGGCGCCCGCGTCCTCGGTCGCGAAGGTTTCCGCGCCGTCTGTTTGAACGACTCGACGCCGATCGTAACGTGTTTGGCGAACGACTTTGCGTACGAGGATATTTACTCGATTCAACTGCGAACTTACGCCGACCCGGGCGATTTGCTGATCGTTTTTAGCGGAAGCGGGAACTCGCCGAACATCGTGAAAGGACTCCAAACCGCGAAGGAAATGGGCTTGACGACGGTCGGTTTCGGCGGGCGCGACGGCGGGAAAATGAAGGCGTTTTGCGACGAAATCCTGATCGCGCCGACCGACTCGATGGAACAGCTCGAAGATATGCATATGTTGTACGAACACGCGATCGTGTCGCTGATGCAAAAGGTCGCGCCGTTGAACTTCGACGTCGAGGTGTTGCGCTATCGCAAGGCCGGAACGAAGATTAAGGCGGCGTTTTTCGACTTCGACGGAACGGTCGCGACGTTGCGTCAAGGTTGGCGAGACGCGGTAACGGCGGAGGCTTGCGCGACGTTGTCGGAGATTCCGGGCGTTTCCGCGGCGGACGTCGAGCCGGTCGTGCGGGCGTACATCGAGAAGGAGACCGGGCGGCCGATGATCGCGCTCGGCGAACACTTGGCGGAAGAGGTCGCGAAGCGCGGCGGAACGCCGAAAGCGCCGATCGTTTATAAAGAGGAATACGACGTCGTTCTCGACCGCTTGGTCGCGGCGAAGTTCGCGGGGCTCGAAACCGGCGAAAAGACGGTCGACGACTTGGTTTTGCCGGGCTTGGTCGCGTTTTTGGAACTCCTGAAGGCGAACGGCGTCGCGCTCTGCTTGGCGAGCGGAACCGACGAAAAACGCTTAACTTCCGAATGCGAACGACTCGGTTTGACGAAGTACTTCGATCAAGGGATTTACGGCGCCCGCGAAGACGGAACGCCGTGCGAAAAGAACGACGTCTTGAAGGCGCTTCTGGCGAAAAACGGCTGGAGCGGCGACGAGTTGGTCGGTTTCGGCGACGGCGGATTCGATATGGCGGCGGTGAAGGCGGTCGGCGGATACGCGGTCGGCGTCGCGTCGAACGAAGCGGAGCGCGTCGGCGTCAACGCGCATAAGCGCGGGTTCCTCTTGGAAGCCGGGGCGGACGCGATCGTTCCGGATTTCGCGTATCCGGAGAAACTTTGGGCGTTTTTGAACCGTTAAAACGTCGTTAAACGACGCAAACGCCGATGTTGAAGCGTTAAGCGATTAAAGCCGTTGCCGCGCCGGCGTTGAAGGCGTCAAAATATTGAAGCCGTTAAAACGTCGGCGTTGAAAGCGTTAAGCGGTTAAAGCCGTTAAGCCGTCAATGTTGAAGACGTTAAGCGGTTAAAGAACGTTGAAAACCTTAAACTGGACTCGCGAAAAACGTTGAAAATTTGCGACGGCGGCGTCGCGATCGACGATTAGGATCGGAAAAACGCCGTTTGTCGCAAGCGAATCCAACGCGAGAGAAAAAACGCGCGACCGTCGCCGCGACGAACCGTCGAACGCCGCCGTTTGCGCGGATGCGGTTCGTCGAATCGCTTTCCGAAAAAGTCGCGCCGCGCCGAAAGGGACAAGAAACAAAAAACGCCGCTCGAACCGAATCGGAGCGTCGCGCGAAGTCGACGGTGACGCGGGGCGGAGGAGCGGCGGGGGAATTTAAGAATCTTCGTCGTCGAGGCTCCGTCCGTTGCGTCGAGCGTTTCCGCTTCGGCGAGCGCGCGAAAGAAGTCGGCGAGTCGACCGTCGGCGTCGTTGTAAACTTCGAGGTTTACCGGTTCGAGCGCAAGCAACATCGCCGCCGAACCGCCGAACGGCTCGACGTAAACGGGCCGACCGCGCCGCGCCTCCTCCAAAATCGGCGCGATCTTCGAACGCGTTCGATTTTTTGCGCCAACCCAACAAAACGGGCCGGGTAAATTTTTTGTCGTCAAAATACACCTCCTTACAGCGCGGGAACGTCCGCCGGGCGTTCGCTTGGCATTGTAAAATAATAAGTTAAAACAGCATGGTTGCAGAAAAGGTTGCACTTTAATTAGCCAAGAATGTAGACGTACTCGACGGAATTGCGAACCGTCTCTTTGATTTCTTGCTGTTCTTCGCTCGGTTCTTCGCCGTCGTAGGACGGGCTGTGATACTCAACGAGGGGCTTCGCAAAGTATAGCGACGGGGTCGGCAATAACGTCGTCGAGCATATCGAACGGGAGTAAGTCGCCTTCGTCTTCTGTGAACAACGTGTTGTACTTTGTGCAAGCGTATTACGCAACAACCGGTTCGCCGTGCGAGATTCCAGTTTCTTTGTAATAATTCCCATCATCCGCCACTTGGATATTCAACTCCGGATCGTACTTTGGGAGGACGGAAATCAAATTCTTAATTTTCGTTTTCATCTCCCGTTTACTTTCGGTTCATAAAACATAAAAACAGTTGCACAAACCTTTGCGCGTCTTTTGATTTCGTACTCAAAGTCCAGTCCTTTTTGTTTCTTCATTACCACATGATCGGGAACTTATCTCCGGCGTCGGCGGTTGGCGGAGCGGGGTTTACTTCCAGTTCTTGCGGAGTCGCGCCTTGACGTTGGTCGCGAAGATGAAAATCGAGGAAACCTTTGCAGTCCGGCTCGTTGTGATTGCGACCTCGGAACGCCGTTTCATTCGCCGTCGCGGGAAGCGGCGCCGGATACGAGGTTTGGGGAAAGATTTTCGTAAAAACTAGTCCATCCTGATTTTGCATGGGAGATTCCGATTTTTTTCTTCTGAACTTTCGGCGTCCTCGCGCAACGCGGGAATATCAAAGTCGTTAACGGTAATCAAACTTTCGGTTTTTTCTTGCGTTTCCGGCGAACACGGCGGTTTCATTGGTTTTAACTGTTTGAGAATATTGGGGGCGCGAGTATTGAGCGCGGGGAGTCGTCGCCGCGTTTATCTGCTTGAACGCTTTTTTTGAGCGGCGGTTGAAGCTAAGTTTGATTTTGTTTCGAAAAGAGCGTTGAATTTGAACGCGTAAAATTTCGGCGCTGAATTATGATTCTGTTTGTGTTATCAAGACCGGATTGTGTAATACGCGAAAATGTTTGTTGATTGAAAAGCTGGTTAGGAAATTGGTTAATATGTTTTTAATTGTGCTGGCAATTCGGTTTTTATTGTCGAGCGCTTTTAAATAGGAGCAAAGAGAAAAGAAAATTCAAGAAAATTTCTTGACTTTTGTTGTTTTTTCATTAAACTTGAGTAACGATGGCTTCTGCGCCGCTCGGGGCGCGGCGGACTGCGGCTCTTTGCGGACGATTCGGTTTGACGTTATTATGGGGCAAACGAAGAAGCGTCGGTTTTTATTGTTAAAATATCAAGCGATTTATATTGCGATTCTGCAAGGCGGAGCGAGCCCGATGTTTGACGTTATCGACTTCTTTTGCGGTTGCGGAGGAACAAGCGAAGGGCTCAAACAGGCCGGAATGAATATTCTGCTTGGGCTTGATTTCGATAAGGACGCGTTGCAAACTTTCGCGCGAAATCATCCCGACGCCCAAGTTATTAATCGGGATATTCGCGAGGTTAGCGTCGACGATTTATTGCGTTTGATTCCCGGATTAGCGAAAAAGCGGAGAAAACGACCTCTGTTGTTTTCCGCTTGCGCGCCTTGCCAACCTTTCTCCAAACAGAATCGACAAAAAAGCTCGGACGATCAAAGAATTTCGCTTCTCTCGGAGTGCGAACGTTTTGTCGTTGCGCTAGAACCGGATTATATTCTGATAGAAAACGTGCCGGGAATTAGGTCGACAAGCGCCGACGAAGGTCCGCTCGATCGCTTTTTATCTCAACTTAAAGCGTTGCGTTATCAAGAACCGGTCGTTCAGGTTTTAAAGGCCGAGCGTTTCGGCGTTCCGCAACTGCGCCGACGTTTGATTGTAATGGTCGCTAAAAATGGTCGCGCCGTGGACGAGTTGTCGGAAACTCACGGACCCGGAAAAGAAAATTTGGTTACCGTTCGCGATACGATCGCGAAATATCCAAGTCTTGCGGCCGGGCAAACCGACGCGGTCGACGCATTGCATCGCGCCGCAAGCGTCTCGCCGCTGAATTTAAAACGACTTCGCGCAACCCCGGTAAACGGCGGTCGACTCGATTGGAACGCCGATTTGCGTTTAAGTTGTCATTCCAAACCCGGGCATACGGACGTGTACGGCAGAATGAATTGGGATCGTCCGGCGCCCACTTTAACGACGCGATGCGTTAGCGTTTCGAACGGACGGTTCGCGCACCCGGAACAAGATCGCGGTATTAGTTTGCGCGAAGCGGCGGCGTTGCAGACGTTCCCGGAGGATTTCCAATTTTCCGGCGCGATGATTTCGATCGCCAAACAAATTGGCAACGCCGTGCCGCCTCTTTTGGCGAAGAAAATCGGCGAAAATTTTACGCGTCATTATCGCGAGCAAAACGGTAAAAATAAACGTCGGCCCAAGACTAAACGTTGAGGAACAGTATGGCGAAAATTATCGTTTCGGCGCGCGCCGTGGAAATGCTGGGTCGGCAACAGATAGCCGGCGTCTCGACGGCGCTTAGCGAGCTTTTGAAAAACGCCCACGACGCTTATGCGAGCGACGTTTCGGTGGAAGCGTATTCGTCGAAGAATACGCTTATTATACGCGACAACGGGCGCGGAATGTCGCCGGACGATTTTCAGCGCCGTTGGCTTACGCTGGGAACCGACAGTAAAGCCGAAGGGTCGACGCTCCCGTTGCTGGCCAAGCCGGACGAGCGACCGGAACGCGCGATCGTCGGCGAAAAGGGGATCGGGCGTTTGGCGCTCGCGTTGCTCGGGCGACATTTGCTCGTCGTTACTCGCGCGCAAAAATCGAAGACCGAGCTCGATAAAATCGTCGTCGCTTATATTCCTTGGGACATTTTCGACGTTCCGGGACTCACGCTGAGCGAAATCGATATTCCCGTCGTTGAACTGGACGCGGAACTGCCCGACGAACGGATTTTCTCGCAACTTCGAGAATCTTTTCTTAAACAATTCGACCGTTTTGAAGCGAAAGGCGCCGCTTCCGAGCTTCTTCAAGCGATTCGCGTCGAAGCGGAAAAAATTGAGTTCGACGTTCGGCGAACCGCGCCTAAACTTCGCGACGCAGCGACGTTCGATTTAAGAAAATCGACGGGAACGCATTTCTACGTCTTCGAGTCAAATCCGACCATAAACGAAGAATTTGACGAGCTGAAAGAGTTTCGCGTCAAGCAATCGGAGGCAAACGCCCCGGCGCCCGATATTTATAAATCGCTGATCGGCTTTTCGAATAAAGACGATTCGAGCGCTAACGGCGACCGATTTGACGTTCAAATAGCGCGGGTCGACGGGAAGGGCGTGCGAGAGCCGTTATTCATCGAGAGCGAATTTTGTACCGAAGAAATTTTCCGGCAACTCGATCATACGTTTCAGGGTGATTTTGATAAAACGGGGCGCTTTAGAGGGCGCGTTACCGTTTTCGGTAAGGAGCATAAATATGAGTTGGCGCCGCCAAACGACGTAACCGATCCGACTTGCGGCGCGTTTAAAATTCGTTTTGGTTATCTGCAAGGCAAAAGCGGCGAGTCGAAATTAGATAAGGCGGCGCATACCGAACTTGTTAAAAAACTCGATGCGATCGGCGGATTATATATTTATCGCAACGGTATTCGTGTGCTTCCTTACGGAAACTCCAATTACGATTTTTTGGATATTGAAAGAAATAGAACCAAATCGGCGTCTTATTATTATTTTTCGTACCGAAGAATGTTCGGAACGATCGATATTACTCGCGCTGAAAACGGCGAGTTGAAAGAGAAGGCCGGGCGCGAAGGCTTCCAAACGAATAGGGCGTATCGCGATTTTCGAAAAATTTTAAAACATTTCTTGGAAATGTTGGCGAAGGATTTTTTCCGCGAAGGCGCCCAATTTCAAGAATTTAACACGGTTCGGCAGGAAAACGCGGCGCGTCGCGAGGAAGTTCGTAAAGAGCGAGAGAACTTTCGGCGGCAAGAGCAAGAAAAGTTGGCGCGGCAAATCGACGCGGTTTTTAGCGACGCCGTTCGCGACGAGTTGCGAGAACAGGTCGAGCAAATTGCGAAGGAGTTTGAAACTTATTGCTTAATGTCTTCGGAGTCGTTGTTTCCGAAAAGCAAGGAAGATTACGAGCGAGAAGCGGCGCAAGCTCGCGGTCGATTAAAAGAAGCTCGCGAACAATTTCAAATAAAAAATGTTTTGCCCTTTGGCGTAACTCGCGAAATGGAGCGCGACGCCGAATTAGCGCGTCGGGAAATGCGGAAAATCGACGCGGAGATTTTCGCGCAAGCAACGTTGCGCGTTGAAACTTGTCTTCGCGACGCGTTGAAAAAATGCGAGGAAGCGAAGAAAAAAGTCGACGTTTTTCAACTTTCTTACGAACGCTTAAACGAAGCCGCTCAAAAACTTCGCGACGACTGGCGACGTGAAAAACAGCGGGAAGAAGCGACCAACCAAGCGATGCAAGCTCGAATCCGGAATTGGACGAACGAGCTTGACCGAGAGTTCGGCGAACGTTTAACGCAACTTCTCGAAAAGTTTAAAGCGGATAACGAGCGCGTTCGGAACGAAGCGAAATTATTAGAGGCGCAAACGCAGATTTTACTCGACTTCGATAAGCTCAAAGAAGAGTGTTTGGCGCGTCTCGAAATATTGATCGACGTGGAAAGCGACGTTTTGGCGACCAAAGACGACTCGGGGAAAAACTCGGGATTCGATAATGTTTCTCAATATTGGGAAACGTTGGTCGCGCTTGAAGATCAAGTCGAGGTTCTGCAGAGCGAAGTCGACGATAAAGCGGAGTTAGCGTTGATCGGTTCCGCGCTTGGAATCATTCATCACGAATTTATCCTGTCGTATTTGTCGATGCAGGATTCAATCAAAGAGTTGCAACGTTGGAGCAAGACCAATCCGAGCTTAAAAGACCTTTACGGTCGATTAAAAAATTCCTTCGATTATTTTTCGCTGTTTATGAAGCAAATCGATCCGTTGTTGCGAAGAAAAAATCGAGTGAAAACGGAGGTAACGGGCGAGTCGGTTCGGCGGTTTTTAGCCGACGCGTTGGAAAAACGTTTGATTTCCGAGCAGATTACCTTCCGAATAACGCCCGGTTTTAAGAAGTGGAAGATTTGCGTTTTTCAAGCGGAACTATTGCCCGTTTTTCTTAACTTAGTCGACAACTCTATTTATTGGCTTAAAGGAAGAAACGAGGAAGAGAAAATTATCGAGCTCGACTGCGACGCGCAAGGGCGGATTCGCCTTGCGGACAACGGCGTCGGCGTGGAGGAGCGCGATGTCGAAGCTGTTTTCGACAAAGGGTTTACACGAAAACCGGGCGGTAGAGGATTGGGGCTGTATTTAGCTCGAACGACCCTTGCGAAAATGGGATACGATATTTGGGCTTTGTCGAAACACGAGTCGAAATACGGCGGCGCCGAGTTTGTTATATCGCCGTTGGAAAACGAGGAAAGTAGCGATGAATAAATTAATTGAAGACTATTCGCGCGAAGCGACGAGAAATTTTGTTCAAACGATCGTCGTTCTCGACGACGAAGCCTCGTTTGACGAATCGCCAATTTCCGAGTTGACGCCGCCGTCCCCGTTCGACGACAACGAGCCGGAGCCGAGCGAATCGGAGAACGCCAATCCTCGGCAGTCCCCAACCAGGTTTAACGCTAACGAATTTGTTCGAGCCGCGGCGAAAGCGGGCGTCGTCGGAAGCGTGATCAAGGCGAATGTTAACGAGTTAGCGTTCGACGTCGTTACCAATGTGGCGAAGCGCGCCGATATTTTGGTCTTCGACTGGAAGCTTAGCGAATCCGACTTCGGCGAGACGACGACGCGTTTAATTTCCGAGATTATCGGGTTGGACGCCGGTAATCGGAAGCGTTTTATTTGCGTTTACACGGGGGAAACCGACCTCGACGATTATGCGGAAGAGTTGCGCGACTCTTTAGGCGACGATTGGGAAGTATGCCGACAAAAGGCGGACGACCGGGACAAATTAAAGGTTTGCAACCGAAGTAAATTGGTCGACGTCGTTTTTTGCAACAAAGCGGAGGTTGCCGTTGAAAAGCTCCCCGATTTTTTGTTGCAAGAATACGCCGAGTCGATCGTTTTGAAAAAGACGGCGACGAATGAAGACGGTCAAGAATGCATAGAAACCGTCGCCGGAATCTTGCCGGCTTTGGTAATGGACACGATCTCGGCGATTCGAGACACGACGCACTCCTTGTTGGCGCGCTATTCCGCCGACTTGGACGGCGCGTTATTTATGCATTATTTTAAACTTTTAGCGGGTTGGAAAGAAAAGGATAAACTACAAAAAATTAAAGAAAATGCGAGTTGCGTTAAGTGGGCATCTGAACAAACGTCTGAATTTATTATGCATGAAATCTGTGTTGCAATTCAATCTGTTATTGAAACTTACGTTGAGAAGAGCGATGAATTACACTCGGTTTTCACTCGATATGCAATTTTGGCAAATGAAGAATTTAATAAAAACAAAAATTGCCAAGTTTGTTTGCAGAAAGAGGAGTGTGATAAAGCGTTAAAAACAGAGAAGACGATTCGACCGTATTGGCGCTTAACTTGTAACGAAACGTATAATAATATATTTCGTTTTGCTTCGTTATGCCAATTTGCACGCGACATTCAAACGCCTTCGCTGATTTCGCCGGATTGGACGCCTGTTTTACGCACGGGAACGGTTTTAAAAAAAGACAACCAAGCGTATATTTGTATACAGGCGCCGTGCGATTGCGAGCGTTGTTCGAAAGAAAAGAATTCCTTTTTATTTCTTAGCGTTATAGCAAGCGAAGCGCTTTCGGATAAGGATAAGAATAAGGATAAGGAGAAGGAGAAGA
>JAGBDN010000021.1 GCA_017937485.1 Thermoguttaceae bacterium
CGCCCGCCGAAGGAGCCGCCGTCGACGCGGCCGCGTCCGGCGCCGAATCCGCCGACGGCGAAGAGGCCCCCAAAGGCGAAAATTACCTCGTTTGGATGTTCCGCTCGCTCGGGCTCTTCTTTACGCTCGTTTTCTCGGTTCTTTCGCTCTCGATGGTCGCGCTGATCGTCGTCAACGTTCTCGCGTTGCGACGCGACGTCGTCGCTCCGGAAGAGTTGGCGACGAAGTTCGGCGCGCTCCTCGACGAAAACCGCTTCCAAGACGCTTATCAACTCGCCAAAGACGACGAATCGATTCTCGGCAAAACGCTCGCGGTCGGGCTCTCGAAGACGTCCGCGGGATACGCGAAAGCGGAGCAAGCGATGCGCGACGTTCAAGAGGAAGAGACGATGCGGCTTGAACACCAAATCGGCTATCTCGCGTTGATCGGCAACTTAGCTCCGATGATCGGGCTCTTCGGGACGGTCGTCGGGATGATCGCGTCGTTCCAAGCGATCGCGGCGGGAGGCGCGGCGCCGTCTCCGCAAAAGTTGGCCGAAGGTATCGCGACCGCGCTCTTTACGACGGAGCTGGGTCTCGCGATCGCGCTTCCGGCGCTCTTCGCGTTCGACTTCCTCAAAAACCGCCTCGCTCGCTTTATGCTCGACGTTTCGGTTCTTTCGGAGAACCTGATGGGCCGTTTCGCCAACGTCGGCGCGCCGAAAAATCCGTCGACCCCGCCGCAACGCCCGACCGGTTCGCCGTCGTAAACCGCCGTCCGTCGCCGTTTCCGTCGCGTCGCGCTTTTTCCGGCGTCGACGCGACGTTCGGTTCCGACGACGCCGCGTCGTTCCCCTTTTTCGCTTTTCTTCCGCCTTCGAAGCGAGTTAACATACGCAAGACAGTCAAATGAGCAAAGAACGCGTCCGCCCGCGGTTGAAAGAGGCCGCGCCGAATATGACGTCGATGATCGACGTCGTTTTCCTCCTGATTTCGTTCTTCACGTTGGTGATGAACTTTTCGCAAGCGGAGCAAAACGAAGAGATTGCGCTTCCGGTCAGCGAATTGGCGCAGCCGCCGGAAGCCGCGCCGCCGGAACAGATCGCGATTCAAGCGTTCGGCGACCGTTCCCTTTTGCTCGGAACGCTCCCCTGTTCGCTCGACGACGGCGGCTCGCCCGAAACCTCGTCGTTCGCCGGAGCCCTGAAAGAGGAACTCCGCGTTTTGAAGGCGATTCGCCGCGTCGACGCCAAGGACGTAACGATAATTATCCGCGGCGACGAACAGCTCGAAACCGGCTTCATTCAAACGATTATTTCCGTCTGCCAAGAACAAGGGCTCGACGCGTTCGTCCTCCGCGCCCGTCAACGAGCCGACGGTTTTTAGCGTTCGAGCGTCCGCGTTCGTTCCGTCGAAAGCGCCGACGTCGCGAAACGAAGAAAAAACGGAGCCGGTTTCCCGCCGACTCCGTTTTTTAACGTCCGCTCGCAAACGCCGCGTTCCAACGCTTTACGACTCGCGCCGTTTTTTATTCCCGCGACCGACTTCCGCCCAGCTCGCGTCGAGCCGTTCGAAAATTTCCTCGTTCGAGAGCGAACCGTCCAAAACGAGCGTATACCAGCGCCGCTTGTTCATATGATACGCCGGAAAAAAGAGCCGCCCGTCGACAAGGTAGCGGATTTCCTCCGGGTCTTCCTTCAAGTTCAAAATTTCGACCGCTTCCGTCTCGTCGAGCGCGTCGGGCCCGTCGTCGAGCCGCGTTTTTTTCGGAACGCCGCCCAACTTGCGCCGCTCGACGGTCAAAATCGCCGCGTACCACTTGCCGGAGTCTTGACGACGTAAGATCGCGTTTTTCGGCGCTTTAGCCCAAAGATACTCCGCTTCGTCGCCGCGTTTCCGGCGAGCGTATTCGATAACCGCGAGCGCCTGCGCGCTTTCGAAAACCGTTTCGCTCATCTTCGCTTCCTTTCCGCTCCGCTTCGTCTTTTTCTTTTCCGCCTCCTCGACAAAAAAGCGGAGCCGACGCGCCGCCGACTCCGCCATTTAACTCGTTTTAACGCAAGCGCTTGCGTCAAGTCGTATAATCCGCGTTCAGGTGAACGTATTCGCAGGTCAGGTCGGACGTCCAGAAGCGAATCGACGCGTCGCCTTCTTGGAAGAAGATTTCGAACGACGTGTCGTAGTTGTCGCGAATCGACGCGGAAACGGTTTCCTTGTCGAAGTCGAGCGGCGTTCCGTTTTCGTAAAGCAAGAAACCGTTAACTTTAAGCGAAACCTTCGTCGGGTCGTAGGGGACGCCGCAACGCCCGGTCGCGGAGATAATGCGGCCCCAGTTCGGGTCGGCGCCGCAAATCGCCGTCTTGACGAGCGCGTCGTTGGCGACCGTTTGCGCCAATTTTTTCGCCGACTCGCGGTCGGGCGCGCCGAACACGTCGATCGTAATGAGGTGCGACGCGCCTTCGCCGTCCCCCGGAATCATCGGGGCGAGTTCTTGGCAGAGGTCGAGCAGGAGCGCTTTGAACGCCGTTAAGTCGTCTCCGGACAACGGTTCCGGAATCGCGGCGCCGTTCGCCAAAAAGACGACGCTGTCGCTGGTGCTGGTGTGTCCCTCGACGCTAACGCAGTTGAACGTTTCGTCGACGACTTCCTTCAACATCGCTTGGGCGTCGGCCGGTTCGAGCGCGGCGTCGGTCATCAGCGTCGCGAGCATCGTCGCCATATTCGGGCCGATCATCGCGGCGCCCTTGCACATCCCGGCGAGGCGGTACGTTTTGCCGTTCTTCGCAACCGCTTGACGCGAAACGATTTTCATCTTGGTGTCGGTCGTCATGATGGCGGTCGCGGCCTTTTTGAAATCGTCGAGAGTCGACCCGAGCGACGCTCCGGCGGACGCGGCGCCTTCGGCGATCCGCTCCATCGGAAGTTGGACGCCGATAACGCCGGTCGACATCACGAGCGCTTGGTCGCCGGTCGCGCCGACCGCTTGGGCGGCGAGTTCGGCCATTTTACGCGCGTTTTCGAGCCCGAGCGCCCCGGTGCAGGCGTTGGCGACGCCGGAGTTCGTCGCGACGACGCGGATCCCCTTCCCCGGCGTCAGCGAACGGTCGTAAGTAACCGGCGCGCCGCAATTTAAGTTTTGCGTGTAGACGCCCGCCGCCGTCGCCGGCAAATCGGAAACGACGAGCGCGAAGTCGAGTTTCGTCGTGTTCGGCTTGACGCCGCAGTGCGTTCCGGCGAACCGATACCCTTGGGGAATGAAAAATTCTCGCTCCATTTTCGAGCCCTTTACTTTTTTTGCTAAACCGTTATCGTTAAGCGCGTTGCAACGCCCGACGCTCGACGTTTTCGACCGTCCGTTCCGCCGTCCGCTTCCCGACTCCGCCCCCGTCGAGACAAGCGTTTGGAAGCGCCCGCCAACCGACGACCGCGTCGAGAGAAATCGACGATTTCCAACGACGATTATACGCCGCCGCCAAGAAAAATCAAGCCCCCCGCGCGTCATTCCAACGCGGCGCTCCGACGCCCCTCGACTCGCCGTCGTTTTTACCCGCCGTCGCTTTCGGAAAAAGGAGAAAACACCAACGCTAAATATTGTCAAGCGAAAGTTTTTTCCCGTCGCGCCGTCGTTGCAAATAAAGGCCGTATTTACCGTCGAGAAGATCGAAATCGGAAACCCAATCCCCACAAGCGAAACGCTCCGTCGTCCCCAAATACGCGGCGACCATCGCGAAATCGACGTTTTTCATTCCGTCGCACTTCGAAGGCCCCGAATATCCCGAACAACCGAAAAAAAAGCCGCGGCGCGATTTCCTTAACCGCATTGTTTTTCCGCATTTAGAACAGACGACGTTTTCCGCGACGTAATCGGCAAACGACCTTTGTCCCTCAATTTTCAGATTCGTTTCGCGCCGTCGTTTCTCGCGCACCTTCTTTTTAAAATCGACGTTCAACAGCGCTTTCAACGCGCCGGCGGTCTTTTCTCCGAGAATTCGCGCGACGATCGGTCGCGTCAACGCTTCCAACTGTTTGCCGTCTTTCGACCTAAACAAATTGTCCGCAAAAGGCGCGCCCACCCAAACCACCTTACCGTCGACAACGGTCAGCGAGTTGAGCGCGTTACGGCGCTCCGCGACTTCCCCGCGAAACGCTTCCGGAGTTTTCTCCGGTTCGTTCGAGTAAAGATGAAGCTTAACCCCGCGTCGATTCAAGGTTTGCAAAATCTCCAAGAGAGTCGTTTCGTTCGCCCAAGCGCTCGTCGGCGTTCTCCAATCGATCCAAACGCTTTCCTTCGCGTTCTTCAAGTCGTTAAAATAAAGCTTTTCCGCTTCTTTACCTTGGGACGCGCCGCTCCAAAAGCCGAAAGCGTCGCTCGTCGCGTTGGCCTTCAACGTTTGAAAAGCTTGCTCGTTTTGCCCGCCAAACTCCTTTTTTTCGCAAATTTTCGTTAAAAAGCGTTTGAAAACCAATTTGTTCGCTATTTTCCGCTTCAAAAAGCCAACGTGTCCGACGGCGACCAATTTTCCGCGCGCTCGCGACGCCGCAACGTTGAACAAACGATTGGCGAAGTTCCCTTTTTTCTCGGTCAACAAGCGCCCGCAACTTGTTTGAACGTAACACTCGGTCGCGTCGTAAACAATGTAATCGCATTCGCCGCCTTGGAACTGATGCGCCGTCGCGCAACGAATTTCCGCGCCTTCGTTTCTTTCCTCCCTCGTTTCCTTGTCTCGTCGCGTTCCTTCTTTTCGTTTCTTTTCCACCGTTTCCCAATCTTTCAATATCGCGCGAATCAATCTCGCTTGCGCTCGATAAGGCGCGACGATTCCGACGCTTCGCGTTCCGCCGCTTTCCTTTTCCAACGTCGCCGCCGTCGCGCAAGCCACCAGCGCGCTCAACGGATTAAAACGGGAATTCTCGTTCGTTTTCAAGCAATACGCCGACGTTCCGGTTAAATCGACGACGCCAAGCGCCCGACGCTCAAAAGGCGCGATCTTAGCCATCGTTCGTCGCGCGCCGACGATTTCGACGCTCGTTTCCAACGCTCCGGCGTACATCGTTTCGTTAAGGGTTTCCGCAATATCCGGGTGCATTCGATACTGGACGTTCAAAAGCGCGAGCCAATCGTGTCGCCGCGCGCTCTCGATCGCGTCGACGACGCCGCATAACCGAAAGACGTCGGTTTTCAAAAGAGCGCCTTGCGAAATGGAAATCGGCGGCAACTGTTGAAAATCGCCTAAACAAATAAAGCGCTTCGTCGCCAAACTCGCCGCCAACGCGACCTGCGGTGCAAACGCCATACTCGCTTCGTCGAAAATAACGACGTCGAAACGGAGTTCGTCGTTAAAAATATCGTCGACGGCCAGTTTTGAAGCGGTTGTCGCCAGAAAGGCCGCTTTCCTTGCGATCGTTTTTTCTTTATACGAGAGTTCTTCGCGAATTTTTTTTAATCGTTCGCCGATTTCCTTTCGTCGAACGTCGATCGCGTCGATCCTTTTGCGCGCGTTCTCGGACGTTCCCGCTCGGGCGAAAAGCGTTTTGCGTTCGTCTTGCAGTTCTTTACGCTCGTCGAGCAAGTTTTCTCTTTCTCGCTTTAATTTGGGCGATCCGTTGAGCGCAAGTTTGAAACTAGCGACGTCGTCGGCTTCGAGTATTTCCCGTTTTCTCGGATAACCGTATCGCGTTGCCAACCGCTCTTTCCCCGCGGCGGTTTTCCGCAAATTTTCAATCGTCCTCAACGCGGCTTCGTCGACGGCGGCGTTACTATGCGACGCAACGAGAACCCGTTTTCCCTCCAAGACGAAATCGGTCGCGATTTTTGCCAACGTCGTCGTTTTTCCGGTTCCCGGCGGTCCCCAAATAAACGTAATCGGTTGGACGCGCGCCATTTCGCAAGCCGCTTCTTGTCCCTTGGCCAACTCGCCGCTGCGTATCGCTTTACGCCCGTCCAATATCAACGTTTTAAGGATCGCCGACGGCGCGTTTGTCGTCGTGCGCAAACGGTCGCGCAATCCTTCCAGCAAAACGGTCAAATCAACGCTAACTTCCGCAGTTTCAACGACGTCGCCCCAATCGGCGTCGACGCGCAATCCAATCGCGTTCTCTTCGCAAAACGCAACGTACCCTCGACATTTTTGATCGTCTTTACTAAGTAAAATCGGCGCGTCGGGCAATAAAGGCGTTTCGTCGTCGTTTTCGAAAATATAGGTAAAATTCGCGTCGCTCAGTCCATCGATAATTTTTCGTCCGTTGCTTAAGTGAATATACTTTTTATTTTTTTCGTTCTTTGACGCGCTAATTTCCGCGTCCAACGCTTCGGCGGAGGCGTCGACAAATTCGTCGTAAGACCGAAAGATAATATTTTCTTCTATTGAGGCGTCGTCGAAAGAAGTCATATTTTCTCTTTTAAAAATTTTGTTAACTAAAAATTTAACAACGAGAACTCGATGAATAACTAAATTATAATTCTATTTTCTCATTTTTCAAATTTAGTTTCCCCATCTAGCGTCCAATCTAGCGAAATTTTGTGAAAATTTCGCTAATCTTCCTCTCCTTCTTTCAAAACGAACGAGCATTCGCCGCTTACCAAGCAAAGATTCGCGACAACCAGCGACGTAATCTTTCAGCATAAAAATTAACGGCGCAAGTATAAAACCGTCTCCGTCGGAAAAGGTAAAAGTTCTCCATGTCGGACGTTTCACCTGTTGAAAAGCGAAAAACCTCAAAGGCGGCGTTCTCTTCCGTTGGATCGATTCGATTCCGACTCGCTCCGTTCCTGCGGCGCGCAAAAGTAAATAGTTGGCGTATGCTTCGCGGCTGAAGACCGCAAGGTTAAAAGTCGGCGGTTCCGGCTGTTGGAATGCATCAAGAATAAAAAAAAGCCGGTTAAGTTTCCTTAACCGGCTTCGTATATCATAGTAAAGATTTCACACAGTGTTTACCAATTTATCGCGATCCCTCGTAAAACAACCGATTTTACTCGGCTGAGTTTCTAATATCCTTAGAAAGGAGGTGATCCAGCCGCAGGTTCCCCTACGGCTACC
>JAGBDN010000086.1 GCA_017937485.1 Thermoguttaceae bacterium
AAATCGAGCGTTTCTTTCGACGTATCAAGGACTTCCGGCGAATCGCGACGCGTTACGATAAACTCGACGTTATGTTTTCGGCGTTTTTAAACTTTGTAACAATCGTTATTTTACTTAACCGTTAATGACAACACGCCCTAAGGCGAATCGCTTGACGGTCGGGCGAGTACTTGGCGGCGGGAACGGCGACGGACGCTATTTCGTTTTCTGAACGTTTCCGCTTCGTTTCTTCGATTTCATTGTATCCGATTTTTTCAATCTTTTCAAGCCGCCAAAAGTCGCGATATTTTTCTTCAACGCGCGCAAGCTCTTCGTTTAACGCTTCCGCGACGTCGGGCGAAACCGTTTTATATTCCGCTTTGATTTTGAGCTTTTCCGCCGTTTTCCGCGCTTGCTTTAAGCGCTTGCGCGTTGCGAGCGTTTCTTTGACGTTGCCGATTGTTTCCGGAATAAAACCAAGCAAATTTTCTTCCGTTTCGCCGTCCGATTGCGGCGCTTGCGCTTTCGCGTCGGCGGCGTAGCGTCGCAGAATCGCGGCGACGTTTTGCGGGTTCCCGGCGGCGTGAAATTCCGCCGCTTCAAGGAGCGTCTTTTTGTCGGCGACGTGTAAATTTATCCAGTCGCGGGCGCGGTCGAAACTTTCGACGTATCCGCGCGCGTCGAGGAAAATTTCGCGCCCCAAAATCAGTTCCGCCGCTTCGTCGCCGCCGACCGCCTTAATCGCCGCTTCGAGGTCGGAGCGAAACTCTTCCGCGAACGCGCTTTCCTTGTCGCGATACCGCCGCAACGCGTCGCGGGCCGTTCCGTTCGCGCGTTCGGTCGTCAAATCGCGAACGGCGCGACGTCGCAAGTCTTCCGCCCACGATTGTTGACGCGGCGTCCCTTCGAGGCGCGGCAACGCAAGTTCCGGCAAATCGAGCGGCGGCAAGTCGAACGCCGGTTTCGGCGGTTTGGCGCTTCCCGTCGTCGCGATACGTCGGAGCGCTTCCGTCGTCGAACGGTGAAGAACGCCCGGCCCGAACCGACCGTCGATCCAAACGCGACACGACGTTTTTTCGAACATTTTCGCGGCGATCTCTTGCGCCGCTTCTTCGAGTTCCGCCAAGACCTCCGCTTCGCCGCGCTTTTCGATTTCGGCGCCAACGAGCGCGAGGCGCCGCGCTTCCTCTTCGTCGTCGGTCGCGCCGCCGATTCGGGTTTTGAGGTGTTCCGAGAGGTCGACGGCGTTGAACGCGTCGACTTGATCGGCGCGGATACGGTCGCGAACCCACGCGACCTGTTTCGGCGAACCGTCGAGCGTCGCGCCGTCGATTATTGAGAATTAGAGATTGCGGCGGCGGTCAATTTTGGCGGTTCGAGGCGTCGACGACGTGTGTTTTGACGAGGGAAAAAGAAGAAACGAGACGGTTGAAAGTCGAGGGGAAAAGAAGTGAACGACGGTTGAAAGTCGAGTGAAAAGAAGGGAACGACGGTTGAAAGTCGAGAGAGGAGAAAAAGCGATGTTTCGAATCGAGACCGGCGAGGGCGCCGAACGCGTCCCGACGACGCGGCAAACGACGGCGCTTGGATTTGGACGCGGCGAAGGCAAACGGCGGCGCTAAAAACGAACCGCTCCGGTTCGCGCGTCGAATTTTGACGTTGGAACCGGAGCGGTTGACGGTTTCGGCGTTTTCGTCTTCTCGTCGAGGCGTTCGTTTCGACCCGACGGGGTATGTTTGCGCCGCTCAACTGGGCGCGACGGGAAAGCTTGCTCGTTAAAGTCGGTTTAATTAGAACGTCTTGCCGATTTGGTAAACTAACGTCGTCAAAACCCAAGCGATCGCGGTCAAGCCGAACCACTGCGCGAACGCCCATTTCCAGGAGCCGGCCTCGCGCGCCATCACCGCGAAGGTCGCCATACACGGCGTCGCGATCAGGCAGAAGAGCATAATGCAGAACCCGACGAGCGGCGAATAGTTCGCGCGGAGCGTTTCCGCCAACGGTTCCGACGTTTCGTCCGCCTCGCCGACCGAGTAAACGACGCCCATTTGCGCGACGAAAACCTCTTTCGCGGCGATCGCGCCGATTAACGCCGTTCCGATTTTCCAGTCGAAACCCATCGGACGCAACATCGGTTCGAGCGCGCGACCGACCCGACCGGCGTAACTTCGCTCCAGCGCCGCTTGACCTTCCGCCGCGTCGACCGCGGCCAACGCGTCGGCGACCGGATCGGCTTCTTCTTCCGTTTCGTCCGCCGCGACTTCGGCGCCGTCGGCTTCGGTGTTCTCGGCAAGTTGGGCGCTTTCGGTCGACTCGGCGTTTTCTTCCGGTTGCGCGGATTCGGCGCTTTCGGTCGATTCGGCGAGTCGCGCGGCGGCTTCGGCGCGAATTTGGTCGGCGTTCTCTTCGATTTGAGCGCGTTCGGCGTCGAATTTCGCGACCGTTTCCGCGTCGAGGTTCGGGAACGTCGTCAGCGCCCAAAGGAGAACCGAGATCGCGAAGATGATCGTCCCGGCTTTTTTGACGTATTGCCAACCGCGCTCCAACGTGTGAACGCCGACGACGCCGAGCGTCGGGCAGTGATACGACGGCAGCTCGATGACGAACGGCGCCGGCTCGTCGTTTTTAAAGACGACGTCCATAACCTTCGCGACGACGGCGGCGAGCAGAATCCCGATCAGATAAATCCCCCAAAGAATCAGCCCCTGCCATTCGAGCGGGAAAAACGCCGGAATCAACAGCGCGTAAATCGGGAAACGGGCCCCGCAACTGAAAAGCGGCAAAACGAACATCGTCGCAAGCCGTTCTTTGCGGTCGCTGAGCATTTTCGCCGCCATAATTCCCGGGACGGTGCAACCGAAGCCGACGAGCGCCGGAACGACGCTTTTGCCGTGCAAGCCGACGCGGCGCATCCAACGGTCGCAAAGGAGCGCAGCGCGGGCCATATAACCGGAGTCTTCGAGAATCGAAATCGCGAGGAACAAAATGAGAATGTTCGGAAGGAAAACCAAAACGCCGCCGACGCCGCCGATGACGCCGTCGATAATCAACGACTTCGCGACGCCTTCGCTCATCGCGCCGTCGACCCAATCGGCCAGCGCGCCAAACCCGGCGTCGATCCAATCCATCGGGTAAGAACCGAGTGTAAAGGTTAGCTGGAAAACGAGATACATCGCCGCCAAGAAGATCGGAATCCCGAGGAAGCGGTGCGTCAGGATCGCGTCGATTTTATCGGAACCGCTCGCCGGAGCGTCGGCGTCGGTCTTGACGCAACGAGCGCAAACGCGGCCGATTTCCTTGTAGCGCGCGACGTCCGCCGCCGTTTGCGCCAACTCGCATTCGCCGCCGCAATGTTCGCAACTCTTCGCCGCGTCGGACGGGCAAGCGGGAGCGACGGACGTTTCGACGGGAGCGTTCGGCGACTCGGCGACGCGGACGACTTCCGCCAAAATCTCTTGAACGCCGACCCCGCGGTTGCCGACCGTTTGCAAGACCGGGACGCCGAGTTCCTTGCTCAGCGCCGCCGCGTCGACGTCGATTCCGCGGCGCCGAGCGACGTCGATCATATTCAAAACGACGACGAGCGGGCGATTTTGTTCCTTCAAAACGAGCGTCAAGTAAAGGTTGCGCTCCAAATTCGACGCGTCGACGACGTTGACGACGACGTCCGGCGTTTCGTTTTTCAAAAACTCCGCCGCGACCCGTTCTTCGTCGGAGTACGACGCGAGACTGTAAACGCCGGGAAGGTCGACGACCGAAATCGAACGTCCTTCAAACTGCGCGCGTCCTTCGTACCGCTCGACGGTAACGCCTGGAAAGTTCCCGACCGTTTGCTTGGCGCCGGTCAGTTTGTTGAAAATCGTCGATTTGCCGCTGTTCGGGTTCCCGGCGAGCGCGATTTTAATTGCGTTTTTCATATTGTTAGCCGCGTCTATTTTAGGAAGACGAATCGGAATGAAAAAATTTCCGCGTCGGCTCGTTTCCGTTGACGGGAACGGCGCGTCGGCGATTCGTCGAGATGGATTGTTAGTTGCGTAATAACTTGTAAAGGCAGACAAACTTTCGGCGGAAACGGAGTAAACGTTCGCCGTCGACGGTTGCGCGTCTTGCTTCGTCGCCGCCGAAACTCAGCTCGCGCCGAGAACGCAAGACGGCGTTAAAACCGTTAAAGTTTGCTTCGTTTGGCGCTTCACTTAACGACGATAAAGCGAGCCAAGCCGCGACCGAGCGCGAGTCGGGAACCGCGACATTCGATAATTGACGTGTCTTTTAGCGAGTTGTCGACGACGCGAACGCGGACGCCCGGCGTCAAACCGAGCGCGGTGAGGCGGTTGACGCCCAATTCGGTCAAATCCATCGATACGATCGTTACTTTTTGCCCTTTTAACGCGTCGGCGAGAGTCATTTTGGCGTTCCGGTTTACAAAGTGGGTGCGTTAAATCGGCGACGTAAAAAACAAAACGTCGCTCAAAAGTTAGTTGAGACTAAATTTTGGTATTTATTATAACCGCGTCGAAGCGTTCGTAAAGGGGGGGCGGCGGGGCGATTTTTGAAATTTTTTCACTTTTCGGACGTCGGCGTTTGGAGGGCGCGCGCTTGACTTTCCGGAGTCGAGGCGGTATGATGGAAAAAAGTCGAAACGGACGCTCTCGAACGGGCGACGGTCGACGTTAAATGGGTTGAATTTAGCGATTTTGACGGGGCGCCGTCGGGCGTTTGACCCGTTCTTTAGAAACGAAACGAGGACGCTATAATGAATTTTCGACGACTTAAAAACGCCTTTTTATTCGGAGCGGTCGGCTTTCTTTGCGTTTGCGGCGCGGCGACGACGGCGAGAGCGGCGGACGGCGACCTGCTCGACGTTCGCGATTCGGCGGACGCGCCGGTGAAAATGATTTTCGATACCGATATCGGCGGCGATATCGACGACGCGTTCGCGCTCGGGCTGATTCACCGCTTGGCCGACCGAGGCGCGGTCGAGTTGATCGGCGTTACGCTGACGAACGCGAACGAACCGGCGGGGCGTTTCGTCGCGGCGCTTAACGCTAAATATGGAAGATCGGGCGTTCCGGTCGGCGTCGCTAGCAATTCGACGAAGGTTTTCGACGAATACCCGAGCAAGACGCTCGCGCAAAAAACGGCGGACGGCGCGGCGGAGTATCCGGTTCCGGACGGTTTTAAGCTCGAAGAGTCGGTTTCGCTGTTGCGTCGACTCTTGGCGGAGGCGAAGGACGGTTCGGTTGTGATCGTCCAAGTCGGATACGCGACGAACCTTGCGGCGTTGCTCGAAACGCCGGGGGACGACGTTTCGCCGCTGACCGGGCGCGAATTGGCCGCGAAGAAGGTTCGGCTCGTTTCGCTGATGGCGGGCGCGTTTTCGTTCGACGACTCGACGGCGGCGTACCGCGAACATAAGGAATGGAACGTGATTTGCGATATTCCGGCGATGCAAAAATTCGTCGCCGACTGGCCGACTCCGGCGGTTTTCAGCGGATACGAGACGGGCGACCGCGTTCGTATGTCGCCGGTCAACCTGAAAAACGACTATCGCCGTTCGCCGACGTCGAAAATTCTTTACGACGCGTTCGGGCATTGGACGGCGCGCAACACGAAGGAGGGGTACGACCATCGCCGCCCGACTTGGGACTTAACGAGCGTTCTTTTCGTCGCTCGACCGGAAGCGGGACGCGGGTATTTCTCGCTCTCGGAAGCCGGGGAAGTCGACGTTCGCGACGACGGTTTGACGACGTTCAAGCCGGACGCGAACGGTCGGCGCCGCGTCTTCATTCTCGACGAAGCGGCCCGAATCCGCGTCGAAGAGGCGTTCGTCAACCTCTGCTCGGAACCGTGATCGCGTCGAAACGACAAGAAAGTCGAAGCGATAAAAAACGGAAACGCGACGCTAAAATGCGTTTCCGTTTGATTTCGCGCCGTTGAAAACGTCTCATTGTTTGTCGAAACTTTGCCGCGACTCTTGGTCAACGCGGGCGGGGCGGCGAACGCCGGGCGGGAACGGCGTTTTTAAGGCGTTGAAAATAAATGAATTTGAGCGAAAGGGAACGCAAATGGACGTCGCCGCGACGATCGGCCGAGTGAAAGAGGAGTATAAAGCGTTTTTGCGCGCGGAGCGGCCCGAAATTGCGGAAAATACCGTCGCGACATGCGTCGCCGACGCTTTTTACGCTTGCAAAAACGCCGTTTTTCCGAGCTTTTGGCAAACGTTCGAAAACGACGCGACGCTCGAGGCGGCGAGGGCGACGCTCTTTGACTACTGGTCGAACGACGTCGGAACGCCGAACGCTAAAGAACGAGCGAACCGCTGCTTCGGCGCTCTCAAAACGTTGAAGTCGTTCCTCGACGCGAAGGGCGGCGTCCGCGCGGTCGTCGGCGACGAATACGATTGTGAAAAAACGATTTACCGCTACGCGAAAGCGGTTTACGAAGGAACGCTTGCGCCGAAAGACGCCGTCGCGGCGATGAGCGCGGAGGCGCCGTGTTTCAGCGCGAGTTCGCATTCTATTTTCATCGCCGTCTTGGCGGCGATGCTCGACGGCGGGCGTTTTACGCGTCGGGCGAACGTCGAATTGACGTTCTATTTTCTCGCGAATATCGCCGCGGAATACGGTAAGGAGCGGCTCGCGACCGCGTTGCGAACGACTCGCGACAATATTATTTACTATTTTGAAAAGAAAGGCGACAAGTCGAACGCGATGCGGCGCGGCTGTCAAAAAATCGCCGACGCGAACGGCGTTCCGCTTTCCTTCAGCGACGAAATCTTCGGCGGAATCGTTCCGCAAGAAACAACCGACGAAACGCTCGTCGACGCAACGCAGGTTCGCTACTGGATTTACGCCGCCGGCGAAGGCTCCGAAAATTGGGAAAACGACCGCGCGCAAGGTAAGATGGCGATCGGTTGGGACGAACTCGGCGATCTGCTCGCGTACGGTTCAAAAGAAGAAATGCGCGACAAGATGAAGTCGCTTTACGGCGTCGAAAATTCTTATCGCAACCAAGCGCTTACAACTTGGCAGTTTGCGAACGAAATGAAGCCGGGCGACGTCGTTTTCGTCAAGCGGGGACGCAAGCAAATTATCGGACGCGGCGTCGTCGAAGGCGATTACGTTTACGAACCGGAACGCGGCGTTTATCGGCACGTCCGCGCCGTTCGTTGGGATGCGGCGGGCGCTTGGGAAGTCGCCGAGCCGCTTCCGGTGAAAACGCTTATCGACGTAACGTCGCGCTCCGACTTGGTTAAAACGATGTTAAGCCTTGTCGCGGAAAGCGGCGCCGACGTCGACGAAACGTTCGAAGTCGCCGAAAGGGAAACGGTTTACGAAACTTACGACGAAAACGATTTCCTCGCCGACGTTTACCTCGACGAAGAGCGTTACCGCCTCCTGAAAACGCTCCTCGCGACCAAAAAGAACGTGATTTTGCAGGGCGCGCCGGGCGTCGGGAAAACGTTCGCCGCCAAACGGTTAGCGTTTTCGATGATGGGCGAAAAAGACGTCGGGCGCGTCCAAACGACGCAGTTTCACCAAAGTTACTCTTACGAAGATTTCGTAATAGGATTCCGCCCGACCGCGACCGGTTTCGAGTTGCGTAAAGGCGTTTTTTACGAGTTTTGCCGCAAAGCCGCCGAGGACGACCGCCCGTATTTCTTCATTATCGACGAAATCAATCGCGGTAATTTGAGCAAAATTTTCGGCGAACTTTTTATGTTGATCGAAAACGACAAGCGCGGCGTCGAGTTGCGCTTGCCTTACGCCGACGAACGCTTTTCGATTCCGAGCAACGTTCACCTTATCGGCGCGATGAATACCGCCGACCGAAGTCTCGCGCTGATCGACTTTGCGTTGCGGCGGCGGTTCGCGTTTTTCGAGTTGGAACCGGCGTTCGATTCGGAGGGTTTTCGAGCGTTCCAGCGCCGCGTCGGCAATCCGAAATTCGACCGGTTAATCGACGCGGTGAAAGCGCTTAACGACGAAATCCGCGCCGACGAAACGCTTGGCGCCGATTTTTGCGTCGGACATAGTTACTTTTGCGCGAAGACGACCGTCGACGACGTTTGGCTGCGTTCGGTCGTCGAATTCGAACTGATTCCGCTTTTGAAAGAATACTGGTTCGACGAAAGCGCCAAACTCGCGAAACAGGCCGCCGCTTTGCGCGAGGCGATCCGATGATTCCGATTCGGAACGTTTATTATTTGCTCGCGTATGCGTTTGAAAGTCTTGTCGAACAAGACGTTAAGAGCGTCGCGACGGAAGAGTTCGCGAACGCGGCGGACTTGCTGGCGGCGCTCCTCGGGCGTTGCGTCGCGACGCAAGTCAAGCGCGGATTGCGCCGGGAGTACGCGACGCGGGAAGAAACGACGTCGGCGCCGCGCGGTCGGATTCTCGTCGGCGAAACGATTAAAACGCAAACGCTTCGCCGCAAAGAACTTGCTTGCGCTTTCGACGAGTTTTCGCCGGACACGCCGTTCAACCGCGTCGTCAAGTCGACGTTGACGCTTTTGACGCGAGCCGACGTCGCCGCGCCGCGCAAACGAACGCTTCGCAAACTTCTGCTATTTTTCGACGACGTAACGACTTGCGACTTGCGCCGCGTCGATTGGAACGTTCGGTTCGACCGAAATTCGCGCGGGCTTCGAACGATTTGGGCGCTTTGCCGGCTGGTCGTCGACGGGCTCCTTCAAACGACGGCGGACGGCGCGACGCGGTTGGCGGCGTTTTTCGACGAGCAAACCGAAGCGCGCCTTTACGAAAGGTTCGTTTTGAACTATTTTCGACGCGAACATCCGACGCTTAACGCGCGGTCGCCGTTGATCTTATGGCGAACCGACGACGGCTTTTCGCGACGCTTGCCGACGATGCGAACCGACGTCGTCCTTTCGAGCGCGGCGACGAGGAAAACGCTGATTATCGACGCGAAATATTATTCGCGGAATATGCAAACGAACCCGTTTTCAAACGCTTCGGCGCCGACGCATTGTTCCGGAAACCTTTATCAAATATTCGCTTACGTCAAGAATTGGCCGGTCGCGCCGGACGAATCGGTCGGCGGTTTGCTGTTGTACGCCGGAACCGACGCGCCGATTCAACCGAACGACGATTACCGAATTTGCGGCGCTTCGATTAGCGTTAAAACGCTCGACTTAAACCGCGATTTCGCCGAGATCGCCGCCCAACTCGACGCGTTCGCCGACTCGCTTTCGAGGTGATTTCGCGTCGCGTTAGGCGATTTCGACGAGGCGGTATTTGCGCGAGCCGAACCCGAGTTCTTCGGCGGCTTCCAAGAGACGAGCGGAACTGCGCGACTCCATTCGCTCGATCAAGCCGGCTTTGCCCGGTTCGTCCGACGCGTAAATCAAGTCGACGCAGGCTTGGTCGAGCGCGACCGGGTCGACCGACGCCAAAACGCCGATATGGGACGTCTCCGGCGCCTTCGGGCGGATGTTGCTGTCGCAGTCGACCGACAAGTCTTTCATCGCGTTGACGAACGCGATTTTATTCTTGAAGAAGTTCATAATCGAGAGCGACGCGTCCGCCGTCGACTCTTGGAAGAGCGGCGACGGACACGTCCACATCTTCGACGCGTCGCCGGCGCCGTGAACGACCGTTTTGCCGTGCGACGGCGCGATTCCGATCGAAATATTTTTGAGCGCGCCGCCGAAACCGCCTAACATATGCCATTTGAAGTGCGAAAGGACGAGCGCGGATTCGTCTTTCTTGAGGTTCGCGCCGACGTAGTTGACCGTCGACTGTTTGCCGTTCGGAACCGGGAGTTCAAGTTCGCCGTCCGCGTGCAAAATGTCGCAGGGCGCGATTTCCGTGAAACCGTGTTGTTCGAACGCTTTCCAGCGATCTTCCGTGCGATGGCGGCGTCCGCGATAAGCCGCGGCGCTTTCGACGAGCGTTCCTTCGACCGCGTCGACGAGCGGTTTGACGAGGTCCGGCTTCAAGAAATGATTGCCGCCCGGTTCGCCGGAGCAGATTTTCACCGCCGTTTTGCCGGGGAGTTCGATTTCGAGTTTCTTGAAGAGTTCGAGCGTTTTTTCCGGAGAAATCGTTTTCGTAAAGTAAACGACCGGAAGGTTTTGCGCGTCGGCGGCGAGGGTCGGCCCGACGAAAGCGGAAGCGGCGGTCGCGGCGGTCTTTTGAGGAAATCCCGACGTTGCGTAAAAGGAATCCTTTGAATGAATAGCGAAGCGTTATTGAAAACGTCGCCGCGTTATTAAGGAGCGAAAATCTTAGGAGGCGAGACGGGGACGGGTGAAAGTTTAGGCAAAAACTCGGCGATTTTCGCGTCGAGTTCGGCGTCGGTCGTTTCTTTGACGGCGTTGAAACCGATATTTTCGTCGACGAGGAGCGCGGGTTTCCGCTCCGGCGCGGCGAGTTGTTCGGCGAAGTCGCGTCGATATTGAACGCCGTCGGAATTTTCCGCCGTCCAAAACGAAACGACCGTCTTGCCGCGGAAGTCGGTTTCGCGCAGATAACGGACGAGCGGAGCGGAAACGACGCCGCTCCAAGTCGGGCCGCCGATAAAAACGCGGTCGTAAGCGCTCAAATTCGGGCGCTTGTCGGCGATTTTCGGGAGGCGGTCGAGTCGGCGTTCCTCTTTGGCGCGCTCGGCGGTCGCTTTCGGCTCGCTCGGGTAAGATTCGAGCGTTTCGACGGCGTAAAGGTCGGCGCCCAACGTCTTCGCGAGGCGTTTTGCGACCCGTTCCGTTTGGCGCGAATAGGTGTAATAAACGACAAGGTCGCGCGATTTTGTCGGTCGCGACGGTTTTGACGGCTCGTCGGCAAGCGCGGCGAAGGGAACGCAAGCAAAAATCGGCGTCGCGAGGAGGCTCCGGAGGACGGCGCGGCGGGGAAGCGAAACGACGGGAAAGGTTGTTTTTTTCATTGGGGCGATAAATAACCGGCGATAACGGGCGAACGTGAAAGTTGGCGCCGCGTTCCGTTTTAAAAGTCGGTCGCGACGTTTGGTTTCGTTAAATCCGGCTAATTTTTGAAAATTTCCGCCGCGAGATACGGAACAATCGGAAAGGCGTCGGGAAAACGGGCCGAAAGGAGCGGCGATAAAGAAGATTCGACGCTTCGTTGAGACAATACGCCCCTAGAGCCGCGACCGTCGCGAGAAACGAAACGGTCGCGGTTTAACGGAAAAGCGAGAAATTGCGGAGCGTTAAAACGTTAATTTTGAACGGTTGCGCGTCGGCTTCGGCAAACGTCGAAGGGCGCGACCGCCGAACGGTTAACGCTCCGGCAGGCGGGCAAACAGGACGAAGCGCGATTACGCTTTCGCGGCTTGCTCCGCTTCCATCGCTTTGAGCGTCGCGGAGACGTGATCGAAGAATTCGTCGATTTCGTGTTTTTCGTTGAAACCGACGATCATCGTGTCGACCGCGGAGAGACGCGTGATCGCGTCGACCGAGCGTTGGCGGTCTTCGATCTTCTTCATCGTCCCTTCGCCGACGACCTTCATGCAGATGATCCCGATCCCTTTCTCGGCGGCGGCGTTCACGAGCGCGACGTTTTCCTCGAACGTGCCTTCCATACGGGCGCCGCTCGTGTTCATACGGACGTGAATCGCGTCCGTCCAGTCGAGTTCGATCGCTTTTTTCGTCGCGGCGTTCGAGTGGCTGGAGATCCCGTGCGCGCGGATAAGGCCTTCTTTTTTCAGCGCTTCGAGGTCTTCCATATACTGCGCGTACTGCTCGTTCCAGTTCGGCGTCATCATGCAGTGAATTTGAACGACGTCAAGGTAATCCGACTTCGTTTCTTGGAGGAAACGCTTGACGACGACGTCGGCGCGCGGACGTTCCTTTTCCGGAATTCCGCCGTTGTGCGGCCAAATTTTCGTCCCGATTTGGAACGCGTCGCGAGCGATTCCGGCGGCGGCGAGCGTTTCGGTAACGAGTTGGTGCGTTCCGTAAAGGTCGGCGCAGTCGAAGTAACGAATCCCGCGTTCGTACCCGTAAAGAATCAGCTCGGTCGCCTTTTTGCGATCCATACGGGTCAGGGTGCTGGAACGGTTGTGCCCGATCATGCCGGTGCCGAAGCCGATGCGGCTCGTTTTGACTTCCGGCGTCAGTTGAACCGTCGCGCACGGGTCGGTCGAGAAGGGGTTTTTCGGAGCTTTCGCCGCTTCTTCGGCGCGAACGTTCGAGAGAGGCGCGCCCGCGACCGCCGCGCTTCCGAGCCCGGCGAGCGACGTTCGGAGGAATTGACGTCGTTTCATATCCATTTTGCGGTTCCTTTTGCGTTGAGTTTAGCGATAATAACGCTCGAGACGTCGAACGCCGCCGCGTCGTTTCCGTTTACTTGAGAAAAAACGCGGCGCTTATCGCTTAACGTTTGGGAAATAAATAAACGTTGCGAACGTCGATTCGCGTCAGATTTGCGATTTCGGCGACGGTTTCAGGAAAAGGTTGCGAATACGGGTCGCGGTGCGAGCGAATTCTTTTTCGCCGCTCATTTCCTTCCATTCGTCGCTGTTGACGAACTTGCTCCAACCTTCGCGGCGCGCTTCGTCGTTCGGGAAGCTGAGCATATACGCGATGTTCGGCGCCATCGAGCCGAAGAGGGTGCGACCGAAGAAGACCGGCGCCATTCCGCAACGACGGAAAAGGTCGAGTTCGCCGCGAACGTCGAACATCTTTTCTTTCGCGAAGTTGCGCTCGAAGTTCGGGCTGTTGTACGTGCGGAGTTGCAGGACGCGGCCTTCGTTGGTAAACGGAACGGTAATTTGCGGTTGCGTCGGGAAGGCGAGGAGCGCGGAGACTTCTTGGTCGACGAAATCGAGGTCGTCGCTCGTGTTGAGCGCGTTCGAACCTTCGGCGACGGAGCGGTCTTGGAGCGTCGCCAACGCGTCGAGCGTCGCGGCTTCGGAGACGACGAAAACGGCGTTCGCGAACGGTTCGGCGCCGCGGTCGCCCTTGTTGAGATCGGCGTTCAGGGTGAAGACGCCGACTTTGTCGAAGCCGAGTTTGTTCCGTTCCGGAATCAAAATTTCGTCGAATTTGGCGACGAGCGCGTCGCGTTTGTCGGCGTTTTGGGTGAAATACGTTTCCAAAAGGATGTAACGGCGTTCGGAGGCGGCGTCGGCGGCTTGCGCGTCGGCGGTCGGGAGGACGGCGGCGAGACCGGCGGCGGTCGCGGCGGTCAGAAAGTCTCGGCGTTGCATTAGATGAAATCCTTACGGCGATAAAATATCGCGATAAAAACGGTTGAAACGGGGCGGAACGCCAAAAACGTTCCGCCGACGGAACCGTCGCGCCGGAAAAAATCGGACGAAAACGGTTTCGGACGTTAAAATAAAACGATTGGACAAAATAACGGACGTCGCGACGTTCGGAAACGCCGGGACGTTCGCCGGAAAAACGACGGCGGAAACGGAAATTTCGCCGATTTTCCCCTTATTATTAATACATTATATCCGAACGGAACGCGCGGCGCAAGCGGGCGAACGAAAATTTCGACGTCGAAACGCAATTTAACGTCGCCGGAGGGAACATTTGCCGTTCGAAAGGCTCCGTCGTTAACGCCGCCGTTCGAACGGGCGACCGTCGCCG
Source organism: Thermoguttaceae bacterium (assembly GCA_017937485.1). Lineage (GTDB taxonomy): Bacteria > Planctomycetota > Planctomycetia > Pirellulales > Thermoguttaceae > RUG369. Next base: position 13,556 of record JAGBDN010000086.1, read on the forward strand.
CTCGGCGCAACGCGTCGAGCGAAACTCGCCGCGACCGGGCGGTCGCCGCGCTTAGCGCAACACGTCGAGCGAAACTTCGATTCGACCGAGCGGCGCGCTGACTTGAACGCCTTGAACGGCGGAGCGAATCGTCGCGAGCGATTCTCGGGCGATTTCGATTCCGGTCGCGAGTTGGTCTTCTTTCGAGCGCGTCGCGGCGGCCTCCATTCGCGACATAATCTCGTCCGGAACGACGACGCCGGGCACCTCTTTGCGCATAAAGAGGGCGTTTCGGTAACTGACGAACGGCCAAACGCCGGCGATCACCGGGATCGAAAGCGCGTCGCCGCATTCGTCGAGGAACGACAAAAGGACGTTCGGGTCGAAAACCGGCTGGGTAACGGCGAAGAGGGCGCCCGCGTCGATTTTGCGCTTGAGCCGGTCGATTTCGCGCTTGCGGTCGAGCGCGGACGGGTCGAAGCCGACGCCGAAAAAGGCGTTCGTCGCCGGAGGCAACGCGAGTCCGCCGAGGTCGACGCCGCGATTGAGACGCCGTTGCAAGGCGCAAAGGCCGATCGAGTCGCAGTCGAAAACGCCGGTCGCCGACGCGTAATTCCCGAGTTTCGGCGGGTCGCCGGTGATGAAAAGGATGTTGCGGATTCCGAGCGCGGCGCACCCGACCAAATCGGCTTGAATCCCGATGAGGTTTTTGTCGCGGCAACACATGTGCAAGACCGGCTCGATTCCGGCTTCGTCGAGGATTTTCGACGCGGCGACGATCGACGAAATCCGAGCGGAAGCGCGCGGCCCGTCCGGGAGGTTGACCGCGTCGACGCCCGCTTCTTTGAGTCGGCGGCCCTTGTCGATAAAATCGGCGAGATCGTACCCGCGCGGCGGAATCGTTTCGACCGTCGAGACCCATTCGCCCCGAGCGAGCTTGGCGGCCAAGCGACTGCGCGACTCGACCGGCGATTCCGGGAGTTCGACGACGTCCGGCGCCGCGTCGACGAGTTTAATTTCGACGCGACGGCCCCGCGACGTCGGCTTGACCGCTTTGACGACTTCCGCCAAATCTTCCGGCGTCGTTCCGCAACATCCGCCGACCGCCGCCGCGCCAAGATCGGCGTACCGCGTCGCGTAAGTGGCGAGATATTCCGGCGAATTGTAATAAAGTTGACGGCCTTCGAACGACTCCGGCGCGCCCGCGTTCGGCTGAACGATCAGCGGCTTGTCGAGCGTTTTGACGATTTCGAGCGTCGCGTTCAACATTTCCGCCGGGCCGAAACCGCAGTTGAGCCCCCAAGCGAGCGGTTGCGGACGCGTCGCGGCGGCGATTTGGCAGCAAGGGCAAGACGGATCGTCGGCGCTGGCGTTGACGGTCGCGCAAGTTTTGCCGGTTTTGTCGCTCTCGACGGACGTCGCGAAGGGCGCGAAAAGTTCGGCGAAGCGTTTCGCCCGGGTTTCGAGCGTGTTCGGGGCGCGGAAGAGCGCCGGGGAGAGCGCGTAAGAAACGACGAACGGGAAGTTCGGCGCGGCGGCTTGCATCGCGTCGACGGCGATTTCGGCGGTTTCGCGGGACGGCTGCGTCTCGAAGAGAACGACGTCGACGCCCGCCTTAACGAGCGCGTCGACCTGCGCCGCGAACGCCTCGACGATTTCGTTTCGCGAACGTTTTTCAAGCGTTTCGGCGCTCGGGAAGCCGACCGAGCCCGCGACGAAGATCGGGCGTTCCTCCGTCGCCGTTTCGGAGGCGACGCGGCGCGTCAACGCGACGCCCGCCGCGTTGATCGCCGCGACCTGCGTTTCGAGCCCGTATTTTTCGAGCGCGAAGCGGTTCGCGCCGTAAGTGTTCGTCGTCAAAACGTCGACTCCGGCGTCGCGATAGGCGGCGGCGATCTCCTCGATCATTCGCGGATTGCGGAGGTTCAGCTCGTCGTAACATTGGTTGGTGAAGACGCGGCGGCGGTAGATTTCCGTACCGGTCGCGCCGTCGAAAACGAGGGTCGAGGAGGCGAGGGCTTCTTGAAAAGTTAAGGACATTTTCGCAACTTTCGCGCGCCGAGGCGTCGGCGGCGCTTGACATTTTTGGAATTTGGGGGAAACTAACGGTATTATGGCGCTTAACGCGACCGCTCGACCGAACGAAACCGGAAGCGGCGGAACTCGGAAGCGTCGGACTTCTTACCAACTTGCCGCCGTTTGCGTCGACTTTGACGGTTGCGCCGATTTTGTCGGGCGATTTGGCCGTCGAGGAAACGCAAGGGGCGCGAGAATCGTTCGAACCTAAGGAGCGCGGCGATGTTGACCGTTTGTTACCCGCATTACTTGATTAAAAGCGTCGTCGAGCTTTCTCCGGAGCGTCTGCGGGCGCTCGGCGTCGAAAATCTTCTTCTCGACGTCGATTGTACCCTAAAACGGTATGGAATGCAAGAACTCGAGCCGGAAATAACGGCTTGGTTGGAAAAAATTAAGGGCGAAGGGTTCCGAATTTGCCTTTTGTCGAACGGAATGGGGCCGCGCATCGGGCGTTTTGCGGAAAAAGTCGGGCTTCCGTTCGTCGCCGAGGCTTGGAAACCGCTCCCGAGAGGGTGTTTTCGCGCGATGAAGGAGTTCGGATTCGAGCGCGACAAGACCGTTATCGTCGGCGACCAAATCTTCGCGGACGTGATGGCCGGGCGCTTTGCGGGAATTAGGACGTTTTTAACGACCGCGATTTTCCCGGAAGAAGAACCTTGGTACACCCGAATGAAACGCCCGTTCGAGAAGGTCGTGATGCGCTTTTATAACCGCAAATTCCCGGACGGCGTTTGGGTCGACCCGAAATCGCGGAAAAAACGGGGCGCTTGACCGCTCGGCGGAACGACGTCGCGGCGTTAAAGCCGTTAAATTTAACGCGTCTCCTCCGTTTTAAGCGCCGAAAAGCGTTAAAATTTGGCGGCGCGACCCAAGGGTTGGGACGGCGGCGAACTTTTTTGGAATTTTTTTGACGGGCGGCGTTAAAGTCGCTAAAAACGATGCAAACGATAAAATCGGTTAAAACCTTGGACGCGGCGGCGGCGACCGTCAACTTAGCGACGCTCGATTTCGACGGCAACTTGAACGCAATCGCGGCGGTTTTGGCGCAATTGGACGCGCAAGCGGAAGAACGCGGCCCGGTCGACCTGCGAATCGTCGTCTTTCCGGAACTCTGCTCGAGCGGTCCCGGCGCCGAGGACGCGTTTTTGCGACCCGCCGTTTTGAAGCGCGCGCTGGCGACGACGCTGGCGGCGGCGAAGTCGGTCGGGCCGGACGTCGTCGCGACCGTCGGCTTGCCGTTGGCGTTCGACGGCGCCGTTTATAAAGCGACCGCCGTCTTGCGCGACGGGGCGGTTCGCGGGTTCGTTTGCGCGTCGACGTTGGCGAAACCGAGCGAAGCGCGTCAGTTCGCGACTTGGCCGTCGGGGAAGGTTGCGGAACTAAATATTGGAGGAAACGCGGTTCCGGTCGGTGATTTAGCGTTTGTCGAGGCGGGAACGTCGTTTGCCGTTCGAACGCTCGCGGAGTTGGCGACCGAAGCCGGGGAGCGGCTCGACCCGTTCGTCGCGCCGGAAACGCTCGACGAAAAGACGTTGTACGCGGCGTTTGACGAGCGCGAAGTTGGCGAAGACGAAGAAGACGCGGCGTTTTGGGAAAGTTTGGCGGTTGAGGAAACCGGCGAAGACGCGTCGACGGCGCCGGAAACGGAAAACGGCGGGATTAGCGAAGTCGGCGAAACGGGGGAAGCGCCGGAAAACGGCGAGGACGTCGACGAAACGACCGCCGACGAAGCGGCTCGAACGTTCGCGCGTCCGGCGTCGGCGACGCGTCTTGTCGTCGAGGGCGTTTTAACCGACGCGACGCTCGGTTCGGGGCGCGTCGATTGCGTTCTTTGTCCGAGCGCGACGCCCTTTGCGATCGGACGACGCGAACGGGTCGAGCGGATTTTGGCGAAAATTTCGCGTCGCGACCGCAATTTGCTCGTTTACTCGACGCCGGTCGGGGTCGAGTCCGGCGCGGCGATTTTCGACGGCGGCTCCGCGCTCGCGCTCGACGGCGACGTCCGAACGGCGGCTCGTTTTCCGTTCGTCGCGGCGACTTTCGCGGTCAATCGCGTTGAAATCGCCCAAACGTTTGAACTTGCCGAAATTGCGGAGGCAACGCAAAAAAAAGAAAACGTCGAAGCGACCGAACCCGCGACGAACGTCGACGCGTTGGGGCTTCTCGAAATTGCGCGTCTTGCCGAACTTGACGCCGAAATAGCCGCCGCGTTGGAAAACGTCGACTTGACGACGTTAAAATCCGAGGTTTGCGTCGATTGGAGCGGCGAAGAGTTTTGCGAACTTGAGGAAGGTTTGGAAGGCTGGGAACTCGACGCCGACGCGGCGTTTGAAGAGTTCGCCCGCGCGACCGCTTTGGGACTTTTCGATTATATGCGCAAAAGTCGGTCGCGGGGGTTCGCGCTTTCGTTGAGCGGCGGCGCCGACTCCGCGACGATCGCCGCGCTGATTCGAATCGGCGTTAAATTGGGGCGGCGGCAACTCGGAACGCGCCTCTTTTTGCGTTGGTTGACGCGTTATTTTTCGGCGAACGGTTCGCTCGACGCGTTTCCGGCGCTCGCGGCGCTCGACGCGGAGTTGGGCGACGCCGCCGACGCGTTCGAAAACGGAGACGCGAGTCGACTCGCCGTCTTTTTTGCGCATTCGGACGCCGACTTCGAACCGGCGTTGCATTCGGCGCTCGAATCCGCGCTTCACTCGGCGGTCGACGAAGCGCTTTCGACCCCGGCGCAACCGACGCGCGAAATTTATTTTGGCGATTGTATCGATTGCGACGGGGCGGACGACGCTCTTTTGAACGACGAGCCGACCGTCGTCGAAGAAACGACCGACTTTGACGAGTCGGAAACGCTCGGCGACGCGCAATCGAGTTCGCTCGAAGAGAACGCGGAAGAGCCGACCGTCGTCGAAGAAGGCTCCGTCGAGGAACTCTTGTTTGGAGAAGACGGGCAGAATAAGGAGAACGGCGAAATCTTGCCGGACGCGGAAGAGGGCGGTTCCGCGTTCGAACTCGGCGTCGAGAAAGGATTATCGTCGCTGGAAATCGGCGACGACGAAATTAACGTCGAAGAACTGAACGCGCTTTTTGAAACGCTGTTGACGAGCGACAAACCGGCGGCGTTGGCGACCTCCTGCGAACTTTGCGCGGCGCTCGAAGACGCGCTCGAACGCCGAATCGTCGAACCGCTTTTGACGACCGTTTATCAAGCGACGCGCAACAGCGGCGACGTTACCCGAACCGCGGCGCGCGAAGTCGCCGAATTTTGCGGGGCGACGCATCTCGAGTTCGACGTCGACGGAATCGTCGAGGCGTATAAAACGCTCGTCGCCGACGCGACCGGGACGCCGTTCGATTGGGCGACCGACGACTTGGCGTTGCAAAATATTCAAGCGCGGAGCCGCGGGCCGAGCGTTTGGCTTCTCGCGAACCGCTCCGGACGGCTTCTGCTGTCGACCGGGAACCGCTCCGAAGTCGCCTGCGGATACGCGACGATGGACGGCGACACCTGCGGCGGTTTGTCTCCGATTGCCGGAATCGACAAGGCGTTTGTGCGAAAATGGCTAATTTGGGCGGAAAAAACAGGCGTTTTACTCGATTTTGACGAGCAAGGGAACGAAATTCGCTTCAAGGCGCCCGCGCTGAGTTTCATCAACGATCAACAGCCGACCGCCGAACTGCGTCCCGTCGAAGCGAAGCAAACGGACGAAGCCGACTTGATGCCGTATACCGTTTTGAATCTGTTTGAGCGCGCGCTGATTCGCGACCGGCTCGACCTCGACGCGGCGATTTCTCGCGTTCGAACGGAGGCGGCGGAGGCGGGTATCGTCGTCGACGACGAGACGCTGACCGGCTGGGGCGTCCGTTTTGCCCGACTTTGGGCGCGAACGCAATGGAAACGCCAACGGTACGCGCCGGGGTTCCCGATCGACGATTACGATCTTTCGCCGAACTCTTGGACGCGTTATCCGATCCTTTCCGAAGGGTTCGAACGCGAAATCGCCGACTTGCAAGAGCGTTGACGCAGGCGTTAAAACCGGTAAGGTTGCCGCGCTTTGCCTGAAACGATGTTGGTTTAGGGAAGCGCGGCGATTTTTAACGAACGGCGTTAAAGAAATTTGGCGTTTGGGGCGTCGGCGGCGTTAAAAATGAACGTCGTCGCCGAACGTCGATTTTCGTCGCAGCATATGGTGGTAATGTTGCGCGAAGCGGTGCGATTCGTCGCGAACCGACTGCAACAGGCGCAACGCGAACGACCGGCGGCTAAGTTTGAGCGGCTCGTCTTGGTCGGGAACGTAAATTTCCTCGTCCCGTTTCGCCAACGAAATGACCAAGCCGGGGCGGCAGGCGGCGCGCTCCAAAGCGGCGAGCGCGGCGTGAAGTTGGCCCTTGCCGCCGTCGATTAAGAGGACGTCCGGGGGCGGATTGTTCGGGTCGACGACGGCGAAACGGCGCGAAACCGCTTCCGCGATGGAGGCGAAGTCGTCGATTCCGTCGACCGTTCGAATTTTGTAACGGCGATAACCGTTTTTGAACGGGCGACCGTCGACGAAATGAACGAGCGACGCGACCGTGTCCCGGCCGCCGAGGTGCGCGATGTCGACGCCTTCGATCACTCTGGGCGGTTTGGGTAATTTAAAGACTTTTTGCAGCCCCAAAACGCCGCGTCGCGGGTCGATTTGGAAGACTTCCGGTTGAACGTTTTCGTCGATGGAACCGCGTTCTTTCAGCGATTCGAGCGCCCGCAACTGGTCGCGCCGCTCCGCCGCCAGCTCGTAACGTCGCTCTTTCGACGCGTCGAGCATATCGTTTTTAATGTCTTGAAGCAATTTCTGCCGGTCGCCGCCGAGAAAATCTTGCAAACGTCGAATATTGCGGCGATAATCTTCTTTTGAAACGCGGTCGGCGCAAGGGGCGGAGCATTGCCCGATCGACGCGAGTACGCAAGGGCGCGTCCAACGCCGTTCGCGGTCTTCCGAGCTGATCGCAAGGGAGCAGGTGCGGAATTTGAAGATTTTTTGCAAAACGACGATCGCCGAACGGAGGTGCGCCGAACTCAAAAACGGCCCGTAAAGCCGAACGTTCGAGCTTTTCGGCGTTCGCGTCGCCTCGACTCGGGGAAATTCGTCGCGGACGGTGATTTGCAGATACGGAAACGATTTATCGTCTTTTAAACTGCGGTTGTACTTCGGCTGAACGTCCTTAATGAGACGCGCTTCGGTCAAAAGGGCGTCGATTTCGCTCTCGCAGACGAGAAAATCGATATCGCGAATCTCCCGAACGAGCGGCCCGACGCGTTGGTCGTCGATAGCGTCGCGGCGGAAGTAGCTGGCGACGCGGTTGCGGAGACGCTTCGCCTTGCCGATGTAAATAACGCGGTCGCGAGCGTCCTTCATCATATAGACGCCCGGTTCGGTCGGAAATTCGCGCGCTTTTTCGGCGGCCTTGCGGTATCCGCGGATAATCGTTTCGTAATCGCTTTCCGAGAGCGGGCCGAAATTTGACGGCGTTTTTTCGCTTTCCGAAACGTCGACAAGGTTTTCGTCGTCGAAAATCGAGGCGGTAAAGTCGCGATCGGCGTCGGCGTCGAGCGGAAAATCGACGTCGAACGGTTGCGCGGTTTGCGGACGGTAAAAAACGCGTTCGCCGTCGGGGCGTTCGTAATAGAGCGGACGCGACGGGGCGGGCGAGGGCGCTTCGGCGGCGCTTTGTTCGGCGAGCGGTTGAGGCGCGGACGCCGGGGCGGTTTGCGGTGATTGGGAAGTTGGCGAGTTTTGCGGCGCGTTTGACGAGGCGGCGTTTCGAACGTATTTTTCGGGAACCTGCGAGAAATCGAACGGCGCGGCGGCGTCTTCGCTCGGTCGCGGCGCCGATTTTAGCGATTTCGTCGACTTTGCGCGTTTCGAGCCGACAAGCTCCGGCGACGCGTCGAGGAGTTCGGGCGCCTTTGGGAGTTTTTCAAAAACGCTTTCGTCGGGCGCGGCGTTGGAAGCCGAAACGGCGTCGGCGTTCGGACGGTCGGCGGGCGAGGGAGAAACGGGCGACATAAGGGACTTTCGCGAAAAAACGGAGGTAAAGTTGACGCGTCTTCTTTATTTTAACGTCTTTTCCGCAAACGCCAACGCTCGCCGCCGTTTTTTCGTTAAATTTTTCCGGTTTTAACGCAAAACGGCAAAAAAAGCCGAACTGGGCGTCAAACGAGGAACGCGTTGGAAAGACGTCGGCGAACGTTTGAAGGAAAACCGAGCGAAACCGAGGAAAACAAACGTTCGATTTTCGCTCGAACCGCGTTCGAAAAGAGGCGATAGCGACGTAAAAAAACGTCGGCTTGGAGACAAACCGACGTTTTGACGTTAAACTTTGACGGTCGCGGCGAGTATTACTCGCAAATAATCGTTTCGACCGAGCCTCCCGGCGGAATCATCGGCAAGACGTGTTCGCAATACGGAACGCGCAGGTCGAGGAGGAACGGGCCGTCGCTTTCGAGCATTCGCCGCAACGCTTCCGGATAATCGGCGCGTTTTTCAACCGAAACGGCTTCCCAACCGTATCCGCGAGCGATCGCCGCGAAGTCCGGGTAACGGCTCGGGAGGTGATACCCGTCGCCGCCGCCGAAGTTTTCCGGGTCGGAAACCTTGCCGAGGTAAGTGTTGGCGCGGTTCTTCTTGAAGAAACGGTCTTCCCATTGCATCACCATTCCGAGGTGCTGGTTATTGACCAACAACACTTTCACCGGAATGTTTTCCGCGACGCAGGTCGCCATTTCTTGGATGTTCATTTGGAGACTGCCGTCCCCTTCGACCGCGACGACGAGCGATTCCGGGCGCGCGACTTTCGCCCCGATCGCCGCCGGAAGCCCGAACCCCATCGTCCCGAGTCCGCAACTCGAAATCCAAGTGCGCGGTTTGTTGAAACGATAAAAGAGCGTCGTCCACATTTGGTGTTGCCCGACGCCGGTCGTAACGATCGTATCGAGGTCTTGCGTCGCTTTCGAGAATTCCGAAATCGCGTATTGCGGCGTAATGAGGTCTTCCGCTTTCTCGATTTCGTCGAAAGAATATTGAACCGGTTTCGAAGCGCGCCAAGCGGCGATGCGTTCGCGCCATTCGGTCAAATCGACCGGCTTATACGAGCGCGCCAGTTCCGAATCGAGCGCCGCCAACGAGTCCTTCAAATGCCCGAGAACCGTTCGTTTCGCCTTTTTGACTTTGTTGAATTCGGACGGGTCGACGTCAAAATGGATAATTTGGGCGCGCGGGGCAAAGGAATCGCGGGCGCCGACGACGCGGTCGCTAAAACGAACGCCGAACGCCAAGAGCAAATCGCATTCGCGGGCGGCCATATTCGTCGCGTAAGTCCCGTGCATACCGACCATTCCGACGGCGTTTTTGTCGTCGCGGGGGAAACCGGCCAACCCGGTCATCGTCGTCGCGACCGGAATCCCGGTTTTCTCGACGACGTTGCGGAGCAGGGCGCAAGCGTCGGCCGAAACGACCCCGCCGCCGGCCAATATTAAGGGGCGTTTCGCCGCGTTAATACGTTCGACGACGTCGCAAATCGCTTCGGAATCGATTTCCGGATTCTTTTCCGGATAACCGGGCAAGTTGCGCGGTTCGGCGAAATTGGGATAACATTGCTCGACTTGCAGGTTTTTCGGAATATCGATCAAAACCGGGCCCGGGCGTCCCGATTTCGCGACGAAAATCGCCTCGTCGACGACGCGCGCCAAGTCTTCGACGCGTTGAACGAGGTAATGGTGCTTCGTAATGCAACGGCAAACCTCGGTCGTCGGCGTTTCTTGGAAGGAGTCGGAACCGACGTCGGTCAAGTTGACTTGCCCGGCGATAATGACGATTGGAACGCTGTCGAGCTTCGCGTCGGCGATGCTGGTGATAATGTTGGTGAGACCCGGGCCGCTCGTCGTCATACAGACGCCGACTTCGCCGGTCGCCCGAGCGTACCCCTGCGCCGCGAACCCGCCGCCTTGCTCGTGCCGCGGAAGGACGACGCGAATTTGGTCGCGGTAACGGGTGAACGCTTGGTGAAGCGGAATACTGAAGCCGCCGGGGTAGGCGAAAACCGTTTTGACGCCGCAATTAATAAGGGCTTGGACGACGATGTTCGCGCCGTTTATCATCGTTTGAGCGCCGTTGGTCGTCGATTCGGTCGCTTTTTTTTCGTTGAGGGACACGTTGCGATCCTTTCAATCCTCTTAATTTTGGGGTTGGTTAAAACGATTTTGCGCGTTGAAACCGCGCTCGACGTTATTTCTTAAGGATACTCGATTTTTCCGTTTGCGCAAGGGGGACGAAAACGCCGTCGCGTTAATTTTACCCTTAAATAAGCGAACGCGGCGCGTTGGCGAGGACGGAGCGAAACGGGGCGCGCGCAACCGGGCAAAAAAAACGAAAAAAAACGACGTTTTGCGAAAAAAGACTTGGCAAGGCGGTAAGAACGCGGTATAATTAAGAAAGAAGCGACGCTGGAAAACGCCGATTTCTTCGGAAGAACGCGGCGAAGCGTCGGCGACGTTAAATCGGGCAAGACGCTCTAAATTTGCGAGGTTGGGCGATGTACGGGACGTTGGAACCCCTGAAAGGCGGCGACGAGATTCCGCTGCTTAAAGAAGAATTAATCGTCGGACGAAGCGAAAGTTGCGACATTGTGTTGCGTTTTTCGAACGTTTCGTCGAAACATTGCCGGTTGGTGTTGGCGCACGGGTATTGGTACGCGGTCGATTTAGGCAGTTCGAACGGAACGACGATCGACGGCGTTCGAGTTCGCGATCGCCGCGTCGATCCGGGCGCTCGCATTTCGTTCGCGAAACACGATTACGCGCTGGAATACGATCCGATCGCCAACGGCGCGAACCCCGGCGAAGTTCCGTCCGATTATTTGGAATCGAACGTTCTCGGGTCGTCGTTGCTCGAACGCGCCGGGATCGCGAAGGGGCCGTCGCGGCCCGCGCCGCGCAAACCGGAAGTTCGCAAAGCGACGCTGGAAGACCTCGAATTGGGGCGCGTCGGAACCGACTATTCGAAGTTGACGCTCGACGACATTGAATTCGATTAATGTTTTGAGTTGGAAAAGCGACGGCGGAAGCGGAGAAAGAAGCGGTTTTTCGCTTTGCCGTCGAGCCAACGACGAACCTTGAAACGCCGAGCGGGGGAAAAGTCGATTTCGCCGCGCTCGGCGTTTTCGGTAAAAAGGCTGTTTTAAGCCGTTTCGTCGTTTTCCGTTTTGGCGTTTTCGCGCCGTCGGCGTTCGAAGATTTTTTGGCGCGCCGCCTCTTCGTCGAGTTCTTTTTGCGTTCGTTTTTTTTCTGCGTCGAGTCGGCGTTCTTCGTCTTTTTCCTTTAATTTTTGTAAGATTTTTGTTTCTTTAATCGCTTCGTTGAGTTCTTCGCGTTTGATTTCCGTTTCTTCGGCGAGAATATTGTAAATTTTTCGCGCTTCGTCTCGTCGTTCGAGGAGGCGTCGCCGCGTTTCTTGTCGAGCGCGAAGGGCGTTGGGGTCGAGCGCGGCCCCGGTTCGGAAAGCTCGGGAGTCGTTTCGTTCGGTTTCAAGCGCTTGTTCGAGCGTTTCGAGCGCGTCGAACGCTTCTTGCGAACGTCGTTGCGCGGCGAGAAAAGCGTCTTTTTTCGCGTTTTGTTCGTTTTCTCTAATTTTTAAAAGCGCGTCGAAGCGGAATTTGGGCGGCATTCGGATTTAAAGTAAAAAGGAAGCGCGATCTTGGAAAAGACGCGATAATTCGTCCAAAAATCGGAGAACGTCGCGTAAAAATTTAACGTTTGCGCCGATTTTGCCGATAATGTTGACAGGAATGGTAAAATTTAGACGGCGACGGCAGGGCGACGAGGGAAACGTCGACTCGCTTGTCGGAGCCGATTTTTCGCGTCGCAAGTTCGTTTTGACGGCGGCGCGCCCGACATAAGGAGCCGAGCGCTTGCAAACGAACCGCCTTTTTCTCGTTAAAAATCGTCGTCGTTTTACGTCGTTATTATTAAGCGCGGCGTTTTTCGCGTCGCCTGTTTTCGCCGCCGACGAATACCCGAGCGCCGAAGTCGCGCCGGATTTGCGCCTTCCGGCGACGCTCGAAGAAACGCCCGCCGCGCCGACTTTCGAGGAGCCGACGTTCGAGTCCGCGCCGATTTACGCCGTCGACGATTCGAGCGAGCGGTCGTTCGATTCCAGTCTCTCCGCCGACGCGACGCCGCAACCGGGGTTCGCCGCCAATATTTCGTCGGCGACGGCGAATATCGGGCGCATGTACCGCGGCGCCAACGTCGATTTCGACCTCGTTTCGGGCGATTTCGGCTTCGTCGGGCTTGGCGCGAACGCGACGTTCGGCTTCCCGTCGCCGAAAGCGGGGCATTTCGTTTTGGCGACGCCGAGTATTCGCTGGCGGCAGTACGACGTTCCCGATTGGGCGGTCGGCTCCGATTCGCTCGGGATTATCTCGACCGGCGCGACGTTTCATTACGTTATTCCGAAATCGGAGCGTTGGACGTTCGACGTCGCGCTCGGGCTGAATTGGAACAGCGACGGAAAGTCGACCAACTCGGAAGGTTTGAACGTTTTCGGCTCCGGCGTCGGGCTTTGGACGTATTCGGAGCGGCTGAAATGGGCGTTTGGGTTAGCTTACACTAATTCCGGCGATTACGATATTTTCCCGATTATCGGCGCGACTTGGAAGCCGAACGACCTTTGGATCGTCGATCTGATGTTCCCGGCGCCGAAGGTTTCGCGCAAAATCGAACGTTGGAGCCGTTCCGACGCGACGTATTGGGGCTATCTCGGCTTTGCGTTCGACGCGAACGACGCCGTTTTCGAAACCGATTGGGGAACCGACGCCCGACTCGAACGGAGCGACGTTCGGCTCTCGCTCGGCGTCGAGAAAAAGGCGGAAGCCGGACTCCGTTGGGCCGCCGAACTCGGGACGACGTTCTCCCGAGATTTCGACGTCGAAAGCCTCGAAGGGCGGTATTGGCGCGCCGGTTACAGCCCGGACGCCGCGCTCTACTTCAAAACGAAGTTTGCGTTTTGACGCCGGTTTTCCCGTCGCGGTTTGCGCAATGTTTCCATTTTAACGCCGCTTGCTCTTTTTATCGAGCGCGCGGCGTTTTTTTAACGTCGAAACGGGGCGGAGCGTTCGGTGTAAAACGCCTAAAAACCTCAAAGGGGCTAAAACGTCGAAAGTTCTTAAAGCGTCTAAAATGTTTAAAACGCCGACATTTTGCTCTTCGCCCTTTTCGCCCCGTTTGCGTCGCCGTTAAAATCAATACTTTTGGAGCAGCTTCAACGTCTCGCGGTCGAGTTTGAGTCCGCGCCAATCTTCGTAATCGACGTCGGCGCGCCCGCTGTCGGCGATTCCGAACGAGCCGCGGAAGTTCCAAAGCGCCCACCCCCAACCGGCTTCGCGCCAGTTGAGCAGCATATCTTCCATCCAGCGGCGAACGACGTCGATCGGCGTTTTGTTAAACGCGCCAAACTCGCCGACCATCACCCCGATCCCGTGTTTTTCCGCCTCTTGCCAAGGCTCGACGCACGTCTTTTTCAGCCAAGCGCGGTCTTTCATAACGCCGCCGGTCAGCGACGCGTTCCCGTTTTCGACCGCGTACTTGAACGCCGTCGGCTCTTTCGCGCCCCAATCGGGCCCGCCCTCGGAAACGACTTCGGCGACGTTCGGGGCGGAAACGGCGATTTCGGCGATCGTCGCCCAGTCGCCGTCGACGTTCGCGACCGTCAGCCGCTTCGCGCCGTTCGGAATTTTGACCGTTAAATCGAGATCGTACACGTTTTGATAAACGTTGTACGCTTGGACGAAAACGGCCTCTTTCCATTCGCCTTTTCCGCCTTGGGGGACGAAGCGTCGGCGAAGAATCTCGCGCCCGTCCGCCTCGACGACGATTTCCGCCGCGACCGAGACCGTCCCGACGCGCAAACGGAGCGTCGCGTCGTTCGGGAAGGGGCCGTCGACCGTCCAAGGCTTGCGAACGCCTTCGGAAAGCCCGCCTTTATTCGGTTGCGGCATAAGCGCGTTGTGCGAAACGCCGGGCCAACGCGGGGCCGGAAGGTCTTTGTAATTTACCCAGCTTGCCCCGCAGTGCGACACTTCCATCGGCGCGTACCCGCGAGTCGCCTGCGCGACGCGGAGTTTCGCCAACGGCAAATAAGGTCGCGTTCCGTATCCGAGCCCGTCGCAGGAGATCAGCCGGTCGGCGTCTTCGGAGCGAATCGCGTCGACGACGGTCGAAACGACCTTCATAAACTCGTCGTCGGAACAGCCGTCCGGCTCGTTGAAGAGGTTGAAGCTGACGAGTTCGTTCGGGTAGCCCGCGTACCGCTTCGCGAAGACCCGCCAATGTTCGGCGCAAACGGCGAGCGTCTCGGCGTCCTTCCAAACGGTCGGGCGTTCCGGCGGATTGGCGACGGTGTAACCGGGCGCGCGGTGGAAGTTCATACAGACGTGAACGCCGTATTTGTCGCCGTATTCGACCGCTTTGTCGATTTCGGCGAGCGTCTTTTCGTTGAAGCGTTTCCGGTCGCCGTCGACGATCCAGCAGCGGTAGTCCATCGGGAGTCGAACGAAGTTGAACCCGAGGTCGGCGATGTTGCGGAAGTCGTCCTCGCGAAACGGTTTATTGTCGTAAACCATAAACTTTTCGAGGAGGTTGAAACCGCGCCAACGGGGCAGTTTGTCGTAACGCGGCGTCGGGAGCGTCGAGCGTTTCGACGGCGCGGCGAAGGCGTTCGAGAAGAGTCCGGGAACGCCGAGCGGGGCGGCGACGGACGCGGCGGCGAGCGCGGCGCCCGATTTCAATACGTCGCGGCGAGTCGGCGAACGGTCGGCGGAAACGCGGGAAGGAAGGGAAAAACGGTCGGCGGACACGGCGGCACCTTTCGAGCGTCGAAACGCAAAAAGACGTTCATTAATTAATAAGGGGAAAAACGGGAGTAATCGCCGCTCGACGTATTGGCGACGCCTGTTAAAATAGGGAAAATAGGAAACGGCGTTCGTCGGCGTCGACGCGACGTTTTCATTATATAAAAGCGAAACCGGCGCGTCAAGCGTTTTGTTCGGTTTCGGCGTTTTTCTTGCGCCGAGCGAACGGTTTTAGCGATTTTGCGGATATTAACGACGAAGACGACAAGGAAACGTCGCGACGACGGACGCCGCCGCCGATTTTGGACGAAAAAAACGACAAATTCGAAAAAAATGGGAAAAATTTCGCCGATTTTGCTTGCAATTTGCGCGTTATCCTTGTACAATAAGAACGTTCCGTATTTTGTCGACGGTTTTCGCATTTTTACAACTATTGTGGAGCGCGTCGATTTCCGCTTGATATTTTTGCGCGTCGCGGCGATTGTCGGCGACGTTCGAGGAGCGTTTTATGAGTACTTTTTCGCGTCGTTCTTTTCTGAAAACGTCCGGTTTGGCGACCGTCGCCGCGACGATTCCCGCCGTTTCGGCTCCGCGCGTTCACGCCGGCGAAGACAACACGATTCGCATCGCTTGGATCGGTTGCGGCGGTCGCGGCAACGGCGCCGTCCGTCAAGCGTTGAACGCCGACCCGAACACGAAACTTTGGGCCGTCGCCGACGCGTTCAAAGAACGCGCTTTCAACGCCGTCGCCAGCGTTAAAGAAACGCACGGCGAAGACCGCGTCGACGTTCCGGAAGAACGCACGTTCTACGACCTCGACGGTTACAAAGCCGCGATCGACACCCTCCGCGACGGCGACGTCGTTCTTCTGACGACGCCGCAAGGTTTCCGCCCGATCACGTTCGAATACGCGGTCAACAAGAAGGAAAAAATCAACGTCTTCGCCGAAAAACCGCTTGGCGTCGACATTCCGGGCCTCAAACGCATCCTCGCCGCGAACGAAGTCGCGAAACAAAAGGGGATTCAAGTCGGCGTCGGTTTGAACAATCGCCACTACGACCGCACCCGTCAAACGGTCGAAGCGATTCAAGAAGGCAAACTCGGCGAAGTCCTCAACACTTGGGTTTATCGCCTCCAAGGCCCGCACAACCTGAACTGGCAAGAATCCCGCACCGCGCTCCAAAACGAAATCGCGAACATCTTCTGCTTCGACTGGACGAGCGGCGGTTTCATCGTCGACGCGTTGATTCACAACATCGACATCTGCTGCTGGTGCATGCAAGACTACCCGATCGCCGCGAACGGCGTCGGCGGTCGCCTCGTCGACCCGCACGACAAGGGCCTCCGTCGCTCGAAAGACCAACTCATCGACTGCGCCGCCGTCGAATACACCTTCAAAGACGGTCGCAAGATGATGCTCCAAACCCGCACCGTTCCGAACTGCTGGGGCTTCTTCCAAGCGAACGTTCAAGGGACGAAGGGCTGCAGCCAGCTCGGCGAAGGCGTCGGCGACCCGGCTATCTACGAAGGGACGGAAATGCTGAACACGCATACCCGCAAAGCGATTTGGAAGCCGGAAGCGGGCCCGAACGACTCGTACCAAGACGAACACGTCCGCCTCTTCGACGCGATTCGCAACAACAAACCGTGGAACGAAATTCAATACGGCGTCGACGCGACCGCGACGGCGATCCTCGGTCGCACCGCCGTCGAAACCGGTCAACGCGTTTCGATGGAACAAGTTTGGGATTCGACGCGCGAACTCGTTCCGAACATCGACGCGCTCCGCATCGATAGCGAATCCCCGGCCGAACGCGACGAAAACGGCAACTACTGGATTGGCACCCCGGGCGTTACGAAGGTTTCCTGAGGCGACGCATAGGGCGCGCAAACGGACACGCCGCGCTTGTTAAAGCGTCGGTAAAAGTTTGCCCCGATTAAAAAACGCCGAAGTTCGAGCGGCGACGTTTGAAAATAGCGTCGACCGTTCGAGCGTCGGCGTTTTTTGTTTGCCGCGCGCCGAGGGACAGATTGACGCGTTAAAATAGAGCAAAATTGGAAAAGTGGGAGAAAAAACGACGAAGGAGAAAGCGTTTTTCCGACGCGGCGCGAAGCGGTCGAGTTGGCGCGACGGTTGGTTGCGGCCGGCTTTTTGATCGGCGGAGGCGCGGCGTTCGTCGTTTGCCGCTTTGATCGCTGCGTCGCCGACGCGTTTTTCTTCCGGTTGGCGCCGAAATCGCCGCTGAAAATCGCGACGTATTTAGGAATCGCGTTCGTCGGGAACGCTTGCGGCGCGCGGTTCCTTAACGCGACGTTAAAAACGAATAAAAGCGGCGTTGAAACGACGAGAAACGGCGACGCGGCGACGAAAAACGCGGCGTAATCGGCTGGAAACGTCGAGCGAGAACGAACGAAAGAGCGCAAAAAAAACTCGCGAACCGAAACGGGAACGCGAGTTTTTTTGCGTTAAGTTAAGCGAAACGCCGGTTTAAACGTTCGTTTAGAGAGCGAGTTTGGCGTCGCGTTTTTCTTTCAGGTCTTTTTTCGATTTGATCGGGGCGCGCCAGTCGACTTTGCCGGTTTTGACGTTGTAAATCGCCGGAACGATCCAAAGTTTGCCCTTTTCGAGCGCTTCGACCGTCATCGGGCTGTGTTCGAAAAGTTCTTCGACCGCGACGTAAGCGTTTTCGACGACCGCCGCTTCGATCAGCGCGGCGCCGGAAAGTTCCGGACGCGCGGCGCGAACGCGCTTGACCGCCGGTTCGATGTGCGAAACGAGCGACTTAATGTGCCCGTCGGCGTGTTCGTGTTCGACCGTCGCCGTAACCGCGCCGCATTGCGTGTGTCCCAAAACGACCAAAATCGGCGTGCCGAGGTGCGAAACGCCGTACTCGATCGAGCCGGTTTCGTCGTCGGCGCAAACCCCGCCCGCGACGCGAACGACGAAGACGTCGCCGAAGCCTTGGTCGAAGAGCAACTCGACCGGAACGCGGGAGTCGCTGCAGCCGAGAACCGTCGCGAACGGGTGTTGGCCGTGTTCCGCCGTGTCGACGAGGCGGTCGAAATTCGAGTGCGGATGCGCGGTCTTGTTCGCGGCGAAACGTTCGTTGCCTTGAACGAGAAGACGGAGCGCTTCGTCGGCGGAAACGCCGGGCCCCGCGTCGTTAGCGGCGGCGAAGTTCGAGAAAACGGCGCAGGTCGAGAGAAGAGCGAGAGCGAGGAAAGAAAACGCGACGCGTTTCATTGGGGTAAAGCTCCTAATCGTTGGGGTTAATCGGCGTCGCGTCGAACTAAGGGCGCGGCGCTCCGGAAACAAACGCGACGTCGGGGACGACGTAAAAGAGGCTCCGGCGCGCAAACGGGAATAAACGGCAAACGACCGCGCTTCGAACGTCTCGAAGACGACGAGCGCGGCGTTTGATTGTTTTAACGGAAATAACGGGCGGTCAACGGCGCTTTTTCTCGGCGACCAAGCGTTCGTAAAGCTCGACGTGTCGGGCGATTAACGCGTCGAGCGAAAATTCGCGTTCGACGCGGGCCCGCGCCGCGTCGGCTAGCGTTCGACGCAGCGAAGCGTTTTCGGGTTTCAGCAAACGGAACGTTTCGCGAGTCAGCGCGGTGCGGCGGCGGATGCGGTCGCCGTCGAATTCCGGGACGAGGACGCCGGTTTCGCCGGGGATAACGAGATCGCGGTTCCCGGGAACGTCCGAGGCGACGACCGGAACGCCGCAACTTTGCGCTTCCAAAATCGCGTTCGATTGGCCTTCGTAAGCGCTGCAATTCCAAAGGACGTCAAAATTGGGCATAAGGCGCGAAACGTCGTCGCGTTCGCCGAGGAAGCGGACTCGGTCGGCGACGCGCAGGTCGTCTCGGTAACGGAGGAGCGACTCGCGCTCCGGGCCGTCGCCGATAACGAGGAGGTAAAAATCGAGCTGGGCGAATTTCAGTTGGTCGGCGGCCCAAAGCGCTTCCTTGACGCGTTTTTGCGGCCAAAGTCGCGCGACCAACCCGATCAACAACGGAAGACGGCCCGGCTCGAAGGGCAGTTTTAACTCTTTTAACAGCGCGATCTTCGCGGCGTCGGCGGTCGCGGCGTCGGCGGGACGCGGGAAGGGCGGCGGCTCGACGGCGTTCGGAACGACGACGAACTTCTCGGCGGGGATTCCGCGCTCGACGTAAAAGTCGACGATACCGGAGCTGTTGACCGCGAACGCGTCCGTTTTCGGTTCAAGGCGACGGTCGACCCAACCTTGCCAACGCGCCTTCCAAGGGTCGAGACAACGCTCGCCGCAAACGACCGCCGGAACGCCGAGCGAAAACGCGGCGCGCCGCCCGTAAGCGTTCGCGGCGAAAAGCCAAGTGTGAACGACGTCGGGGCGGAAGTCGCGAATAATTTTCTTCAACCGCCAATAAGCGCGCGGCGAAAATTTAGCGGTTTTGCCGATTATGTCGACCGGAACGCCGGCGTCGCGGAGCGTCGCTTCGTAAGGGCCGCCCCGCGTCAGCGCGACGACGCGAACGTCGAAACGTTCTTTGGGAAGGTTGGCCGCGAGAAGCGTCAGCTGCTTTTCGGCGCCGCAACGGTCGAGCGTCGGAATAACGAGAAGAATTTTAAGGCGGTTCGGCGTCATCGCGTCGGCGGAAACGTTCAAATCAAACGGATTAACGGAAAAACGAAAACGACGCGACGCCGGTTAAAACGTCGCGCCGAAAATAAAGGGCGAGATTATTCCGTCGGGGCCGGAGCGGCTTCTTGCGCCGGGGCGGCTTCTTCCGCCGGAGCGACTTCTTGCGTCGGGGCGGCTTCTTGCGCCGGGGCGGCTTCTTGCGCCGGAGCGGTTTCTTCCGCCGGGGCGGCTTCTTGCGCCGGAGCGGCTTCTTGCGCCGGAGCGGCTTCTTGCGCCGGAGCGGTTTCTTCCGTCGTCGAAACGCCGTAAATGCGCGCGGCGAGCTTCTTCGAAACCTCTTCCGAATCGTCGCATTCGGCTTGAACCAGCTTGCCGTCGAGGGTAACGGCGCAAATGAATTCGCCGAACGCGTCGCTCGGTTTCGCCGGATTGAAGACGAATTCTTCCGGGCGCGTCCATTCGACGGCGTTCGCTTCGGCGGCCAAAACGACCGACAAAATCGGTTTTTCCGGGTTCAAGTCGTCGAGCGTCAACGGTTCGACGCGACCGAACGGCGCGTTTTCGCCGGTGAAGACGAGGAACGGCGTCGACGTTTTCGCGACGTCGCCAAACGGCGCTGCGAAAATCGACGGCATTTTCTCAAGGAGTTTAATGTTGTTTTCGCCGTTCCAAGGCTCGTCGAGCTTGAATTCGTCGTAAAGTTTTTGGCCTTCGGCGCCCAAAACCGGGAGAAGCGCGACGCGCCAGCTCAAGAGCGGCGTTCCGTCGGCGGCGCGAATCGGGGCCGGGAACTTTTTGTTCTTCATCAAGTAAGCGTTAAACGCTTGACCGAGCGCGGTTAACGCGTCTTGCGCGCCGCCGTATTTCGCGTAAATCTCCGATTGACGGCGGAACGAGTTCATATTCTCGCAAGCGTCGACGAAGAAAGCGAGCGTTTCCGGCGAGTTTTTCAACGTTCCGACGACGCGGTCGCCTTCGGTCGCGAGGTTCGCCGATTTGAGAATCGTTCGCAATTTCTCGAACGTTTCGACCGCTTCCGTCGCGGCGGCTTGTTCGCCTTGCGGAAGCGCGGAGCCGAGACCGTCGACCGCTTCCATCAGCGCGCCGCCGATCGCCTTGCGCAACGTTTCGGCGCCTTCGGTCGACTTCGCGTCGACGACGAGCGTCAAAATCGCGCCGTCGGCGGAGTTCGCGTCGACGACGAAATGGAAACCGGAGACGTTCGGGCGCATCGCTTCGATAAGCGCCGGAGTCAACGGAACCGGCGGCTGAACGAGCGCGGTCGTCGCGACGTCGAAGTCGAAGTCGTAAAGGAACGCCGCGTCGAGTTTGTCGAGCGGAAGCCGTCCGACGCGTTGCGCCGCGACGCCTCGTTCGTCGCCGGTTTTGCCGCTAAAATAAGCGTCGAGCGCGGTCGGCGAGCCGGAGAAGAAGACGACGGAGTTCGGCGTCGGGAAGGCGAGACCGGCGAGCATTTGGTCGACGCGACCGAACGTTTGGCCGGTTTGGTCGAGCGGAACCGGAAGGGCGTTTTCCAAGACGCGAACGTCGACGGCGCCGATTTTTTGGGTTTTAACGGCTTTCGGATCGGCGTTTTTGAAAACTTTTGCGTCGAGCGCCGCTTGGTCGACCGGTTCGGGGAAGCGGAGGTAAACGACTTCGGACGGCGTCGGGAAACCTTCTTGGAGCGTTTCGCCGGTTTGCGCGTTTTTCAGCGTTTCGAGCGAAAACGTCTTGCTCGCCAACGCTAAGTCGGCGCCGTCGAGAAGTTCCGGAAGCGGAAGCTGCAGCGACGCGTTCGCGAACGTTTCGAGCGCGACGGCGCCGTTTTCAAGGTCGCGAAAACGTTCCGGACGAACGACTTGAACGGAGTAAGCGTTCGGTTGGACGAACTCGGTCGGGAGGTCGTTTTTCGCTCCGAGCGCGGCGAGTTGTTCCGCCGAGAGGAAACGAATTTCGGTCGAAAATTGCGGGAACGCCGGAGCGTCGCCGGTTTGCGCGACCGCGTTCGGGTCGGCGTTTTCCGCTTCCGGCGCCGATTTTTGGCAACCGACGAAAGCCGAAACGCTCAACAACAGGCAACCCGTTCCGACGACCGCGCGGCGAACCGCTTTAGAAGTCGATAATTGCGACAAAAGCGAACGAGACATTTTAAAAATCCTTTAACGTTAAATTTAATTGTCGGCGACGCAAAAAGGAACGCGTCGCCGCAAACGATTTTCGGAAGGAAAAAGTAAATTAGTCGCGCGAACCGCCGTTCGGTCGACCGTCGCGACCGCCCGGTTTCTTGCCGCCGCCGAAACCGCCGCGACCGCCCGGACGACCGCCGGAACCCGGTTTTTTGCCGCCGAACGAACCGCCGGAACGCCCGCCGCGTCCGCCCGGTTTCTTGCCGTCGCCGTTGTTAAAACGTTTCGAACCGCCGGAAGACGCGCCGTTCGAACGGGAATCGCCGCCGTCGGAACCGAATTCGCGACTCTTGCCCGTCCAACCGCGCGGCGCTTTGCCGTTGCGACGGGCGAAAACGCGCGCTTCGCCGTCCGCCGCTCCGCCGCCGTCGAAACCGCCGCGACGGTCTTGCGCGTCGACGAATTTGCGCTCCGGTCGACGGTTGCGGTCGTCGCGACCGCCTTTGCCGCCTCGACCGCCGCCGAAACCGCGTCCGCCGCGCCCGCGACCGCCGCGGTCGTCGGAGAACTCGCGACGTTGCTTGTTGTCGACTTCGACCGGCTCGACTTCCAGCTCGATCGGCTTCCCTTCGGCCAACGCTTGCGCGCGACGCTCCATTTCTTCGAAGCGGCTCTTGCGGCAGAACTGCAAAATAACGCTGTTGTGTTCGGCGCCGGGGTTCTCGTATTCGGCGATTTTGCGCAGCGCGACGTTGTTCAAAAGGTTGTAGTGGCGCGCTTCGCCCCGTTCCGCCGGCCAGTTCGGGCCCTTGATCATCAAAATGCGGTCGAACGCGTGCCAAAGCGGAGCGAACGTCGGCAAAAGTTTAGCGATTTTGCCGACCGCGCGGATGGTAAGAGTGTGAAAGCGGTGAACTTTTAACAAATCTTCCGCCTTCGCGTACCAAACGTTCGTTTCGAGCCCGAGCGCGTCGACGATGGCGCCGAGCGCTTCCGCTTTTTTGCCGGTCGAGTCGCAAAGTTCGACGACGACGTCCGGACGCAAAATCGCGACGACGAGCCCCGGGACGCCGCCGCCGGAACCGACGTCTAGGACGTGTTCGCCCTTTTGGAGGCAAGCGGCCAAGCGGATCGAGTCGACGAGGTCGCGGGAAACGAACTTGTCGTAATCGTCGTGTCGGGTGAGGTTGACGCGCTCGTTCCAAATCCAAAGGGTTTCGCAGTATTCTTTGAGGAGTCTAACTTTTTTCGCCGGGAGTTCGATTCCGAACTTTTCGAGCGCTTCTTCGAGCGTCGCGGAGGGCGGGGCGACCGGCTCGGCGTTTTCGCCTTCGTCGGCGGACGTTTCGGCGTCCGCGTTTTCGGCGAGTCGAGCGTTTACGGCGTCGAGGTTGATTTCGGCGCCGTCTTCTTGCGCGGCGGCGTCGGGTTCGGTTTTAACGGTTTCGTCGACTTGAACGGCGTCGACGGCGGGCGTTTCCGCAACTTGCGGCGACTCGACTTCGGCGGTCGGAGCGGGCGTTTGAGCGGCGTTTTCGGCGGGCTGTTCGACGGGGGCGCGGTCGTTAGATTCCAACATTTCGATTCGTTTCTTCCTTGTTCGGGGGCGTCGACGCTTTTTTTTGTCGTTATTAATTAATATAAGGAGAAAACGACGGGAGCGTTTTCGACGTTTTTCGGTTGACGTCTTGCGCGTCTGCGCTTCGGACGGGGCGAATCGAGAGAGCGTTTCGACCGTCCGCGACGTTTTCTCCGTTATTATAACCCGATTTTGCCGTTTTGTCTTCCCCCCCTTAACGAACCGGCGCGATTTTTTTGCGAGAGGCGCGCGAAGCGGAAAAAGTCGGCGTTTTCTCCCGCCGCCCGTCCTTGCGTTATTTCGCCGAAGAATTATAATGAGGGCGGAAGCGTTCGAGTCGGCGCCTTAAACCGGCTCGGCGACGCGCTTTCCGACGATGAAACGCCGTTAAAACCGATAAAATTCGCAAAAGCGTTAAATTTGTCAAACCTGCTGGAAGCGACGCGCTCCGTCGTCGATTTCTTCGTTCCCCCGCGAACCCCGTTTACGAGAGTCCTAAAAATGGAAAAAGCGACTTATAAAAGTTCCGGCGTCGACTTGGATATTTACGCCGAATCGATGTCCCGTCTGCCCAAATTGGTTGCGAAGACCTTTTCGCCGCGCGTGATGCGCCTCGACGGCGGGTTCGCCGGGCTTTTCCGCTTGAACGGCCTCCTCAAAGACGGCGGCCCCGAGCGCAAGTACGAAGACCCGGTTCTCGTCAGCTGCACCGACGGCGTCGGAACGAAAATCAAAATCGCCTGCCAAACAAACCGGCACTCGACCGTCGGAATCGACTTGGTCGCGATGAGCGTCAACGACGCGATCTGCTGCGGCGCCGAACCGCTCTTCTTCCTCGATTACGTCGCGACGCCGAAAGACGACCCCGACCAACTCGAAGAGCTGGTTTCCGGAATCGCTAAGGCTTGCGAAGAAGTCGGTTGCGCGCTGATCGGCGGCGAAACGGCGATCCTTTCCGGGATGTACAACCCCGGCGAATACGACTTGGCCGGTTTCTGCGTCGGCGTCGCGGAACGTTCGAAAATCATCGACGGCAAAGCGATTCAAGACGGCGACGTCCTGATCGGCGTCGCGTCGAGCGGCTGCCATTCGAACGGTTATTCGCTGATTCGCCGCGTCGTTTTCGATATCGCCGGGCTCCAACCGGACGAATTCGTCCCGGAATTGAACCAAACGGTCGCCGACGCGCTCCTGACGCCGACGCGTCTTTACGTCAAACCGGCGCTCGCGCTCTTTGAAAAGTTCGGCGCGAACGACGGAATCCGCGGCGTCGCGCACATCACCGGCGGCGGCTTGGTCGAAAACCTCTCTCGCGTCCTCCCCGAGGGCGTCGCGCCGGAAATTACCCCGAATTCTTGGGACGTTCCGCCGGTTTTCGGTTGGTTGCAAAAGCTCGGCTCGATCGACGACGCCGAAATGGAACGCGTCTTCAATATGGGGCTCGGTCTTGTTTTGGTCGTCAAGCCGGAAATCGCCGACGACGTTCAAGCGACGCTCGCCGAAATGAACCTGCAAAACTGGAAAGTCGGCAAAATCGTTAAAAAGTAACGCCGACTTTGCCTATTTTCGCCTTTCGCTCTTGTCGCGGCGCCCTTCTAACGTCGCGGAGGAGAGGGCGAAATCGGCGAAACGACGCCGAACGCCAACGCGCCGAGACCCGTTTTTCGACGCGTCGAGCGTTTGTTTGTCTTGGCGAGACCTCGAAACCGAGAAGGGGAGCGAAGACGATGAAAATCGAATCGCGGCGCGAATTTTGTTCGCGTTGGAGCGGTTGTTTTCGCTCGCTCGACCGTCGCGCAAGCGGCGCGGACGCGAGTTTGAAGCGCGTTTTTGACGACGGCGGTTGCAAACGCGGTTTGAACGGCGGGTTTACGTTGGTCGAGCTTCTCGTCGTAATCGCGACGATCGGCGTTTTGCTTGGTTTGCTTTTACCGGCGGTTCAAGCGGCGCGCGAAACGGTTCGGCGGACGAGTTGCGTTTCGCATTTGCGTCAAATCGGCTTGGCGATTCATTCTTATTTGGACGTCAACGGCGTTTTCCCGCCGACGAAGACGACGTATGTCGCGCCGAACGGACAGCGTCGCGACCGGCATAACGTCTTGACGATTTTGCTTCCGTTCGTCGAGGAAAGCGCGGCGTATTCGGCGGTCGACTGGACGGCGACTTGGTCGGCGGCGGTCAACCGCGAGGCGACGGAGAAGCGGATTCCTCTTTTTCTTTGCCCGACCGCGCCCGGCGACCGGGATTTTGGAACGAAAAAGTATTATCCGACCGATTACGCGAGTTGTTATCTAATTCGGCGCGGCGTTCGGGAGAAACTTGGGCTCCGCGACCGTTCCGAATGGACGAGCGTTCTCTTGCCCGACTTTTCCAATTCCGCCGAATTTTCGCGTCGCGCGCCCGTTTATCCGAGCGCCGTTCTCGACGGGTTGAGTTCGTCGTTCCTCTTTTTCGAAGCGTCCGGTCGTCCGTTCAAATTCTTGCGCGGCGGCCGTCGCGGCGACCCGAACGAAACGCCGAAAGAGCCGCTCCTCAACTCCGATTGGGCCGATCCCGGCTCCGGCTTTGTGATGGACGCCGCCGTCGTCGCGCCCGACGGTCGCTTTTTCAACAACGCGAACAACAACGAAATTTTTTCGCTCCATCCGGGCGGCGCGAACTTCCTTTACGCGGACGGTTCGGCCCGCTTTCATTCCGAGACGATCGACGCGGAAACGTTCGCCGCGCTCTTCACTTGCGCCGCCGGGGATATTGTTCCGAACGGACTTTGACGCCCGACGCTTGACTGACTGATTTCGAACCGACGCTCGGCCAAAAGGCGGCGACGGTCGCGGACGCGCTTTGAACCGACGCTCGGCGAACGTTTTTAGGCGGGAATCGAACGGCGTTCCGGCGAACGGAGCGAAACGCGAGCGGGGAAAACGCGAATTTAGCGGCGGCTTTGTCGATTTTATCGGTTTTTGCTGATTTTGCCGGTTTTAGCGAAAACAGCTCCGGAATTTGGCGCGGTCGCCGTTCCTTGCGCTTTCGCGCCTCTTGATTTTCGGTCGTTTCGCGGTTTAATTAATGAACGAACAACGCGGTCGAAACGCGTCTTCGACGCCGCGTTATTTGCCGAACTTCTCTATTTTAATATTTTGCGCTTAGAAAATCGCTTTTCCAACGCGCCTCGCCGTCAAAAGGAAGCCCGTCGTGCCGACTCCAACGCCCGAACCGAATCCGAACGCCAATCCGAATCGCCGCCGTTCCTCGTCCGTTTCATCCGCTCAATCCGTCGCCGCGAGTTTTAACGATTCGGTTGGATTAGATAAACGGGAGAAAATAAGCAAAACGGGAGAAGGCGGAATTTACTCCGCGACGCCGACTTCAGAGCCCGCGTCGCCGGTTCGGTACCGCTCGTTCGGTTGCCCGCGTTGCCGAACGCGACTCTCCGCAACGAAAGCGGACGTCGGCAAAATCGTCGTTTGCCCGGATTGCGACGAAGAGATCGTCGTTCCCGATTATCTTGATTTTGAAACGGAAACCGATTACGAGCGCTTTAATAATCCGCAAAAACGGCGGCAAGACGAACTCCTTTCTCCGGCGCGCAACCCGAACCGCGTCGGAATCGACGT
Organism: Thermoguttaceae bacterium; assembly: GCA_017937485.1. Lineage (GTDB taxonomy): Bacteria > Planctomycetota > Planctomycetia > Pirellulales > Thermoguttaceae > RUG369. The sequence goes on from JAGBDN010000086.1 coordinate 40,443, forward strand.
CGCCGGGGCCGATATTTACGGCGTTAGAGGAAACGTCGACGCGACCGCTAAAAACGTTAAAGTTGGCTCGATTTCCGGCGTCGCGTCGAATCTTCCGGGAGGCGGGCGTTCGAACGCGTCGGGCGGCGAAAACGACGGCGATCAAAGCGGAAAAGTCGGCAAAAGCGATAAAAACGAGGCGGAAAAAACGGCGGAACCCGATTATTTTCCGGTGCGTTGCCGCGTTTGCGAAACGTTGACGCAAGCGCCCGCCGAACTTCTCGGCAAAACGGTTCGTTGTCCCGATTGCGGAACCGAAACCGTCGTAACGGCGGCGCTGAAAGAACAGCTTGCGACGACCGACGTCCGCTTCCAACCGCGCGACCGAGGCGTTTACGAACTCGGCGAAATCCCGGACGCTCCCGACCGCGTTTATCAACGTTTCGACGGAAAAACGGTTTTCGTTCCGAATTCGGCGAAAACGATCGCTCCGACGCCGCCGAAAAAGCCCGACGCGTCGGCGCAATATCCGGATAAACGGAAAAAACGGCAAGGTTCCGCGGCCGAAGAAAGCGGTTCGACCGGTTTGGTCGACGGCGCGAAGTCGAAAAAGCGTTCGAAACGGGAAGAGCGGGAACGGCGCCGACGTTTGGAAGAGATGAAAGCGGAGTTCGGCTCCGCCGCGGTCGACGAGGCGTTGCGAAAGACGCGAAACGACCCGACGACCGAGACGGAACCAACGGGCAAACGGCAAAACGTCGGCGCTTTGGGCGAAAATCCCGAACTTGAACGGACGTTGGCGATTTTATCGATTTTAACGTCGCCGATTCGAACGCTGAAACGCGTTTTGCGCCGCTTGGCGACGCCGCCGGAGATCGAAGACCCGACCGCTTTTTTGCCGCCGCTCGTTTTGCGGTATCGAAACGGTCAAGCGATTTGGACGCGACCCGCGCCGCCGCGCCGCTTGCCGCTCTTCAACCGAACGTTTCAAGCGCTCGCGACGAACGAACTTTGGGCGCGGGCGGGAACGGTCGTCCTAATCGGTTTGGCGTTAACGATTTACGTTCTTTATTCGTTGGCGCCGACGATCGCGGCGCAGGGGAGCGGCGGCCCGATTGAGAAGTTTGAATTTTGCGTTTTAACGGTTGTTGCGCTTCCGACGGCGCTCTTTTGGACGTATTGGACGGCGAGCTTTTTTGAAGCGATCTTCGGCGCCGGGGCGTCCGGAGCGCGTCGCGTCCTCTCTTGGCGCGACGACGACCGGCTCGACGGGCTCCTTTACGCGCTTTGGTTCGTCGCGCTTGTCGGGGCGGCTTTTTCGCCGGGCGTCGCGCTTGCCGGGGGACTCGGTTGGTTCGAAAACGGGGAGGAGACCGCCGAAGCATTGAGCGGACTTCAGCTCGTCGACTTGCGAATCGCAGCGACGCTTGCCGGATCGTTTAGCGTTTGCTTCCCGATTTTTTACCTTTCGACGCTTTACACCGGTTGGCCGTTCGCGCCGATTTGCGGGGCGGTTTTGGCGAGTTTTCTTCGGCGAATCGTCGTTTGGACGCAATTTTGGGCGGTTTCGGCGGCGCTCGTTTTCGCTCCGCTCGCGTTGGGGATTCGCTTTTTCAAAACGACGACGTTTTGGTGGGCGGCGCCGTTCGCGCTCGTCGTTTTGGCGGCGCTTTACGGCCTCGTTCTCGGGCGGCTCGCTTGGATTCTCGACGAAGACGAACGAAGTCTCGATTACGACGATTAAAACGGGCGGAGCGGCGACGGTTGCGGAAGTCGCGACGCTTGCGGTATTGGCGTCGGTCGCGGCGATTGGAGAAAAAAGAAAAACCGGCGCGACGGGGGCGTTTTGCCGGTTTGGTGAAATTGAGGCGAGTTTAACGACGTAAGACGGCGTTAATTGGGTGAAACGGCGGCGTTTTTAACGCGAGCGCGGTAAAGCAGAAGCGTCTGCATCGCGACGGCGAGCGATTCTTCGTCGAGCGGCGCCAACTTGTCGAGGTCGTCGACCGAGTTGAAGAGCTGATCGACAAGCCCGCAAAGTTCGAAAACCGCTCGGCGCGCTTTCTCCGAACGGAGTTCTTCCGCCGACGAGGTCAACGTCAGCCAACGGAGGAGCGCGCCGTTGACGTAAAGGCGCATATGCGGCGTCGAAAGTTTTACTTTTTCGTCGAAAAAGAGCGTTTCGGCGAGCGTCGCGTCGTTAAAAAGTCCCCAAACTCGCCCTTTTAACGCAATCAACGTCGCTTCGGCGCGCTTCAACTCCGGCGAATCGCGGAGCGCGCCCTTCTTCAAACGAGCGAGCAAAAAAGTCAACGCGAGGAGCTTGTCGGTCGCTTCGGTCGAGCCCCAGTCGACCGGACGGCGCGTTTCCTGTTCGAGAATCTTCGCGAGCGACCAAGTTTCGCCGAACGCGTTCGTCCAAGTTTCGTCCGGATTTTGCGAGTAATGCGCGAGTCCGACGGCGACAGTCGAGAGGTTCGCGCCCTTCGAACAAGCGAGTTTTTCCGCGTCGACGAGGTCTTGAACGCGGAATTTCTCGTCGTTTATTCGAATTTCATAATCGCGATCGATTTTGGAAAACGCCAACGCCGCGAGCAGTTCGCCGCGTTTCGATTGGAAACCGAAACCGACTTTCGCCAAGGGGCGACCGTCGACGACGCGCAAAATTTGACGGTTCCCGCAAGGGACGTTCCAACAAAGGGCGCCGAGCGCGTAAATCGGCTCTAGGTCGGGCGTTGTATTCGGAATACTTGACTCAGTTTGCGTATTTTCCGCCGAAAGAGCGCGGTTCGGCGCAAGAAAGGTCGCGTCGGCGCCGCCGATCAGCGAATAACGAAGCAAACGCCCCGGCGTCGAACCTTCGATCGAAAGGGGCGGTTTCGAAAAACGTCGCGCCAACGCTTCGACGCGCTTTTCAAAGTCGGCGTCGGTTCGCGGAACGTTCAACGCCGGCAACGGACGCGGCGCGTTCGGCTGCTTTTGTTCCAGCAACGGAATTGAGTTAATGTCGCCGTTAAACGGAACTTCGCCGATAATTTGTCCGCCAAGAGGCGTTCCGGTCGGAATCGCGCCGCTAAAATCGGGAGAACCGGCGAAAACGGCGCCGTTTGGGGGGAGGAACGCGCCGTTGGGGAGGGAGTCGCCGACAATGATCGGAACGCCGACCGACGTCGCGCCCGGAACAAAACCGCCGTCGAATTGCGGCGACGAGTAAACGACTTGCGCCGCCGCGTTCGCGCTCCCAACGAGAAAAGCCGCCGCGCCGAGCGTCGCCGAAATCGCCGTTCGAAAAAATATCGCCGCCCGTTCGCCCGCCAAGTTTGCCTCCGTTTGCCGTTAGAATCGTCAAAGTTGCGTTAAAGCGCCGCGTTCGTTCGAAAAACGAACCGCTTATTCGTTAGAACGTCCAAAAGCCGGTTCGACTTTAGCGGCGTCGCGCGGAAATTTTGCGATTTTTCCGGTTTTAGCGGTTGAGGCGGAGAAGGGGAAGAGCGGGAACGAAACGGAAAAGTCTTGGCAAATTGGGGGGCGTTGCGATTGCGAAATAAAAAACGCCGCGTCGCCAAGAAAACGCGACGCGGCGGCAAAGGCCGATTTCGACTCCAAACAAATAATAACCGAACGGTTAAACGCGTAAAAATACCGTTAACAAGCGAAAAAAGGCGTTAAAATCGTTTTAATTTCGCCAGCTTTTCAGTTCGACGACGCGATTTTCTTGCAACGAACGTTGAACGTCGATAAAACGCTGGTTTGTCGATCCGGCAAATTTCAGCTCCCAACTGCGCAACGCCAAAACAAACGGGCCGTCGACGACGACGTCGAGTTCGGCGAGAAGCGCGTTCCAAGCGGGATCGTTCGCCGCGATCAATTCTTCCCAAAGGTAACCGGTGTACGCGGCTAGATTAAGGTCGCGTTTTTTGATTTCTCGCGCTAATTCCGCCAACGCCGCCGCCTGCAAAAACGGCTCGCCTCCGCTGAACGTAACGCCGTCGAGGAGAGGATTCGCGTCGATTTCGGCTAAAATCGCCTCGACGGTCGTTTCTTCGCCCCCTTCGAGCGGTTGAGTTTGCGGATTATGACAGCCGGGACAGGCGCGCGGACACCCCTGCGTAAAAAGCGCGTACCGAATACCGGGCCCGTCGACGATCGAATCGCCGACGCGACCCGCGATACGAAGTTTCATTCGGCGCTCCCGTTCGACTCGGCGTTTTGCGCGACCGGGCAGGCGGTCGAGTGCGAGACGCGGTCTCGAACTTCGGAACGTTTCGCGTCGTTGAAACGGTCGAGCGTCCCGACGAGATAGCCGGTGATGCGACGAACGCGTTCGAACGGAGCGTCCGGCGTTTCTTTGCGACCGCATTTCGGGCAAACGTCGCCGCTGATGACGCCGTTAAAACCGCAAACCGGGTCGGAGTCGATCGGATGGTTGATCGCGCCGTAACCGACGCCCGCTTTGCGCATCGCGTGAACGATTTTCTCGAACGCGTCCAAATTTTGCGTCGCGTCGCCGTCCAGCTCGACGTAGGTGATGTGCCCGGCGTTCGTCAGCGCGTGATACGGCGCTTCGAGTTGGATTTTTTGCCAACACGGAACGTGGAAGTGAACCGGAATGTGGAAGCTGTTCGTGTAGTAATCGCGGTCGGTAACGCCTTCGATCGAACCGAATTTTTTGCGGTCGATTTTGACGAAGCGGCCGGAAAGCCCTTCGGCCGGCGTCGCGAGGAGCGAGAAGTTCAGCTGTTTCGCTTGCGCGACGTCGTCGAGGTACTTGCGCATAAAGGCGACGATTTCAAGGCCGAGTTTTTGCGCTTCGGCGCTTTCGCCGTGGTGAACGCCGATCAGCGCTTTTAACGTCTCCGCCAAGCCGATGAACCCAACGGATAGCGTCCCGTGTTTCAGGATTTCGCCGACTTCGTCTTCCGGGCCGAGGTTTTCACTGTCGAGCCAAACGCCTTGTCCCATCAGGAAGGGGAAATTTTTCACCTTCTTTTGGCATTGGATGCGGAACCGCTCCAACAGTTGGTCGACCGCCAAATCGAGCTTCGCGGTCAGGTCGGCGTAAAACGCCTTCATATCGCCCTTCGAGTTCAACGCGATGCGCGGCAGGTTGATCGACGTGAAGCTCAGGTTGCCCCGCGAGTAGGTGATTTCGCGTTCCGGGTCGCAAATATTCCCGACGACGCGGGTGCGGCACCCCATATAGGCGATTTCCGTCTCCGGTTTGCCCGGTTTATAGTATTGCAGGTTGAACGGCGCGTCTTGGAACGCGAAGTTCGGGAAGAGGCGTTTCGCGCTGACGCGGCAAGCCAACTTGAACAAATCGTAGTTCGGGTCGCCTTTTTCGGCGTTGATTCCTTCCTTGACGCGGAAAATGTGAATCGGGAAGATCGGCGTTTCTCCGGCGCCGAGCCCCGCTTCTTGCGCGAGAAGAACGTTTTTAACGATCATACGGCCTTCCGGCGAGACGTCCATCCCATAGTTGATCGACGAGAAGGGCGTTTGCGCTCCGGCGCGGCTGTGCATCGTGTTCAGGTTGTGAACGAGCGCTTCCATCGCTTGGAACGTCGCGCGGTCGGTTTCGCGGAGCGCCAAGTCGGCGGCTTGTTTTTGCAATTTGGCGAAACGTTCGGCGGTCAGCGCCGTCGTCGCGTCGGCGTTCCAAGCGTCGGCGAAACGGTCGGCGACCGCGGCGCTTTCGGCGGCGAAGAACGCGTCGCGCTCTTCGAGCTTCAACTCGACGCCGGAAGCGAAAATTTCGCGGTGCAACGCTTTCAAATCGTCGGCGACGGGCGCGCTCGAACCGGTCGAAAACGCGACGGCCTTGGCGAGATTATCGCGGTAAAGGCGACGGAACGTCTTGATAACGCCGGGCGCGAGACCGTAGTCGAAGTTGACGATCGATTGGCCGCCGTGTTGGTCGTTTTGGTTCGACTGAATCGCGATGCAGGCGAGCGCGGCGTAGGATTGCACGTCGTTCGGCTCGCGCAGGACGCCGTGGCCGGTGCCGAAACCGTTCTTGAAGAGGCGAATCAAGTCGATTTGGCAACACGTCGTCGTCATCGTGTAGAAGTCGAGGTCGTGAATGTGAATGTCGCCTTCGACGTGGGCGCGCGAGTGTTCCGGCTTCAGGACGAACTTGTGGAAGAACTCCTTGGCTCCCTCGGAACCGTATTTCAGCATTTGGCCCATCGCGGTGTCGCCGTTGACGTTGGCGTTTTCGCGCTTGACGTCGCTCGTTTTCGCGTCTTTGAAGGTGATGTCTTCGAAGGTGCGCATCAGGCGGGAACCGAGTTCGCGAACGCGGGTGCGCTCGGCGCGGTACGCCATATAGTTGCGAGCGGTGCGAACGTGCCCGTTTTCGATCAACACCGATTCGACGCAGTCTTGAACGTCTTCGACTTCGGGAGCGACGAATCCGGCGTCGACGACGCGCGCCGCGACTTTGGCGGTTAACGTTTCAACGTATTCGTTCGGTTGCGGCTGCCCGGTCGCGACGAACGCCTTTTGAATGGCGGCGCCGATCTTTTCCGGGGCGAAGCGCGCGCGGCGGCCGTCTCGTTTGACGATATATTCGATCGTTTCGATCGCCGTTTGAGGAGGATTTTTCAGTTTAATCATCGTTTGCGCAGTCTCGGAAATAACAGACATTATAGTTAACAACAAGCGTTTTTCTGGTTAATGCGTCAAAATCCTCGCTTTGTCGCGTGAAACAAAGCGAAACGCTAAATTCGAAGCGCGAACCGCCGACCGAGGTCAGCGTCGGGCCGATTTTTTCGCGTCTTCGAAGTCGAGGTACATCATACTGGCTTGAACGCCGCGATTGTTTTGATATTTGCCGCCGTCGTAGGGAACGTAGTCGCCCTCGATGGTGTGATAGTAAATCTGGCAAATCTCGACGCCGGCGTAGACGCGAATCGGCTGGACGCAGTGGAGTTCCAAGGTCCAAAAGCCTTTAAATCCGACGTCGCCAAAACCGGCGGTGATGTGAATCGACAACCCGAGGCGACCGACCGACGAACGACCTTCCAACATCGGAACGAGCGTTTTCGTTTCGGTGTACTCGACCGTGCGGCCTAGGTAAACTTTGCCGGGTTCGAGGAGAAGGCCTTCTTCGGGAATAACGAGTTCGCGGTAAGCGTTCGGCGTTTTCATATCGAGCGTCGGCCCGTCGTAGACGAGCAGTTCGTTATGAAGGCGCAGATTATAGCTATTCGGGTTCAAGCGCGAACGGTCGAACGGTTCGACGACGATATTTCCATTCGCAATTTCTTTTTCAATTTCGAGTCCGGAGAGAATCATCGGCGTTCCTTCGCGGTCGAGGGTAAAGGAAAAATGTTAAACTTTTCCGGTTTTGTCGACCGAATCGCGGCGTTTTCTTCAACGTTTTCGTTAAGTTTTCGCGATTGTTCGCTTGCCGAGGTAAGCGAGACGAACCTGCGAAAACGCGTAAAATAAGACGACGATAACGATTAGGACGCGTTTTTGCTTTGCGTAAAATAAGCGTTTCGTGTAATCGTTATATAGCAAGTCGAATTTTCGGGACGCTTTATTTAGCGTTCCTTTCCTTCAACCAAGCAAATTCTATCAAATATTATTTTCTTGTAAAGACTGTTTTTTCCGCTTTCATTGTGTTAAAATAGTGTTCGACGCGGCGCCGCGCGGCGTCGGAAGGAACGCTTTATCGCGGTAATTTCCGCGTTTACCGTCTAGCGTCTCGTTAGCGAATCCGTCGGGGAAAAAAATCAAAATTTTTTTACGACGGTTAAAAACGCCGTCCGGATATTTCGCTTGGGTTTTATGGCGGCGATAAAAATTACGTCGCGCTCCAAAAATTGATAATTGTTTCGGTAATTTTAGGGAGAGCGTCGGCGTCGAGACGGCTAAGCGGGAAAACAAACGCGGCGTCTTGGGATAATTTAAGAATAAAAATAAATGGGGGGAGTCTTGTAGATAATGACGACGCAAATTGGAAAAAGACGTTTCAATTTTTTCTTGGGGAGCGCGATTAGCGCGGCGCTCGGACTCGGCTGGAGCGGAGTAAACGCGACGGGAACGCTTGGCGAGCGGTTTGCCGGCGCGGCGGAGGCCGGCTCTAACGCCGTCGTCGCGACGGTTTCCTTCGATTCGGCGAGCGAAAACGGTGAAAATAGCGAGACTTTAACGCGGAAATCCGCCGCGCCGCTCGATTTGTCGCCCCTGCCGGTCGGCGAAGAAAAGGTCGCCGAGCCGATTCCGCACTTTCCGAACCGAACCGCCGCGTTTGTTTGGCGCAACTGGAATCTTGCGACGCTCGAAGCGATGGCGCGAACGCTCGACACTACGCCGGAAAAGATTGCGCAAATTGCCGAATTTCTCGGGTTGCCGCCGTACAAAGCGCCGACGTGGGAGCCCGATCGCGTCTACATTACGCTAACGCGACGGAATTGGTCGATTTTGCCTTACGAGCAGTTGCTGACGCTCCTCGATCTCGCGCCGACCGAGTACGCCGAAAAGCTCCGCGAAGACGATTTTCTTTGGGTTAAATTGGGACGTTTGAAGCCGGTTTGCGAAACTTTGCGGTTTGAGGAGCCGAGCGAAGCCGACGTCGCCGCGATGCGCAAGATAGCCGCCGACGTTCGCCAAACGCTCGGGGACGAACTCGACGCGCCGGAAACGCCCCGTTTCGCGTTTCTCGACGAACTCGGAACGGTCGACGGTCGAGAAACGGCGAGCGAAAACGAACAAAACGCGCAAAATTTACAGAACGGACAAGACAAAGAAGCTCGGCAAAACGGCGAGGGCGTCGCGAAAAAGGAATCGCGGTTCGAAATTTGCTATTTGCACTCGTATTTCGCGGTCTTCGGCGACCCCCTTCTGCAAGACGACGCGAAACTTTGTCCGGACGGCCTCCTACAAAAGTTGAGCGAACGGGGAGTGAACGGCGTCTGGTTGCACGCGCTCCTGCGAGATTTGGCGCCGCCGACCGCCGAATTTCCGGAATTGGGCGCGAAATCGGACGTTCGTCGCGCGACTTTGCGCAATTTGGTGAAACGAGCGAAGAAATACGGGATCGACGTTTACCTCTATATGAACGAACCGCGAGCGCTTCCGGCGCCGTTTTTCGAAAATCGTCCGCATATTCGCGGCGTCGCGCAAGAAAAATATTTCGCGATGTGCGCGTCGGCGCCGGAGACGCGGCGTTGGCTCGTCGACTCGTTGGCGGCGGTCTTCGCGGACGTTCCGGGACTCGGCGGGATTTTTACGATCACCGGCTCCGAAAATTTGACGACGTGCGCGTCGCATATGCGGCAAGACGAGTGTCCGCGTTGCTCGAAGCGGGATTACGTCGACCTGATCGCCGACTTGAACGCCGCGATGGCCGAGGGCGTTTGGCGGTCGGCGCCGGACGCGAAGGTGATCGTTTGGGATTGGGGCTGGCGCGGACACGGGCTCGCGACCGATATTGTCGAGCGGCTGCCGAAGGGCGTTTGGCTGCAGTCGGTCAGCGAATGGGCGCTTCCGCTCGAACGGGGCGGCGTTCCGGTTTCGGTCGGCGAATATTCGATTTCGGCGGTCGGGCCGGGGCCGCGCGCGGTCGAACATTGGGCGGCGGCGAAGAAGGCCGGACTCAAAACGATCGCGAAGTGCCAGTTCAACGCGACTTGGGAAATCGCGTCGATACCGACGATTCCGGCGCTCGACTTGGTCGTCCGACACGCGGCGAACCTTTCGCGCTCCGGCGTCGACGGGGTGATGGCCGGTTGGTCGCTCGGCGGGTTTCCGTCGATTAACTTGGAGGCGCTCCAAGAATTTAAAGACGAAACGACGACCGAAGAAGAGGTTCTCGACCGCTTGGCGACGCGCGTTTTCGGAGCGGAAGGAGCCGCGACCGGGCGCGCCGGCTGGACGAAAGTTAGTCGCGCCTTCGAAGAATTCCCGTATTCCGGAGCGGTCGTTTATACCGCGCCGAACCAAATCGGCCCGGCGAATTTGCTCCGCTTGGAGTCGACCGGCTTTAAGGCGACGATGGTCGGGATTCCTTACGACGACGTCGCGTCTTGGACGGCGCCGTATCCGCCCCTTGTTTTCGCCGAACAAATGGAGAAGTGCGGGCGAGGATTCCGCGAAGGCGCCGCGCTTTTGGCCGAAGCGGCGAAGAACGCCCCGGCGGAACGTCGCGTCGAAGCGGAGCGGCAAGCGCGTTGCGCCGACGTCGCGGGCGTCGTCTATTTGAGTTGCGCCAACCAAGCGCGCTTCGTTTTGCTCCGCGACGAACGAAACGTTCTGCGGAAGGCGGAAAACGCGGAAAATAGCGAAAACGCGGCGAGATTAACGGCGGTCGAAGCGGAAATGGCGGCGATCGTTCGCGACGAAATCGAGTTGGCGAAAGCGTTGCGCCGCGCCGCGGCGTCGGATTCTTGCGTCGGTTTTGAGTCGACGAATCAATATTGGTTTGTTCCGAACGATTTGGTTGAGAAAATTATTTCCTGTCGTCAAATTCTCGACGAGTTGGAGAAAACGAAATAAACTTTTAACGGAAAAATTTTGTCGAGTAAACGTCGGCCCAAAACGGCGAAGCGTCCGGTCGCGAAGACGAAGAAAGTCGCGACCGGGCGTTTCGACGAAACGAAAGCGCGGCGTTTGAAAGCGCGAGCGCCGAGGCAAGAGACGCTCGACAAGAAATACGACCGGGACGAAACGCCGCGTCAAAAACCGCGTTTCGTCCCGGTCGTTTAACCGCTTAGCTCGCGTTTAAGCGAACGCCGCCGAGCGTCAACCCTTTTTCTTCAGCGATTGCGCCAAGTGCCAATGATCCGGAAGGATCGCGCCCTTTTCGACGCAGATAACGCCGTCGCGAATCATCCCGAATTCGCGTTCCTTCGTGTTTTGAACGGCGTCCGGGTTGATAACGAAGACGTTCGAGCCGATTTGGCAGTTTTTGTCGACGATGGCGCCGTCGATGACCGTATGGTCGCCGATTCCCACCGGCGGACGACCGGCCGCGATTTCCGCCGCGTCTTCTTCGGGACTCGTAACGAAGTCTTGGCCCATAATGATGGAGTTGCGGATAACGCAACCTTTGCCGATTTTGCAACGAATGCCGAGAATCGAATTTTCAATCACCGCGCCTTCGCCGATCAAGCAACCGTCGGCGATGTAACTGCAACGAACCGTCGCGTTGTCAAAACGACTGGCCGGGAGGTAGCGAAGTTGCGTGTACGTCGGCGCTTGCGGAGTCGAAATTTCGAAAACCGGCGGGTTTTGCGCCAGCGCGAGGTTCGCTTCGTAGAAGGAGCGAATCGTCCCGATGTCTTCCCAATAACCGTCGAAGAGGTGAACGCAAACGCGTTTCGTGCGAATCGAGGCGGGGAACACTTCTTTCCCGAAGTCTTTGTAGTCGGTCTTTTCGAGCGCTTCGACGAGCGTGTCGCGGTTGAAAAGGTAAACGCCCATATTGGCGAGGTAGTCGCGCCCTTGCGGGTCGAGACCGCGTTCGCGAATGAAGTCTTCGCCGGTGAAGACGTGCGAAAGTTCTTCGTCCGTCTGCGGTTTTTCGAGGAAGCCGAGGACGCGTCCCTCTTCGTCGATGCGCATAATGCCGAGTTCGCCGGCGCGATCTTTTTTGACCGGGACGGAGGCGATCGTAACGTCGGCGTTCGAACGTTCGTGCGTTTCGATCATCTTTTGGAAATCCATCCGGTAGAGTTGGTCGCCGGAGAGGATCAAGACGTAGTCGACGTCGCGTTGTTGGATGAAGTTGAAGTTTTGGCGAACCGCGTCGGCAGTCCCTTGGTACCAAGAGTCGCTGTCGTTCGTTTGTTGCGCCGCCAACATTTCGACAAAGCCGCCGCCGAAAGCGTCGAAGCGGTAGGTTTGCAGGTGTTGGTGCAAACTGACCGAGTTGAATTGCGTGATAACGTAAATTTTGTTAAGACCGCTGTTAATGCAGTTCGAGACCGGAATGTCGATCAAGCGATATTTGCCGGCGACCGGAACGGCCGGTTTCGCGCGCATTTTGGTCAACGGGTACAGGCGCGTGCCGCGTCCGCCGCCGAGAATCAGAACGATAACGTTTTTCTTCATTGGTAACGAGTCCTCAATAGTTCGACGTCGAAAACGGAGCGAAACGCAAGGGAAAATTTCGCCGCGTCCGCCCGCTTCTTTCCTTATTATTATAAGCGATTTTTTTTCGTTTGGGAATAACGTTCTTTTAATTTAACGCAATTTTCGCCGATTTTTCCTTTTTTTTGTCGTTCGTCGCCCGCGTCGCCGAAAAGAATCGCGTTCTTATCGGCGCGCGAGGAAAGTTGGAAAAATTGGCGAAATCGCGTTGTTTAGGGGAGGCGCGCCGCCGATCAGTCGACCGTCGGGAGTTCGAAGCCTTTGCGCTGTTCGCGGGAAAGGAAGGAGGCCGCGACGTCGTCTCCTTCGATCGTTTCCGTTTCCGGATTCCAACGGATAACGCGTCCCAAGCGGGCGGCGATAGCGCAAAGGTGGCAAACGTTCATCGAATACGTGTGGCTGAACGCGTCCGACGACGGGAGCCCGCCTTCGCGAATGCAGCGGAAGAAGTTTTCCTTCGTCCACTCGAGCGGTTTATTGTGGTTTAACGCGACCAAATCGTCGTGCGAAATCTTGTCGAGGACGCCGTCTTCGATCGGTTTGCCGGTAAGGCGACCGCGGTTGACGTAAATGCGGCCTTCGGTTCCTTCGAAGAGAATCCCGTTCGAGTTCGGCTCGCTCTTGACGACCAACTCGAGTCCGTCGGCGAATTTCGTTTTGATTTCGAACGTCGTCGCGGTGTTGTAATGATTATCGACCGTCGGGCGCCCGAATTCGTCGAGCGGCGAGGCGTGTTCCGCGATTCGACCGTCGATTTCGACCGGCCCGGCGCCGTGTTTGTCGCGACCGAGCGCCCAAAGCGCGCAGTCGATGTGATGGGCGCCCCAGTCGGTGAACTGGCCGCCGGAGTAATCGTACCAATATCGGAACGTGCCGCGCGCCCGCTCCCAGCGGAACTCGACTTCCGGCGCTTGGCCGAGGAACATATTCCAGTCGAAGCGGCTCGGATCGGGAACCTCGGCGACCGGGAAGGGGCCGCGGTTCGGGCCTTGGTCGAGCGAAACGACGACGCGGTTAATTTTGCCGAGCAAACCTTTGCGGACGAGCGCCGCCGTTTTCATAAAGCGGTCGACGTCGCAACGTTGCTGGGTTCCGACGAGGAAGGTTTTGCCGGTTTTTTCGACCGCTTTGCGAATCAATTGGTTTTCGGCGATCGTCAGCGTCAACGGCTTTTGGCAGAAGACGTGTTTCCCGGCCAACAACGCCTCGACCGCGATTTTAACGTGCCAGTGATCCGGCGTCGCGATTCCGATAATTTCGATATCGTCGCGTTCGAGAACTCGGCGATAGTCTTGAACGACTTGCGCTTCGTTCGGCTTTTTCGTTATGTTGCCGTCGTGTTGGAACGACTCGGCGTGTTCGCGGTCGACGTCGCAAAGAGCGACGACGTCCCCGAAATACGCCAACTCGCGAGCGTCGCCGCGTCCCATTCCGCCGCAACCGACGAAACCGATTTTGAAACGTTCGTTCGGCGAGTCCGCGGCGTAAGTCTGCCAACGGGGGGCGAACGTGGAAAACATCGCGAGCGAAATCGCGCCCGCGCCTTGCGTTTTGAGGAAATCGCGGCGAGTAGAACGATGGAGCGACATAAGCAAACCTCGGCGGCGGTAAAATCGGCGAATGGAAGCAAATTTCAATAGGCGAAGATAAACGGCCCGAAATTTAACGGCGCAAAACGCGCACAATTCCGGACGCGTTTATGGAACTGTTGAAACGTATTATACAAGATTTTCGGGCGAATGGGAACGGCGCGACGCTCGATTTTTGCGATTTTTTCGATTTTTTTGTCGAACGACGCGGTGAAAAGCGATAAAATGGAACGGTTGCGCTGATTTTGACGGCGGCGCCGCTTTTTCAACGGTAAAACGCGCAAGAAAAGACGCGTCCGACTTCCCGGCAAGTCGGCGAGAAGTCGGACGGCGGCCAATTGGACGGCGCGCTCGGCGTTTTCGAGCTTCTTTAAGAACGCGGTTAACGCCGGGCGCCGTTTTTTGAGCGGCGACGCGGCGGCGACCGCGAATCTTGGGAAGCGTTTTAGGCGACCGTCGGGAGTTCGAAGCCCTTGCGCTGTTCGCGGGAAAGGAAGGAGGCCGCGACGTCGTCTCCTTCGATCGTTTCCGTTTCCGGATTCCAACGGATAACGCGTCCCAAACGAGCGGCGATAACGGCGAGGTGGCAAACGTTCATCGAATACGTGTGGCTGAACGCGTCCGACAGCGGAAGGCCGCCTTCGCGAATGCAACGGAAGAAGTTTTGCTTCGTCCATTCGAGCGGTTTGTCGCGGTTCAGCTCGATCAAATCGTCTTGCGAAATCTTATCGAGGACGCCGTCTTCGATCGGTTTCCCGGAGAGGCGACCGCGGTTGACGAAGATTCGACCTTCGGTTCCTTCGAAGAGAATCCCGTTCGAGTTCGGTTCGCTCTTGATAACGAATTCGAGCCCGTCGGCGAATTTCATCTTAATTTCGAACGTCTTCGCGGTTTGGAAACGGTCGTTGAATTTCGGACGGCCGAGTTCGTCGAGTTCCGCGAGGTGTTCGACCGTTCGCCCGTCGATTTCGACCGGCCCGGCGCCGTGTTTGTCGCGCCCGAGCGCCCAAAGCGCGCAGTCGACGTGGTGGACGCCCCAGTCGGTGAGCTGACCGCCGGAGTAATCGTACCAATATCGGAAGGTGTAAAAGGTTCGCTCGCGGCGGTACTCGACTTCAGGCGCTTGTCCGAGGAACATATTCCAGTCGAATTGGTTCGGGTTCGGAACTTCGGCGACCGGGAAGGGGCCGAAATCGGAGGTCGGGGCCTCGTCGAGCGAAACGACGACGCGCTTCATTTGACCGAGCAAACCTTTGCGGACGATCGCCGCCGCTTTCATGAACTGGTCGACGGCGTAACGTTGTTGGGTTCCGACGAGGAAGGTTTTGCCGGTTTTTTCGACCGCTTTGCGAATCAGTTGATTTTCGGCGATCGTCAGCGTCAACGGCTTTTGACAGAAGACGTGTTTCCCGGCCAACAACGCTTCGACGGCGATTTTGACGTGCCAATGATCCGGCGTCGCGATCCCGACGACGTCGATATCGTCGCGCTCGAGAATTCGGCGATAATCTTGGACGACTTGCGTTTCGTTCGGCTTTTTCGCAATGCGCCCGTCGTGTTGGAACGACTCCGCGCGGCCCCGGTCGACGTCGCAAAGAGCGACAAAATCGCCGAAATTCGCCAATTCCCAAGCGTCGAGCCGCCCCATTCCGCCGCAACCGATAAAGGCGAGTTTAAAACGTTCGTTCGGCGAGTCCGCGGCGTAAGTCTGCCAACGGGGGGCGAACGTAGAGAACATCGCGAGCGAAATCGCGCCCGCTCCTTGCGTTTTAAGGAAATCGCGACGAGTCGAACGATTAAGCGACATAGGGAACCTCGACGGGGAAAATTGGGGCGAACGCGCGGCAAATTTTGAATGACGCAAGAATAACGCGTTAAAAATTTGACGGCGCGGAAATGAAACACAATTTTAGACGCTCTTTTAGAACTGTTGGAGCGTATTATACAAGATTTTCGTTCAAAAGTAAACGTCGCGCCGAGCGATTTTTGCGATTTTTGGCCAAAAGACGCGTCGACGCTTGTAAAATAAAACGGTCGCGCCGATTTTAGCGGCCCCGTCTTTTTCTTCGGCAAAACGCGCAAGAAAAAAAAACGCGTCCGACTTCCTTTCAACGAGCCGAACAAAAGGAAGACGGACGGCGAGAAAAGTTGCGAATCCCGACGCCCGCTTCTTTCCGTTGAAGAAACGACCGCGTCGCGACGTTTAACCGGACGGCGAGCGTCAGCGGAGTTTGTCTTCGTACTCGACCTTTTCGATTTTCTTAAGGAACGCTTCCATCGACGGGCAACGCTCTTTCGGGTCGGCCTTAATGCACCAGTGAATCGCGTCGGCGAGGCGCGGGTCGATCGCCGGACGGTACGTTTGAATCGGTTCCGGCGGCGTGTCGTGCGTCATCGCGGCGAGGCCATTCGTGCCGCGCGGCCAAGGGAGTTCGCGGGTGCAGAGTTCGTACATCGTAACGCCGAACGCGAAAATGTCGACGCGTTCGTTCGTCGGACGGCGGCGAACAAGTTCCGGCGCCATATAGTTCGGCGTTCCGGTGCGGTTGCCGGGATCGGTGAAAGGCGACTTGTTCGGAACGGAGAGGCCGAAGTCGGTCAGTTTCAAGATTTCGCCGTCGCCGGTGAAAAGGAGGTTGCGCGGGCAAAAGTCGCGGTGGATAAAGCCCGCGTCGTGAACGACTTTCAACGCTTCGGCGCATTGGCGGATGTATCGCATTCGGCTCCCGGCGAGCATATCCTGCTTAATCATGAGGATGTTGTTGAGGCCGGTGCCTTCGAGGTACTCCATCACGAGGTATTGTTCGCCGTCGGTCGTGAAGCCCTCTTCAAAGGTGTCGACGATGTACGGGTGCTTGAACTGAACCGCCATTTCGCCTTCGCGGGGCTTGTAAACGCCGCGGATTCCCTTGTAACGGTCTTCGACGATGCTCGTTTTCGCCTTGTCGAGAATTTTAAGGCCGACGATTTTGTCCGTTTCTCGGTCGCGCGCCATATAAAAACTCGACATCGTCCCGGAAATCGCCGCTTTGAGGAGGATAAAGCGCTTTTGGTAGTCGAGCTTCTTTTTTCCGAAAATTTTCTCTAAAAACGACATAAAACGAACCTAACTTTTCGCGTTGCGCTAAAAAAACGACAGATTCCGCCGACTCCTTTATTTTAACACGTCGGCGCGCGATTTTCCAGCGTTTTTTCCGTTTTTTCGCGATTTTTCCCGCCGAAGCCGTCGACTTCAAACGCGAAGCCCGCGCAACCGTTTTTTTTGGCGTATTTTAACGTCCCGATAAAGCGACCGACAAAAACGCGTTTCGCCCTTATATTAATGGCGCCCGTTTGCGAAGTCGTTCGCCGGTCGTTTCCGCGTCCCGCTCTCGACCGTCGCCGCGCTTCGGGAAGGGGAGAAAACGGGAAAAAACGAAGGAAATAAAGCGACTTTACCGCCGCGCTCGTTCGAGTCGAGCGACGACCGCCGCAGGCGCGACGACGGTGAAGCGATTCGGAACCGTTTCAATTTCAACCGGCAAAACGCCGCCCGGGTCGCCGTCGATTTGATAAGGAATCGTCGCGGCGCCTTCGGCGGTCGGGTCGGCGGCGGAGAGGCGGAACGTCGTCCCGCGCCCGAGTTTGGCGTTCGGCAGGAGGCGGTGCGACGAGAACATTTGCGCGCAAAAAACGTCGAAGAGCGCCAAAATCAATTTTCCGCCTTGGAAAATGCAGTAATCGAGACGCCCGTCGACGCCGACGCAACGCGGAACGAGCGGCAAGCCCCAACCGTAACGCGGCAAATTGAAGACGAACGGCCATTTACCGACGATTTCGCGAGTCGAACCGGGCGTCGCGGCGAAAAGATCGGCGTTTTGGACGGTTCCGGCGCTTTGCGTCGAGTTGGCGGCTTCCAACGTCGCGACGTTTTGCGGGGATTGCGTCGAGGCGGCGACGTTCGACCCGGCGTTTTGCGGCGCGTCGACGAATTCCGTCTTGATTCGCGGGTAACGATAAGACGCGATCGACCCGAAAATTGGCTTAATATAGGAAAGATAGCTAATATGGGCGCCTTTTTTCGTTTGCCGACGGTAACTTTCCTCCCGGGCGGCGTGCACTTGGCGAACGACGTCGGCGTCGATTCCGGCGCTGACCATCACCAAGAAGAGCCGCCCGTTCGCGCGTCCGGCGTCGAAGCAAATCGTCGCGCCTTCGGCGAGCGTCGCCGCTAATTTTTCCGGTTTGAACGGAATTTTCAAGTATTTTGCGATGAGGTTCGCCGTTCCGGAGGGCAAAATCGCGATCGGGACGCCCGGAACGGTTCGGTTCGTCAGCTCCGCCGCGGTGCCGTCGCCGCCGACCCCGACGAGCGCTTGGAGCCGATTTTCGGCGAAAAGTTCGTTCGCGCGGCTCGAAACGACCGCCAAATCGGTGTGCAACTCGACGCAAAATCCCCGTTTTTCCAGCGCGGCTTGCAAACGCTCCGCTCGAACGCGCGGCGAACGGCGGCCCGCTTTAGGGTTGATGGAAATGAGAACGTATTTCTCGAGCTTCGACGCGGGCGACATAGCGGCCTTTCTCGGCGTAAAACGCGCGGGGTTGGGGAAATTGCGAAGTTGGATAAAACAAAACGGAAGGGGAAAGGAGGTGAAAAGGAAACGCCTCCGAAGGCAAAAACGATCGAACGGTTCCGCGTCGCCGAGCGAAAAACCAAACGGTCGGCGGAGCAAAAAACGTTTGCTCGTTTGACGCCCTTATTAATATTAATGACAAAACGAGCGTGCAAGGACGCGTTTTAACCCCGGTTCGCGCCGCTGAAAGCGCCGTTCGACGCTTGCCGGCGGCGTTAATCGACCGAAACGTCGACTTGCTTCCAAGCGGCGGAGTTTTTCGTTGTTTTGGCGTTAAAACCGCTAAAAGCCGCGCGCTTTTCGCCGTTTCCAGCTTTGATCGGGGCGTTTTGCCCGGCGGCGAGGCGGGCTTGTCTATTTGAAATTGTCTCTAAAATCAAACGGAAGCGGGCGACCGTTACTTCAAAACGTCGGCGAGGCGGAATTTGAGTTTTTCGAAATCGGATTCCGAAATCAAATAAAACCAATCGGCGAGTCGTTCGTTTTTGATCGCCGCCTTTTTTTCGGCGTCCGGAGCGAGGAAGGCGAGTTCCGTTTCGTCTTCGACCGTCGCGGCCAACGTTTCGCGGTCGAACTCGGCGAACGCCAAGCAAACGCGCTTATCTTCGAACTTGCGTCCGAAAAGAAGCGAAATTTTGACGCCGTTTTTCGTCCGCAATTCGACGCCGCCCGCTTCGCCGAGGAGCGCCGGTTCGATTTTTTCCGGGTTCAAGGGATCGTGTTCGAGCGCGGCGAACCCGAATTCGGCGAGCGTTCCGAAATGCGCCGCCAAGTCGCCCCCGAGCCGACCGTCGCGGAAGAGCGCCGCGAGCGCCTCCGGCTTTTTGCGAACGTCGACGACCGCGAGTCGACCGAGCGCGTCCGCCGTTTCGTTCAAAACGTCGTTTTGCGCCGACTCCGGGTCGACCGGCTGAACGTCGCTCCAAACGCCTTCCGCGTCGCGATTTAGCCGCCGTTCGAGCGACCAAACGCGAGCGAGCGAGTTTTCCGGATTTTGGCGAAAAACGGCGATTCCGGCCGCCTTGTAATCGACCGGCGTCGGCGTTCCGTCCTCGGCTTTGGCGACCGAAAAGGTCGAATCGCGAACGGCGAGGGTCGCGACGTCCCAGCGGCTGATTCGGAGCAGGTCGCGGTCGGCCCAATCGATCGGCTCGAAAGAAATGCGTTGCGGAAATTCGAGAAATTGCGTCGTTCCGGCTTCCTCGGTCGAATCGCCGGAAAAGTCGACCGCGTAAACGACGTCGTCGCCGGGAATCCGAACCCAGCGAACGTCGCGGGTCGCCGAACTTTCGGGAGCGCGGTTCCCGACGAGCAAATCGACGAGCGTCGCGCCGTTTTCGTCGAAAATTTTAACTGAGAGCGCGGCAAGCGGAGCGGTTTGCGCCGTTTCGCTATCTTCGCCGTCTTCCGTTTCTTCGCCGGTTTGCGCAATTTTCGACGCGGCGGCGCTTTGCGTCGAGTTTGCCGATTGCGCGGCCGCTTTTTCGTCGTTTTTCGCCGAATTAGAAGCGTTTAACTGGGCTTCGAACGCCGCGTCTTCCGGGGAAAGGACGCCGCACTCGCGGTGAAGTTGGGCGATTTTCTTCGCGTCGCCGCTTCGCACCGCTTCGTCGGCGACGTCGAGGACGGGCAGCTGAACGAGCGGCGCGACGATTTTCGCCCAGCGGTCGGCGTTCTCGGCGGGGAAGTTCGCGAGCGCGGGAAGGCGGAGTTCGTCGCCCTCTCGGACGAGCGTTAACTCCTTCGTTTCTCCCGTTTCCGCGTCGACGCCGACAAATTCGACGCGGCTAATTTTGGACGTTTCGTCGAAATTTTCGAGAAGACGGCGCCCGATTTTCTCCTTCGGCTCGACGTCCGGCAAACGCGGTTGAAATTTCATCCAACAAACAAGCGCGACGAGCGCCGCGACGCCGATCAGCGCCGATTTCAAGACTTCGTTTTTCGGGTTTTCTTGGGACATTCTCGTTTCTTTCGCCGCGGACGCCGCCGCTTTATCTGTTCGAAAAGAATTGTCGATTCGGGTATTTAGCGTTTTGATTCGACGCAAAATCGACGCCGAAATGAATTGCAAACGCTGGTAATCTGTTTTTGGCGCTTAAATGTTTAACGCGTCCAAAAATAGGCGCGACTCCCCGCCGCCGGTTAACGTCGGAGGTCGCGCCCTTATAATATACCGCGTCGCGGCGTTTTTTACAAGGCGACTTTCGCGAAAAGTTCGCGCCCTCCGGCGCGAGGCGTCGGAGGGCGCGGGCGGAGGCGGCGGCAAGGGGAGAAACGCCGTCGGCCCGGCGGCGCGTCAATTTCGACCGCCTTTGAATTGTCGAACGACGGCGAAATAGGAGGCGACGCCGCAGATAAGCGGAAAAAGGAGGAGGATCGTCTGGTTCGCTTGACGGGACGTAATATCGAGAATTACGAGACAAAACGCCGCGACGTAATATAAAACGCAAGCGAGCGCGGCGCCGAAGCGAGAGCGAACGAGCGCCGAGGCGAAAAACGCGACGAACCAAATATACGCGCAGATAGACGCGGGAAGCGGCGTTATATGAAGAAACGACAAAACGCAACGCGTCGGTAGGAAGGCGGCGACGAACAACCCGGCGTACGTCAAGAGTTGCGACGCGTAATAAAGGCGCGGCGAAACCGGAAGTCGCGTCGTTAGAATCGAGCGGTCGCGGCGCAATCCGGCGAACGCTCCCGACGCAAAAAGAACGATAAACAGAAGAGAATAAAAAAGGGCCGCGAGCGCAAAGCCTTTGTCGCTGTCTGCGGTTGACGCTAGGAGACAAAAGGCGTTGACGAGCGCCAAGTCGATAAGTATCGCGCCCCGAAAACGTCCGAAAAGGCTCGCGCTCTCGACAGTTTCGACGCAAAGCGCGGTTAGCGGACGCAAGCGACGCGGCGTCAAATCGGCGAGACGCGCCGAAACGGAAGTCGAGCGTTCGCAAGACGTCGCCGACGTGTTCTGGTCGACCGGAACGCTTGCGGGCTCCGAGATCGCGTCGGGGCGTCGCCGCTTGAGTAAGAGCGTTGCGAAACGGGAGGCAAGGCCGTCTAAGCCGGCGCCGAGCGTCGTTTGCGCGCCGTCGCGGCGGAAAACGCGAACGATTCCGACGAGCGGCAAAAGGAGCGCGCCGAAACGTAGCGCCGCGTAAAACGCCGACTCGACCGACGCGGCGCCGCCGACCAAAAACAAACCGTCGGGGCGAAGGTCGCGGGGGAGAACCCAAACCTTGGGGAACCCGAGACTTGCCGGCGCGTCGCCGCCGAAAGCGACGACGCAACCGACGGCGCAACCGACGAGGGCGCAAACGGCGAACGTCGAGAGGAGCGACGCCGCGACGACAAACGCTTCGCGGCGAATCGCCGTCGCCCAAAACGCGCTCCAAATCAAGAGTTCAAGCGGACATAGCGCGAACGCTTTAAAGAAGGCGACCGCGTTTGGGGACGCGTGGGCGCAAAAGCCGGTCAACGCGGTAAAGGCTTCCTTCGCGTAAATTAAGTCGAAGACGAAGCCGATCAAAACGAACCCGACGGCGACGAGCGCGGTTAAAACGAACGACGCGCTAAACTTCGCGAGGAAAACGGTTTGCAGCGAAACCGGGAAGCGTTCCAAACAGGCGATTTCCTTCGTTTTGCGTTCGCGAGCGAACATTCCGGCGGGCAAAAGCGCCGCGAGGACGAAAACGGCGAAGAGCGCGCATCCGCCCCAATTTTTGGCGTAATCCTTCGCGAGGAGTTCGGCGGCTTCCTTAATCGTTGGGAATAAACTGCTTAGCGACGCTTCCGGAACGGAGTTCCAAGGCGCGAAAAGGAGGCCGGCGAGAAAGAGGACGCCGACGACGGCGAGCGGGTAAGAGTAGGCGTCGCGCAACTCTTTGAAAAATATCGCGTTAAAAGCGTTCGTTGGGCGGTTCATACAGACGTTCCTTTCGTTGGGCGGAATTTGCGTTGACGGTTATCTCTAACGACGGCGCGGGTTAGGACGGCAAGTTAAACGCCGTCGCGGCGTTTAAACCGCGCTCGCGTCCGGAGGTAAGCGAAGGGGCAAGCGAAGGGGAAAAGTCCGAGCGCGACGAGCGGAAGAAGCGGCCAAGGCTCGAAGGGGGGAACCTCTTTGCCGGCGACGCTCAGTCCAAAGCAAAAGAGCGCGTACGCCCAAAACGCGAAATAAAAGACTGCGTAAGCGACCGCGCAAAGGAGGAATGCGCCGATTCGCGACCGCGCGACGCCCGCCGTCCAAAGAACGACGAGAGCGTGAAACGTCGCAAACGTCGCGACGTTCAACGCTTCCTTGGCGGGAACGCTTGGGAGACGCGTTGTCGTATGAAGCCAATAAAGTTCGCGGACGTCGTTCGCCGCCTCCGGGAAGAGGAGTTGAAAGCCGAGCGCCGGAAGGAACGCGGCGGCGAACAACGCGAGATAAGCGAAACATTGCGACGCGAAGTAAACGCTCGGGCGAACCGGAAGCCGCGTCGTTAAAATCAAGCGGTTTTTGCGCAAGCCGACGAACGCTTGCGTTCCCCAAAGAAGAATCGCGCCGAAAAGGAGTTCGCGGCAACCGATCGAACTCGGCGAGAACGCGTTGAGCAGCAGGTAGTTAAGGATCGCCAAGTCGATCAAAATCGCGCCGCGAAAACGCCCGAAAAGACTCGCGCTCTTGACCGTTTCGACGCAAAGCGCGGTCAACGGACGCGGACGACGCGGCGTCGAGTCGACAAAGAGCGACGAAGCGGAAGTCGAACGTTCGCAAGGTTTCGCCGACGTGTTCGCGTCGACCGGAACGCTTGCGGAAGCGGCGTCGACGCTTTTTTGTCGACGCTTTGCCAAGAGCGTTTTGAGGCGAAAGTCGAGGCCGGTTAAACCGTTCCCGAGCGTCGTTTGCGCGCCGTCGCGGCGGAAAACGCGAACGAGTCCGACGAGCGGCAAAAGGAGCGCGCCGAAACGTAGCGTCGCGTAAAACGCCGATTCGACCGACGCGACGCCGCCGACGGTAATCAAACTGCCGACGCTACTATCGCGGGTTAGAACCCAAGTGTTGGCGACCGCGAGACTTCCCGGCGTCTCTTTGCCGGAAGCGACGAGCCAACCGACGAGGGCCCAAACGGCGAAGGTCGAGAGAAGCGACGCCGCGACGACAAACGCTTCGCGGCGAATCGCCGTCGCCCAAAACGCGTCCCAAATCAAGAGTTCGAGCGGACATAGCGCGAACGCTTTGAGGTTGGACGTTTCGATCGAGTCGTAGTCGGCGCAAAAGTAGGTCAGCGCGGTAAACGCCTTCTTGTCGTAAATTAGATCGAAGACGAAGCCGGTCAAAACGAACCCGAGAACGACGAGCGAGATTAAAGCGAGGATCGCGCTAAACTTCGCGAGAAGAACGGTTTGCAGCGAAACCGGGAATCGTTCTAAACAGGCGATTTCCTTCGTTTTGCGTTCGCGAGCGAACATTCCGGCGGGCAAAAGCGTCGCGAGGACGAAAACGGAAAAGAGCGCGTAACGACCCCAACATCCGGCGTATTGCCCGGCGAGGAGTTCGGCGGCTTCCTTAATCGTTGGCAATAAATTACCTAGCGTCGGCTCCGGGATGTAATACCAAGGCGCGAAAAGGGGGCCCGCGAGGAGAAGCAAGACGCCGACGACGGCGAGCGGATAATGATAAGAATCGCGCAACTCTTTGAAAAATATCGCGTTAAAAGCTCTTGTTTTGCGGTTCATACCGACGTTCCTTTCGTTGGGCGAAAAATTTCGTTGACGGTTGTCTCTAACGACGGCGCGGGTTAAGACGGTAAGTTAAACGCCGTCGCGGTTCCTGCGCGGCGGCATTGGCGATAAATCCCGCAAAGCGGAATCGCTAAAACGGCGAGACGAACGAGGCCGAAGCGCAAGAGACCGATTCCGGCGAACGCGGCTCCGGCGGAAAAGCCGTATAGCATCGTGAAAAAGGCCGCAAAGAGGACGGGGGCGTGCGGGAGCTTGGCGGCGAGTTCGGGTTTTAGCGTTATCGCGGTAATTCCGATAACGACGCCGGTTAGCGCCCAGCCGGCAAACGCCGACGCGCCCGTCGCCAAAACGGCGAGCGTCGAACGACGAACGCGGTTCGCCCAAAACGCGCTCCAACAAAAGAGTTCGACCGACGCGAATAAGAGCGAGAGGAGAATGTGGAGCTGCGCAAGATCGCGTATGTCGTCTTTGAACGGGGCGCGGAGAGTTGTCGACAAGACGTCGCCGTAATAAACGTCGAAGGCGAAACTTGAAACGGCGAAAAAGACGCATATTGCGGCGAATGCCGTTAAAATCGCGCTGAGTTTCGCGAGGTAAACGGTCGCGGTTGCGACGGGGAAACGTTGCAACACCTTGAAACCGTCTTTCTTGCGCTCGACGGCAAAGACGTAAACCGGCAATACCGGCGAACTTAGGAAGATGGAAATCGGAGCGAACCAGGGCCAATAGGCGCGGTAGGTCTCGCCAAGGTCGTCGGCGGGCCAAGGAGGAATCCAAAAGCGCGCAAGGCTTGCGTAAGCGAATGCGGCGACAAGTAGCGCGACGATTCCCGAAGCGACGAGAGAGTTTTTCAACTCCCTGACGTATAAGGCGTTAAATCCGTTGAATAGTTGGCGCATATCAAACCTCGTCGAAAACGATAATAGGTAACGGTACGGGCGGCGACGTCGGGCGCTCCGGTTGACCGGAACGCCTCGCCGTTGGGCGACGCGCGGTTGCAGACGTGTTTTTATGCGGCGTTATTTGGCGGTTTGCGTCATTGCCGCGACGAAAATTTCCTCGAGATTCGGCGTCGAAATTTCGAGCGAAAGGAGTCGGTCGCCGAATTCGGCGCGGATTTTCGCTTCGAATTCGGGCTCTAAATCGCGGCCGACGATTCGCGTTTGTTCGCCCCAAACGTCCGTTTTTAAAACGGTTGCAAAGCCGGCGGCAAGGCGGCGACGCTCGGCGTCCGAAGCGTCGCGAACGACCGCCGTAACGACGCGGGTTCGCTCTTTCAGCTCGATCAGCGGTTCGTCGAGTAAAAGTCGCCCGTTTTTCAGCATTGCGATTCGGTCGGCGACGCGTTCAACTTCCGCCATTTGATGACTTGCGATCAACGCCGTCCCGCCGGCCGCGGCAAAGTCGGCGAGCGTTTCCAATATGCGACGCCGCGCCAACGCGTCGAGTCCGGACGTCGGTTCGTCGAGAATCAAAAGTTCCGGTTCGCTTGCGAGCGCGACCGAAAACGAAACCAACGCCTTTAAACCTTTGGAAAGTTCTTTAATTTTCGCGTTTAAGTCGATTTCGTATTCGGCGATTAAACGGGAATATTCGCTCCAATAATCGTTTTCGTAAAACGCGGCGGCGAACCGGCCCATCTCGGCGACGGTCATGCGCTCGTAAAGCGCGGGAACTTCCGGAACGTAACCGATTCGACGGCGGACGCTTAACGCGTCGCGGCGCGAGTCAAGACCGAAGACGGTCGCCGAACCGTAATCGGGCGCGACGTCGCCGAGTAGAATCTTGATCGCCGTCGTTTTGCCGGCGCCGTTTTCGCCCAAAAGCGCGAAGACCGAGCCGCGTTCAATGGAAAACGACACGGCGTCAAGCGCCGGCTTTTTCTTGTAAACCTTGCTAACGTTATGAGTTGCAACGACTTTTCCGGCGTCGGAAGTCGTATTCTCAGAAGGGGAAAGCGCGTTGAAATCGTTCATTGTCCGGCCTCTTGAGGTAAAGTTTAAGGAAGGGGAAACGACGGCGTTCCGGCGTGTCGGCGAACCGGTCGACTAATACGCCTTGGTGAAAAAAATAAAACGCGGCGGTTACGCAAAACGCTTTTTTAGCGTTTTTTCGAGCTTCGCCAAAACTGTTTTGCGGATTTCCTCCGGCGTTAGGCGACTTTGAATCGCCTCGTCGAGCAGGCGTTCGAACTCGCGTTCAAAAAAAGAAAGACGGTCGTCTCGACAACGCTTTTTGGCGTCGGTCGCAACCGCTAAGCCGCGCCCGCGCACAGAATAGACGACGCCTTCGTTTTGAAGATCGCGGTACGCGCGCGCAACCGTTTGCGGATTAATCGCAAGCGAACGGGCGACCTCTCGCACCGACGGTATCATTTCGTCCGGGCCGAGGGCGCCGTTGGCGATGAAAAATTTTACCTGACGGTAAATTTGCTCGTAAATCGGCGTCGGCGCGTTAACGTCAATTTGAAAAAACATTTTCCGGTCTCTTTTTTAGTTGGGTGTTCCAGTTGACCAACACACTTATTTTAATCAATGTAAAAAGCGAAGTCAAGGGGCGAGCGGCGTTTTTTTAGAATTTTTTCTAAAAAAGAAGGGCAAAAAACGACTCAAGTCGGCGACGAGCGGCGCCAACGATAAAAAAACGCGGTCTCGACGTTAAGACGAAACCGCGTAAAGAATTTAAAATTAACGTTTTAGCGCCGTTAGTAGACGAAGAGCATCTCGCGATATTTCGGCAGCGGCCATTTGTCGTCGTCGACGACAAGTTCGAGCGCGTCGACCGTCGAACGGAGCGCTTTAGTCGCTTCGATGTAACGCTCGCAATTTTCAACGTCGACGACGGCGCCAAACGCGGCGAGATCGGCGACGCGCTCTTGGAGTTCGTCGAGAAGCGCCCCGAGCGTTTCGGTCGAGCGTTTAAGTCCGGCGATTCCCGCGGTAAGTCCCGCGTTTTTAGCGGCTTGCAACGATTGCGCCAACTTGCCGTATTCGCTCAAAACGACCGGCAAAATCATATTTTGCGCCATATCGCGCGCGACTTCGCCCTCGATTTGGATCTTGCTGACGTATTCTTCGGTGAAGATTTCGTAACGCGATTCCAGTTCGATCGCCGAAAAAACGCCGTATTTTTCGAGAAGTTGGTGGTTTTTCGCGTCGAGGAACGGTCGCAACGCTTGGAGCGACGTTTTCAGGTGCGGCAATCCGCGACGCTCGGCTTCTTTCACCCAAGTTTCGCTGTAATTGTTGCCGTTGTAAATCACGCGTTTGTGGGTTTTAATCAGTTCGCCGAGAAGTTTTTGGAGTTCGCCGTCGAATTTTTCGGAATCGCCGGCAAAGGGTTCGAGACGCTCCGAAATGTAGTCGAGCGATTCCGCGACCGAAGCGTTCAGGTACGTGTTGAACGGCGCGCACGATTGGCTCGAACCGCAGGCGCGGAACTCGAATTTGTTGCCGGTGAACGCGAACGGGCTCGTGCGGTTGCGGTCGGAGTCGTCTTTTTCGAGGCGCGGCGACGTCGCCAAACCGATTTTCAACGGTTTCACGCCCGTGCGGTACTCCTCGAACACCCCGCGCTCCACTTGCTCGAGCGTTTCGGTAAGGCGGTCGCCGAGGTAAATCGACACGATGGCGGGCGGCGCTTCGTTCGCGCCCAGGCGCCAGTCGTTGCCGACGGTAACGGTCGAGCAGCGCAAGAGGTCGCCGTGCAGGTCGACGGCGCGAATGATCGCCGTTAAGAACCCTAAAAATATCGGGTTGCGACGCGGGTCGTCGCCGGGGTTGAGGAGGTTGCGCGAGCCGTAAGTCGCCGACCAGTTGTTGTGTTTGCCGGAACCGTTGACGCCGGCGAACGGTTTTTCGTGCAAGAGGCAAACGAGCCCGTTTTTCTTGGCGACGCGACGTAAAATGTCCATCGTCAACATATTGTGGTCGACGGCGAGGTTCAGTTCTTCAAACGTCGGCGCGAGTTCGAATTGCGCGGGCGCGACTTCGTTGTGGCGAGTTTTCGCCGGAATGCCCAAGCGCCAAAGCTCCTCTTCGACTTCGGCCATAAAGTTTAAAACGCGGGGCTTTACGGCGCCGAAGTAATGGTCTTCCAGCTGTTGGTGTTTCGCCGGAGCGGAGCCGAAGAGCGTGCGCCCGGTTTGCACTAAGTCGGGGCGTTGCAAGTAGAATTCGCGGTCGACGAGAAAATACTCCTGTTCGGCGCCGAGCGTAATCGTCGCGCGCGCCTCCGGTTCGCCGAAGCACGTCATAAAGCGTTTGATCGAGCGTTTTAGCGCTTGAATCGAGCGGAGAAGCGGGATTTTGCGGTCGAGCGTTTCGCCGGTGTGCGAACAGAAAATCGACGGAATGCAAAGGGTCGCGCCGCGCGGGTTGCGTTTGATGAACGCCGGACTGGTCGGATCCCAAGCGGTGTAGCCGCGCGCTTCGAACGTGCAACGGAGGCCGCCGGACGGGAAGCTCGACGCGTCCGGTTCGCTTTTAACGAGGTTTTTGCCGGAAAACGTCAAAATCGCTTCGCCTTTTTCGTCGAGATCGAGAAAAGCGTCGTGTTTTTCGGCGGTGTTTCCGGTCATCGGTTGGAACCAATGCGTGAAGTGCGTCGCTCCTCGGGAGACGGCCCAATCTTTCATCGCGTGGGCGACGTCTCCGGCGACGTCGGGGTCGAGTCGCGCGCCGTTTTGGATTGTCGCGAGGAGTTTTTCGGCGGCGCCGCTCGAGAGGTATTGACGAATGGCGGCGGCGTTAAAGACGTCTTTGCCGTAATAGTCGAGCGGGGCGCTCCCGTTGGTCGCCGCGGCGTCGGGGAGAGCGACGCGGCGGGCGAGCGCTTCGAGGGCTCGTTTGCGATGGTTGGCGCTCATTGGCGGATTCCTGATGAAAGACGATGGAAGCAAAGGGCGCGTCTCGAGGCGTTCTCGAGAAAACGTCTTCTTTAGTATAGCGCTTCGCGGCGGCGGCGCAAGCGGGGGCGGGGCGGCGGCGTTAAAATCGACCAAAAAAACGATTTTTGCTGAAATTGACACGCGGACGATTCTTAGCTTTCTCCTATCGACGGCGCGTCGATTGCCGACTGGTTCAAACGCTGGAAAACGAACGACCTCAATCGAATCGCGCAAGCCGTCCAGCGCGGCGCGATTGAAGAACTGTCGGTCGACGAAGTCGCGGCGAAAACGACGTTCAAAGATTACTTCGAGTCGCAACCGGAAACGTTCCAGCGCGAATGGCTCGGCGAAAAACGCTTCGAACTTTGGAAGTCGGGCCAACTCAAATTCGAAGACCTCGCGAAACCCGCGACGACGTACCGCGCGACGCCCGCCGACTTGACGCCGCCGGAAGAGCCGCCGAAACCGGAACCGGCTCCCGTCGCCGACTCCCCGCGAGTTGACGGCGCCGCGAAAAGTTTCGTCGAAACGCTCCGCGCCCGCCGTCAAAAAACGCTTTCCGCCGACGAGGCCGCCGCGATTGAAGCGCAAGAAAGCGTCTACGCCGCCCAACGCGTCGCCGCCGCCGAGGCGAACCGGAACGCCCGAAACCTCGAAACGGAATTTCGCGAAGTCAACTTGCAAGCGTTGCGCGAAAAAGACCCCGCGAAAAAGAAGGAGCTTGACGAACGCGAAGCGAAGACGTTGCGAGCGTTGGCGCAAGCGCGAAAAGAAGCGAAAGCGGCTATCGAGGCGGCGGAAACGGCGGAACGAGAACGCGCCGGCACGATCGACGTCGACGCGTTTTTGTCGGCGCTCTTTGGCGACGACGGCGACGGCGAAAACGTCTTCGACGACGATAAAATCGCGGCGATTGAAAAGATTTTCGACGCGCAAGGTGTCGGCGGCGCGGCGCGTCCGATTATGGAGCGATACAACCGAATCGCCCGTTATCTGGGCTTCTCCGAGGCCGATAAAGACTGGAAAAAATACGGCTTCGAGGAATTGGAACAAGTTCTTTTCGTCGACCTTCCGGAAAACGCGGGCGGCGAATACGACGACAATTATTGTTGTATCAACCTGAACGCGAACGAGTTGAAAACGCGCCGCGAAGTGTCGTCGTCTTTTGCGCACGAAGTCGGCCATTGGTTCGAGTTGCGCGTTTTGGGCGTCGATTCGGCGATCAAAACGGAAGAATGGTTGCGGGACGCGATCAACGCGCCGCCGCGCCGGAGCGACAAAGAACTCGAGCGCTTAGGCTCGACGTTTTGGACGTTGTACGACTTGCGCCGTTGCGACGTAACGTTTTGGCGGCCCGACTATTACGCGGCCCGCGAATATCCGACGCATTACGGGAACGATTACAACTACACGCCGTACCACCCGACGGAAGTAATGTCGACGGCGTTTGAAGGTTTGTTGACCGACCCGGAAGCGTTCGCGCGTTCGTCGCCGGAACAATTCAACCGCGTAATTCAAGCGTTTGAAGATTTTCGAAAGGCGCGGTCAAAAAACGTCGACAAACCCAATAAGGCGCCGCGCTCCGACGACGCGAAAAAGCCGAACGCGCCGCGCTCCGTCGTCGAGGAACGTCGCGAACCGCTTTCCAAAGGCAAGACGCGATTTGGCGACCGCGACGCGTTCGCGAAATTTTTATCGGCGTCGACGAAAAAAGAACGCAAAGAGCCCCTTGGCAAAGACTTGGCGTTCGCTTATCATTCCAAGCAATTAAACGACGGCGAACTTTTTGGCGCGTTGGAACAAGGCAAAACCGCCGCCGAATTGCAACGCGACGGCGTTTATATCGAACACGACGCGTTCCCCGTTAAGAATCCGAAACGTCCGACGCCGGAAGAGATCGCCGCCAACCGCAAGCGCGAAGAAGATGAACACGTCCGCCCGCTTTTGGCGTATTGGGAACGAACGTTGGGGCCGGAAGGGCCGCGCGAAAAGAACGTTGTCCTTCCCCCCGACTTCGACGAAAAGGAAAAATTCACCGGTGAACCCAATTCGTCGGCGGAATATTACCAAGACGGCAAAATAAAATATCGCTTGTATTACGACACTGAAGGTCGTTTGGAGTACGTCGACGATTTTTCACATAACAACATTGAAAACCACGGCGGCCCGCACCGACACGTCTTTTTCGATCACGCACATAGTCAACCTATCAATATGAATGAGATGTTATGAAATTTTCTAAGAACAACCTAATCACTTTGTCGCAAAAAATGAAAAGTTTCGATGAACTGATCGACCGTATCGGAGAAGGAAACGAGTATTCCGTCGAATACAAAGGGCGAACTTACCTTTTGTCTGATTGCGCGTATTTGGGCGGTTGGCAAGTCCTTTGCGACCAAGACTGGGAAGAAAATCAATCCTACGCCGACGAAGAAGAGTTTGCGGAACGTGCAACGCTTCACGGCGACCTGTTGCGCGATATTTGGGATAAGTTGGTTTTGGCTTGACCCGGCGGGCGTTCCCGCGCTGTAAGGAGAAAAAAGAATGGAATTCCAGACCGACCCCAACGGCGATTGGCAATATTGTCATTCGGCCCTGTTTGGCGATTTATCCGCCCTCGTTTCCCGCTTGCCTTATTTCGAGGTACGGAGTATCAACGGCGTTGACGACGTCGTTTTACCAGCGAAAGTTTCGCGCGGCTTCGCCAACCGCGCTAAATTCCTTGACGCGGAACACGTCAAGGTTCACGGCGGGCGACATTATTGCGCGAATTTTTTGCCCGACGGCGAACGCCCGGCGGACGTTCCCGCGCTGTAAGGAGGAAACCACGATGCCGACGAACCAACCAACGCTTAATTTTGAACCGATCCCCCTTATTGTTTTCGTGGACTCACGAAGATAGACGTGCGCCGTAAGGAGAAAACAAGATGAACTACACCCCTTTTTTACAAGGTTTAACGGTCGGAATTTTGATCGCGTCCGCCGTGTTCGCGCCGGTCGCCGCGCTCTTGTATGATCGGACGCGCGACGAAATCGCGGTTTTGCGGTTCGAACTCGAACAATACAAGCAATTACACGCGTATTACGCGGAGAAAAACCGGTGAGCGAAAAAGAAGAAGTCGTTTTCGACGCCGACGTTTATCGGCGGTTGGAGTTTTGGGAGCGGCGGTTTAACGCGCTTGTCGAAGAGACGCGCAACGCGCGGCCAGACGCGCAATCATACGCGTTTGCTTCGTTGTGCGTGTTGTTTTTTGTTCTGCCTTTAACGATAGTTTTTCCCTTCGTTGTCATACGCGAAACGCCGTCGGCTTCTCCCGCGACCGTCGGCGAATTGGTCGAGACGCTCGAAACTGTCGACCCCGAAACGCCGCTCGGAAAGGAGAAAACAAAATGACGCTTGCCGAACTTCTTGAAAAAGCGCGCGATTATCCGCAAAACGCCGACGTTCGCGCCGTTGTCGTCGACGACGAGCACAACTGCTATAAACCGTTTTTCGACGTTGCGCACGTTTATTTCGACCGCGACAACACCGACCAAGTTTATATATTATTGAAAAAATAACCGCCGATCATTTTCGCGCCTCGCAAAAAGGCCGTTTTCGCCGCTCGTTTGGGCGGCGTTTTTTTATTTCTTGAGTTTGGAAATATTGCGCGAAAAGTTTTCCGCAGGCGCGTCGCGCCGTTTCCTTTTGCTTGGGAACGCTTGGCAACGGCGGGACTCAAAACCGGAAATCCGCGCCAAACGGGAGCGGTTTAGTTTGAAGGCGTCGGGAAGTTCGCGTCGCGGCAAGAAAGCGACAAACGCTCGATTCGGCGGCTTTAAAAAGCGTTCAAATCGAGCGTTCGACAATTTTGGCGTCGCTCAAACGTCGGCGACGCGGCGTCGAGTCGCGTTTAAGCGGCGCGGAGCGTTAAACGCCGCAAAATCATTCGTTTTCGTGCGTCATTTTGCGAAGTTTCGGCGCGAGCGCGAAGACGATCAGGCCGGCGGCCATCGGCGCCAACGCCATCAGGAGGAAGTAGTCGGACATCCCTTTGCCGAAGCAGAACGAAACGGCGCCGCTTTCGCCCGAACCGAGCCAAGCGGCCAGGTAGCCGGAGAGATAACCGGCGATCGCGCTCGACAGGAACCAAACGCCCATCAACATCGAAGCGTAACGGGCCGGAGCCAAGCGCGACACCATCGACAGACCGACCGGCGACAAGCAAAGCTCGCCCCACGTGCAGAAAACGTAGCAGCAGAGGAGCCAGTAAGCGCCCGCGTTGCCGCCCGTTTGCACCGAGTGCAGCGCGCCGCCGACCATAAAGAAGAACGCGACCGACAGCAAAACGAGACCGATCCCGAATTTCACCGGCGTCGACGGTTCGAGTCCGCGACGGCGCAGGAAACCCCAAAGAATATTGAAAAGCGGCGCGAAAATGACGACGCAGAACGGGTTGACCGATTGATACCAAGTCGTCGGGAAGGTGTAAATCGCCGTTTTCTTGTCGACGTTTTTCGCTTCGGCGGCGAGGAATTCCGCTTGACGTTTTTTGATCGCGTCTTGATGGAACCCGGCGAGAAGCGCTTGACCTTCGGCGGATTCCGCGTCGATTTTTTCTCCGCTTTCGGCGACCGCGGCTTCGACTTGCGCGGCGAGCGCGGCTTCGCGGGCTTGCCCTTCTTTCAGGAGCGTTTCGAAGTTGGAAATCGGGAGTTCGAGCGGGTCTTGACCGGCTTTGACGCGAGCGCCGTTCGCTTTGTCGAGGGCGAATTTCGCGCCGTTGAACGCGGATTTCACGGCGTCGAACGCGACGGCTTCCGGCGAGTCGGCGGGCGCGGCGGCGAAGAGACTCTCGACGTTTTCGAGGTTAACGTCCTTAACGAAGAGCGCGGAGCCGAGTTTCGCGGCGGCTTCTTCCGGGAGCGCGTCGACGGCGGAGTCGAGCTTGGCGAGCGCGTCGCGAAGTTCGTTCGTCAAAATTTTCGCGTCGAGTTCGTCTTGGTTCGCGAGGAAGCCGGGGAAGGCGGTTCCGACGGCGGTCGGGACTTGGCGGTTCGTTTCCTTTTTCGCGAAGATGTTGAGCGCGGTGCCGGCTTGTTCGAAAACGGACCAGAACGCGATGCAGAAGAAGGTCAGCGTCAAAATGACGGCGACGCGGTCGATTTCCGCTTTCGTCAGTTTCGACGGGGCGGCCGGTTGCGGCGCGGCGGTCGACTCGACGTTTTCGGCGTCCGCTTTCGGTTCGGCGTTCTTCTTTTTCAGGAGGCCGACGTTCGGCAGGTACTTCGGACGCAAAAGCGAATAGGTGGTGAGGCCGAAAATCATCCCGAGGCACGCGGTCAAGAAGCCCCAGTGCCAGCTGACTTTTTCGCCGATCGAACCGGCGACGAGCGGAGCGAGGAACGCGCCGACGTTGATTCCCATATAGAAAATATTGAACGCGTCGTCGCGGCGCGGGTCGTTTTTCTCGTAAAGTTCGCCGACCATAACCGAGATGCACGGCTTGAAGAAACCGTTCCCGAGGGTGATCAGGAAGAGACCGAGAATGAAACACCAGAACGCGGCTGGGGCGGAGTCCGGAGTAATCGTCGCGTGCGCGCTTTGACGGAAGTATTCCGTGTAGAAGAGGCAGAATTCGCCGAGCGCCATCAAGGAGCCGCCGAGGAGAACCGAACGGTGTTGCCCGAGGAATTTGTCGGCGATAAAACCGCCGAAGAGCGGGAAGAAATAGACGAGCCCGGTGAACCAACCGTAAAGTTTGTTCGCGTCGCTTTCGCTCCACCCGAAGCCCGGGTTCGAGT
The DNA here is from genome assembly GCA_017937485.1 of Thermoguttaceae bacterium. GTDB lineage: Bacteria > Planctomycetota > Planctomycetia > Pirellulales > Thermoguttaceae > RUG369. The sequence goes on from JAGBDN010000086.1 coordinate 75,119, forward strand.
CGGTCAGCGTGGAGATGAGGTAGAGAACCAACAGGGCGCGCATTCCGTAATAGCAGAAGCGTTCCCACATTTCGGTGGTGAAGAGAGCCCACAGCCCTACCGGGTGCCCTAAAAATTCCTTAGCGCGCGGGGCGTCGGTTGTTTTAGCGTTCGACACGGTTATCCTTTATCCTTCCAATAAAAACGCTTACTAAAGCGTCGCTTAATAAAATAGCGTCGCGAAAAATCGGGCGCGACGGACGTTCCGAGCGTTCGCGAAACGTCTTCCTCCATTTTATTGTAAAAATTTCCGGCGATTTTGCAATCGGCCCGCGCCCAAATTTCGACGTTTTTTTCACAATTTTTTGATTTTCTTACCGACTGCGCGTTTGGTCGGCGCGTTTTTTTAGCGTTTGACGCGCCGATTCCGCAATCTTGCCGAAGTCGCGAGATAAAGACGGACGTCGTCGCGGTTCGCGCTTTGAGGAAATTTTCCCATTATTAATATGCGCGGCAGAGCGAAACGTTTTCCGCGCGAGAAAAGCAAAGGGCGTCGGCCCTAACAACGAGACGAACGAGCGCCGTTTTGAGAAAAAAAGAAAAATTTTAAGAAAAGCCCCTTGACGTTTTTCGTTTTTGTGCGATACTGTACGTGTCTTCGAGGGAACGACGGGTGAAACCGCCCTCGCTTTGAAGTTGACAATGGACGATTAGTTCAGCTTGGTTAGAACGCTAGCTCGACAAGCTAGAGGTCATTGGTTCGAGTCCAATATCGTCCACTTTCGTTCGTCTTTAATAGACGGCGAAGAGCCGAGGCGGGTAAGACGCAAGTTCTTGACCGTCGCGGTAAAACGAGAAACTTTTTGGACGATTAGTTCAGCTTGGTTAGAACGCTAGCTCGACAAGCTAGAGGTCATTGGTTCGAGTCCAATATCGTCCACTTTTGTTCGTCTTTAATAGACGGCGAAGAGCCGAGGCGGGTAAGACGCAAGTTTTTGATCGTCGCGGTAAAACGAGAAACTTTTTGGACGATTAGTTCAGCTTGGTTAGAACGCTAGCTCGACAAGCTAGAGGTCATTGGTTCGAGTCCAATATCGTCCACTAAACGCCGAGGAGTCTTGCGCTTCTCGGCTTTTTTTTATGCTCGAACGGAGTCGGCGATCGATTGCGCGCAAGCGGAGAAGAGAAGCGCTCGAAAGGAAATGAAATAACGTCCCGAAAGATGTTGCGATTTAAGCCGAACGTCCGCAAACTCCGCTCGTTTGCCCTAAATTATCGCTAACGCGAACCGGCGCGCCTCCGATTTTTCCCGAAATTTGCCAAGCGCGCCGTCCGTTTGCCGTTGGGGACGCGTCGTCAAAATATTTCCTTCCGAATTCTCGGTTTAGGGCGTTTGGAGGTCGCCGTCGCGCAAAGTCGTTTTAAAACGTTAGAAAAACGCCGGAAAAAAGGAGCGCCGTAATGAAAATCGCCGTTTTATGCGAAAATGCGCCGTCGTCGCCGGAATTTGAAGCGGAACACGGACTTTCGTTTTACGTCGAGACGCCGACGCGACGTTTTCTCTTCGACTTCGGCGCGACTTCGGTTTTTCTGCGCAACGCGGAGCGGCTCGGCGTCGACGTTTCGGCGGTCGACGCGGCGTTTTTGTCGCACGGACATCGCGATCACGGCGGCGGTTTGGCGACGTTTTTCGAAAAAAATCGCGTCGCTCCGGTTTACGCGTCGGAAAAAGCGTTGCAATCGTATTATTCGTTGCGGCCGTCCGGCGAATACGCCGATATTGGCGTTCGCGTCGCGCCGGAAAACGAAGCGCGAATCGTCCGAACGCCGACCGGCGGAACGTTTGCGCTCGACGCCGAAACGATTCTTTTTTCCGACGCGCCCTCGGATCCGCCGGAATTCCGTTCGGAGGGCAATGCGACGCTTTTCGAGCGTTTCGAATTGGCGCCGTCGAACGGAGCGGGAAAGCGGCAAGAAAAAAGCGTCTCCGACGGTAAAGATAGCGAAAACGGAGAGGATAAAAAAGCCGGAGAGCGTCGGCAATTGCCGTTGTTCGCGCCAAAAACGGCAAACTTGCCCCATAACGCCGATTTTAACAACGAGCGCGTTTTTGAATACCGTCCCGACCGTTTTTTACACGAGCAACATTTGATTGCGACGACGGAAACCGGGCGCAAGATTCTCTTTGTTGGTTGCGCGCATCGAGGAATTGTTTCGGCGATGACGCGAGCGACGGAGATTTTGGGCGCGGCGCCGGACGTCGCGATCGGCGGTTTTCACCTGTCGATTCCGAGTCGCGGCGTTCCGATTTCGGAGCGAACGCTCGACGCGATCGCCGAACGTTTGCGCGCTTGGCCGACGCAATATTTTACCGGACACTGCAGCGGTCGCGTTGCGTTTGAGCGAGTTCGGCGAACGTTGGGCGCGCGGATCGCCTATTTTGCCTCGGGAACTTGCTTTGAAATCTAAGCGAACCGCTCGAACGTTGGGCGCGAATTGCCAATTTGGCCTTGACTTAATTTGAAATCCAAGCGCGTCCGGGCGAAGGTAGGGCGCGGATTGCCGATTTGACTTCTAGAACTTGCTTTGAAATTGAAGGCGCCCGACGAACATAGTGCGCGAATAGCCAATTTTGCCTCGGAAATTTGTATTGAAATTGAAGACGCCCGACGAATATCGTGCGCGGATTGTTGATTTTGTCTCGAGAAATTGCTTTGAAATTGAGGGTGTCCGACGAATATCGTGCGCGGATTGTTAATTTTGTCTCGAGAATTTGCTTTGAAATTGAGGGAGTCCGACGAACACTGGGCGCGGATTACCAATTTTGCCTTGCGGCTTGTTTTGAAATCTAAGCGTTTTGCCGTTGAAATTCCGTCGCGACGCAACGCGCGTAATCGCGGCTTTAGCCGAAATTGTTAACGCGAGGCGTTAAATATTGCGTTGAATAGACTTCCGCGCCGACTCCGACGTCTCCGAGACTTCGCGCCGGCGCCCGCCCGCCGTTGAGGGGCGCGCCGAGATGTTTTTCGCAATACGCGAACATCTTTAGGGCGGCGCCGTCCTGCGCCGAGCGTCGCGCCGAAGTTTTTTCACGATGCGCGCCCCTCTTTGCGCCGGTAAACGCCCTGCGCTAAATGTCGCGGCAAGAGGTTTTCCGCAATATAAAACGCCGTTGCGCCGTTTATCGTGGCGAGACGTTTTCGACGACGCGCGGCCTTCGCTACGCTAACCGACCGGCGTTGAGGGGCGCCAAAATGTTTTTCGCGATAGGCGAACGTCTTCGCGCCGATAACCGCCCTGCGCTAAATCGCGGCGAGTTTTCCGCGACATTAAACGCCGTTGCGCTGTTTATCGTGGCGAGACGTTTTCTACGATGCGCGCACCGCCTTCGCTCCGCTCACCGTCCTGCGCCGAGCGTGCGCTAAGACGTTTTTCGCGAGGCGCAAAGGTTTTAACGTCGGTAACCGTTCGTCGCTAAATGTCGAGGCGAGAGGTTTTCCGCGATATGAAACGCCGTTGCGCCGTTACATATCGTGTCGAGGCGTTTTCAGCGACGGGTGGACGCCGTTTCCCACGCAAAAAATAAAAATAAAAAAACGCTTGACATTTTAGATTTTTCGGCGATAATACAAAAGTAACAAACGTTGAGTCGTTCGTTGGCTCGCCGTTTAACCGTTTGCGCCCCCTTCGTCTAGTGGCCTAGGACGTCGGATTCTCAGTCCGCAAACAGGGGTTCGATTCCCCTAGGGGGTACTTTTTCACAAATTTTGTCGATTATTTCGTCAGACATTTCATTAAGGTAAGCGCAAGCGTCTAACGCTTCGCTTACCTTTTTCATTGCCTCAATCTCTTCGCCAAACGTTCTTTCAAGCTCTTTTTTGTCGTCGCAACTTAAAGAAACACAACGGCTTAGACCTTCAAAAATCTTTTCCAAACCGCCAACGTAATCGAGCGCCAAACTCGACATATTTCCCATCTTTTGCGCAATTTGCCCGGACAGCGTAGACAGCATAGCCCCGAACGGGTCGTCGAACGAACCCGCCCCGACCGGAGCGTTTACCGTAGTAAATACTGAAGATTTTTTGACTGTCGCGGCAAAATCGCCCACAATTTTGGCCAAGTCGGCCGGGTGAGCCAGTTCGTAATGCTGACGACGGACTTCTTCGCTATTACCGACCCAATCGCTTAAACTTGCCGAACCTACCCCTTTTTCCTCCATATCGTTAATCCACGACGTGCGCAGGGTGTGTAAAAGAACCGGCCAGTCTTCCTCGTTCATATCGGCCAACGCTCGTTGAAGCCGACCGTAAAGCCACGATTTAGATTTTTTGTGTAATTCCGGAAAAACGTATTCCGTTTTCTTTTCCAAAGTCGAACAATAAAGTTCCCATTCACGCCGAAAATCCGGAATCATCGGAACCCAGCGCCCGCCGGTCTTCGTTTTGTCGGCAATTTGAAAACCAAGCGAAGACGCGCACCCCGGAATCGGCGACGGAACTTCCATATCGCTAAATTTCAAGTTTTTAATCTCGTGCGGAAGGCGAACCCCGGCAAGTCGTCCGAACGCAAGAGCTAAACGCAGCTCCGCCTTAATCTGTTCCGCCCAACGCGAACCCAATTCGGGTATTTTATGAAGAACCCGGAAAAAACGGTCGAGCGGAAGATAACGTTTTCTTCCTTTGTTGTTTTGTTTTCCCGCTTTCACCTCTTTAAACGGAGTTTCGGGCAATAACTTTAAATCGACGGCGCGTTTAAAAACCCGCTTCGCCACTTTGATATATCCCGAAACGGTCGACGGAGCGAGACCGGCGCCGCCTTGCTTCTTAGCGCCAAGTAGCCAACGACGAAAATCTTGCGCTTTCGCCGGGGTGATTTCATCGATGCGAACGTTTGGCGGAAAGAAGGCCAATAGTTTGGCGACGCCTTGCCGGTTATTCGCTAACGTCTTTTCGGCCTTTTCGCCTTGCGCGTTTTCGTAGACCTTCATATAATCGGCGCAAAGTTCGCCGAGCGTCGGGAGCGTTACCGGCAAAAAACGCGACGAAAGAAAGCCGCGATCGACGAGCTTTCGGACAATTTCCGGAGCAAGCGCGGCGATCCGTTCGCAACAATGGGCGTTAGGGTCCATACCAAGGATACGCGAGTTCAAAAGCTCTTGTAAGAAAACGCGGAAACTTTCGGCGTCTTGAACGGACGCGTCTTTCGAAAAATACCACGTTTGCCGCCTGCCGTTCATTTTATAATCGCTGGCAAGCGAGCCGCTTTTGTGTCGGTAGGGTTTGCTGACGGTCGCCATTAAAATTTATCCTATCGCTTCTTCGTCGATTTTTTAGACTTCTTCGCCAGACGTTGGGCGGGTTCTTCGTCCTCTTCGTCGTCGGGGTCGACGGCGGGTGGCAGTTCGCGAAGTTGCTTCTGAACGGCTTTTTTGTCGTAAGCGAGGGCCGCCGCTTCACCAAGTTTAGCCGAGTCGACAAGCACCGAAACCGCTTTAAGCAACGCCGGAAGGACGCGCAAATTCATACGGTCGGACTGGATAAACTCCGGCCCGCAATCGTGCTCGATAATGTGCAAATAGCCAAGGGCCATTTCCTCGATTATTGCCGAAACACTTTCGCGCTTCCCGGCGTCGACGATTTTCTTAATGCGTTTATAAATATTCGGGTCGACCGTAACCGTTGCGCGAACTCGCCGACGTTCGATAGGGGTGTTTTCGCTGTAAGCCATGGCGTTTTCTCCTTGCGGCGTATATGATACCCCCCTTTTTTCTCGTTGTCAAGGGGTGGCGTCATATACGCAAGAATTTTTCAAAAATCGTCCCAATCGAACAACGTCGCGGGCGGTCGACGCTTCCGGCGAAGCGGCGGAGGGGGCGGCGGGTACAAGGGCGCGTCTTCGTCGTCCGGTTCGTCAACCGGCAGACCGTTCAAATAGCGCGGCTTGCGTTCGGCGAAGCGGCGTCGATTCTCCGCAATGGTCGCCATATATTGCGCCATCTTGTCGCGAACGTCGAAAGGCTCCATTCCCGGTATCTCGACGAGCGAAACGCGCTTCTTTATCTGTTGCCAGTCCATAACTTACTAAAACGGAACCGGCGAAGGAACGGGCGGCGTCAACGACGGAAGCCGCTTCGTCGGGTTCGAAACGACCGCCCCTTTCAGCCAATCCAAAACGCTCGACCGACCGCCGCCGCAATCGTCAAAGCCGAAACCGCCCGAAGCGTCCGCCATCTCGGCGAGCGAGTCCGACGACTCGACGAAAACGCCCTTTTCAAGCTCCGTCTTCCGCGCTCGATAGTTCGCTTTCTTAAATATTTGCGGCAAATGGAGTTCCAACAGTTCCGTTACATAACGCCACACCTTTTTAATATCCTTCTGATAGCCGAATTTTTGCGCAATGTAACTCGCCAAAACGCCGACCGCTTGCGAAACGAGTTCCTCCGGTTCGCATCGAACTATATTCGGGTCGCGACGTTGGAACGGCTTTTTGTCGCCGTCGTCGACGTTGTTTTGTTCGTCGAAAACCGTTTTAAAGGCGTAGGTTACGAGCTTCCAAACCGGGTGCGCCTTGTAACGCGTTTCGTTCCCCTTCGACGGTCGACAGTTCAGAATCCGGAACCAGCGCGTCGTCAGATAGTCGATTAAGTCGGCTTCTTTCTCCTTTAAGTCTTGCACGGTATGGATTTCCACCGCTTTTAACGCCTTGCGTCGCAAACGATATTCGACGCGGGTTAAGTCGAAAAAACCGTCTTGAAACATCGAAAAAACCGCCGCAGTTTTCGCCGTATCTTGTTTAACTAAAAGCTCTTGCCGCTTGTCGTAAATGCAAATTTGCGTATCGCTTCCGGCGGTGAACGTTTCGACGCGACCGCCTTTTTCCTCCCACTTGCGACCGCGAGCCGACATAACCGCTTGCCCGTTACGGATTGCCGCAAACAAAATTTGAGGGTCGACGGTCAGCGTAACTTGTAAATCTACGCGACTTACCTTAGAACGTTCAATTTCGAAACCGATTTCTTTCAAAAGATGTTCCACCCAATCGACGACGCCGAAAAACCTCTTGCCGTGCAGAATCGAGAAACCGAAATGAACGCGCACCGGTTGAATATCGCCCTTGGGGTTGTTATGAATAAGCAACGTAACGCCTTCGCCTTTAAGGATATAGGCGTAAGTGCAACCCTTGCCGCCGGAACCGCGCGGGCCGACGACGAACTTCGCGCCGGCCAGGTCGATTGTCGCGACCGCTTCGCCTTCGCACTTCGTCGCTTGCTCTTTCAAGGCGGCCAGTCGCGGCTCCAAATCGTCGGCGAACGCGGCGCCCGTTTCCGGGTCTTCGACCCAGTTTCCATAATAGCCGATTTCACATCCGCCGTCGTAACCGCCGTAATATTCGATGTTTGCGAGACCGCCGAACTCCGTCCCCGCACGTGTCGCGGAACCGACGCGAGAAGGTTCGTCGGGGGGTGAGGGTTGGGAATCGGGGTTAATACGTGTGAAGCCCCCCCTGTTAGTTGTCGGGGGGCCGAGGCGGCCCGCCGCGCCGGTCGCAGCGTCCCGCGAGGACGCAGCCCGCGGGACTACTGCCGCGCCGGTCGCGGCGTCGCGCAGTTGTTGCGCGTCGACGTCTAACAGGGGAAGCGTTATCGTTTCCGGAAACGCGAAAAGTTCGTCGAGCGCCGCCGATTCGTCCGGCTTAACGCAACCAATGCAAAACGGAGAGTTAGCGCGTTCGAAGTTTGCGCTCAACGCTACAAAAATCTTATTGCCTTTTCTCATTACTTCACCTTTAAATAGATTTAAGCCTGTTGAAATTCTTCTTTCCAATTCGCCCCGAAGGCGGCGCGGAGCGGTTCGGCGGTTCGCGCTTGCCGGTTTTCCGCTCCCTCGCCAACAACAGAGGGGGGCCCCCTCCGTCTCCGTTTCGGTCGCCCGGGCGCGGCTCGCTCCGCTCTACAAAATTTCCGCTTGGTCAAAAAAAAGCGGCTTCGCCTTAAAAATTTTTTCGCGAAAAAATTTTGATTTTTTTTGAGTCGCGCAAATTTTGCGGCGCTCCGCTGAACGTTGCGTCGTCAAAATCGTTCTCGCGCCTTTTGGGCGAGCGACCGAAACGGCGACGGAGGGGGCGGCAAAGAGAAATTCAAAGAGGGTTTTTCTTCTTTGCAAGAAGAAAAATAGAGAAAAACGCGTTCCGCAATTTCGCGAAACACCGTATAACGTACAGTAGCCAGCTTAGAAAGAGCCGCGCTAACTTGCGCAACCTCAACGGCTAACAGAAACTCAGTCCCAACCCTAGGGGGTACTACCGATAGTTTTCGAGGGTTTTAACGATTCGTCGTTAAAGCCCTTTTTTATTGGGGTTAAGCGTTCAAAATATGTTTGAATCGCGCGTTTTTCCGAGAGGGTCGACGCGCGAAATCCCTTAGTTTGCGCCGGAATCCCTTAGGGCGTCGCAGGCGTTTTAGCAGGCGTAAAACCCGCGACTGCAGGCGCGTCTTGGGGGATTGTTCCGGCGCCCGAAGCGCGGTCGGTGGCGCGCCCGTTCGCCCTTGCGAAATCGTCGTCGGTCGGGTGAAGGTAGTGCGCGTTCGCCACCTTTTCCGCGTGGCCCATCCACGCCGAAGCGACGTGCGCCGGGTACGCCGAAAAAAGTTCGCACGAACGCGAACCGCGAAGATTGTGAAAAAGCCGCTCCCATTGAGGAAGCCCCGCCCAAAACACAATCCGCGCGAACGACGTTCGCAAGTTCGCCGACGGCCCGCGTCGACGTGCGATAATATACGGGCTCGGGTCGCCTTGCGTCTCGAAAAACTGTTTGTCCAGCTCTTGCCGAAGTTCCGGAAAAAGCGGAATCAAACGCGTTCTCTTCCGTTTGGAATCGCGAACCAAAAGCGTTCCGCGCTCCCAATCGACGTCTTCCCAACGCGCCGCCGACGTCTCCGAAGGACAGCGAAGCCCGCCGATTCGACAAAGCGCGAGAAGCGTTCGCCACTCTTGATCGGGACACTTGTCGAGAAGTCGAGCGTACCAATCGAGCGGAATAAAAAACTCCCGCGATTTGTTTTCGAACGAGCCGCGAGGAATCGCGTCGAACGGATGCGATTCGATCAACGTCGCGTCGACCGCCCAACGGAAGACCGTTCGGACGCATTTTACCGCGCCCGCGACCGTCGCTTCGGCGAAACCTTCGGCGATCATCGATTCGCGCCACTCGGCGGCGTCGACTTTCGTTACGACGTCGCTCGGGTCGCGTTCGTCGAAAAATTCGAAAAAACGCTTCCGGACGGCGAGGTAATTTCGCGCCGTGTTGTCGGCGAATCGGGCGAATCGTTGCGAATCGACGAACCGTTCCCAAACTTCGCCGAGCGTCAACCGCTCGTTTTGGGCGAGCAAGCCGAGCGCGACGAGTTTTTCGCGCAAAGCGTCGTCGAGCGTTTCGCTCCACGCTTCGAGCGCTTGGTCGGGGTCGCGGTTCGTCGCGGCGCAATCGATTAAACGCTCGATTTGACACTTGACGAGGCCCGCTTGACGCTCCGAATACCGCGAACCGAGAACGACCGTTCGACGGCGACTGTCCCAGTAGAACTGAATTTCGAAGCGTTTGCCGCCTTTTTTGTTTGTTTTTTTAATAAGCGTCGCCATATCTTTTACTCCTTTTTTGTCTTGGCGACCGCTAAAACGTTGCGCTTTTATTATCCCCGACCGCGAAAAATTTTCAAGGGGGACGCCGGGCGGCGCGGCGCCGAACTCTTGGAGAAGGACGTCGCAAGAAATAAAAAAGGACTTCCGAGCGTTCGAAAGCCCTTTCGCTTAGAGACCTAGGGGGGGTTAAACCTTCGTAAAAACAAACGCGAAGTCTTCGCGACCTGCTAAAACGCCTGCGATTAGCTCTTTTCTTCCCGGTTTAAAATCTTTTGTGTCTTCAGTCCCTTTATGCCGACGCGACTTAGCGGAGGGAACAAAAGTTGTCGTCTAAGTTAGTTTGTTTCGGCGTCGTCGACTTCGAGAGGAAGTTCTTTGACGTCGACGAAACGAGAAATCGGCCAACCTCGAAAATCTCTTTTTTCCGCCGGGGACAAATCGCGCCAACATTTTCGAACGCGCGCCTTGTCGTCCAATAGAGCGGATGCGACGATTCGGGTTAAATGCGCTATTGAGTCGCAAGCCGCGTCGAAAATTTCAAGCGCCAACGCTTCCTCTTCCGGATTTAAAGCGCGTTGACGCTTGATAATTTGAAGTCGGTTCAGCTGGTAAATAGCGTTGAATTTATCTTGCGCAAGCGTCCATTCGTTAAGGCGTTGCGCCGCCTTTAGCAACGCTTCCGCTCGCGCCTCGTCTCCTAGTTTTTGGCATTCGTCGAACGCGAGAAGAAGTTCTAATAGTAAATTGTTGACATTATCGGCGATCGTGGGAAGGGACGCTTCGTGAAACGCTGAAACAAGCGTGTCGCAATTAAAATTAGCGCACCGAACCCAAAAGTCTTTTTTAAGTTGTAGGAAAAACGCCGCCGCGCGCACAACGTTCGAATCTGGGGCGAAAAGGTCAAAAAGCCGGTAGTAACCGCTTTCTTCCGTTGGTTCGGCGCGCAACGCAATTTCTTGTCCGATAAGTTCAAAGCAAACTGGAACGGCGGCGCCTTGCGGTTCAGGCTTTAATCCGAAAACCGGACGCCGGTCTATAAGCGCCGTCGCCAATACATCGATTGAATACCAAGTTTCGGAAGTGAACTTTGTCGTATCCGCGTTGACGTCTAGTCTTAACGCGTTAAAAAGTTGCGCCGCGCGTTCGCGAATTTCAAGGTATTGACGAAGACGCGCGATTTCTTCTTCGCGTCCCTCGACGCGATTAAGTTGTCCCTTTAAATGCCGTCCGAGCGTAAAACCTCCGTTTTCGAAAAATGCGATGATAAAACGCAATGTTAAAATCGATTGAGCGAGCGGGCCGTCAAAGTCGGCGTTGAGAGCGCCGTTTTTGAAACGGATTTGTTTATTGCCGATAAAATACTCTTGTTCGTCGCGGGTTTCCTTGAGGGCGAACGAGGAGAAAAATTCTTCTTCACCAACGGTGATCGCGCTTGTCCAATGAGTCGTTACGCTAACGCATTCAAGTTCGTCGCGCGGAATCCAAAGTCCGGTTGATTTATCGACCGCGTAAACAAGGACGTCCTCGGCAAAATAGGGGAACGCGGCGCCTTGGTTCTTGCCGAACCATCGGAGTTCAATATTGTACTCGCCGTTTTTTAAGATTTCATTCGCATCGAACTCGGATGCAAAACGAGAGTAGAACAACGCTTGCTTGCTTGAATGCTCTAAAAAATATTCGATAAGTCGTTTTTGAATTCCGGGGTCTTCCGAATACTCTTTTAATTTAATAGCGAATGATTTGGCGTTAGGCTTTTGTCGAAGCCGTTTTTTAATCAGGGACGGAAACAAAAGGGCGTAGTAAATGCGGAAATCGTCGCCGACAAAGCGCACGTTGAAAAGAATAGCGCCTCCGTTATTTTGATAATTTCGAAGGTCGTCGACGCGGAGTTGGAAGCTCGGCGTCGAACCTTCTTTGGGAAATTGGCGAACGCGTTGTCCCTTTACTTGGATGCTCGCGCTTCCGATGAAATCGCGCGCTCTCATTTGAGGGTTGGCAAAAAGGTTGATTTTCCCGTCCCAAGATATATCGCGGTCGTTGCGACTGACGAGCGGTAACAGGAAGTCGGATTTTAGCAAATAGGATTCAAGCGCGCACACTGCTTTAAACTCCGTTTTAATCGCCGCCCAAGTAACGGACGGCGCGTTGTCTTTACGTTTTTCTTCCGTCATTTTAGCTACCTTTGGGCTTCGTTCGTCTTAAAGTGGCGCGCGACGAACGAAGCGAGGTTTAGGGGGTGAAATTGAGCGATTTGACTACGTCTATTTTAACGTCGTTCGGCGTTTTAGGCAAGTACTTGCACAAGATTATTTTTCGAACGTTTGGTGGACTGAGCGTCAACCGATTACTTTTGAAACATCCGGCAAATAATCTTTCCACGTTCAGAAAACGCGCCGGTTAACTGTTGCGGCAACTGGTCGAGTTCGAGAAGTTCTTCGACAAACCGTATCCCCGGAGCGTCGGGATCGACTTGCGGGAGCTTGCATATCATCCGTTGGTTAGTTCCTGGAAAGGATTCGTACCACCCTTCGATTAACTTAGCGTTTTGTAAAAATACGCCAATTTTCAACACTTCGCCAAGCGGGAGTGGAAATTGCAATATCGGGCGGCGGTTTTCGGGACGCTCGGCGATAATCCCGTGAAGTTTAGGCGCAATCCCAAACTTTATTGTTAATAGCGCGTCGGGAGTTTGGACTCTTTCGAAAAATTCGCGCAGACTGTTGTCAGCGAGGATTTCGCGATAGACGCGCAAGTCGATTTCGTCTGACAACGCTTTGAGAATTTCTTTATCTTGTTCTTCAACCTTGAAAATACCTTTCGATTCTTGGGCGACTAATCGAACCGTTTCAAGTTCCGCAAGAACGCGGGACGGTTCATCTTTAAGATTGCGCGGTGAAAAATCTGTTGAGGAATCTCCGTCTCTTACTAAAACGAAGTCGTTCGCGGTAGCCGTTATTCGAACGGCGTGACGCTCTAACGCGGCGAGAAACAGCTCAAGAGCCGCGTCGGAAAGTTGCTCGATTTTTAACGATTGAGAGTTTGCGCGAGCGGGATTCAAAAAACTGACGATTGAGGGGCCAAATTTCATTAAAAAACCTATTATTCCTATAACCGCGCGATCGCGGAGTTGCGAGTAGAACGCCGTAATGAAGTCTACAAGAAGCCAAGCGCCGAGTGACAAGAAACTGATAGTCTTCCAAGACCATTGAAATTTCGTTTCGTCGTCTTGTTGGGGCTTTTGGGGTTCCGCTGACGTCGTTTCCGACGACGCGGCTTCTTGCGCAGGCGGCGTTTCCGGTTGCGCGGTTGCGTTTGTCGACGGCGGTTCTTGCGCGGCGTCGACCTTGGCGCCGTCGCTTCCCAAAGTTGACGCGTTATACCCAACGCCGAGCGCAATACACGCGACGGCGACCAGCGAGAGCGCAACGCTCCCGACGTTTTTCAAATTCATTTTGGCGATTCCTTGCTTTGCCGTCTCGAAGCGGTGTTGCGGCGACAAAGCGGCGGTTTTTAGATTAAGTTAAGATTCAAGTGAACTGGCGGTCATTGCTTTGAATTATTGGCGTCCCCAAACTTCTGACAATACAAACGTCCAATCTTGGTTACCCGATGCGCGCTCGAACCAATACGAACAGGTTTTCCGTATTTGTGGTAGTAATATTCTTTGAGTCCAGAATACCCTAGATCACGTAGGATAAGCGCATACTCATCGTTGGGTTCAACACTGACTAAATTTTGAATCAACTCTTCTTCTTTCAGGCGCATAAGAATTTCTGTCGATTCGTTAATATCGCATTCAAAAAATTTTTTTTGCTCTTTTCCGGCAAGATAAAAGGCTTTATTTATGCAACTGATGTTTACAACGGTAAAACTCATACCAAACCGATATGCTTCGAGAACGACCTTTTTAGCATTTTGGGCGATAGTATCATTTTTATCCCAAAAAGGGTCGAGCTGAAATTCTTGGGTTGTATACTCCATTAAAATTTGATCGATTTTTTCGTAAATCATTTCTTTAAATTGAGGTTCGTTTCCGCACCAAAACAAGCCCATTCCATTGTCACGCGCAAACTGGAAGTGTTCTTGCCTTGGTTCGTCGTTATTTAAAAAAATGCAAGCTCGTTTTCCGTTCTTTCGATGGTAATCTACCTCGTAGAGTACTGCGCAAGGATAACGTTTTTCTTCGCAAATATAGGGGGTGCCGACGCCATTGATTATAAGCGCAAACATTAATTCGCATTTATCGATAACTTGTTTGTTGATGAAGAATTGGCCATCCCGATGTTCTGCACTTGTTTCTGGGGTAGAGTTGGTTAACCAGTCACGGGGGTGAAAATGATAACCAAGATGCGTATGGGTACTATTCCAAGTTGTAATTTTTTGAGCGGCAAGTTTTTTTAACTCATTGTCTGCGCCCGTGAATGCAAGAAAAATATTAACATCAATCATTTTACAGCTCCCGTTGCCGCCGCGAGGTGGTGTTGCGACGGCAAACGTTTATGTTAGTGGTGAAGGGGTTAATGTTGGCGGTTAAGGCGTTGAATCGTCTCCGACGTTGCCGCTCTCGCTAGAAGCGTCAGCGACTTCATCGAGACATTTTTTTAAATGTTTAGCGTTCTCATCTATCAAGAACGCGCAGAAGCCGAGGACGTCGTTTTGTAACTCCGGCGACAATTCGCGAAATTTTTTGAGCAAAAACTGCTCGGCAAGCGTTCGTTCGGTTTGGGAGGCGAACGCCGCTGCTACGTCTGCTCTTGCCTCGAACATTTCGCCATCGCCCGTGCGGAGCCAACGTTCCGAGACTCCAAACGTTTGTACAAGCGCGGCAATCGCATAATCGGGGACACGGTCGCCGCGTTCCCAGCCCCCGATTGTTTGCTGTTTACGACCAATACGACCAGCGAAGTCTGTTTGGTTGAGATTAAGGGTATTACGCAATCTCTGTATCCGTTTTGCAAGTGTCTCCATAAGCAAAGCCCTCCTATAGGCGTTATTATATCCGAATCCAGAAAACCGAAAACCGGTAAACAAACAAGAAATCTTAAAAAAAATACTGGATACCGGTTGATTTATACCGAAAATCGGTATAATTGAGGGCGTAAGAGGGAAAGAGAGCCGCAACCGACGAAAATTTTGAAAATCCGCACAGCTCCGGATTTTTGAGATTGCCTGTAGTTGAGTGGTGTCTGCGAAGGGCTTGGGTTGCGGCTCTTAGTTTTGAAAGGGTGGGAAATGAAAAACGAGCAAGAACGAGAACTGACGTTTATCGAAAAGATTCGAGGCTTGAACGAGAACCTATTCAGGCTTGTCGAGGCCTACGTTGACGGCGTCTACACCGCGATGAAGGTGATGGAGTAGCCGTCGCAATAATAGCGACCGGGAGACAACGTCGACGCAAGCGGCGCCGTGTTCCACCGCAAGCGTCGACGCTTAAAGGCGTCAGTCCGCCGATAAGCTAGTCCCGGTCGCTATGGAAGCCGGAACGGTTGCGTTGCCCCATCGGCGCGGCGGGTTCGAGTCCCGCCCCGGTTTTTGATTTTGAGGCGTCGCTTGACGCTTTATCAAGGAAAGTAGAAAGGAAAAAAAAGATGCCGAGATTGTATGAGTACTCAGAGGCATTGACGCGAATGCGAGAAAAAAGGGTGTACGCGATTGCGGCTCCCGACGGCGAGAATAACGAAGTGTTTTTCATCGGACGCGACGGCACTCTCCAGACATGCAAGCCAATACCGGCGTGCCCAACGACGGTTTTTGCGAACGATTCGCCTTACACGGTGGCGCAACTCGAGGCGAGCGGTTGGATATTGCCTAATTATTGCGATCATACCGACGACGACTTTCGGTTTTTTTTAGGAAATGTTGGCACAAAAATCGCGGCACTCGAAGGGATTCTAGCTGCAATCCAGAGTAAGGCGAACGACTGCGATTTGCGAGAGTTTTTCAAAACGGCGCAAAAACTGCTTACAGAGACGCTCGATCTGGTCGGAGGAATGCAACGGATGAAGTTCGACGCGAAACCGCAGGAAAATAAGGATTAGCAACACTGAAGACGGATTGACAACAAGCTGAAAACGTCGCGGGCGACAAACGCTTTCGAGGCGACCGGCTACCCGTCCCGAAAGTCGCTTGGCGCGCGAGTGGCGCTCAACCGCTAAGCTAGGCCCGCGACGTTATTTTGAGAGTGGAAAACAATGATAATAAATGAACGATTTGAGCCGGAAATCGCGGAGTTACTTGCGAAGCTCTTGTCGCCGCGCGATAAAGCTCTATTGGAGACGAGTTTAAACGACAGAGAAATCGCCGAGGTTTTTGGCGCCGACGCTTGCGAGCGCCTTCAAGAGCTTAGTCGAACGCTCAGAAGACTTGAGCGTTACCTGAATCCGGCGGCTTGGGAGATTCAATGTCAAGGGCGTATCCTTAGCGAGTTTAAGTGTTTTAAAGAGCTACTTCAAAAAGGTAAGGAAGCCGACCTGACTCAAACCGAAGAGTTCGCTTGCGCTCTTGCCGCGCTCAAAACCTCGGAACATCCGGTCGGC
>JAGBDN010000087.1 GCA_017937485.1 Thermoguttaceae bacterium
AAATCGAGCGTTTCTTTCGACGTATCAAGGACTTCCGGCGAATCGCGACGCGTTACGATAAACTCGACGTTATGTTTTCGGCGTTTTTAAACTTTGTAACAATCGTTATTTTACTTAACCGTTAATGACAACACGCCCTAACGTTTTTTGCGTTTTCGTCAACGACGCGTTAAGCTGTTCGACGCTCTTGTTGCATTTGACGTCGAGGTCGGAAGCGTCGGCGACAAACTTAACGCCGACGTCGATGAATTTCGCCAAACCTCTTCTCCTTCTCCGTCTCGTCTAAGGATTTGCGCTTTCGCTTCGTCGAGTCTTCGCTCCCAGTCGCGTTCGCTTCCGGCGAGAACGGCCCCGATCGCGCCGACAAGAAACGTCGGTATTCCCGCCAAAAGCGCCCCGACGATCGCTTCCGGCGCCATAACGGCGGGCGTTAAAAAAACGAACGCGACAAACGCCGCGCCAATCAGCGCCGCCTTCCCTTCGTTCGCCCTCTTGCGCGCTTCCTCGCGAGTTTCGCCAAGTTCTCGCTCCGCCGCGCGTTCGGCGTATTCGTCGAGGACGTCCGCCGCCGTTCGACGTTCGCCGTCGACGCTAACCGACGCCGACGCGTCGACCGCTCCGACGCGCCAATCCGTCGCCAAGTCGTCGAGCGTTCCGACGACGAGCCCGCCGTCGCGCCGTTGGTAAGCGACCCGGTACTCCAATTCGCCCGCTTGCGTTTCGTTTGTTTTCGCGCCGTTCGTCCCGTTCGCTCCGCTCGCCCCGTTCATTGTTCGCGCCTTTCGCCGTTTCGCGTTAAGTCCAACTATGTCCAAGAGAAACGCCGCCCGAATCGGCGCCCGCTCCCCTCTTTATTGTACGCGAAAGCAAGCCGCGCCGCAACCGCTCGCCCCTCTTTTTTCAGCCGTTAACGGCGGCGCGACGCCCCGAATCGAAAAGCGCGAACGCCTCCTCTTCCGTCGTCGCGACGTTCGACGCGGCTCCGGTCTTCGTCCCCGGTTCCGGGAAGAGAACGAAGTCGGCGACCGGCGCGGCGTCAGCCGCCTTCCATTGAATCCGTCGCGCGTCGCGAAAATCTTCCCGGCGCCAGTCGAGCGGCCCGACGACTTCGAAAAGCATTCGCCAACCTTCGCGCTCCCACTCCGGAAGCGCCAAGACCTCTTGAACGCTCTTTTTCAGCGCGAAGGCGAGTCGGAAGAGGAAGGCGAAGTCGGCGTCGTCGACGATTTTTTTTTGAACCGTTCGTCGACAAAATCCGGGTCGAGCCCGTAAGTGAAGACGCGCGACAGCGGCGCGAACGCGGCCGCCTTGACCGCGTCGAAGTCGGCGTCGCTCAAAATCGGCTTCCCGTCGCCGTCGACGAGCGTCGCTTTCGCCGCCTTAAACGCCGCCGCAAACCGGGCTTCCGTCGGAATCGTCTTGTCGCGGTACTCCAAGAACCAGTCGTTGAAAACGAGCGCCGCCGGGCCGTCGAGCGGTTGAAAAAACGCGTCGATTTCGTCGTTCCATTCGGAAACGTCGATTCGGCGACGTTCGAGTTCCGCGATCGATTTAATCTTCATCTTGCTTTCCTTTCGTTAACTTTGCTTTTGAGTCGTTTCCAAGACGACTTCGTTCGTCGAGAGATCGACGGTCGCGGTCGTTCGATTCGCCGCCGTCCCGTCGAGCGGTTTCCCGGTCGGCTGAAACTTGATCGCCGACGTCAGCGCCCCCGCCGCTTCGCCGTTGAGCCCGCCCCCGGCGACGTAAAACGCGGCGGTCGCGAAAACGACGTCGAAAACGCGTTTGCCGTCCGTCGTCGTCTCCTTGTATTCGCCGACGACGAGAAGCCCGAGTTCCGGTTCGTCGACGTCGAGTTTTTCGAGCGCCGCGTCGAGCGCCGACATATCGAGCGGTCGTTCCGCGTTGAACGAAATTTCCCCTTGTTTTTTCTTTCCGACGCTAAAACGCGTCCAGCGGTCGAGGTCGGTAATCGCCTTCTTTTCCCGCGTTTCGGTCGTCGTTTCCCCCCGCGCGACGTTCGTTAGCTCCAGCTCGAGCGGGATCAAGTTATTCTTTCCGAATTTCAACGCGGAATACGCCGGATCGTCGAGCGGCGCATAGGCGGCGCCGGTCGCGTCTTGCGCGAAGAACCCGACGAACATTTTAAAAGCGTTCTGAATCGACATTCTCTTCAATCCTCCAAAAAAAATCGTTTCCCAATCGCCGAAAAGTCGACGAACCCGAAATAGCTCCCGCCGATCGCGAGCCCGCGAACGTCCGGCTCGACTCCGGCGTCGCCGAAGCGATAATCGTCGATCGCCCCCGACGCGACGAGTCGCCGAAGCGTCGGCGCGACGACGCTTTCCTTGAACGTCGCGCAAGCCTCGACCGCCGCCGCTCGTCCCGTCGTTCGAATCAAACAAGAGACGTCGGCGACGTCGCGACAAGTCCCGTCGAGATAAAACTTTCGTTCGCGGTTCGTTTCGGAAAACTCGACGGTCGGCGCGCCCGTCCATTCGCGTCCCGGATTCGCGTCGCTCCAAACGCGCTCCGCCGCGAACCACTCCCCGCCGAGTTCGAGCGGCCCGTCGACAAGGCAAGCGCGAACCGCCTCCGCGAAAACGCCGCAATAATCGACGAACGTCGCCGCTTTGTTCGCCGCCCAACGCCCGTTCATCGCGAACCGCCTTTCGCCGTTTCCTCCGCGACCGCCGAGCGCATTCGTTCCGCGATCTTTTGACAAGCCTCTTCGACGGCGGCGCGCCCTTCCGGTTCCGCCGCTCTTTTCGCTTTGCGCAAGTAAAAGCGCGGACGCGTTTTATAGCGTCCGTTCGCTTTATAGCCGGTTTCGTGGTACCGGGCGTAAAATCCCGGTTTCGACGTAACGGAACGCGACAAGCCCTTCGCGAATCCCGGTTCGACGCGACCGCGCGGCGCCCCTTCGGTCGTCGGAACGCCCGCCATCGCGAAGACGAAGCCGCCCGGATACCGCTTGACGACGTTTTCGATCGCGGCGCCGAGTCGCCAGTTCGACGGCAAATTCCGCCGCGCGGCGCTTGTCGCGCTCGACGCCCAAAACCGCGCCGCCTCTTCGAGTTCCGGCGCGCCTTCGTCGCGAATCCGCTTCAACGCGTCGCCAAGTTGGTTCAGCCGAGCGCAAACGTCGAATTGAATATCCGGCATTCCTTTTTCTCCTCTTTTCACTCGCTCCGCGACGCGCAAAAAACGATTCGCCGTCCCGGCGTCCGCCAAGCCCATTCCCAAACGCGAGCCGTCGTCGCGTCGACGCAAACCTTGTAAAATCGCGTCGTTCCGTCCAAGTCGACGACTTCGAGTCCGTCCCCGACCCTCGGAAAGCGCGTCTTCCCGTCGACGGTCGGCAAGTCGGAGGTCTCGACGCCGAACCGCGAAACCGCTCGCGCCGCGCCGTACTCGTTCCCCGTCGCGCCGTCGACGCCGGACGCATCGCAAGAGACGCGAAGGCGCCGCCGTTCGCCGCCGTCGAAAACGAGCGTCGCGTCGACGCCGAGCCAATTCGCGACGCCGCCCAAGAGCCCGAAAAGGTCGAAACCGTTCCCGTTCATCGATTTTTCACCGTCGCGTCTTCCGTCAAGTAAATTTGCGTTCCGTCGTCGAGCGTAAAAACGACTTGAATCCGATACGTCCCCGACTCCGGAAAAATCGGGTTCTCGCCGACGTCGGGCGTCCAAATAAAATTGTAACCTTCCGTTTCGTCGGCGACCGGCGGCTCGACCGGCAAAATCGGCGCTTCGAGAACGAGCGACGGCGAAAGCGAGACGCCGTTCCACCCCGGAACGACCGTTCGCGCCGGAATCGGTCGATAAGCGACCGCGCCGAGCGTCGTTTCGACGACCGACCCGGTGCGCCAAACCGTCGCTTCGACGCTCGCAACGCGTTCCGCCGGAACCCAAGTCCCGGAAAGCGGCGACTTAATTTTCGCGTAAACGCAACAGTTTTCGCCGACTTTCGGCTCTTTTCCGTCGACAAACATAATCCCCCCTTCGTTCGTCTCCCAAACGACGCCCGCGCCGCCGCTTGTCGACGCGACCGCGACGGAAACCGTTCGACATTGATAAAACTCAACGCTAAACCAAGCGGAATCGACGGTAAACGTTTGACCGTCGAAGATTCGGAAGCGTTCTCTTCCGCTTAGCGCGACTTCCAGCGGCGACGCGTCTTCCGTCGGCGTAATCGCTAGCGTCTCCCAACCGTTTGGCGACGCGGCGTTTTCGCGCTCGACGCAAACCCGCGCCGTCGCGTCGGTTGCGCTCCAATCGAGCGTCGCCGTTTTCGGGCCGGTCGCGGTCACCGTAAAGTTGGCGACTCCGGCGGAGTAGTCGACGACGCGAACGATTTCCGCGAACGTCGCGGCGGTTAAATCGGTTTCGGACGGCGTCGCGAAGTAGCCGTTTCCCGTAAACGTCGCGTTTCCGACGGTCGCGCTCTCCGACGCGGTCAAAACCGCGTCGACGCTAACTCCGGCGGTTCCGGCGTTGGCGCTCGAAAACGCGACGTTCGCGCCGTCCGCGACGGTCAACGCTCCGGCG
>JAGBDN010000022.1 GCA_017937485.1 Thermoguttaceae bacterium
GCCCGTCGAACCGGAACGACTCCCGCGACGCCCGGCGCCGCCGCGACCGGAACCCGCCGCGCCGTCGGCTCCGCCCGTTAATGAGGGAACAACTCGCGACGCCTAATCCGCGTCGCGCCTCAACCAAGTGAAACGCGGTCGCCGCCGACGCTCGAACGCTCCGCTCTCCGCTCGGGAAAGCGAAACGCCCAAGAAACGTCGGCGCGCAAGACCTTAAAAATAAACATTGAAGGAGAAGTTAGTGTCCTCTTATCATTCCATCGTGTTGGTCAAACAAGTCCCCGACACCGCGAACGTTACCGGCTCCGCTATGAAGGAAGACGGCACGATCAACCGCGCCGCGCTCCCGACGATCTTCAACCCGGAAGACCTGCACGCGCTCGAAGCCGCGCTCGAAGTGAAAGAACGTTTCGGCGGAACCGTTACGGTCGTTACGATGGGGCTCCCGAAAGCCGCCGACGTCCTGCGCGACTGCCTCTACCGCGGCGCCGACCGCGCGATCCTGATCACCGACCGCCGCGCCGCCGGGGCCGACACGCTCGCCACGAGCTACGTCCTCGCGCAAGCGGTCAAAACGATCGGCGATTACGACTTCGTTTTCTGCGGTCGCCAAGCGATCGACGGCGACACCGCGCAAACCGGCCCGCAAACCGCCGAAAAGCTCGGGATTCCGCAAATCGCGTATCTTACCGAGATTATCGACGTGAAAGACGGCAAAGCGACGCTGCGCCGCTCGCTCGGCAACGGTTGGGAAACGGTTTCGACGACGCTTCCGGCGCTCGTTACGGTCGTCGAAGAGGCGAACGAACCGCGTCCGCAAGCCGCGATTAAAGTGATGCGCAACAAGCACAAGCGCGTTCCGTCGGAAGTTGCCGACCCGTCGACGCTCGCTCCGGAAGACCGTCTTGAACAATGGTCGCTCGACGACATTTCCGCCGAACTCGACCGTTGCGGTTTGGCCGGTTCGCCGACGAAAGTTTACCGAATCGAATCGATCGTCCTCAAGAAAGAGGGCTTCGTCGAAGTTCCGGCGACGGAAGAAGGAATCCGCGGCCTGATTTCGGAACTCGTCAAAGACCGCGCGCTCGGCTAATCGCCGTCCGTTTTCCGCTCGGCGGTCGTTTCGACGCTTAGCGTTCCGGCTCCGCGACGTTCGTCGACGTTCGCTCGCCG
Organism: Thermoguttaceae bacterium; assembly: GCA_017937485.1. Classification (GTDB taxonomy): domain Bacteria; phylum Planctomycetota; class Planctomycetia; order Pirellulales; family Thermoguttaceae; genus RUG369. The sequence continues at coordinate 1,174 of JAGBDN010000022.1, forward strand.
CGACGCTTCCCTTGTCCTCGCCGCCGTTTTAACAAGATAAAAGCTCATTTTACGATATTTAGGATGCTCGAATGAACAGAAAAAATCCCGAAGGCGAAGTTTGGATTTTCGCGGAACAGGAAGACGGCAAGCTGCAAGACGTCGTTCTCGAACTTTGCGGACGCGCTCGCGAACTGGCCGACAAACTCGGCGTTAAAGTCGGGGCGGTTCTCCCGGGTCGCGGCGTCGCCGACCTTTCGAAAACGCTCTTCGCTTACGGCGTCGACAAGGTTTACGTCGTCGACGACCCGAATCTGGCGCGCTTCACGACGTCGCCTTACGCTTGCGTTCTGCAAACGCTGATCGAAAAATACGCGCCGCAAATCGTCCTTTACGGCGCGACGCATATCGGTCGCGACTTGGCGCCGCGCGTCGCTTCGGCGACCCGTTCCGGGATGACCGCCGACTGCACCGACCTTCAAATCGACGACGTCGAGCTTCTCGACTCGAAAACGAAGACGAAGGTTCAATACAAGAACCTGCTCCAACAAATCCGTCCGGCGTTCGGCGGCAACATCGTCGCGACGATCGTGAACCCGGAACAATGGCCGCAAATGGCGACGGTTCGCGAAGGCGTTTTCCCGAAGGGCGAAGCGGACGAAACCCGCGTCGGCGAAATCGTCGAGGAAAAAGTCGAAATCGACGCGAGTTTGCTGGCGGTCGAAGCGCTGGAACGTTTCGTCGAAGAGAAAAAGGTCGACTTGAAGGGCGCTCGCGTCGTCGTCGCCGGGGGCGCCGGGGTCGGGAGCAAAGAGAACTTCAAGTTGATTTTCGACTTGGCGAACGCACTTGGCGGAGCGGTCGGGGCGAGTCGCGCGGCGGTCGACGGCGGTTACGTCGATTCGCACGACTATCAAATCGGGCAAACCGGCACGACGGTTCGTCCGGCGCTTTACGTCGCTTGCGGGATTAGCGGCGCGATCCAGCACCGCGCCGGGATGCAAGACTCGGCGAAGATCATCGCGATCAACACGGACCCGGACGCGCCGATTTTCTCGGTCGCGCACTACGGGATCGTCGGCGACCTGAACCAAGTGATTCCGGCGATGATCAAAGCGGTGAAAGAACGCGTCGTCGACTGATCGCGACTTTCCCCCGGCGACGCCGCGACGCTTGCAACCGTTCGCAAGCGCGACGTCGCCCGGCGTTTAGTTAAACGCTTACAGAGCCTTTTACATCTTTCATCGACGCTAACCGCCGCTTCGTCCGACGTTTAGCGTCGCCGAAACCGCGCTTTCACCCTTACCGGAAGCGCGGTTTTTCTTTGCAACGTCGATTTCATTTAACAAGGTCGCTTCCGATGTATTTCTGCGTCGCGCCCGACGGTCGCGAATACGGCCCGATTAAAAAATTCGCGCTCGCCGCTATGTTACGGTCGGGACAAGTCCAACCTTTTACGTTAATTCGCAAGTCGACTTGGCGCAAACCTAGACGTTTGTATTCGGTCAAGTCGTTTTATAACGCGATAAACGAACGTCGCGTCTATCATAACCGACGACTTTTCAACCGTTGCGACACAATAAGCGACGCGCCTTCCTGCGTCCCTTATCCGCGCGTTTGTTTCGCCGCCTTGGAAGACGCGCCCGGTTTTACCCCCGACTTATACTTTAACGACCCGACCGCCGCCGTTCCGCCGCCCGTTCCCGAACCGCCCAACAACTCGGAAGACGGCTCGAAATCGCCGACGCCCGACTTTTTAGAACGCGAAACGTCGATTTTGGACGACGAACTCGTCGTAAGACCGACTTTCATCACGCAAGCCGCGCCAACTCGCAAATCGTTAAACTTTCATTGGAAATTTTGGGCGTTTTTAGCGACCGCGCTTATTGGTTTCGCGCTATCGCAAAGCGTTTCGGCGTTTTGGGTTGCGTTCCTTGTTTTAAGCGACGCCGTTTGCGCGGGAATCGCCGTTTATTTTGTTTGCGCCGACTCCTTCGACGTCGCCCAAGCGGAAGAAATCGCTCGCCGCAACCGCGAACACGCCGAACATAATCGTCGAGTTTTCGAACGCGTTCAACAGATATTCGCTTTCCGCGAAGAAAAAATGCGCGACGTTCAACGCAAATTGCAAACGTTTCGTTCGGAAATAAACGAAGAAGTCAAAGCGCGCCGTCAAAAATTAAACGAAGAATTTAGTAAAAACGTTTTAACCTGTATAGAAAACGAACGCCGACTCCGCCAAGAAAAAGAAGAACAACGTCAAAAGTTAAGCGAAGAATTTGCAACCGCCCGCCGAACCTTGCTCGATTTTGAACGCCGACTCCGGGAAGAAAGTCGAACGCGTTATCAAGAGTTTATCGAACGCGCCGAGGAAATCGAAAAGCGTTTGAACCAACGCGAAATCGAACAGGAACAACGCGATAGAAAATACCGCGTTATCGCCGAAGAAATCGCGAGTCATTATTTAACGCTGATTCGCGCCGACGTCGCGAAAAAGCTCAACCCAAACAATTACGCGACTTGCAAAGAACGGCTGACCGTCGCTTACGAATCTTGCTACGTTCTCGGGCTTTGCTCCGCCCAAGAGCGAGAAGACGCGCTAACGTCGCTCAAAGTCGAATACGAAGCGAGAGTTCGCGCCGCCGAAGAACGCGAGTTGCAAACCCTTATAAAACGTCAAATACGCGAAGAAGAAAAAACGCGCCGTCGCTTGAAAGAAGCGGAGGAAAGAGCGAAGCGAGAAAAAGAAGCGGTCGAGAAAAAACTCGCCGAAGAACGCAAACAAATCGCGCTTATCGAAAAACGCATACAAGAGGCGCGAGCCGACGAACGAGCGCGATTAAAACGCGAATTGGAAACAAGTCGCTTTCACCAACAAATATTGGCGGAATGGTTAGAAAATGCGCTCGCCAAAATTGAAGATTGCCAACGCGCGACGTCGCAGGCGGAGCTGACCAAAGCCGGGCACGTTTACATTTTGTCGAACGAAGGGAGTTTCGGCCCCGGCGTTTACAAAATCGGAATGACTCGGCGACTCGACCCGCGAGTACGCGTCGCCGAGTTAAGTTCCGCGTCGGTTCCGTTTCCGTTCGACGTTCATATGTTGCTTCCCAGCGAAAACGCTCCGGCGCTCGAACACGAACTCCATCAAGCGTTGAGTCGATACCGCGTCAACAAGGCGAAACCGAAAAAAGAGTTCTTCAAGGTTCCGCTCGAAACGATTTTGCAGGAAGTCAAGCGAATTTGCGGCGACGCCGTCGAGTTTATCGGCGAAGCGGAAATGGAGGAATACCGCGAAACGCTTCGCTTGGCCGCGTCGGAAGAGGACGCCCAGTTCGTCGCCGAGGTCTGCGAAACGGTTCGTCGCGAATTATATCGCGATTACGTTCAACAGGAATTTGATTTCGAACTTTACGAAGACAACTAAGCGATCATTCCCTTTTTCCCAACGTTTAGCGTCGTCGAACCCGCGCTTTCGCTCATTCCGAAAGCGCGGTTTTTCTTTGTCGGCGTCCGCTCGAGCCCTCTTCAACCGCGACCGTCGGGCCGATTTTTTCAAAAAAACGCGAAAATTCTAAAAAAAATCGCGCCGAACGCTTGCAATACGACGCCGCGTCGGCAATAATAATAGCGTCGTCGACGTTTTCTTGGTAACCGTCGAGTCGGCAACGTTTCCCCCTTCGTTCTGAAAGGCCGCGCTATGTTCCGCTTTAACAACGTTTTCAAGGCTCTCGCCCAACGACCGACGCCGAATCCGCCGTCCGACTTCGAATGGCAAGTCGACGAAGCGACCGGCGGCGTCGCGATTACCAAATTCCTCAACTGGGACTCAACCGAGATTGTCGTTCCCGACCAAATCGACGGTCGCCCGGTCGTCAAAATCGGCGAAAGCGCGTTCGCCGAAACTTGGCTAACGTCGATTCAACTTCCGGACGCCTTGCTAAGCGTCGACTCGAACGCGTTTTACGCATCTTGTTTGACGTCGCTTAAACTCCCGAGCGGCTTGCGGTCGATCGGCGAAGCGGCGTTCTTGAACTGCTCGCAATTGAAGTCGGTCGAACTCCCGGACGGTTTGCAAACCCTTGAAAGGAACGCTTTTGGCGATTGCAAGTCGTTGACGGAATTTAAGGTTTCGCCCAATTCCGAACGCTTTAAGCTGGTCGACGGCGTTCTCTTCTCAAAAGACGGCAAAACGCTATTCGCTTATTTCGCAAGTATGCGCGAAAACGGCGATTACGTCGTTCCGGACGGCGTCGAAATAATCGCCGACGACGCGTTTTGGGGTTGCGACTCCTTGTCGTCGATTACGTTCCCCCAAGGCTTGAAAACGATCGGCGTCTACGCGTTTTGGCGTTGCGTCTCGTTGTCGTCGGTTAAGTTGCCCCAAAGTTTGCAAACCCTTGGCAACAAAGCGTTTTCAAGTTGCGAATCCTTGTCGTCGGTCGAATTCCCGGACGGCTTGCAAACCCTCGGCGTCGGCGCGTTCAAGTCTTGCGGGTCGCTAACGGAGTTGAAAATTTCGCCCGCCTCCGAACGCTTCAAGTTGGTCGACGGCGTTCTCTTCTCGAAAGACGGCAAAACGTTAATCGCTTATTTCAAGCAAATGCGTAAAGACGGCGGCCAAAGCGGTTACGTCGTCCCGGACAACGTCGAAACGATCGCCGACGAAGCGTTTTTTCACTGCGACCTATTGTCGTCGGTCGGGCTTCCCCGGGGATTAAAAACCGTCGGTCGCAAAGCGTTCGCCTTTTGCGAATCGCTAACGTCTGTCGCATTGCCGGACGGTTTGCAAACGCTCGGCGCCGAAGCGTTTTACGGTTGCGAATCGCTAACGTCCATCGCGCTTCCGGACGCTCTCCTAACCCTCGCCGAAGGAACGTTTTGCGGTTGCAAGTCGCTAACGTCGGTCGAACTCCCGAACGGCTTGCAAAGTATCGGCGACGACGCGTTTTTAGCTTGCGACTCGTTGTCGTCGGTCGAACTTCCCGACGGTTTGCGGAGCATCGGCGACGACGCGTTTCGCCGATGCGAGTCGTTGAGGTCGGTCGACCTTCCGGACGGCTTACAAACCCTTGGTTTCAGACCGTTTACGTCGTCGTTATCAACATTAAACGTCTCGTCCGACTCGCAACGCTTTAAATTGGTCGACGGCGTTCTCCTCTCGAAAGACGGAAAAACGTTAATCGCTTATTTTGAGAAAATGCGCAAAGACGGCGATAAGGCGATTTACATCGTTCCGAACGGCGTTGAAACGATTCAAAACGGCGCGTTTTGCGGCGCCGAGTCGCTAACGTCGGTCGCGTTCCCCGACGGCTTGAAAAGAATCGGCGACTCCGCGTTTTTTGCTTGCGAGTCGCTAACGTCCGTCGCGCTTCCGAACGGACTGCAAACCGTTGGCAACAGCGCGTTTGAGCGCTGTTCTTCGTTGACGTCCGTCGTCTTTCCGAACGGCTTGCAAAGTATCGGCGACGACGCGTTTTGCGGCTGCGAATCGCTAACGTCCGTCGCAATCCCCGACAGTTTGCTAACCGTCGGCGAAAACGCGTTTTGCGACTGCGAATCGCTAACGTCCGTCGAACTTCCGGTCGGCTTGCAAAGAATCGGGGCCGGCGCGTTCGAGGGTTGCGCCGACGACCTAACGCTTTACGGAGCCGTCGGTTCCGTCGCGGAAAAATACGCCGCCCAAAACGAACTTCGCTTCGAACCGCGTTAAGACGTTTTCGCAAGGGTTTTGCGTCGCGCTCGCCGACTTTTCCAACGCGACGCCGCGCCGCCTTTCCGTCGCAAACCGCTAAAAACAACAACTTCCCCCCAACAAGGAGAACCGCCGATGAAAACGCCCGACGACGCTCCGCGACCGTCGACGAATCCGCCGTCCGATTTCGCTTGGCAAGTCGAAGAAAACGGCGACGTTACGATTACCCGTTTTCTCAACGAAACCGCGACCGCTTGCGTCGTTCCCGCCGAAATCGACGGTCGCCGCGTCGTTAAAATTAGCGACGGCGCGTTTTACGACCGCGCTTCATTAACGTCTGTCGCATTCCCGAACTGTTTGAAAATTATCGATAAAGACGCGTTCGCCGCTTGCGAGTCGCTAACGTCCGTCGCGTTTCCCCGGGGATTAAAAACCGTTGGTTTCCGAGCGTTCGCCGGTTGCAAAGCGTTAACAAACATCGCATTTCCCCAAGGATTAAAAACCGTCGATTTCAGCGCGTTTGAAAAGTGCGAGTCGCTAACGACGTTGGCGCTCCCCGACGGTCTAAAAACGATCGAAGACGCCGCGTTCGCCGGTTGCGGTTCGTTAACGTCCGTCGCCTTCCCCAACACCTTAACGACAATTCGCGACGGCGCGTTCGCCGGTTGTAAGTCGTTAACGTCCGTCGCTTTGCCGGACTCCTTGAAAACGCTCGAAGACGGCGCGTTCGCCGGTTGCGAAGCGTTAACGTCCGTCGCGATTCCGGACGGTTTAAAAACGTTTGGTTACAAAGCGTTTGAGAACTGTCCCAATTTAAAAGCGTTGAAAATTTCGCCAGATTCCGAGCGTTTTAAGTTGGTCGGCGGCGCGCTCTTGACGAAAGACGGAACCGTCCTGCTCGACTACTTCGAAAATTTGCCGCAAGACGCGCCGTCGGGAACTTGCGTCGTGCCGCGGAGCGTCGTCTCAATTCAAAGCCGCGCGTTCGCCGAGAGCCGATCGCTAACGTCGGTCGTCTTCCCTGACAGTCTGCAAACGATAGGCGAACAAGCGTTTGCGTTCTGCGAATCGTTGTCGTTCGTCGAGTTTTCGGACGGCTTGCAAAAAATCGGCGACGGCGCGTTTTTCGGTTGCAAAGCGCTAACGTCCGTCGCGCTCCCCGACGGCTTGCAAAAATTCGGCGAAAACGCGTTCAAAAACTGCAAGTCGTTAACGACCGTCGCGCTTCCGGACGGTTTGAAAAGCGTCGCCGACTCCGCGTTTGAAGAGTGCGAGTCGCTAACGTCCGTCGCGTTTCCGAACGGTTTGAAAACGATCGATCGTCGGGCGTTCGCCGGTTGCAAAGCGTTAACGTCCGTCGCGTTGCCAAGCGGCTTAAAAACGATCGGCGCCGGCGCGTTTTACGACTGCGCGTCGTTAAGTTCCGTCGCGTTCCCCCAAGGCTTAAAAACGATCCGATTCGGCGCGTTTTTCGGTTGCGAAGCGCTAACGTCCGTCGCGCTCTCTCGGGGATTAAAAGTCCTCGGCGGAGCGTTCGACCGGCGTTCGCCGCTAAAAATCGACGTATCCCTCGCCGCTAAAAGTTTTAAGTTAATCGACGGCGTTCTCTTTTCCCAAGACGGTAAAACCCTTATCGCCTATTTTGAAAATCTACGACAGGACGCCGACAAGGCGACCTACGTCGTTCCGCGCGGCGTCGAGGCGATTCAAGAGAACGCGTTTGGCTACTGCGAAGCGCTAACGTCCATCGAGTTTTCGGACGGTTTGCAAGAGATTCGCGACAGAGCGTTTTACGCCTGTTTGTCGTTAACGTCCGTCGCCTTCCCGAGCGGTTTGCAAACTATCGGCAAATACGCGTTTTGCGGCTGCTCGTCGCTAACGTCCGTCGAGTTTCCGGACGGTTTGCAAGAGATTGGCGACAGAGCGTTTTGCGACTGTTTGTCGTTAACCTCCGTCGAGTTCCACGACGGCTTACAAACTATCGGCGAGGCAACGTTTTACGGTTGCAAAGCGTTAACGTCCGTCGCGCTTCCGTCCCCCGCGCCAACGCTCGGCTCCCTTGCGTTTGAAAGCAAAGTCGTCTTTCGCTAAAACGCCGCTCGATTTTGGTTCGAACCGCGTTAAGCGAAATGTCGTCGAGCGCCGTTCACGTTGCAACGCGTCGCCGTTTACCGCAAGAAACGCAAAAAAGCGACGCGCAAACGTCGCTTTTTTAACGATTCTTTTTAACGCGTTACTTACCGTCGCATCAAACGTCAAGTCGACGCAAAACGGCAACGCCTCGACAGCGCCGCGTTACTTGCCGTCGCTCAAAACTCCAAGTCGGCGCAGAGCGAAAACGACTCGGCGTCGACGTACAGCGTCGCGTTCGGCGTTCGACGCAGAATCGTCGCCGGGCACGCTTCAGAAACCGCGTCGATCAACGTTTTACGCACCGCCGGCGCCTTCAACGGTCCCGGAACCGCGCAGATTAAACGACGCCCCGTCGTCAGGGCGGGAACGGTCAACGTCAGCGCCTCGCGCGGCGTCGACTCGAAGTTCGGGAAGCAACCGTCGTTCACCTGTTGGCGGCGGCACGCGTCGTCCAACTCGACTAATTTTACCCGTTTAGGGTCGTCGAAGTCCGCGACCGGCGGGTCGTTGAACGCAATATGCCCGTTTTCGCCGATCCCCATACACACGACGTCGATCGGGCCGTCCGCCAAAATCGCTTCGTACCGCGTTCGCAACGCCTCGACGTCCGGCGCGTCGTCGGTTTGTTCGTCGAGCAGGTAAACCGCTTTGAACGGAAGCGCGTCGAAAATACGCGTTTTGAGGTAGTGCGAAAATCGCGCTTCGGAGCCCCGGGGCAAACCGACGTACTCGTCCATATGCAACGCGACGACGCGACTCCAGTCGACGTCCTGCGCCGACGCAAGCGTTTCCAGCGTCTCGTTTTGCGACGGCGCGGCGGCGAAAATCACCCGCGCTTCGCCCCGTTCTCGAATCGCGGCGCGAATCGCCTCCGCCGCGGCGGTTCCGGCCCGAACGCCCAACTCGCGACGGTCGGCGCAAATCTCGACTTCCAGCAAATCTTTACGAAAAACTTTGGGCGCCATCTATTCTCCCTTTCTTTACGCAAACTTCGACGTTCGCGCGGTTTGCCTCGTTCGACGTCGCCGTCCGAGCCGCGACGAACGCGTTGTCTTGTTCGCCGCAAGTTCCCCAACTCGCCCTAATTAATACGACGCTCCGAACGCGCCCGACGGTTTCCGAGCGTTCAAAAGCGGTTCGTCGATTAAAAGCAAAACGCGAACGTCGAGACCGGACGTTCGCGTTTCTTGGTTAAGTCGTTACTTGCCAATCTTTTCGAGGTAACGTTGGCGCGCTTGCTCCATCAACTTGCACCCCCATTCGGTCGGGTACTCGTGATTCGCGCACGCTTCGCAGAGGTTCAGCGACGGAATCCCGATCGCTCGCGAACTCGCGCTCGGCGGAAGGAAGTGAAGCGAGTCGCACCCAATGTCGGCGGCCATCTCCGCTTCAATCTCCGGCGTTACCTTCCAGAACGACGTCGGGTCGTCGCCGCGACCGTCCGGCGCGAAACCGTAATGCTTCGCCAAAAACTTAATCGCGAAAAGTTCGGAATACGTCGACATATCGATCCCGTAGAAACAGGGCGCGACGACCGGCGGACACGCGACGCGAACGTGAATTTCCTTCGCTCGCCCAACTTCGTAAATGCGCTCGATCAGAACGCGCATCGTCGTCGAACGAACGATGGAGTCGTCGACGAGGAAAACGCGCTTACCTTCGAGAATTTGCGGAAGCGGCGTGTATTTCGTTTCGGCTTTGCGACGGCGCGTTTCGCCTCCTTCGATGAACGTGCGCCCGGTGTAACGGTTGCGCATCAGGCCTTCGAGGCACGGAATTCCAAGCGCGTAAGCCATCCCGTCGGCGGCGGCTTTGCTCGTTTCCGGCACCGGCACGACGATGGAGTTTTCGTCGAGTTCGACCGTTTCGCGGCGCGCCAACTCTTCGCCGAGTCGTTTGCGAGCGAGGTAAACGCTCTTGCCGTCGATGACGCTCGCGGCGTTCGCGCAGTAAATCCACTCGAAGAAGCAGTGCGCGGTGCGCGGCGACGGGGCGAACTCTTTCAGCTCGAAACCGTCTTTAGTAACGATCGCGACGTATCCCGGCGGCACGTCCTTGATTTGCTCCGGCGAAAAACCGAGATTGAAGAGCGCGACGCTTTCGCTGGCGGCGGCGAAGAGCTTGCCGTCGAACGCGTAGCAAAGCGGCTTCAAGCCGTGCGGGTCGCGAGCGACGAACATTTCGCCCAGCGCGTTCAAGAAGACGATCGTGTAACCGCCGTCGATCGACGCCGTCGACTTTTGACAGATTTTCAACAGATCGCGCTCCGAGTCTTTGAGCGCCGCGCAGAGATAATGCGTTAAGATTTCCGAGTCGCAGTCGCGAGCAAAATGCGTGTTTTCGTCGGTCGCCAAGAGTTTGCTTTTCAGCTCGTCGTAGTTCGTCAACGCGCCGTTAAAGGCGAAGCTAAACCACTTGTTTTTCTTGATATGCGGACGTTCGAACGGGTGCGCGTAACTCGGGTCGTCTTTGCCGCAGTCGGCGTATCGAACGTGCCCGATAGCGGCGCGTCCGGCCAACTCCTCCATCAATCGCGCGTATTTTTCCGGACGGTTCAAACACAACGCTTCGGAAACGACGCCGACGTCTTTGTACGTCGTCAGCAGTTTCTGACGTTCCGGGTTGTACGTCGTCAGACCGGCGGAGAGTTGCCCGCGGTTCTGCAGGTCGAGGAGCATTCTCGGGAGAAGGCGCGAAACTTCGCTCGGCCCTTGCCCGGGGCACAACGGGGACGGTTCGTCGGTCGCCAAATGGTAAACGGCGACGACGCCGCATTCTTCGTGTAATTCGCAGCTCATAGTTCGATACGCTTGAAATTTTGGGGGCGGTCGCGCTTAGACGGCGCGGCGCCGAGGGCGTTAATTATCGCGACGTTTATCGTCGGCGCGCGTTGCGTCGACGGAATCGCGATTTCGCTTGATTTATCGGCGTTCTCGAGCCCGATTCGCTAGAAATTCGCCCAAGAAATCGTCGAAAATCGAACGAATCCGCTTTCAACCGTTAGATTGAAAGTCGGAGGAGCGTTCCGGCGGCGCCAAGCGCGTTTTCTCCGAAACGCCGCCGTTATTATAACGTCTCTTCGCCGAACGAAAACGGGGGGGGCCGCGTCGAGAAAAACGCGATTTTCCGAAAAAACGCACCCAGACGGCGGTAAAATCGCGACGACCGCGACAATTTTAACGAGAAAAAATTTCAAGAAAACGCCGACGATCAAACGCTCGACGCGTCGCCGAGCGTTCATTATAATCGCCGCGTTAATTTCAATTAAGGCTATCTTATTTTAACGCTTTCCGTATTCGAGCGTTTTCCTGGGCCGCGCCGAAATCGCACGCGCTTCGAGCGCCCGCGTTCTCGGATCGTCGCCGCTCGTCGCTTCGCCGCGACGTCGCGACGTCGGTTGCGTTAGGCGCCGATTCGACATATCGCGGAGACGCCCGGGACGAGCGCCTCAAACGTCAACGCTTCCCGTATTCGAGCGTTTTCCCGGCCCGCGCCGAAATCATATACGCTTCGAGCGCCCGCATTCTCGGGTCGTCGCCGCTCATCGGTTCGCCGCGACACGGCTGCGTTAGGCACCAGTTCGCCATATCGCGGAGAAGAGCCGGGCGTCCGAGTTGCACTTGATATTTCGGGTACGTTTCGGCGTGCGTCCCTTCGGCGTCCGGGTGGCACATATCGCACGAGACGCCGTTTTTGCTCCCGAGGAGGTTCGCGTCGTGAAAAATTAGCGAACCTTCGACGACGAGACGCTCCGTTTCGGCGGCCCAAAGCGCGGTTTCTCGCTCCGTATGGTTCCCGTAAGTATGCCCGGGTCGCTGCGAATCGAGCGCGTAAACGCCGGAATTATCGGCGATAGGTTTGAACGTCCGCCGTTCCTTTTCGACCGCGAGCCAACGATCGTCGAAGCCGCGCGCCCATTGGTCGTTCGTTCCCGGGATAACCGGCGCCCCGTGCGACAAATCGACCGGCGGCGACGCGGGCGCCAAGCCGTTCGGCGTTCGTTCCGGAGGGGACGGAGCCGAGCCGCCGCGCGTTCCGTCCGGCGCCGTCGAAACGGCTCGTCGTCCCGAGTCGACCGCCGACCGCGCCTCCCGACGTTCGAGCGTTCCGTCCGGCGCGACCGTCCAATCGGGCTCCGGCGTTTCGGCGTTCGACGTTTTCTCTCGCGGCGACGCAGTTTGCGTTAACGGTTGATTTTGCTCCGTTTGCGACGTCGACGTCGAACGCGCCGTTTCCAAAATCGCCGCCGCCGTTAATTTCGGAGCGACCGGCGCAAAAACCGGAAGCGCCGCTTTTGGCGTTTCGACCGTTCCGACGTCCGCCGCCGAACGCGTTTCGCTCGACGTTTTAACCGGCGTTTTATTCGGCGTTTTATTCGGCGTTTCGACCGCTTGCGCCTTCGCCCGCGTTCCGAACCGTTCGTCCCAACGTTCCGACGCGGCGGCGACGGCGGCGTTAAACCGCTCCGCAAGCCGCCCGCCCGTTTCCGTCGACGTCGCGCCGACGGCGAGAACCGCCGCGAACGGCGCCGCTAAAATCGCCGCGAACGCCCGATCTTTCGCGTTCCATTTTCTCATTTCGCATTCCTTTCTATTTCAACGTTTAACGTTCTTACCCGCTCAATAACTCGGCAAATTCGGGCGTTTCGGGCGCTTCGTCGCGTCGCCGGCGACGTAAGCGGCCGGAACCAAAATCGGCTCGCGATTCCAAAAGCGGTAAATTTTGTCGACGAGTCCGTCCGGCGAAATCCGCAACTCGCCGTCGCCGCAAGCGTCGTTCGGGTTGAACGGGTCGGGGCGGTTCATTTGAACGGTCAACTCCGGGACGCCGGTCGGCGGATACGGCCAAGGCCAAGCGGTCGAAAGCATCCCGTGAAACGCGATATTCCCTTCTCGATGCGTCAACAGCTGGTGCGTGTGCCCGTGCACGACCGTCGCCGCGTCGAACCGACTCAAAATCCGGCGCGCTTCGGCGGCGTCTTCGTTCCAAAAGTTCCAAGGGCGGTACAACCCGTAAAGCGGCGAGTGCGAAAAAACGACGATCGGCTTCTCGTTCGGGCAGTCGGCCAGCGTTTCTTCGAGCCAACGCAAGCCGGAAGCGCCGATTTTGAAACGGTTTTGAACGCCGTTGTCCAACCCGGCGACCGTTTGCATCCGCTCAACCGGCGTCATTTTTCGCGCCGTCCAAAAGTCGTCTTCGAGAACGCTCATAATCCCGACGAAGCGGACGCCCTTGCAGTCGAACGCCCAAAACGGCTCGCCGAAAAGCGAACGCCAACCGTCGCCGAGGTCGAGGTACCAGTCGTGTTCGCCGACGATGATTTTCAACGGCGCGTCGAGGTCGCTCAATATGTCGCGCCCCAACCGAAGTTCTTCCGGCGAACCGAGTTGCGCTAAGTCGCCGCCGTAAATAACGAAATCCGGCTTCTCGGAAAGCGCGTTGACGTCGGCGACCGCCCGAACAAGCGCGTTGGCGAAACGGTCGTTTTTCTCCTTGACGTAAAGGTGCGAGTCCGAAATGTAAGCGACGCGAACGCCTTGGGTTGCGTCGCTCGCGCCGTCGGTTTTATTCGCGACGCACAAGCCGTTTGACGCCGTGTCGCTTTTCGGCTCTTGCGCGCCGACGAAACGCAACGTCTGAAACGCGCCGCTTCCGAACGTCGCGCCGGCGGCGGTCGCGGCGGCCCAAGACGCGGCGGCGACCTTCAAAAACGAGCGGCGGTCGAGCCGTTTCAACGCGGCGAAAATTTCGCTCCGCTCCCGTTCGACGCGGGTTTCCAAATTCTCTCGACGGTATCGGCTCATCGGTCGTTTTCTCCTTTCGTTTCGGGGGTTTGCGTCGGTTCGTCCTCTTCCGGAACGACGAGAATGAGCGCGTCCGACTCGGCGTCCGTTTCGATCTCGAACGGCGCTTCAAGCTCCGTCGGCGGCTCGGCGCTTTCGACCTTTGCGGCGTCCGCCTCTTTTTCCGCTCCTTCGAGTTCGCGTTCGGACGTCGAAATTTTCGTCGTTTCGGAAACCGAACCGACGTTCTTGCCGGGCGCGTCGCCGGTCGGCGTTAGTTCGACGGCGGTTTCGTCCGCGGTCTCCGTTTTTTCCGGCGGCGTAAATCGCTCGAACAAAAGAGTTCGACGCGACGCGGCCTCGTCGTCGCGCTCCGGTCGGTTTTGCGCCGCGACCGCTCGTTGCCGCTCGAACTCGCGAGCGTTTTCCGCGCCGAACCGAACGTCGGTCAACGAAAAGAGAAACGCGACCAACTGCTCGACTTGGCGTTCGCTCAAATTGAGCGGCTCGATTCCGCCGTCGTGCGCGAGGCTCGGTTCCCCGCCCTTGTTGTAATGGTCGACGACGTCCCAAAGCGTCGCAAGCGAACCGTCCCGCATATAAGGCGCGGTAACGCCGACGTTTAGAATCTGCTGCGTTCGGAAGCCGCCGACGTCGTTCGCGAGTTCGGTAACGTTGAAGCGGCCGAGTTTGTTTAGTTCCGGGTCGAACGCGAGTTCCTCGGTCGTCCGTTCCGGGAGCGGGCTTTCGTTAAGCGCCGTCGCCGCGCGTTTCGCAAGGGTCGCGAAGTCGGGCGCCGGGCTGTCGACGTCGATATTGTGGAACTTGTGGTTCGTTCCGACCGGGTTCGACGGGCTAATTTGGTGGCAAGAGACGCAACGTCCGCGGTCGTTGAAGATTTTCCAACCCTCTTTCGCGTCGGCGGTTATCGCGTTTTCGTCGCCGCGCAGGTAACGGAAAAACGGATTGTCGGTAAAATTCAAGCCGCGTTCGAAAACGGCCAACGCGTTCCCGACGTCGGCGTAGTTGACGTCGCGACCGTAAGCCGCTTGAAACATCGCTTTATATTCCGGGTCGTCGGCGATTTCCGCGACGACGCCTTCGGAGTCGAGCGGACGGCCCATTTCGCGGCTGTTGACGATCGGCTGCAACGCTTGATGTTCGAGATTCGGCGAGCGACCGTCCCAAAAAAGGCGGTAAAAGAACGCGGAACAGGCGGCGGTCGGCGAGTTGCGAACGCCGAGTTGGCCGTCGACGCCTTCCGACGTCGGGCGGTCGTCGGCGAACCCGCGCGACGCGTCGTGGCAAGTCGCGCAAGAAACGGTTCCGTCGCTCGACAAACGGCGGTCGAAAAAGAGCTTTTTCCCGAGCGCGAACCGCTCCGGCGTCGACTCGTTCCCCTCCGGAACCAGCGCGTCCCAATAACTTGCGTCGACGCCCGCCGGTTTCGCGACCGGGTCGACGCCGTTTAACATTTGGTCGAGCGCGGCTTCTTGAACTTCTTCCGGCGACGCGCCGCGTTCGTTTTCGAGCGCGCCCCGTCGAGCGCGTTCGGACGACGACTCCGGTCGAAGCGGCGCTTTACGCGGCGGTTGGGACGCGGAACTCGGCGACGGCGCTTTCGTTCCGTTCGCGGACGCCGACGGCGTTCGCGGCGCTTCGGTCGTTTGCGAAACCGGCTTGAACGCCGAACGGGTCGACGGCGACGGCGCGGTTTCGAGCGGCGGCGTTCCCGGAATCGGAACCGCTTCGCGAACGGTCGGCGTTCCCGGCGTCGGCGTCGTTCCGACGGTCGGCGCTTGCGCGTTCGGCGCGACGCGACGCGGCGAAACCGGCGTCGGGCCCGCTTGCGTCGGCGGAACCGCGTTCGTCGGAACTTGTTCGTTCGCAATCGTTTGCGGCGTTCCGTTAAAAACGTTCGGCGACGAAACCGCTCGCGGCGCTCCGGTTAAAACGTTCGGCGACGAAACCGCTCGCGGCGTTCCGCTCGTCGGTTGTTGAGGAACCGTCGCGAACGTTCGCCCGAACCGGCGCGCTCCGAACGGTCGCGACGCGGCGCGGTTCGGCGTTTGCCGCGTCCAAGCGTTTTCGTAATGCGTCGTCTGCGCTCGACTTGCCGTTTGCGTTCGCGCCCTTCCGAACGGCTCCGTTTGCGGACGGCTCGGGCCGGTCGGCTCAAACGGCGCCGACTGCGCCCAAACGAACGACGCTCCGAGCGCGACGCTAAGAGCCGTCGCCGCGACAACTTGCCGCCTTCCTCTTCTTCGTCTTTCCTTTCCCATTTTCGATTTCACCTCCGATTCGAAAAATCTTGTCGATAATAACGCTTTTGGAAACGCGTCGAACGCCCGACGACGCGCCGACGTAAGAATACGACGCCCGGAGAAAAAAAACGAAATCGCGAAAAAAAGACAAGCGCCGCGTCGAGAAAAGTCGAGTAAAGAAGCGAAACGCGGTAAAATCGGGAAAAGAAAACGTCGACGCAAGAAAAAACGAACGCGTTCCCCGCGGAACGCGCTCGTTTTCGCTTAACGCTCTAAACGTTTAAACGTCAAAGTTTAGTGTTTGCCGTATTTCATCGGCTTGCCGCTGCGCATCGCGTGCATATACGCTTCGAGAGCGCGCATACGCGGATCGTCGCCGCTCATCGCTTCGCCGCGACACGGTTGCGTCAGGCACCAGTTCGACATATCGCGAAGAAGCGCGACGCGCCCGAGTTGCACTTGGTATTTCGGGTACGTTTCGGCGTGCGTTCCCTCGGCGTCCGGATGGCACATATCGCAGGAAACGCCGTTTTTGCTCCCAAGAAGATCCGCGCTGTGGAAAATGAGCGAACCTTCGGCGACGAGACGCTCGGTTTCCTTCTTCCAAAGGAGCGCGTCCGCTTCGGTGTAATTGCCGTAAGTGTGGCCTTCCTTTTGGCTTCCTTTGATATTCCAAACGGTTTTGTTGTCGTCGATCTTCTTGATCGGATGGCGCTCAAGCTCCTCCGCGACCCAAGAATCGTCGAAACCGCGCGTCCACTGCGTCGAAGAAGCGACAAACTCGGCGTTTTCCGACTTCGCGCCGTCGTCGACGCTCGTTTCGGAGCAAACGACGACTTGCCCCGGCGCCGCGACGACCGCTTGCGAACGGAAACGGCCCCAAAGTTGCGCGGTCGCCTCCGACGAGGTTAGCGAAACGACCGCGACGGTCGCGATCGGCGCGACCCCAAGCGCGGCTCCGAACAAAAACGATTTCCAATCCAATTTTTTCATGTCGTTTTTCCTTTCGTTTCAAACGCGCTCAATAGTTCGGAATATTCGGACGCGGCGGCATTTGCGATTCGTCGCCGTCGCGAACGTAAGCGGCCGGAACCAAAATCGGCTTGCGGTTCCAAATGTTGTACACCTTGTCGACGAGTCCTTCCGCCGAAACGCGGAACTCGCCGTCGCCGCAACCGTCCATCGCGTTGAACGGATCGGAACGGTTCATCGGAACGGTCAGTTCCGGCGTCCCTTGCGGCGCGTAGGGCCAAGGCCAAGCGGTCGACAGGAGCCCGTGAAACGAAATGTTGTCGATTTGGTTCGTCAGGAGCTGGTGCGTGTGGCCGTGAATAACCGTAACTTTCTCGAAACGGCTTAAAATCGCTTGCACTTCCTCCGCGTCTTCCGTCCAGAAGTTCCAATCTTTATAGAGTTGGTAAAGCGGCGAGTGCGAGAAAACGACGATCGGTTTGTCGTCCGGGCAGTCGGCCAACGTTTCTTCGAGCCACTTGCGCGACGCTTCGCCGACTTGGAACGGACGTTGGACGCGGTTGTCGAGCCCGGCGACCGTCGACATACGCTCCGCCGGCGTCATCTTGCGTTCCGTCCAGAAATCTTCTTCCAAAACGCTCATCAGGCAGACGAAGCGAACGCCTTTATGATCGAACGACCATTGCGGTTCGCCGAAAAGCGACTTCCACTTCTCGCCCATATCGTAATACCAGTCGTGTTCGCCGACCATAATCTTGAGCGGCGCCTTCAACTCTTTCAGAATATCGTACCCGAGTTGAAGCTCTTCCGGACGTCCAAGCTGCGCTAAGTCGCCGCCGTAAAAGACGAAATCGGGCTGTTCTTCCATCGCGTTCACGTCGTCGACGGCGCGCATCAGCGCGTTGGCGAAGCGGTCGTTCTTTTCCTTGACGTAAAGGTGCGAGTCCGAAATATACGCGACTTTGAAACCGCCGTTCGAGGCGGCGCCGTTTTCTTCTTGCGCGCCGACGAAACGAAGCGGTTGGAAGGAACCGAACGTCGCTCCGGCGGCGGTCGCGGCGGCGCAAGACGCGGCGGCGACTTTCAGGAACGAACGGCGGTCGAGGTTGTTCAACGCGGCGAAAAACTCGGTTCGCTCGCGCTCGACTTGGGTTTCAAGGTTTTCTCGTCGATAACGGCTCATCGGTTATTCTCCTTTCTTGGCGGCGGTCGCGTCGAACTTTTCGAACGACAAAACGCGGCGGGTCGAAACGTCGACGTCGCGCTCCGGACGGCTCTTCGCGGCGGCGGAGCGTTGTTTGGCGAACTCTTTCGCGTTTTCGTCGGCGAAGCGAACGTCGGTCAGCGAGAAGAGGAACGCGACAAGTTGGTCGACTTGTCGGTCGGTCAGGTTGAGCGGTTCGATTCCGCCGTCGAGGTAACGGTTCGGAATCCCGCCTTTGTTGTAGTGGTCGACGACGTCCCAAAGCGTTTCCATCGAACCGTCGTGCATATACGGGCCGCTAACTCCGACGTTCGTCAACGGCGACGTGCGGTAGGCGCCAATGTCCGTCGGATTTTTCGTAACGATGAAGCGACCGAGTTCGCTCAGGTCGCTGTTGAGCGCAAGCTCGTCGACCGCCGATTCCGACGCGTCCGATTCGAGCGCCGCAAGCGCGCGCGCCGCCATCGTTTCAAAGTCTTGATTGTGCGCCGCGACGCCGATGTTGTGGAATTTGTTGTTCGAGCCGACCGGGTTCGACGGGCTGATTTGGTGGCAAGACGCGCAACGGCCTTGGTTGTTGAAGATTTTCCAACCTTCTTTAGCGTCCTGCGAAATCGCGTCCTCGTCGCCGTTCATATAACGGAAGAACGGATTGTCGAGGAAAACGAGGCAACGTTCGAAAACGCCGAGCGCGTTCCCGACGTCCGGGTAGTTGACGTCGCGCCCGTAAGCCGCTTGGAACATCGCTTTGTATTCCGGGTCGTCTTTAATGCCCGCGATAATTTTTTCCGGATCGAGAGGCATCCCCATTTCGATCGGGTTGACGATCGGCTGCATCGCTTGGTGTTCGACCGTCGGGGAACGACCGTCCCAAAACATCGTGTGAAGGAACGTAACGTTAAAGGTCGGCGGCGCGTTGCGATTCCCGATTTGATCGCCGACGCCTTCCGAAGTCGCCCGAGCGTCGCCGAACCCGCGCTTAATATCGTGGCAAGTGGCGCAAGAAACGGTGCCGTCGCTGGAAAGGCGACGCTCAAAGTAAAGTTTCTTCCCGAGCGCGAAGCGTTCCGGCGTGATTTCGTTTCCTTCGGGAATGAGCGACGCCCAGTATTCTTCGTCGACGCCCTTCGGCGGCGCGCAAACGTCGACGCCTTCGAGCAGCTTGTCGAGAACGGCCTCTTGAATCGGCTCCGGCGTCGCGCCGTGTTCGCTCTTGAGCGTCGTCTCTTGCGCGAACGCCGACGACGCGGAAAGAGCGCCGACGACCAACGCCGCGACGACGTTGCGCCAACGTTTCAAAGTCGTGTTTTTCATTCGTTTTTCCTTTCGTTCGCCCGCGTCGTCCGCCCGGCTCGACTCTACCGTTCGAGTCGACTTTCAATTCGGCGCTTCGCGTCGCGCGGCGACGAGAAATTTGTTTATCGGAAGTTTTCGCTATTTTCGGTAAAACGCAACCAAAAATTTAACGGACTCGACGCGACGAAAAAAAATCGCCGTCCGTTCGCAAGAAACGCGTTAAACGGCGAACCGGCGCGCCCGACATAAAAGGCCGATAGAAAATCGAGCGCGCTTTACGGTTCGACCGTCCGCGTCGGAAAACCGCCCCGTCGTCGAAATAAGTTCGAACTTAGCGACGGGAACCGACGCGTTTTGTCGTTATATTAATACGTCGAAACAGTAAAGCGGCGAATCACCAACCGTAAACGATGTTCGATTCGATCGTTTTGCGCGCTTTTTCGAGGTCGACGCCGGTTTCGTTCATAAACAAACGAATCGCGTGCAATTTATCGCCCGAGGCTTTCGCGAGGCATTCGCGAGCGACGTCGGAAACTTCGGCGCCGTTGCCGGTGATGCCGAGCGCGGCTTTCGAAATGACCCACGCGTCGCGGGGGCGTTTCGTAACGCGAATCGCTTCTTCGGTCGGGTAGTTTTCGCGCAAGACGGCTTTGGCGCCTTCTTCGCTGTCGGCCCAGGCGATGACGATGTGAGCGGGAGTTTCAAGTTCAAATAAGGCCATAATTTTTTCCCCGTACGGCTAAGGGTGAAACTTTCGTTTGTATAAGGACGAACCGCTTCGTTTCGAACGCGCCGAAACCAAAACGCCTCGCCGTCGAACGAACGACGCGGAAAGCGAAAAAAAGTCGCTCGCCGCGCCGTCCCTTTCGTCGAAACGAATTGTATCAAAAAACGGCGGAAAATAACAGTCGAAAAACGCGAAATTTTCCTTTTTTTATCGTTTTTTTTCGTTTCGAATCGATTCAACGCGTCGGACGCGCCGGTAAAACGCGCCCGACGAAAGAAAAAAGTCGACTATTTTTCAACGGTGAACGTGTGAACCGTGGTGTGGCGGTAGGTTTCGCCCGGTTTCAGAATCGTCGACGGGAATTCCGGTTGGTTCGGCGAGTTCGGGTAGTGTTGCGTTTCGAGGCAGAACGCGGTGTGCTTCGCGTAAACGTAATCGCCGACTTTCGTCGAACCGTCGAGGAAGTTGCCGCTGTAGAATTGGACGGCCGGCTCGGTCGTTTCGATCTTCATCACGCGACCGGTTTTCGGGTCTTTCGCGATCGCGCAGAGGCCCATTTCGCCCGGTTTCGCTTGGTCGAGAACGATGCAGTGGTCGTAACCGCCGTTGAATTGTTCTTCGGCGACTTTATCGATGTCTTGGCCGATCGGCTTCGCCTTGCGGAAGTCGAGCGGAGTGCCTTCGACGGACGCGACTTCGCCGGTCGGGATGAGGCCGGCGTCGGTCGGGAGGTAGCGCGAGGCGTTCAGTTGGAGGATATGGTCGCGAATCGTGCCGGAGGTCGCGCCGCCAAGGTTCCAGAACGTGTGGTTCGTGAGGTTGATCGGGGTCGCTTTGTCGGTGGTCGCGGTGTAATCGATTTTGAGGGTGTTGTCGTTGCCGAGCGTGTAAACGACGACGACGGCGAGATTACCCGGGTAACCTTCTTCGCCGTCTTTCGCCGTGTATTTGAGCGTCAGCGAAGCGCCGTTTTCGTCGGCGGCCGGAGTCGCGGCCCAAATGACTTGGTCGAAGCCCTTCAAACCGCCGTGGAGGGCGTTTTCGCCGTTGTTGACCGGGACGCTGTATTCGACGCCGTCGAGGGTGAATTTACCCTTGGCGATGCGGTTGCCGTAACGACCGACGAGCGAACCGAAGTACGGGCGAACGTCTTGGTATTCCGGAATCGTCGGATAGTTGCAGGAAACGTTGCCGAACTTGCCGTCCTTGTCCGGAACGTTCATTTCGTAAAGGACGCCGCCGAAGTCCAAAATTTTCGCGGACAGACCGTTCGCGTTCGTCAGCGTGAAGACTTGGACGTTTTCGCCCTCTTTCGTTTTACCAAATTCGGCGACGGAGAACGACGCTTTCATAGCTTCGGCTTTCTTAACTTCGGGTTGAGCGACTTCTTCGACGGCGGCGCAAGGAGCGCATTCGCAGGGCGCGGTTTCGACGACGACCCACGGAGTCGCGCGGCGGAAAAGGGGACGACGGCCAAACAACGATTGAGCGAACGTCGCGTCCGCCGCGATCGTCGCCAACGCGCCGCAAGTCAAAGCGGCGACAAGAACCGATTTTTTCATTGTATTGCTTCTTTCTGTAAACGGAATCTTCGGTCGACGCCGCCGCCCAAGAGGGGGGAGGCGCCGCCATTTTCGTCTCTACCCTTACAATTATAACCGCAAGTATCTTGAAAATCAACGACTTTTCGACGACTTTTCGCAAAAAACCCCCTATTTCGCCGCCCCAAACGCCGCCCGTCGCCCGAAATATTCGCGCTGTTCCCCAACATCCCCCAAACGTCGCGCCTTTCCCAACCGCGACAATCCTATCCTTTTTTGTCTTTTAAAGCGGCGTCGACGTCAAAATTCGACGACCGCTCAAATAATGCAATTCCGGCGCCGTTCGTCTATTCTCGCTCAAAAACAACCGCGTCTCCCCGCCTTTATCTTCACACTTTTTCACGTTTTTATAAATTGTGGAGGAACGCGAAAGAAATTTTAAAAATTTTTGAAAATTTTCTAAAAAGGGGATTTTAAGAGGGCAAGCGGCGCTTTACAAAAGACGAAAAATTTGTCAAAATAAAGAGGTTCGAGACTTCACGCTCGACGCGCCGCGTCGCCTGCAAAGGGGCGAAACGCTTTTTCGGGCCGCCGGAGCCGCGGAAAACAACGAAAAATCTGCGCGCTCGCAACGCTCAAAACGCGAAACGCTATTTTATTAAGAAAACGACGCAAAATTCGAAACCTCGCGACGACGTCTCCGACGTCGCTCGACGCGGCGTTTCCGGCGCGTTCGCACCCGTATTCCCTTAATATTAGGAGAACAATATGACCGCAACGACCCCGTCGTTCCGAGACGGAAGCCTGACGGCCTACCAAAAATGCGTCGAAATCGCGCATAACCTCTGGTGGAGCTGGCATCCCGACGTCGTCGAAATTTTCCAACTCCTCGACCCGATTCGTTGGCGCGACCTCGGCCACAACCCGATCGCGTTGCTGCGCGAATACACGCCGGAACAATTCGAAACCCGCGTTCTCGAGTTGACGCTCCACACGCGTATCGATATGGCGTACCGCCGCCTTAAGAAATACGTCTCGGAACGCCCGATGTGGGCGCGCCAAAACGCCGGCGTCCTCGGCTCCCGCCCGGTCGCTTACTTCTCGCTCGAGTTCGGCCTCCACGAATCGGTTCCGATTTACTCCGGCGGTCTCGGCGTTCTGGCCGGCGACCACGTCAAGAGCGCCAGCGGCCTCGGCGTTCCGCTCGTCGCGATCGGCCTCTTCTACGACCAAGGCTACTTCAAGCAACTGATCGACGAAACCGGCGGGCAAGCCGAAAATTACGTCGACACGAAGGTCGAATACCTCCCGTTCGAACCGGCCCTCGACGCCGACGGCAATAAGATTATCGTCGAAGTCGAAACGAAGACCGGAACGATTTACGCGAAAGTTCGCCGCCTCCGCGTCGGTCGCGTCGACCTTTACCTCCTCGACACCGACCTCGAAGCGAACTCGCAAGAAGACCGCGAACTGACCAGCCGCTTGTACGGCGGGAACAAACGCACCCGCATTCGTCAAGAAATCGTCTGCGGCGTCGGCGGCGTCAAAGCGTTGCGCGCTCTCGGGATTTCGCCGGGCGTCTTCCACCTCAACGAAGGGCACAACTCCTTCGCGACGCTCGAAGCCGTCCGTCAAAAGATGGAAGACTGCGGCATGACGTTCGAAGCGGCGGTCGCCGACGTCGCGCAACAAACCGTCTTCACGACGCACACCCCGGTCGAAGCCGGCCACGACTACTTCGACCCGGCCCTCGTCGACGAACACCTCGCTCCGCTGCGCGAAAAACTCGGCCTCACGGAAGACGAATTCCTCGCGCTCGGTCGCAAAAACCCGCTCGACGAAAACGAAGAGTTCTGCATGACCGTTCTCGGTCTGAAACTCTCGCGCTACGCCAACGGCGTCAGCTCGCTGCACGGCGTCGTCAGCCGTCGTATGTGGCGTTCGCTCTGGCCGGACAAAACCGAAGAAGAAACGCCGATCGGGCACATCACCAACGGCGTTCACGTTCCGACGTGGATGGCGCCGCAAATGAAGACGCTCTTCGAACGGACGATTCCGGGCTGGACCGAAGAATCGATCGACCCGGCCGTTTGGTCGCAAGTTTACGACGTCGACTCGGGCGAACTTTGGGAAACGCACTGCGCCCTCAAAACGCAACTCGTCGACTTCGCCCGTCGCCGCACCGTTCGCCAACTCGAACGCGTCGGCGCCGACGCGGACGCGATCGCCCAAGCGCGAACGATTCTCGATCCGGAAGCGCTGACGATCGGTTTCGCCCGCCGCTTCGCCGAGTACAAGCGCGCCTACCTCGTCGTCCAAGACGAAGAACGCCTCGACCGCATCGTCAACAACCCGGAACGCCCGGTGCAATTCGTTTTCGCCGGTAAAGCGCACCCCGCCGACGACCTCGGCAAAGCGGTCATTCGCCGCGTCATCGCGCTCCAACGCAATCCGAAGTTCTCGAAACGCATCGTCTTCCTCGAAGACTACGACATCAACGTCGGGCGTCGTTTGGTGCAAGGCGTCGACGTGTGGCTCAACAACCCGCGTCGTCCGCTCGAAGCGTCCGGGACGAGCGGCCAAAAGGTCGTCCTCAACGGCGCGCTCAACTTCTCCATCCTCGACGGTTGGTGGGCGGAAGCCTACGACGGTTCGAACGGTTTCGCCATCGGCGACGGCTCGATCCACACCGACCTGCGTATTATGGACGAACGCGACAACGCCAACCTCCTCAAAACGCTCGAAAACGAAGTCGTTCCGATGTTCTACGACCGCGACAAAGACGGCCTCCCGGTTCGTTGGATTCGCCGCATGAAGAACTCGATCGCGACGCTCGCTTGGCGTTTCAGCGCGCACCGTATGGTCGCCGACTACGTCAAGTACGCGTACCTCCCGGCCGCCGGCGGTCAAAGCGCGAAAATGCCGTGATTTTAACGCGACGGTTTTCCGTTTCCTAAAAGCGCGCTGTTTTAGACGCCGTTTTTAGAAAACGCGCCGTTTTTCAAACGTCGTTCGTTCGACTCTCGAGTCGGCGAACGGCGTTTTTTCTTTTTTTTCGTTTTCCTGAAACGCTTCTTTTCGTCTTTTTCCGCAAAATCGCCAAAAGTCGTCGAACCGGTCGTCTTCGCTCGGCGTATAATAAATGAAGCGAGAGCGCGTTCGAGCCGTTCTCCGCGTTCCGTTCTCCGCAACGTCCCTAGAATCCGCACAACCGGCGCGTTTTTACGCAAGATTGTAAAAAAACGTTTTAAAATAGGCAAACTATTGTTGATTTTTTAAAGTAATTGGAATAAAATAGACGCGTAACTTGACCAAAAAGCGCAAGCCAAGCAAAGTTTGCCGGTTTTGCCGCGACTTGTTTGCTCGGCGCCGTCGAGGACGCGTCCCGGCGTTCAAAAGCGAGATCCCGATGAATCGACTTGTCAAACCCGTTTTATTAGTTCTTTTCGGCCTCGCGCTCGGCGTCGCGGCGAACGACTTCCGGTCGAGCGCCGACGCGCAACAGACGCCTTACGCGACCCCTCGCGACGCGTTGATCGCCGACGCCGCCCCGCGAGTATCGCTCGGAACGGACGGAACGGCGAAGTTTTCGCGTCCGTTGGAAGTGCCGCCGTTGTACGCTTTCGACTCGTCGTTGACGAACGAAAACGGACGGCAAATCGTTTTGGTCGACTCCGAAACGAAGCGCATTTGCGTTTATTGGATTCGCGAGCGCGGCGCCAACAGCACGATCGAACTCGTCGCAACCCGCGCTTTCGAAATGGACTTGAAACTCGAAAACTTCAACGGCGAAGGCTTGACGCCGGCGCAAATTCGCGAACAAATGAACTCGCCGTCCCGTTAACGTCGTCGCCGTTAAAAACGGAACGACCGCGACGTCCGTAAAAAAATCGCCGACGCGGAATTTTTTACGCCGATTTGCCGAAACAGTGCGAAGGAGCGTCTTTTCGACGTCGCTTCGAACGTTTCGTCGCCGTTCGTTTTCCCCGCCCGTATTTATATTAGCCGCTCGAAGCCCTCGTCGTCGGGCTCGACGGACTTTCGACGCGCCGTCGACGGCGCGGACGACGCGTCAAAAATCACTTTGTCGAATTCGTTTAAAATTTAGGAATGTTCGAATGTACTATACCCTTGAAGAAACCGCTAAAGTTTTAGACCTCACCCCGGGCGACGTCAACCGTCTGCGCGAAGCGAACAAACTGCGCGCGTTTCGAGACGGCGCGAGTTGGAAATTTCGCAAGGAAGACGTCGACAAATATTTAATGGAGCTTATTCGCGAACGTTCCAAACCCGCGACCGACGCCGCCGACCTTTTGAACGATTCCGACGACGAAGAACTCCCGACGATGCTCGCCGACTCCTCGTCTTTCGACGCGATGATCGACGCGACCGCCGAAACGCTCGAAATTAAAACGAACGCCGACGCGGAACCAGATTTCGTCCTCGACGACGCGTCCGGCGACGACGACCTGCAAATCGTCGCGGAACCGCAAGCGGAAGACGACGCCGACTTCGGTCTCGCGCTCGACGCCGAAGAAGACGCGCTGAAACTCGAAGACGCCGCGGAACCGGCCGCCGCGTTCGCTCCCGAAGTCGCGGACGACGCCGATTTCGGTCTCGCGCTCGATTCCGAAGACGACGATCTCCTGCTCGTCGACGAAGCCCCGAAAGCGGAAGCCGCTCCGGAACCGGCCGCGTTCGCTCCGGAAGCCGACGTCGCGGACGACGACCTCCTGTTGGTCGCCGACGACGCTCCGAAAGCCGACGACTCCGCTTCCGTCTTCAGCCTCGACGACGACGCCGACGCGCTCGCCGGCGCTTCCGACGACGATCTCCTGCACCTTGGCAGCGACAGCGGTCTTTCCCTCCTCGACGACGTCGATTTGAGCGGCTCGAACGTTTCGCTCGACGGCGGCGACGTCGTTCTCGGCGGCTCCGGCTCCGGCAGCGGTCTGCACCTCGGCAGCGACAGCGGCCTCTCGCTCCTCGGCGACGACGCGGAAGATTTCGCGCTCGAAGGCGTCGAAGTTCAAAACGACGCGGCCTTCGCTCCCGACGCGGACGAAGACGACGACAGCATCTTCGAACTCGCCGACGAACCGAAACCGTCCGCCGTTCTCGAACTCGAACAAGACGCGAACTCCGACACCGCGACGATTCTCGGCACCGGCGCCGAAGACTTCCAACTCGCCTCCGACGAATCCTCGACTTACGGCGTCGCCGAATCGGAAAGCGTTTCGCAATCGATCGAAATCGCCGCCGAAGACGACCCCTTCTTCACCAAAGACGGCGACGACGATTCGAGCGATTTCGCCGCGTTCGACGCTCCCGCCGCGACCGACGATTCGAATCCGTTCGGCGATTTCGGCGCCGCGACCGACGACGCGAATCCGTTCGCTAACGCCGTTGAAACGCCCGCCGACGGTTTCGGCGGTTTCGGCGGAAACGACGACGCTTTTGGCGGCGGCTCCTTCGACGCGCAACCCGCCGACGCCGGTTTTGGCGCCGGTTCCGACGCGGAAGTCGCTCCGGTCGCCGCGCGCGCTCCGCAAACGGAATACACCGGCAAGGATTTCATTTTCCTCGTCCCCTGTTTCCTCTTCCTTCTCCTCGCGACGATCGGCGCTTACGAGCTTTGCCGCACCATTTGGAGCTATGAAGAATGCTCGTTCGATATTACCGGCCCGGTTCTCGATATGATCGCCAATATGATCGGCTTAACGAAATAACGTCGCAAGCGTTTTAGTCGCGCGATCTTAAAACTCCGTCGTTTTTGGAAGCGGCGGAGTTTTTTCTTTTTCGCGCCCTTCCCCCCCGCTTGCGTCGAACGTTAAATCGGATATAATAAGGTTTTCCGGAGGGACGCGGCGTTTCGCGCTTTCCCCTTTCCCTCCGCTTGCGTTTTCGCTCTTAAAACAACTTCTCGACGCGTTAATTTCAATCGAGGCAATATGTCGGATAAAATTTACGACGCGGTCGTCGTCGGCGCCGGTATGTCCGGGCTGGCGGCGGGGATTCGAATGGCGCAATTCGACC
The DNA here is from genome assembly GCA_017937485.1 of Thermoguttaceae bacterium. GTDB lineage: Bacteria > Planctomycetota > Planctomycetia > Pirellulales > Thermoguttaceae > RUG369. Next base: position 28,804 of record JAGBDN010000022.1, read on the forward strand.
GCAACGTCTGCATTCTTGAAAAGCACAGTACGATCGGCGGCTTAAACTCCTTTTACCGTCGCAACGGTCGCAACTTCGACGTCGGTCTGCACGCGCTGACGAACTACGCGCCGAAGGGAACTAAAGCCGGCCCGTTGGCGCGCATCGTTCGCCACCTGCGTATGTCTTGGGACGAATTTGGTTTAACGCAGCAAAACGGTTCGTCGATCGCGTTCCCGGGCGTTTCGTTGAACTTCACGAACGATTTCGGCGTTTTGGAGACGGAGATTGCGGAGAAGTTCCCGTCGCAGATCGACGGTTTCCGCCGTATGGTCGACGGTTTGGTCGGTTACGATCAGCTCGGCCTCGGGACGGCGGGCGGTTCGGCGCGCGAGTACGTCTCGTCGCACATCTCGGATCCGGCGTTGGTCGATATGATCTTCTGCCCGCTCCTTTATTACGGCGGCGCTCGCGAGCAGGACATGGAATTCGGGCAGTTCTGCGTTATGTTCCGTTCGATCTTTCTCGAAGGTTTCGCGCGTCCGTTCGACGGCGTCCGGCACATCCTCTTGAAGTTGTTGAAAAAATTCCGCAACTTAGGCGGCGAACTGCGTTTGCGTTGCGGCGTCGAGAAAATCGTTTCGGACGGCGACTCGGTCGACCGGATTATTTTGGACAACGGCGAAGAGATCCGCGCGAAACGCTACCTTTCGTCGGCGGGTTGGCCGGAAACGATGAAGCTCTGCGGTCTCCCGGACGCGGCGGCGCAACTCCCGGCGGGCAAACTCGGTTTTATCGAAACAATCAGCGTCTTGGACGCGCCGCCGAAAAAGTTCGGACACGACAAAACGATCGTTTTCTTCAACGACTCGGAGCGTTTCGACTATCGCAACCCGAACGAATTGGTCGACTTGCGCAGCGGCGTCGTTTGTTCGCCGAACAACTTCGCGTATACGGAGCCGCTCGAAGAGAACATGATTCGCATCACCGCGTTGGCGAACTACGACTTGTGGCGTCAACTTTCGCCGGAGGAATATCGCCGTCAAAAGCTCCTTTGGTACGAACGCACCCTCGAGTCGGCGGCGCGTTTCATTCCGGACTTCCGACGACACGTTGTCGACGTCGACATGTTCACGCCGTTGACGATTCAACGTTACACGGGCCGCGAACGGGGCGCGATTTACGGCGCCGCGGACAAGAAATACGACGGGTTGACGCCCTTTAAAAACCTCTTCGTTTGCGGCGCCGACCAAGGAATGGTCGGCGTGATCGGCGCGCTCGTCAGCGGCGTCGCGATCGCGAACAAATACGCCTTAGCCGACTGACGCGCTTCCGTCGCTTCGCTTTAACTCCTTGAAACGTCGAGCTTTCCCGCTCGACGTTTTTTTATCGCTCCGCTTTTCTTACTCGTCTTGCGCGTCTTGCCTTTCTTACGTTGCGTTCCGTTTTCCCGCCGACAAAAAATTTCCGAAAAATACTTGACGCCGCGTCGTCGTTCTGTTAAACTAAACGTCGTAACAACCGCGACGTTTAGTAAACCGTCGCCGTTTTTCCTCTCTTTGCCGCAAGGAGCCCGCCGATGAAACACCGCAATTTTCCCGCCCTCGCCGCGACGCTCTTCCTCGGAACCGCGATTTACGCAAGCGTCGCAACGTCAATCGTTTACGCGTTTCCGCCGAGATCGACGCATATTATCGTCGAAAACCTTTCGGAGTCCGACGAACGCGAACGCGGCGTTACGAAGCTTGAACACGGTCTCGATTTGTCGCGACGCAACCTCGCGGGCGTCCGCGTTACCGACGCTTTCCTCCGCGACGTCGACTTTTCCGGTTCCGATCTAACCGGCGCCGACCTGCGTTACACGCTGTTTCTTCATTGCAATTTTTCAAACGCAACGCTAAAGAACGTCGCGATTACCGACTCGGGTTCGTTCAAAAATTGCAATTTTAGCGGCGCCAAGTTACAGAACGTCTATATGGCGCGCGAAGACGAATCGCTCGCCTTTCCGGCGTTCGTCGAGTGCGATTTTACCGACGCGACGTTAACTCGCGTCCCGTCGTTCGATCAATGGACGTTCAAAGACTGCGTTTTAAAGAACGTCCGCCTCGCCGACGTTCGAGTTCCCCGTTATTCGTCGCTCGACGTAAACGCGACCGCTAACGTCAAAAAATACAAAGAGTTCGAAGGCGTTAGTTTCGACGACGCGCCGAAAAATTTATCCGAGTTCGTTCTGACGCGAACGGAGTTTCTAACCGACGTCGGCGGCGTCGATTTTACGAACGCGCGCCTTACGAGCGTCAGTGCGCCCGGCCTCTCGGGACGTCAATTAGCGCAAACGGTCAATTTCCGCGAAAAACGTTACGAAGGGCTTGCGCTTAACGCCGCAAACTTCGAAAAATACGACTTTTCGGACGCCGTTTTGACAGATTGTCGTTTCGAAAAAATCGACTTTGCGAACGCGAATTTCACCGACGCGGTTTTGCTCGACTGCTCGTTCAGCGCCGTCGAAGGCTTGACGCTCGAACAACTTAAGTCGACTTGGAACTGGAAAAGCGGACGGCTCGACTTAATCTCGTTCGACGCGGCGCTGCAAGCGCAAGTCGACGCCGCGCTCGCCGAAGCGCAACCCCAAGAAGCGCAATAACTTGCGAATCCCGCGCCGCAACCGTCGTCGTTCGGGCCGCGCCCGCCGCAAGAGCGTTTCGTCGTCGAATTAACCGGCGACGCTTCGCGAACGGCGGCGCCGCCCTTTCCCGTTCGTCGCGGCGGTCGGCGGGTTCTTTTCTCCGCGTTTTCTTTTCGACGGCGGAATCGGCGAAAATCTCGAAAAAGCGCTCGAAATTCCGGGTCGTTTCTGTTATAATGGGAGCGTTGGCGCGCCCGTTTCGACGCGACGTTTTCTCGGTCTCTTTCCGCGAACCGTCGCCGACGTTCGAACGCGCCGAATCCAAACATTTCGCTTCAACGCAACCTTTTAATTTTCAACGATAAAGGAAGTTTTATGAAACGTTCCCGAATTTTGCGACGCCTTGCCGCGATTCTTATCGCGTCGAGCGCTTGCGTTCCGTCCGTTTTCGCGCAGTCGGTCGACCCGGCTAAAGCGGTTCCGCTCCCGGAAGGCTTCGCCGCCGACTTGGCGCCCGGCGCCGTTCACGACCAGCGCGTCCGTCAGTATCTCCTCCCGAAGCGCGTCGTTTGGACGTCCGAAACCGGCGTTAAAAACGCGGAACTCCTTTTGAAGCCGGTACTTGGGCAAACGTCGACCTCGATTATGGGCGACGAAACGCAAGGCTGCGTTCTCTCGAAGGGCGGCTCGATTCTCCTCGACTTCGGCGCCGAAATCCACGGTTCGTTCCGCATCGAGGCGCGCGACCTGACGCCGAGCGAAAACAGCGTCGGCAAAACCGTCCGCGTTCGCGTTCGCTTCGGCGAGTCGGCGGACGAAGCGTCGGCGGAGATGGGCGAAAAAGGCGCCGTCAACGAACACTCGACGCGCGACCAAATCGTTGCCGTTCCTTGGCTTGGCGCGGTCGAAGTCGGCGAGTCGGCGTTCCGTTTCGTCCGTCTCGATCTCGTCGACGACGACGCGAAGCTGATCTTCGACTCGGCCCGCGCGATCTTCATTTATCGCGACCTGCCGCGAATCGGCGCCTTTAAATCCTCCGACGAACGCCTCAACAAAGTTTGGGACGTCGCGGCGCGCACGCAACTCTTGACGATGCAACAGTTTGTCTTCGAAGGAGCGAAACGCGACCGCCTCGTTTGGTACGGCGACTTCGCCCCGCAAACGATGACGACGCTCCGCGTTTTCGGCGACTCTAAAGTCTTGCGCGACACGCTCGGCGTCTACGCTCGCGAAACTTGGCCGCTCCCGAAATGGATGAACGGGATGCCGAACTACTCGCTGTGGTGGATCATCACCGTCGGCGACCTCTACCGCCACACCGGCGACCCGGCCCTCGTCGCGGAAAACTGGGATTACGTTAAGGGTCTGATGAAACAACTTACGCCTTGCGTCGCCGCCAACGGTTTCGCCGGGTTCGAGAATCCGTTCCTCGACTGGCCGACCGCCCGCAACCGCCCCGCGCTCGACGCCGGGACGCACGCCCTTTTCGCGCTCGGTTTCGACCGCGTCGCCGAGATGGCGCGCATCGTCGACGACAAGGAAACGGAGAAAACCGCGCTCGAGTACGCCGCTAAAGTCCGTTCTTACAAGCCTTCGAACGTCGGCAACAAGCAGGCGGCGGCGCTTCTTCTCTTGGCGGGCATCGAGCGCGACGGCGAATCGAACGTCGCGACGGTCGCGAAAAACGGCGGCGAAAACTTCTCGACGTTCTACGGTTACTTTATGCTCGAAGCGCTTTCGGAGGGGGGCGCGGACCAAACGGCGCTCGACGTCGTTCGCGAGTATTGGGGCGCGATGATCGACGTCGGCGCGACGACGTTCTGGGAAGATTTCAACCTCGAATGGCTGAAAGACTCGGGCCGAATCGACGAACCGACGCCGGAAGGGCTCAAAAGTCTGCACGGCGACTATGGCGACCACTGCTACATCGGGTACCGTCATTCGCTCTGCCACGGTTGGGCGTCGGGCCCGGCGGCTTGGTTGAGCGCGCACGTTTTGGGCGTAACTCCTATCGAACCTGGATTTAAGAAAGCTCGCGTCGAACCGTTCTTGGGCGACCTCGATTGGGTCGAAGGCGCGGTTCCGACGCCGTTCGGCCCGATCAAGGTGCGTTGCGACAAACAAGCGGACGGCTCGCTGAAGACGCAAGTCGAAGCGCCGGAAGGCGTCGAAATCGAACTCGTCGACTGACGCGCTTTAACGCAACCAATCTAACGGCGGCGCTTACGGCGTTCCCAACAAGCGCCGCCGCGTTCCCCTCTTTCCTTTTCCCGTCGTTTTGTCGACGTTTTGTCGACGTTTCTCGCCGCATCACGTCAAACTGTCGCCGGTTACTCTACGCCGCCGACGCAACCGCTTACCCCGCAAGGAGAAACCAACGATGGCCGAACCAAAACCGCTCAAAAAAGTAACGCTCGCAACCGCTCAAGAAGCGTTGGGAAAAATCGACAATCTTATCGACCAAGCGCGTAACGACGGCGCGCCCTACTCCGTCGACGACGCGCTCGACGTGTTGCGAAGTTATCGCATCGGTCCGCATACGCAGTACGCCGGTCGCGGACGAACGATCGTCAAGCTCGTTATCGACTACGGCCCTTGGGTTTACAGCGAACCGGAAGAACAAGAGCCGTATCTCGCGTTAATTCAAGCGTTAATCGACGCCGGCGCCGACGTCGACGCCCAAGACAAATACGGTCTTTCGCTCCTTCACCACGCGGTCGACAGGGAATCCGGGGCGGTTTGCAAGCTTCTTTTGAAGGCGGGCGCGAAGCCGGATCCGGTCGCCGTCGACGGGCGAACGCCGCTCGACTACGCGATGTACTATCATCGTTGCCGCCTCGCTTACCAAAACCGTCCAATGGAATGTTACGCTCGTTGCGTCGAAGCGTTAATCCTTGGCGGCGCCGACGTTTACCGTCGATACGAGGAACCGAAACACCCGACCCTGAAAAACCGAGAGTCGCCGTTCGACTGGATTTCCGCGCTCCCGGAAGACGCGCCGCAACGCAAAACGTTTTTCGACGCCCTTGCGAAACGCGACGCGCTGAAACAAACGCCGCAAGAGTCCGAAACGCCGAACGCTTAACCGTCTATTTGCAAGGAGAAACCAATGAATCCCAAACCGAAAATGCGAACCAAAACCACGCTCAAAACCGCGCTAAAAATTCTTCACGAACGCGTCTATCCGCTGGCAAGCGAAGATAAGTTCGACGAAGCCGTCGAGGCGTTGATCGCGAGCGGTCTCGAGCCGAACACGGTTTACGCCTCGAAAAATCGACGCCTTTTCAAGCTCCTAATCGACGGCGAGGACGGGTTTAAGAACAATCGCCAACATCGTCGATTTCTCGAAAAGGCGCTCGATTTCGGTTGCGACGTCGACTGGCAAGACGATTACGGCAACACCTACCTTCACTATGCGACGTACCGTTATCGGCCCGATTTGGTTCGGCTCTTGTTGGAACGCGGCGCCAACCCGAATCTTCCCGAGAAACTTCACGGCGGCGTTCCGCTCTACGAAGCGTTGTCGAGTTTCGCGCTCCACGAAAGAGCCCGAAGCGCGCAATGCGTCGAAGCGTTAATCCTCGGCGGCGCGGATATTTACTTTTGCCTCCGCGGCAATCTCACGATATTCGATTGGATGAACAACCTTCCCGTCCCCTGCGGTTCCAAGAAATACGACTTGGCGAAAAAAACGTTTTTCGACGCGCTAGCAAAACGCGACGCGTTGCGACAAACATCGCAAGAGTCCGAAACGCCGAACGCTCAACCGTCGATTCGCAAGGAGAAAACAATGAAGAAACCGCTTAAACCGCTAAGCAAAGTAACGCTTAAAGTCGCGAACGCCGCCTTTCTCGAAATTATGCCGCTCGTCTACGCGCGGCGGTTCGACGAGGCGCTCGACGTGTTGCGCGAAAACCGAATTGGGCCGACGACGACTTACGACGGAGCGAAACGTCGTTTTTTGGCCTATTTCGCTCAAATTTGCCTTGTCTTCGATCGTCAAAAAGAAGACGTCCTCGATTTTATGAAGTTGTTAGTCGACGAGGAAGGTTGGGACCCTCGCTATCAAGACCTCGAAGGTATGTCGTATCTGCATTTAGCCGCGGCAAACCGTTCGCCGGACACGCTTCGTTTCTTTTTGGAACGCGGCGTCGAACCGGACGTCCTTAATCTCAACGACGGGTCGCCGCTTGATATCGCGATCAGCTACACCTATCACGGCTTCACCGTCGAAGACGCCTCCGCTTGCGTCGAAACGTTAATCCTCGCGGGCGCCGATCCTTATCGCGCTTACAGCCCTAACTCGCGACATATTGGCTTGTTGGGTAAAATTTATAACTCGCCGCTCGAACGCGTTCAACAAGACGGCGAAAAATATCCGTCGTGCGCCGAAGCCCTTTTCAACGCGATAGCAAAACGCGACGCGTTGCGACAAGCGGCGCAAGAGTCCGAAACGCCGAACGCTTAACCGCCGCCGTCGCAACGTTTAGCAGTCAATCCGCTTTCCAAGCAAGGAGTCGAAAATGCCCGAAAACACGCCCGAAACGCGCCCCGCCGGAGCGGTCAAAACGCTTGTCGTCGAAGACGTTGCGTTCTCGTTTCGCTGGGCGTCCCCCGGAAAGTTTACGATGGGAAGCCCCGAAACGGAACCGCGTCGCGGGCGCGACGAAGTCCTTCGCGAAGTAACGTTCGAAAGCGGGTTTTGGATTCTCGCGACGCCGGTTACACAACGTCAATTTATGTTGACAAAAAAGCGCAATCCCGCCGCGTTTTGCTCGACCGGAACCTATCGTTACCGCGTCGTCGACCTCGATACGAGCGACTTCCCGATCGAAAACGTCTCTTGGTTCGACGCGGAGAAGTTTTGCCTCAAAATGACGCAAAAACTTCGAAAAGCTAAAGCGCCGTTTTACTTCGACTTACCCAGCGAAGAAGAATGGGAGTACGCCTGCCGCGCCGGGACGTCGACGCCGTTCGCGTTCGGCGAAAGTCTCGGAAATAACGCGAATTACTGCGATTCGGACGAGCGCTGGGACGCTTGGAATTACGGGCGTCCGCACCCGAAAAGCCCGCCGCGCCCGACGCCGGTCGGAAGCTATCCGCCGAACGCTTGGGGAATTTACGATATGCACGGCAACGTCGACGAATGGGTCGGCGCCGAACGCGACGACGAAACGCTTTCCGAATACGACCGCGAAGAATATCGCGTCTTTCGCGGCGGAAGTTGGCGTTATCCGGCTTCGTTCGCAAGGTCGGCGCACCGCGTCTTAACGTATCCCGATATTAAGTCCGAAAAGCTCGGTTTTCGCGTCGTCTTGCGCGACGCAACCCCTTCCAAATAAATCGTTTTCGAACTCAAACGTTTTAGCGTTTGGGTTTCCCGCTTTCTCCAAGGAGTCGAAAATGCCCGAAAACACGCCCGAAACGCGCCCCGCCGGAGCGGTCAAAACGCTTGTCGTCGAAGACGTTGCGTTCTCGTTTCGCTGGGCCCCGCCCGGAAAGTTTACGATGGGAAGCCCCGATACGGAACTCGAACGCAACCTTAACGAAATCCTTCGCGAAGTAACAATCAAAAGCGGGTTTTGGATTCTTGCGACGCCGGTTACACAGCGTCAATTTATGTTGACAAAAAAGCGCAACCCCGCCGCGTTTTGCTCGACCGGAAGTTTTCGCCGCCGCGTCGTCGGTCTCGATACGAGCGACTTTCCTATCGAAAACGTCTCCTGGAACGCCGCAAAGACTTACTGTCGCAAGACGTCGCAGAAACTCCGAAAAGCTAAAGAGCCGTTTTACTTCGACTTACCGACTGAAGAAGAATGGGAGTACGCCTGCCGCGCCGGAACGTCGACGCCCTTCTTTTGGGGCGATACTTGGAGCCCCGACAAGGCGAATTGTTGCGGCTTCAAGCTTGATACGTCGCGGTTGAAGGACGCGCTCGACGGCGTAACCGACCTAAACGACGCAATGTCGCGTCTGTTCAAAACTTTCGGAGCGTCCGTTTTGGACGACGCGCCCCGCCCCTACGACCTGAAACGCCCGACGCCGGTCGGAAGTTACCCGCCGAACGCTTGGGGAATTTACGATATGCACGGCAATATTTCGGAATGGTGCGCCGATTGGTATCCCGGCTACGAAGATTGTCCGGAGTTGTTCGCCGAGTATCGTTTCTCCGATTCCACCGAGGAAAGCCTCGCCCGAAAATTCCCGCGCGAAAGATTCAAAATCTACCGCGGCGGGAGTTGGCGCGAAGGGGCTTGGGCGGCAAGATCGGCGCGGCGAGATTATACGTATCCCGACTTGAAAGGCTGGGACTTTGGTTTTCGCGTCGTTTTGCGCGACGCTCCCCCTTCGAAATAAACCGTTTCCCTCCTCTCCGACGTTTCCCGTTATTTTCTTTTCACGCTTTATTACAAGGAGTCGCCGACAATGAACCATTCCGCCGAAACGCGCCCCGCCGGAGCGGTCAAAACGCTTGTTATCGAAGACGTTCCGTTCTCGTTTCGCTGGTGTCCGCCCGGAAAGTTTACGATGGGAAGCCCCGAAACGGAACCGGATCGCCAATGCAACGAAATCCTTCGCGACGTAACGTTCGAAAGCGGGTTTTGGATTCTCGCGACGCCGGTTACACAACGTCAATTTATGTTGACCAAAAAGCGCAACCCCGCCGCGTTTTGCTCGACCGGAAGTTTTCGCCGCCGCGTCGTCGACCTCGACACGAGCGAGTTTCCCATCGACAACGTCTCGTGGAACGCCGCCGCGATTTATTGTCGCAAGTTATCGCAGAAACTTCGCAAAGCTAAAGAACCGTTTTACTTCGACTTACCCACGGAACAGGAATGGGAGTACGCCTGCCGCGCCGGAACGTCGACGCC
>JAGBDN010000088.1 GCA_017937485.1 Thermoguttaceae bacterium
AGTCGGCGCCGCGTTGCGCCAATTCCTCGCCGCCGCGAACAAAATCGCCGCGCAACGCAAAAACCTGCAAACCGCGAAAGGTCGCCTGCGCTCCATTCAAGACGAGAACGTAACGTCCGACGCCGGGACGCTTTACGACGAGTATTGGGGCTACGTCGACGAAGACGAGTTCGACGAAGAGTAACCGTCCCGACGCAACCGCCGCGCCCGACTCGACGCCGCGTTTGACGCCGCGTCGCTCGCTCGGTTTCGCCGACTCGCTCCGCCTTAACAAAACAACGCAAGACTTTCAACGACGCGACTTCCAACGGTCGCCGCGTCTTTAACTTTAACCCGGAGTTTACACTATGAAACGCGCCCGTTCGCAACGTTCGCTCCTGCAAACGCTCGTCCTTTCGACCGCTCTTTGCGCGCCGACGTTTTTCGCGTCGCCGACTTTCGCGCAAAGCGTCGCGCCGCCGAAATTTGCGAAAATCGAATACGATCCGAATTACCTCCCGACCGACTCGAAACAAAACGGAATCGAAGCGACGCCGCTCGACGAAATACGCGCCAACTTCGCCGAACCGGGAAAAAATTTCGCGACCGGCCCCCTCTGGACTTGGAACGATCTCCTTACCGAGGAACAAGTTAGGCAAACGATGCGCGATCTCGCGTCGCAAGACGTCGAGCAAGTTTTCGTTCACCCGCGCCCGGGCCTTGCGACGCCGTATCTCTCCGACGATTGGTTCGCGCTTTGGGGCGCCGCGCTCGACGAAGCGAAAAAGCTCGATATGAACGTTTGGATTTACGACGAAAACTCTTATCCGTCGGGCTTTGCGGGCGGTTTCGTTCCCGACCAAATGCCGGAGTCGCGCGGCGTCGGGCTCGACACGCAGGCGCTCGACTCGCTCGTCGACAAAAACGGCAAGTGGACGGCGGGCGACAACGTAATCTACGTTCTTGAAGAACTTAACGACGGTTCCGCTCGCGACCGCACCGCCGAAATCCTCGACGCGAAAAACGCCGGCAAACCGATTCCCGCCCGCGCCGCCGACGCCGAGCGTTGGGTCGTCGCCCGCCAACGCCTCGCCGGAGCGTCGCAGTGGTACGGCGGCAAGACTTACGTCGACCTGATGCGACCCGGCGTCGTCGACGCGTTTGTCGGCGTTACGCACGAGGCTTACCGCAAACGTTTCGGCGACGAGTTCGGCAAGCGCGTCCCCGGCGTCTTCACCGACGAGCCGCAAATCACGCCCGCGGGCGGACTTTCGTGGACGCCGGACTTGCCCGAGGAGTTCAAAAAGCGTCGCGGATACGACCTCGTGTCGCGGCTTAATTCGCTCGAACGTCCGGTCGGCGACTGGAAAAAGGTTCGTTACGACTATTACCGAACCGCGCTCGAAGTCTTTATCGACCGTTGGCACAAGCCTTTAGCCGCCTACTGCGAGAAATACGACCTCGAGTATGCCGGGCACGACTGGGAACACGGCTGGCCGGGCGCGAGCCACTGCCCGGACAATATGGCGACCGCGTTTTGGCGCCAACGCCCGACGATCGACCTCCTGATGAACACCTATAGTCGCGGCACGAACGCCCAATTCGGGAACGTCCGCTCCGGTCGCGAACTGATTTCCGCGGCGCGTCAAGCGGGCCGAAGTCGAACGCTCAGCGAGAATTACGGCGCGGGCGGTTACGACTTGCGCTTCGAGGATATGAAACGTCTCGGCGACTGGTCTTACGCGGTCGGCGTCAATATGACCGACGAACACTTGTCTTACGTTTCGATTCGCGGCGCTCGCAAACACGACCACCCGCAAACCTTCTCGTACCACTCCGACTGGTTCGAGCAATACGGCAGGATGGCGACGTATTGGAAACGTCTGTCGTATCTCCTTTCGCGCGGCGACCTTACGAGCGAACGTTTCCTCCTCCTCGAACCGACGACGACCGCTTGGTTCTACCAACGCGACGCGGGCGCCGAAAACGGGAAACTCGGCAAAATCGGGAACGACTTCGCCAACCTGCTGAACCGTCTCGAAGCGTCGCAAGTCGATTACGACCTCGGCTCCGAAGACATTATCCAACGCGTCGGAAAGGTCGACGGCAAAACGTTTTGCGTCGGCTTCGCCGGGTATGAAACGGTCGTGTTGCCGCCGAATCTCGAAAACCTCAACGCGGAGACGCTCGAACTCTTGGCGACGTTCGTAAAGAACGGCGGGCGCTTGATTTCGCTCGGCGCTCCGATCGAACGCGTCGACGGTTCGCTCGTCGCCGACTTACCGCAAGACCTCCGCGACAAGTTCGCAACCGTCGCCGCGAAAACGGTTAAGCTCGATTACGACGCGTTGGTCGCCGAAGCCCGCGCCGCCGCCCCGCTCGCCGTTATTCCTAAAACCAACGCCGACAACATTTTCCACCTGACTCGCAAAACGGACGACGCGCTGATTCTCTTTCTTTGCAACATCGATATGAACGCCGCCGCGACCGGAACGCTCGAATTTTCGGACGCTTGGGCCGACGCCGGGCTCGAACTTTTCGATCCGCAAACCGGCGAGCGACAAGCGTTTAGCGGCCCCGACTTCGCGATTCCGCCCTGCGGTTCGTTGGCGCTGGTCGCGTCGAAGAAAATCGACAAAGCGCCGCAAGTCCAAAAAGCGGAAGCGTTCGTCGTCGATCCTTGGAAGTTCGCCGACCGAGTCGACGTTAAAGCGTTGGGCGACAACGTGTTATCGCTCGACTATTTAACGTTGAAAACGCAAGGCAAAACGATTGAAAACGAGTATTTTTACCGCGCGAACGCTTGGCTTTGGCGACAAAACGGCTTTTCTAAGTCGCCTTGGGACAACGGCGTGCAGTTCCGCGACGAGCTGATCAAGCGCGAATTTCCGGAAGGAACCGGCTTCGAGGCGATTTACCGTTTCGAAAAGTCGGACGCGCAAATCGCCAACCTGCGCCTCGTTATCGAAACACCCGAAATTTACGACGTTTACGTCAACGACCAAAAGGTCGAGCGAATCGAAGGCGCTTGGAAATTCGACCGCGCGTTCGGCGTTTACGACGTCGCGTCGTCGGCCAAAACCGGAACGAACGAAATCCGCCTCGTCTCCGCGAAAATGACGCCGTTTAGCGAAATCTCGACCGCTTGGCTCGTCGGCGCGTTCTCGCTCGAACCGCGCGACGTCGGTTTCGCAATCGTCGCCGACAAAGGACTTAGCTTCAAAGACGTCGAAGCGAAAGAAACGATTCCGCGCGCTTCGAACGCTCTCGAAGGCGTTTCTTGGCTCTCGTCCGGCGTCGATTTCCACGGCTCCGGAGACGACCGCGCCCCGTCGATTTCGTTCGCGTTCCCGAAAAACGTCGAGATCGACGGCGTTCGAATTTGGAACTATTGCGAACGCAACCTCGAAACCCGCGGCGTCAAAGCGTTTACGATCGACGGCGTCGGCGGTTTCGAACTGAAACGCGGCGACGGAACGGCGCAAACGCTCGAATTCAGCAAAACGCTGCAAGTCGCGGCGGGCCAACCGGTTAGGTTCAATATTCGCTCCAATTGGAACGGCCTCTCCTACCCGCTTCCCGCCGACTTCAAAGGCACGACGGAGCGCAGCGTCGACAACGGTTTCGTCGGTCTCGCCGAAGTTCAGTTCCTGACGCGCGCCGCCGACGGAACGCTCCAACCCGTCGACGCGCAACCGGTTGCGACCGCTTCGAGCGAACTCGCTTTCCGTTCGCACGACCGCAAAGCGCAATACGCCGTCGACGGAAGCGGGCTCGGCGACGTCGCTTACGGCTGGGCGTCGCAAGGCCGTCCGTTCTACTCCGGCGCGGTCGATTATACGTTCCGCGTCAAGAAGTCGGAACTCCTGACCGACCGTCCTATCCTCTTTGCGCTTCCGGGTTTGCGTCGCGCTTGGAACGGCGCCGTCGCGGCTGTTCTCGTCGACGGCAAACAAGTCGGCGCGCTCGCGCTTCCGGAAGAAACGGTCGACCTGACTGCTAGAATCGCCGCCCTTCCCGTCGACGCCGAAATCGCTTTGACCGCAAGGGTTTACGGAACGCCGAAAAACCTCTTCGGCCCTTGGCACGCGGGCGCTCTTCGCGGCAGCGCTTGGCCGGGCAGCTTCCACAGCGCTCCGCAAACCCCGCCTCCGGGAAGCGCTTACGACTTTATCGAATACGGGCTCTTCAAGCTCGACTAGACGTCGCATTCAAGAACGACGCGGCGAAAACGACGTCGCGTCGTTAAGTAATTTTCATTGCGGCGCGGAAGTATTACATCAAATAGCGTTTCCGCGTCGCCCAATCAACGCAACACGTTGCAGAGAAAGGCTTTCACTATGTTACGACGCGCCTTTTTAACCGGTCTTTTCGCGGCGTTTTTGACGGCGTCGACCGTCTTCGCGGGCGAAATCACGTTCTTCGGAACGAGCGACAAAAACCCGCTCGAGTACGAACCGGGCGAAAAAATGACGTTCAGCGTCCAATGTCTCGAAGACGGCGCCGCCGTTTCCGGCAAGAAATTGACTTGGACGCGCACCGGCGACGACGGCAAAACCGAGAAAGGCGAAGCGGTTTCCGACGCCGCTAACCCGCTTAAAATCGAAACTTCCATCGACGTTCCCGGCTTCGTTCGCATCCAAGTTTTCGCGCTCGACGAAAACGGCAAACCGCTCGGCGGCGAACAACGTCAATTCAACGGCGGCGCCGGCGTCCTCCTCGATCAAATCGAAGGAACGCCCGAACCGGCCGACTTCGACGCGTTTTGGAACCGCCAAAAAGAAATTCTCGCGCAAGTCCCAATGAAATATACGCTTACGCGAGTCGACGCCGACAACGAAAAGTTCGACGTTTACGACGTTAAAGTCGACTGCGCCGGGCCGACGCCGGTTTCCGGGTATCTTTGCGTCCCGAAAAACGCCGAGCCCAAATCGCTTCCGGCGGTCGTTTGCTACCAAGGTTACTCCGTCGTCAGCGCCGGCAAGCCCTTCGTTCCGAACGCCATTTCGTTTCAAATCAACGTTCACGGCATTTTGAACGGCCAGTCGCGCGAATACTACCAAGAACTTAACTCCACTTATTTAAAGAGTTACGGCTTTCCGAAAGAAGAAAACTCGAACCCGAACGTTTCCTTCTGGCGCGGCGCGATGTTGCGCGTGATGCGGTCGCTCGAATTCGTCAAATCGCTGCCGGAATGGAACGGCGTCGACCTGAAAGTTCGCGGCGGAAGCCAAGGCGGGCTCCAATCCCTCGCCGCGGCCGGACTCGACGCCGACGTTACCGAAGTCGAAGCGCACGTTCCTTGGTTCTGCGACTTAGCGGGCAAAGCGAACAACAAACGCCTCGGCGGTTGGTTCCCGGAATGGGTCGACGGCCTCGGTTATTTCGACTCGACGAATTTCGCGAAACGCATTAAGGCGAAACAAGTTACGATTTACTCCGGCCTCGGCGACTACGTTTGCCCGCCGTCGGGTCAAGTCGTTTTGTTCAAAGCGATTCCGACCGAAACGCGCTGGGTCGTCAACCAAGGCAAAACGCACGGTTTCACGCAAAAGAACGCGCCGGAATACGTCCTCGAAAAACCGGCGAAATAAGAAGTTAACGTCGAAAGCGTCGTCGATGTTTACACAACGCCGCAAGCGTTTTCGACGCCAATTTTCACAAGATTTCCAACGGCGGCGCTCCAACGCGTCGCCGTCAATTACCCTTTTTATTCACAAGGATTACGCAATGAAAAAATTCGCGTTTGCTCTCGTCGCCCTCCTCGCCGGAGCGGTCGCCGCGTTCGCTCAAGACGACGCTCGTCTTAAGGTCGGCTCGAACGATGTTTTCAAGGGCCCGGTCGGGCTCCAACTCTACAGCCTTCGCGACACGTTCTCGAAGGACGTCGAAAAAGGTTTCCAAACCGCGAACGATCTCGGTTTCGGATACGTTGAATTGGCTGGGACTTACGGTATGAAACCGGAAGAAATGGTCGCGAAACTTAAGCAATACAAGCTGACGCCGATCGCGGGCCACTGGGACTACAACCTCTTCAAAAACAATCCGGAAGCGGTCGCTAAAGAAGCGAAAGCGCTCGGTTTGAAGTACGCGGGCGTCGCTTGGCTGCCGCACGACGGCGAACTCGACGAAGCGGAAGTCCTTACCGCGGCGGAAGTTTTCAACAACGCGGGCAAAGTCTTGGCGGAATACGGCCTCGGTTTCTACTACCACAACCACGGCTACGAGTTCCTCCCGTGGAAAGACGGCAAAACGCACTTCGATCTGCTCGTCGAAAAGACCGACCCGCGCTACGTCTCGTTCCAAATGGACGTTCTTTGGACGATTTTCCCGGGCCAAGACGCGGCGAAACTCCTCCGCAAGTATCCTAACCGCTGGTCGCTCTTCCACTTAAAAGACCTCAAGAAGGGCGTCGAAGGCAACCACTCCGGCGGCACCAGCGTTGAAAACGACGTCGCGCTCGGCTCCGGTCAAGCGCCGTACGCCGAAATTTTGAAGGCGGCGCAAGAAGTCGGCGTCAAGTACTATTTCATCGAAGACGAATCGCCGCGCGTCGTCGACCAAATCCCGCAAAGCCTGAAATTTCTCGAATCGGTTAAGTGGTAATTCGACAAGCGTTTAACGGCGCCGCGTCGATCCGTTTTCCGCAATAAAACGACGCAGCGTCGTCAACGATTATCGCAAAAGCGACGCCGTTCGACTAGACGTAAATATTGTCGAACGGCGTCGCGTCGTTTTCCGTCTCCTTCAACTCGGAAGTCAATTCGCGTCCCTCGCGCTAATCGACGTTCGCGGCGAGACCTCCAACTTTAGCTTTTCCGTTTTTTCATCTTTTTTTGTCCTTCTTAAACGTTGCGGCGCGGTTATTTCAAGCGTTCTCCCGCGCTCTCAAACCGACAATCGCGATAAAATCCCAGCAAATCAAACGACGCGCGACGGAAAGGTTGACGACCGAGGCGATCGAAACCCGCGCGATTTCTCTAAACAACGTTATTTCGTTGTTTGCGGGAAGAGAATGAGCGTTCCCGACCAGGTTGAAACCGGGACGACCCAAACTTCGCCGGGTTCCAGTTTCTTTTCGAAAAGCGCGAGCGGCGAATTCGTCTTGTCGTTGTATTTCGCGGCGTTTTCTTTAATTAACGTCGCGCCCAACTCTTTGTTTTCAACGCCGACTAAGTACGACGCGCCGTCGTTTTTCGGCCAAGTCGTTCCGACGAGAAGCTCGATCGCCGTCGCTTTTTTCGCTCGCACGACGACGTCGACCGGAGTCCCGCCGAACGTTTGCGGGTACTCGCGC
This sequence comes from Thermoguttaceae bacterium, assembly GCA_017937485.1. GTDB lineage: Bacteria > Planctomycetota > Planctomycetia > Pirellulales > Thermoguttaceae > RUG369. Next base: position 7,277 of record JAGBDN010000088.1, read on the forward strand.
CCGGCCAACTCCGACGCGACGTCGCCCCAGACGTAATCCCGGTTCGCGAAAGCCTTTGCGCCGTTCTCCAAACGCGCCGTTTTCAGCGTCGTTTCGATCGTCAGCGCGTCCGATTCGAAACGAACCGTCGCCGTTTGACCGGGCGTCCAGTCGTTGCGCTTGTAATAAAAATGCCCGTCCTCGGCGCCGACCAGCGGATCCGGGACGCCGTCGCCGTTGAAGTCGACCGTCGTCGGACTCGACGAGTGTCCCTTGATCGGCCGCGCGTCGATTTCCCCCGCCGACGCGAAGTAGTAAAGCCCGTTCTCCGCTTTCGTTTGGAGGTAAAGGTCGGCGTTGCTTCCGTTTGCGAGAAGGTCGAGCTTTCCGTCGCCGTTGTAATCCGCGAAGCAAATCTTGCGACGTCCGCTAGCGCCCGCTCGCCCGGAGTTCAAACGCAACGGCTTCCCGGCCCCGTCGACGAAAACGCGTTTCGGCGGCGCGAGTTTGAGCGACGTTTCGCCGCTCTTCTCGTCGGTCGACTTAAACCGTTCGTACAACGCGAGATAACCTTCGGCGTCCAACATCGCCAAATCGGTCGCCCCGTCGCCGTTGAAGTCGAGCGCGACCGGCGTCGTCCGCCATTGCGTCAAGAGTTCGTTTCCCTTGGGGAAGCGCCAACCCCAAGCGAGACGCGGCGCGGCGCCGTCCCAAGCGACCTCGACCGCTCGCGGTTGCGACAGTTTCGGCGCGCCTTTTTCGCCGACGTTCTTATACCAATAAACATTGCCGAGAATCGAGTTAAGAACGACGTCTTTCAACCCGTCGCCGTCCCAATCCGCGACCGACAGCGTCGTATATCCCCACTTCGGCTCGGCCGGGCCTTGAATCGAACCGTTCGGGCCGGCGGTTATCCGAATCGGCGACGTCCCGTCGCGACGCGTTTCGACAAGTCCGGCGGTTTCGGGAATTAACGACTTTGCCGCCGCAAGAAGCGCGGCGTCCGGCTCGCTCGCCAACGCGACCGGAGTCGCCCAACGCGGATTTTCGACGCCCGGGCCGCTCAAGTTCTCGAAGAAAAAGACGTAACCGGCGGTGTTGCCGCAGATTAAGTCCCAATCGCCGTCGTCGTCCCAGTCGACGCCCCAAGGAGTCGACAACGCGCCGCATTTGAGCAAATCGGGCTCTTGACGGAAGTAGTAAGGCGGCTTGAACAAAGGCTTTCCGTCTTTCAGTTCGCCGGAATTTTCGAAAAACGCGATTCGCCCGTCTTCGTCGCCGACCAAAACGTCCGCGTCGCCGTCGGCGTCCCAATCGAACGCGACCGGCGTCGGCATCGCCAACTCGACCGCCGCTTTCGTTCCGTCGGTCAGCGTCAACGGTTCGAACGGGCGGTAACGCGGCTCGGTTCGCGTCCCGACGTTTTCCGAATACTGCAACGTGTCGCGAAACTCGGCGCAAAGAAGGTCGAGGTCGCCGTCGCCGTCGAAATCGACGAAGTTCGGGGACGGCCAGCCGAACGTTTCGAGTTTCGCCCCGTCGACGTCGGTTAACATTTTCGCGTCTTCGTACCGCGGCGCCGCGTCCGTTCCGACGTTGCGCAACAGGTAAAGGTTCCCCCGAAGCGGCGCGTTTTGCCAAACGCCGTTTGCGTCGAACGCGTCGTCCCAACCGTATTCCGTCCAGTCGTCCGTTCCGACGACGATATCGGTCGCGCCGTCGCCTTCGAAGTCGACGAGCTTCCACATATTGCCGCGCACCTTGTTAAAATGAACGTTTTGCGGCAAGTTTTCCGTCCCGTTTTTGAGCGGAATCGACTTTTCGACGCCGGTTTTCAAAAAATCGGGATGCTCTTTTCCCGGCGTCAGGACGCGGAGTTTCCCGTCGACCCAGCTCGCTTGGACGTTGATCACGCCGCGACTCAACCGCTTCGCCTTCTCGAAAACGGGAAATTTCGGGTCGGGCCCGGCGTTGCGGAAGTACCAAACGCCGTTATAAGGGACGTCTTCGCAACTGACGACGAGGTCGGTTCGCCCGTCGCCGTCGACGTCCGCCGGAACCGGCCAGCTCCACAGCCCGACGCCGAGAAACGTTTCCGCTTCCGGATTGTTGACTTCCAACCGCGTCAACCCTTGCGACGCCGCCGACGTTTGCGCCCAAGCGCCGTTACTTTCATTAAAACCGCCAAACCCGCCGACGCCGAGAAGCGCCGCCGTCAACGAAACGCCCCCTAAAATCGCGCCGCCGAGTCGCCGTCGTTCGCGTTTCGCTCTTTTTTTCGCCGCCATTTGCCGCTCCTTTCGCTTTTTACCGTCGACTTTCGCCAATTTTGTCAATTTTAATTAATAAAGCGTTCCACAAGTCGCGTTCGACCGCTTTCGCCGCCAAACGTCGGGAAGCCCGCCTTTATTTTAATCGAAAGCGGTTCGCGATTCAAGCGTTTTTTCGCTTTCTCCGATTTCAAATCGCAAGGCCGCTTTTCTTCGTTAAACGTTAAAAAACGCGAAACCTCGACGCTCGGCCCCGTTCGCGACGCCCGTTTGACTTTCAGCCGCGACGAAGACCCGCCGCAACCGGCGTTTTATTCGAAAAATTTTCTCTCGCCCCCCTATTATTAAACCTCAACGCGTCAAAAAACCGATACGATCGCTAAAACCGTCCTGTTTTTTTCGCCGTCGCGTCGATTTTAGGTCAAAATTTCACCGTTTTAACAAAAAAACGGCGACGTCGCCCAAAACGGGCTGGACGCCGCGACGCAATTTTTGTTAAGATGTCGAAAGCGTCGTTTGTTTGCGTCGACTCGGCGACGGCGGTTTTCCGACGCCCCGTTTTTCGCTTTCCTTGTTAAACGTCGCCGTTTTCCCAATTTCCCAAACCGTCCAACGTTTTTAGAATCCGGAATCCGAATGCCGCGCGCCGCCTTGTCGATTTCCCTTTCGCTCGTTTTCGCTCTCGTCGTCGGGTTCGTCGGCGCGAACGGTTCGGTCGAACTTTCGACGTCGTCGCTTGTTTCGACGCCCGCGATCGCCGCCGACGGCGTTTCTCCCGACGTCGCGACGCCTACCGCCGACGCGCCGAGTTCCGCCCCGTTTCGTCCCGGTTTGATGCGCGTCGACCTCGCGTTAACGAGCGCGACGGCGACCAATTGGGACGGCGAAATCCGCCTCTCGCGCGGTTCGTTCGCCGATATGATTCCGCTCGGCGTCGCCCCGACTTGCGCGACGGCGTTCTTTTTTTCCGACAAAGCGCAAACTTGCGTCGGCCTTCAAACGGTCGCGCCGTTGACTTTTTGCGGTTTTCAAGCGACCCTGTTTTGCCCTCGGGACGCGCGCCTCGAAGTGAAACTCCGCGACCGTTCGACCGGGCAAACGCTCGAAAAAACGGTTCTCGTCGAACGTTTGATCGACTCCTCGACGCGCATTCCGCTCGACGCGCAAGGGCGGTCTTTCGTCGGCGTCGTTCGCGCTCCGGCGGACGAACTCCCGGTGCGTTTCGAAAAACTCGACGCGAACGGCGTTCCAACGTCGAAACCGCTCCCGGCGCGCGGCGACTCCCCCGTTTTCCGCCCGGGCGAACGTTTTCGTTTGACCGTTTTGCCCCGCTCCTCCGCGACCCGTCTCGGCGGCGATTTGACGTTGACGCTTAACGCGAAGCGACGCGGCGTCGACGAGCCGTTCGCCTCCGAAACGATCGAAATCCCGCTCGCCGAAATTCAACGCAACGACGCGGTCGTCGGCGACCCGAACGCGGCCCCGGTCGCCCGTCAATTCTTTTTGACGGCGCCGCGGGAAGAAGGCGTTTTCGAAATCGCGCTCGAACTCCGCCCCAAACCGACGCACCGCTCGACTTTTTCGCTCGCCCCGGCCGACGGTCGCCCTTACGCCCGCCGCGTTTTACAAGGCGTCGTCGTTTCCAATCGCCCGCGAACGCCCGCGAACGCCGAATCCGGCGCTTCCTTCGACGGCGACCTCCGCGCCGAGTTGCTCGAAACGATCGACCCGACCAACCCCGGTTGGCGCGGCGCGTTCTCCAAACGCTTCTCGCTCCCCAACTTCCGCAAAAACGACGCTCCCGTCGACGCGCCGAAAAACGACGGCGCCGAACCGACGAAAACGAACTCCGACGAGGAAGCGCCGCGCTCGACGCCGCGACTCGGAATCGCCCCGTTCGGCAAGTCGACGGCGCGTTACGCTCCGACGGAATCGACGCCGACGGTCGTTTTGGGCCAAGAACCGCGTTCGACGGCGGCGCCTGCGTTCGATCCGCGGCGCCTTTTCGACCGTTCCGGCGGCGAAAAAAAGGAATTCACCCCCGAAAAACGCGCCGAAGTTCTCCGCCGTTGGGCGATCGACCGCTTCGAAGCGCCCGCGGCGACGATCGACCGAACCGGTTGGGGACGCGCCGACGACCTTTGGGCGAAACCGCTCGGCGGCGGGAATTCGCGCCCCTTTACCGCCGAAGAAATCGCGCGCCTTCAACTTCCGACGACGCCGTTCTTGCGGCTCGACCCAAACGGAACGCCGCCGCGTCGCGCTCCCGAATCGACGCTTCGACTCGACCCGCGCGACTGGTTCGGCGGCGCCGCGCCGTCCGACGCCGATTCCGCTTCCGCTCCCCGCCCCGGTTCCGCCTCCGTCGCGGCGAACGGCGAACCGGCGGTCGACTCGGCCTCTTCCGGCGTCGGTTCCGCCGTCGCGGCGAGCGCCGTTTCTTGGGAAGCGTTCCCGATTCCGATTCGCGAACCGGGCGCGCCGCATATTTTGGAAATCGAGTATCCGTCGAACTTTCCGCAAAAACTCGGCGTCAGCGTTCTTGAGCCGAGCGTCGCGGGCGGTCTTTTCCCAACGTCGCTCGACTTCGGTTTCGTCGTCGGCGACGAGCCGTTCGGCGACCGCGCGGCGGGCGTCGTCCGTCGATACGCCGTCCTCTTTTGGCCGCGAACGAAAACGCCGACGATCCTCTTAACGAACCGCTCGTCCAAAACCGCCGCCGCGTTTGGCCAAATTCGCGTTTACCGCGCCGAAGACGAGCCGAACGTCGCTCCGCCGTCGAGCCGCGGTCGCTCCTTCGGTCTCGCGCTGACGCAAACAAATCTTTGCGATCAATTCGCCGCCGCGCGTCAACCGTCGACGTTCGGCGTTCGCGGCTCCGAAGATTGGCAAACGTTCGACGATGCGACGTCGCGGCTTCTCCGTTACTTGCAAACGTCGAATTTCGACGCGACCGCGCTCGCCGTCGTCGCCGACGGCTCCGCCCTTTACCCGAGCGAACTTCTCGCGCCGACGCCTCGCGCCGACGGCGGCCTCTTCCTTCCGAACGGTTCCGACGCGACGCGCAAAGACGTTTTATCGTTGACGCTCCAAAAATTCGAGTCGCGCGGCGTTTCGTTGATTCCGCTCGTTCGCTTGAACGCTCCGCTCCCGGCGCTCGAAGCGCGTTTGCGTCAAATTCACTCGGCCGACGCGACCGCCGAAGAACGCGCCGCGCTCGAAGGTATCGAATGGATCGGCCCGGACGGTCGCCTCTTGATCGAATCGCGACAAGCCGACGACGGAACCGGCCCCTATTACAACGTTTTGCACCCGGAAACGCAACGCGCCGTTCTCGCCGTCGTCGACGAACTCGCCGCCCGTTGCGCTTCGAGCGAAGCGTTCGCCGGACTCGCGCTCGACGTCGGCGCCGGCGGTTGGCTCGCGCTTCCGGACGACGTTTATTTCGGAATGGACGACGCGACGATCGCCCGATTCGTCCGCGAATCGAACCTGCAAGCGAAACTTGAAGCGCGCGGAGAAGGCCGCGTTCAAGACCTGCTTTTCGCCAAAAACGACTCCGAACGTCGCGCTCGCGCCGAATTTATCCGCGCCGTTTGCTTTAAAGATTGGCTCGAATGGCGCGCCGACGCCGTCGCGGAGTTTTATCGCGACGTTCAAAAGACCGTCGCCGCCCGCCGTCCCGACGCCCGCCTCTACTTGGTCGCGACCGAAGCGCTCGACGGGCCGATTTCCCGCGCCCTTCTTTATCCGGCGTCGCTGACGCGAACGCCGCGCGTTCGGGAAGCGCTTCTGCGCGTCGGTCTCGATCCGGCTCGGTTTGCGGGCGATTCGTCGATCGTTTTGCTTCGTCCGGAAATCGTCGCGACGACGTCGCCCCTCGCCGCGACCGCCGAACTCGACGAACTGACGACGCCGGAATCGATCGCGCTCTTCGCCGACGGCCAAGCGGCTCCCGGAGCGTTTTTCGCGCACCGCGGAGAAAAAATCGCGCTGCCCGACTTCGACGCCGCCAGCCCGTACCGCCCGACCGTCGTCGAAATCGAAAACCGCGCTCTTCCGGCCGATTACGAGAACCGCCGACGCTTCGCCCGTCAACTCGCGTCCGCCGACGCTCTCTTCCTCTTCGACGGCGGCGACCGCCTTCCGTTCGGCCAAGAAGCGACGTTCCGCGATTGCGTCGACGCGTTTCGCCGACTCCCCGCCGTCCCGTTCCGAACTTGGGAGCCGCGTTCCGACGCCGCGCTCCCCAACGCCGCGAAGTCGACGCAACCGCTCGTCGTCCGTTATTATCGCAACGAAAAAGAGACTTGGGTTTACCTCTTAAACGCCGCGCCGTTTCACCTCGGCGCCGAGTTGACGATGAAGCGGAACCCGGGCGTCGCGTTCGAATTTTTCGCCGGAACGCGCCGCGTCGAGCCTTCCGTCGGCGGCGATTCGTTCGTTTGGTCGCCGACGCTCGCGCCGTTCGACCTCGTCGCCCTCCGCGTCGCCGACCCGAAAGCGACGATCGAAAAAGTTGAAACGCTCCGTCCCGCCGATATTTGCGGCCCCGACGGTCGCGTCGCGGAAGCCGCGCAAGATTTCGCCGACCGCGTTTCGGCGGTTTGCGACGGCGTCGAAATTCCGTTGCGCAACGGCGACTTCGAAGAATCGTTCGCGTTGTCGACCGTCGACGCGACGGCGGAACTCGACTCGTCCGACGACCAAGAAGAACGTCGCTCGGGAAGCGGCGCCGCGCGCCTTCTCGACGGTCTCGAAGCGTCGACGCGCATTTTCCGCAACAAGTCCGGCGCGAACGCCGAAACGCCGACCGGGGCCCCCGTCGTTTCCGGAAGCGCCGACGTTATCCCCGGTTGGCGCGCGTTCGGCCCGACCGACGTCGACGTTTCGCTCGATTCGAGCGTCGCTCGACGGGGACGCGCGAGCTTGCGTCTTTCCTCGAACGGCGGTTCGGGCGGCGTTCTCGGTTATCCGTTTGAAACGCCGTCGACCGGTCGTCTTTGCGCGCAAATTCGATTCGGCGTCCCGGCCGACGCGACGGAACTTCCGTTGCGCCTTTGCTTGACCGGTCGCCTCGACGGCAAACCCTACTCGCGACAAATGCTTATCGGCCCGTCGGTTCTCGACCGAGCGCGAAACGCCGCCGCGGAATCGCGCTCCGAGGACGGCGTCGTTTGGGTTCGCGACTCCTTTTTGTTCGACTACCTTCCGCTCGTCGGTCTCTCCGAAACGTCCCTCCGTTTCGACTTGCTCGGGCCCGGAACCGTTTGGATCGACGACGTTCAACTCTTTAAACTCGGATTTTCGGACGACGAGCAAAAAGCGTTAAAACGTCTCGTCGGGATCGCCGAATACCGCGTTTCGCAAGATCGGATTCTCGATCTTCTTCAATTCCTCGACGGGTATTGGGCGCGTTCGTTCCGCGAAGAAATTCCGGACGGCTCCCCGCTCCTCGAATCGCGTCGACGCGCGACGGACGCCGCCGCGCCCGCCGAAACGCCGGTCAAAGAGGAAAAGAAGAAAAACGCGCTGGAAAAAGCGTTCGACCGTTTAAAATTCTGGTAACGCGCCGACGCTTTGCCGTCTCGGCGCAACGCGTTTAATTTCAACGTTTAAAAACATCTCCTTCTTAACCGCGCGACGCCGTTGTTTTACATTCGACGTCGCGTAACTCTTAGAACGCGACGTCTTTATTCGGCGTTTTGTCGCCGACGAACGGCGTCGACTTCCGTTTTTGACGGCGCTAAAACGCCGCCGACGAGCCAAACGCTTCGACGGCGGCGGCGACGTCGCGTTTCAAGCCGTCGCGTACCGCGATTCCGGCGTCGATTTGGTCGTCGTCGCGCCGCGTTCCGCTTTGGGCGTCGGCGCGGTTCCGGAGCGGGCGGCGGTTCCGGCGCGACCGGCGGGGGCGGCGTTTTTGCAACTCTTCGCCGAAACGTCGCGTCGCTTATCGCCCGACGTCGTCTTGACTTACGGCGGTTATCGGTTCGTCGGCGATATGCTGAAACTCGCGAAAAAAGCGGCGCGAAAACGGTCGCTTGGCTTCATAATCTCCCCTATAGCGACGCCGGGCGTCATTTTTACGCCGCGTCGTAAACGTCGCCGTTTTAACGACGTCTTGTAGCGCGTCCGAGACGGAACGTCGGGCGATATTATTACGCAACGCCGCAAACCGCGTCGTTTTAACGACGTCTTGCAACACGTTTGAGGTAGGACGCCGGTTGTCCTAGGTCGCTCGAGGCAGGACGCCGGTTGTCCAAGGTCAATAACGACAATGTTTGCGACGTCGCTTAAATTTTTGAAAAAATTTAAAAATTTTCCAAAAAAAACTTGACGCCGGGGGGACGCGGCGCTATAACGGTAATCGAAGGTTAGACCGATAAGCGCTTTTTTGCGTTGTATTTTTGATCCGTTTAAAAATACGAACCGAGTTTAGCGCGTCGTTTTAACGTCGCAAGTCTCGCGTTCGCAACGTTTCCTAAAAAGAAGCTTAAAATGAAATCGTTCTTCTTCAACCTTTCGAGCCGTTTTCCGTTCTTCGCGAACCGTCCGAGCGCTCTCGAACGCGCCGTTCGGCAATCGCCTAAAAGCCGTCGTCTCCGAATGGAACCCCTTGAAAATCGGGCGCTTCTGGCGGTCGACGCGTTCGGAGCGTCGGCGTTTCTCGCGTCCGACGTCGGGGAAAGTTGGGGCCCCGCCCCCGCCCCGGTCTTTTCGGCGTCCGTCCTCGCGACCGACGCCGCGATTGTCGACGTTTCCGGAAACGACGCAACTTCCGCCGCCGCGTCGTTTAGCGTTCAAGTCGAAACGCCGACTCCGGTCGCTCCGCCGAGCTTCGACCAGCTGATGGAGTCGCTCGGAATGATTGAAATCGAGTCGTTAAACAACGAAAGCGACGCCGCGTCGTTATCGTTCCTCGACGCCGCGACCGACGAAATCGCCGCGACTTCCGACGCGACCGTCCGTCGCGTCGTCTTTTACGATTCGTCCGCCGACGATTTCGACGCTTCGTTTTTAAACGATTGCGAACCCAACCTTTACTACATCGACACGGCGACAAGCGTCGCGGAAGCGACCGGCGTTTCGTCGCGAAGCGGCGGGAGCGGCGGAGACGAAGTTTACTCGCAAATAACGCCGCTTGGTTCGACGTTGCTTCTGGAATGCGACGGCTTTCCGAGCGGCGGCGGAATCGCGGAATCGTTCTTTAGCGTCGTCGTTCCCTATTTAGGTTCGACCAGCCGCGTCCTCCGCGTTACTCCGTCCGCGGGTTCTGGCGCTATCCTAAATCAAGATTATATCGTCGTTGCGAATAGTCCCTACGTCGAGGGGCCCGCCGAACCCTACGCGATCGGCGGAGGCGGTTACTTCGACGTTTCCGGCGGAACGACTTTTTACGTCGTGCCGCTTAACGAGTCCGTAATCGAGGCGAAAGAAAACTTTAGCCTCGGTCTTTCCATCGTCGAAACCGGAAGCGGCGGCGGAACCGTCGCGCAACTCGAACCGATTACCGCGTCGATCGTCGACGACGACACGTTCTCCTTGGACTCGATTACCTTTAATGATATGGGGCTTTGTCCCGATCCTACGGTAATTACTTCTACGCCTCCGAACCCCGTCGCTTGGAGCGACCCGCATTGGGTAAAAAATCACCCTGAACTAACGTTTCCCGTCCTCTACCACTGCGTCGAAGAACAAAGAATAAATTGCGACGCCGTTATTAGCGGTGAAATCGATCCGAATTGCACATATGAAATTCGCGCCGTTTGGAATTATGGCGATGAAGAGAACGATAAGTGCGAGGCAGTTTGGACGCTTAACGCCAACTCGAATTTCTCGAATGAAATCAAAGAACTCCAGTTCTCCAAGACGTTTCTAGAGATTTTTGGCGAAAGCCAAGCCTATTACGACCCCAATTTTACGCTAACTTGGGAGTTTAAAATCGTCGGCGAAGACACGGCGCGAGCGATTGGCGAAAGCGTTACCCCGTTGTACCTAACCTATGACGTGCCGGATACTTCGTATTTGTATCATACCGTCGTTCACACCGGTTGCGCGGCGGCGAGCGGCAAAAATAACGAAGCCGATGTTTTTAACGCAATTTGGGAAAAATTTGAATCGCTGAATATTAAGAAAGTGCATCTTGTCGACGGCGACGTTGTCGAAGGCGAAACGTTGTCGTATTACGGCAAGGATCCAATTTGCGACGCCGAGGAAATTTTAGAAAATTTATATTTTGATGTTTCTGCGACGACGCGCAACATCCCTTCGCGAGCGCGCGAAACTAATATTATTACCAATAAGTATGGAACCTATTTTCTACTCGCCGGGCTTGACGGAACTTGCGTCGATTGGCAAGAATTTGCGCTAAACGTATTAAGGGCGCAAGGCCTTTCCACGCTTGGAGTTTCTGTTACGGTCGAGGGATATGACGCGCTTCAAGTATCTCCGGCGATACCCGGTCAAGGCGGGGAAGTACCGCGTGAAAACATCTGGCAAGGCCACGAGTTAATTCAATACGGCGATAAAATTTACGATCCGTCGTATGGAATAGATTACGGGCCGTCTGAAACAGCGGCGCAAACCTTTATTTCCCGTGCGCTTATTAGCGTCGGATATGAAAGTCAAGTTGTTTCCGACGAGGACGCAGATCTTTTTTATGACGGAAAACATAAACTGTGCGAGCCAATTAAATTGCGAACCGATATTCAAGTTGACGACCTATGCTTCACGATCATCGGGTAATCGAAGAACTTAATTATTGAAAGGTTTTAAAAATGCAACGTTCAACAAGAAAACTCGCCGGTCTCTTCGTTCTATTTTTTTTGTTAACGCCGTTCGCCTTCGCCGTCGCAACGCCCGACGACGCGCCAAAGGATTCCCTCGTCGCGACGCAATCCTACGACGTTACATCGCAAGGCAATCAGGAAAGTTACAGTTACGATATTACCTATTGGCCGCACGACCCGTCGGCGCGTTCGGCCAATCTTAAAGCGACGGAAAACGGCGCGCTTCTGCAAGCGATTCGAACCGAAGCCGCGCAAATGGACGTCTTTCCGACCAACTTGATATTCGCCGTCAAAAACGAGAACGGAAGACGCGTCGGCTGGGGATTGCGTTACGACTTGACGTTCGAACGCTATCTCGTTTTTTATCGGTTCAAAACCGCCGCCTGTTACGCGACGCCCAACGAGATCGAAGAATGCGTCGCTACGTTTGCGACCCTGTCGCCCAAAGAACGCGCGCTTGTCCTGACCGCGATTTACGCTTGGCGAAAAGCGCAAACCTATTCCCATTTCCTGCGCGACCTTTACAGTTATTCGTTGCGATTTCCCACTCCGCCGCGCGGCGTCCCCTTCGACGGACGCCTAACGCTCTTCCGATATTCCACAACTTGTCAACTGAAGGAACCACAACTGAAGGAAGTAGACGCGACGTTTTTGCGTTTAGGCCCCAAGGGTAGGAGAAGAGTTCCCTACCTTTTTCCCGCGGCGTTTTTTGGGCATGAAATGGTAACCTATCCTTATTATGGCCCTAGGAAACTTTCGGAGGCGAACGAACCGATAGCGCGAACGCAATTCGAATATATCCGCGGTAAATACAGCCGTTGCCCCAACTTTATCCCGCCGCTCGTCCGCGAATATCGTCTTGAGCAAGCGACGGAAGACCGTTGGAACCGGCTTATCGAATCTTGCGTCGCAAGCGAGGAAGTCGCCTTCGAAGCGCTTAACCTCGACCTTGAGGAAACGAAACGCGCTTGGGAGGCCGACTGTCGAGCGCGCGTCGCCGAAGTCGACGAACTCTTTGCGATCGATCTGCCCGAATGGCACGTCGAACGATATTTTAAAGCCGGCGAGTCGGACGAAGAGGAAGCCGAAACTCGTCGCTACGCGAAAAAGTTGGATCTTTTCCTCACGATGGTCGAGCGTTTAGAGCATAGCGGCCCGCAAACCGAAAAAGGGTTGCACGCGATCGCGTTGCGCGAATTTTGGTTCGCGTGCCAACGCGTCAGCTTCGGTATGACCTCCCGACCGTACGACGCCGACGGTCTGCAAAGCGCGCGTCCGTTGACTTTAGGCGAAATCGCAAAAGAGTGTTTGCCTTCGAAAGAACCGTCGGACAAAACGCGTTGAACCGTTCGGCAATCGAATCGCGGCGCGTTAACCGACGTCAAGAGCCGAGAACCTGTTAAATTCTAACGTTTAAGATTGCCCCAATGCCGCCGAGTTTGCTTTTTTCGTCTTTTCACAACTACCTCGACCAAGGGAGCGGAGCGGCGATTTCAGCGCGCGAGGTTCTTCGCGAACTCGCGCGCCGCGGTTGGCGGGTTCGCGTCCTTTGCGGCTCGCTCTTCGACGACGCAACCGCCGACGAAAACTCGTTTTACGCGACGTTAAAGCGTCGTAATATAACGCCGTCCGTCGAACGCAAACGCGCCGTTCTCGCCGGAAAAACCGTCGAGTTTCGCCTCGTTCGCTTCCTCGACGACGGCGTCGAAGCGACCGTCTTTTTTGCGGACGACGCCGCGTCGCGAGTCTTGCCGCGCGGCGCTTTGTCGCGACCTTCCGGCGAACTTCTTCTTAAACTTTTGCTCGACGAATGCCAAACGAGCAAGCCGGACGTTTATTTGACTTACGGCGGCTATTGGGCGGCGCTCCCGGCGGTTAAAATCGCGAAAAAGTTCGGCGCCGCGTCCGTCTTTTACCTCTGCAATTTCGCGTACAACCGCCGCGACCTCTTCGCCGAGTTCGACCGAATCGTTGTTCCGTCCGAGTTCGCGAAGTCGTTTTACCGCCAAAAACTCGACGTCGCAACCGACGTAATTCCGCCCCTTATCGACGATTCAAAGTTCCGCGTCGCCGAAAATTCGCGCCGCTTTTTGACGTTCGTCAACCCGTCGCCGGAAAAGGGCCGCTATTTCTTCGTTGGAATCGCCCGCGAACTCGAGCGCCGCTTCCCGGAAATCCCGATTCTCGTCGTCGAAAGCCGTTCTAAAATAACGACTTTCGCAACGTCGCCGGAAGCGCGAACCTTGGCGAATCTTTACGCGCTGCAACAAGTCGACGACCCGCGCGAATTTTATCGTCAAACGCGAATTTTGTTGGCGCCGTCCCTTTGCGCCGAGTCGTTCGGGCGCGTCGCGGTCGAGGCGGGCCTTAACGGAATCCCGGTCGTTTGCTCGAATCGCGGCGCGCTTCCGGAAGTCGTTGAAGGTTGGGGACTTGCGCTCGACGTTCCCAAATGTTACACGCCAACGACGCGAACGATTCCGACGCCGAACGAAATCGCGCCTTGGGTCGACGCAATCGCAACGCTTTGGAACGACGACGCTTACGCTCAAGAGATCGCCCGAGTCGCGGTCGAACGCCTCGAACGTTATGCGTTTCAAAACGTCGCCGCTCAAACCGCCGCGTTATTTAACGATATTGCGTCGCAATAACGTTGGATTAGAAGCTTTGCGCGGCGTTGTTACATCGCGCCGTCATCCTTGTCTTCGTGGACGACGCGGCGTCGCTAGTTTGAGGTAGGACGCCGGTTGTCCTAGGTCGCTCGAGGTGGGACGCCAGTTGTCCAAGGTCAATAATGACAATGTTTGCGACGCCGCTTAAATTTTTGAAAATTTTGGAAAATTTTCAAAAAAAAACTTGACGCCGGGGGGACGCGGCGCTATAACGGTAATCGAAGGTTAGACCGATAAGCGCTTTTTTGCGTTGTATTTTTGATCCGTTTAAAAATACGAACCGCGTTTAGCGCGTCGTTTTAACGTCGCAAGTCTCGCGTTCGCAACGTTTCCTAAAAAGGAGCTTAAAATGAAATCGTTTTTCCGCAACCTTTCGAGCCGTTTTCCGTTCTTCGCGAACCGTCCGAGCGCTCTCGAACGCGCCGTTCGACAGTCGCCCAAAAGCCGTCGCCTCCGAATGGAACCCCTTGAAAATCGGGCGCTTCTGGCGGTCGACGCGTTCGGCGGCGCCGCGTCGTTAGTCGGCTCCGACGTCGGAGAAAGTTGGGGGTCCGACCCGGCCCCGGCCTTTTCGGCGTCGGAATTGTCGACCGACGCCGCCGAAACGACGATTTCTCTCGCCGCTCTTAATTCCGTTCCTTACGGGCCTTACGTTACGTCGGAGCAAGCCGCGC
>JAGBDN010000032.1 GCA_017937485.1 Thermoguttaceae bacterium
AGCGGCCCGCGAGGACGTAGCCCGCGGGCCCTACGGCCGCGCTCCCTCGTCCGCAACTCTCCAAGGTCAAACTCGAAACCGGCGTCGGATCGAAATCCGGTATCAACTCGATTAGGTCGTCGCACGGGCAGACCGACTGACGCGAAGTTCGGTCGATACGTTCCCACAGCGCCGCCGCCAAAGCGTTTGTTTCCGGATAAATCCCCATCGTCGTTCGCTCCCGTTACTTTGTTTGCTGTTTGGAGGCGGCGCCTCCAAGCCTCCGCTTCGGAGCTGTCGCCCCGGAACCCTACCCAAGACGCGAACACGCGAGCGCCGAGGGTAGGGCGGTTAGTATTAGCTTTACTTATAATAGAAAGCCGCGCTTTACTCGTTTTTTGAATGCGGCGCGGTTTTCTAAAACGGTTACTTTGTTTGGTTGACAGTTTGTAAATTTCGCGTTTTTGTCTCTGGTTCTGTTCGTAAGTTACCGCAACTTCGTCTTTTATCGTTTTTATGCTCGAACCGAACATAATAAACATTATCGGTCTTTACAGAGTAACAAACGCAGAATGCGTACAGAAATTTTTAGAGGTTAAGTTCTATAAGCGTACTCTTATTTTAGAGATTGAAGCGAATTGCAAAATTAATTTTACTTATTCTGGGGCGCTTGACGCCGGGGCGCAGACGCCTTAGAATTATCGTGGTCGGGCGGGGAAACCTGCGCGCCGGAATTTTCCGTTTCGAGCGATTGTTCCGGACGCGGTTCGCGACGAATCCGACGGTGTTCGTCGAACAAAAGCGTGTAAATAACGCGATGGCGTTCGCCTTTGTACGTCAGTTCCGACTTGATACGCCCCAACAAAAGGATCGGCTCCTTGCCGGGGAACTTTTCGTAAGCCTCTACCGAGTCGAAAATTTGTTGGTAAAGGAGCCCCAAACCGCGATACAAATGTTTGTAACCCGTTTCACCGGTGTTGCGTTTGAACGTCGTTTTTTCGACAATTCCGATTCCGTGGAACTCGCCGCCGTCGAGGTTAGCGTCGAGCGACGGTTCAGGATCCTGTTCGTTCGGAGCGTAAATTTTCGTAGGTTTCAACTCAAGAGCGCCGAACTTGTTAAGGAAAATGTTGCCGACGATCCACAGATTATCGCCAATACTCGGCGGATTGTCAAACTGATCCTTATTAACGGAAAACTCAACGACGCCGCTCGTCGATTGAAAGTTGAAGAACAAACCCGGATTATAGTCTTCTCCGCGACGGTCTTCAACGCCAACGAACATAGCGAAAATTTTGAACTCGAACGGTCGCAAACGGACTGCGTTGGCGGTATTCATGTTTCTTACTCCTGCTCATACGCATTGTTAAAGGGTTAATTATGTCAACGATTATCGAAGCTCCAAGGAAAAGAGGTCGAAAACCGGCAGACAAAAAAAATGTTAAAATTTTCGTTTGTCTATCGCCTACAATAATTCAGCAAATTGAAGACGATATAGAACGAGGTTTTGGCAATAGCAAGTCTGGAACTATCGCACAAATTTTGAAACAGCATTACTATGCAAAAACGAAAACGTCAAAAGTATGTTTATGACAGTAACGCAAAGAAGGAAACAATTGCTGTAACAATTCCGGAAGAGATTTACCAAATTATCCAAAGCGAAGCAGAGGACAAAAGCGAAACTGCATCTAAAATCGTTGCGGAAATCTTGGAAAAATATTATTCTTCCAAATAGACCTTCTTTAAAAACAAGTATAAGAAAACTTTTTTGCGTGTCAATAGACCTTCTTAAAAAATGTCTATAATTTTTAGGGTGCGAGACTTGCAGCCTCGCGCTCCGCTTTTGGGGCGCCGCCCCAAACCCCGCTATAGTAATAACGACAAACCGGCGTCGACGCGCGATCCGCTTCGAAAGGTCGCGCTTTAACTCCCTCGCCAACAGCAAAGGGGGGGGCCGCCCCCTTCGTCGCCGTTTCGGTCGCCTTGCGCGGCTCGCTCCGCTACAAAAAAATTTCCGCTTGGTCGAAAAAAAGCGGCTTGCGCCTTAAAAATTTTTTCGCGAAAAAATTTTGATTTTTTTCGAGTCGCGCAAATTTTTTCCGCTACGCTGAACTTCTCGGCGTCAAAATCTCTCGCGCGCTTCTTGGGCGACGACCGAAACGGCGGCGAAGGGGGCTAAGCGGAACCCGCTTCTAAAGAAAATTAACTGCTTCGAACTTTTTTCGTTTCCGGAAACGATCCGGAAAGCCGCGTTTGTTTCAAAACGCTACAACGAAAGTTAAGCGGCGCAAACTTTTCGTGCTTCAAAAAGAGCGTCGAAACGAACCCCGCGCCCCGATCGGCGCCGATCGCGCGGAACACTCCGCAATCCCACAAGAAAAAAGAAAGACGGCCCTAATTCGAGCCGTCCAAATTCATCAGAAACCGGAAGCGTCAGTTTTCACGCGACGCGATAATTTCGTCGGCGGCTTTTAACGCCAACGTTCGAATCGACCGCGCAAGCTCTTCGTCGGAGCCGACCGCCTCGACGATCCGCGCAAGTTCCAACTCGTTCAAGCTAACAAGTGTTTTTTTCGAGCGCAATTTATCCGCCGCTAACGACTTACGTCCGGCGTTCGAAAGCCGCGCCCGTTCTTCCAAGGTCGCGCATTGTTCGTCGACTTGCCGGCGAAGCCCGGCGTCCATAAACTCATACCCTTCGCGCAAAGCCCGAATCGCCGCTTTATAACCGCTCATTATTTTACCTCGGCCATTTCTAAATTTTGAGCGGAACGAAGCCCGTAACGTTCCGCGATTACGTTCGCCATCTCGGCGCGAGCGTTACGCAGATACTGTAAAGCCTGAACGTTTTCGTCGCGCTTAGGAAGTCGACCGATTAAATCTAAAGCGTCAAGCAAACCGGCGCCGCCGGGTATCTCCGACCGAATCGCCCGGTTAAACGCCTGCGCGGTATTCGAATTGACGCCGTATCTTGCCTTTAATTCTCGAACGCCCATTATTATTGTCTCCCGTAAAAAAAGGTTTGGCAAAGGCGACGCCCGCCTTCCCAAAGAAAGCGGACGCCAACCCGTTTTTATCAGCTCAGTTCAAGCACCTCCTTCACGATAGTCGTCGTAATTTGACGAGGCGTAGCCCAAACGACTTTAACAACCTCGTAGATTTCACCGCCGACCGGAAGCGCGCGAAGCGCAACTTCCAAATCGTAAGTCATTTCGACAACGCGGTTTTCACCGTCGACGACTTCAAAATAAGCCGATCTAGAAACGTCCATAACAAAATCCTTTCTGGATTCTGAAAGTTAAAAGCCGTAACGCGCGGAACACGGCGTCCCGTTTGTTACTCTTTTATTATAGCATATTTTCGCTAAGCGTCAATAAGGCAAAATAAGTTTTTAACGATTTAATCACCGAAACTCAAGACGCGCTCGCACTCGTCGCAAATGTTGAAATAAAGCTCGCGCCACTCTTCCCAAAACCAGAAGCGACGCATAAAGCTCAAATCGTCTTCGTCGCGGAAGCGATGGAACTCGTCGAGACCGGCGAAGCGGCGATATTCGTCTTGAACGATTTTCACGAAACGGCGATGAGCGTAAGTCAATTTGCAAAAGTCCCAATCGCTCGGCAAGTCGATTTTGCCGTCGTCGCGCATCGTCTCTTTGATTTTATAATAATTGTCTCGAAAAGCCCCGCGAAATAGGTTTCTTAAAATATCTAGACTGTTTTCCATTTATCGTTTCTTTTAAAAAGTTTTCAAACACGTTATAAGTCCAATAAAAACGCGACTTAGGAAACGCCTTTTCAGAATCGTTTCTAAGCCGCGTCGTTGCAGGTTTTCGACTATTTAATCGCTTTTCGCAAGCGTCGATTTTAGCGCCAATTTTGCGCGATTAACGGCCTATTCCTTTTGCGACGCCGTTTCGCAACCGCAGGAACACGCCGTTTTCGACGCCGAACCGGGGCAGTCGTCGCAAGCGCACGGCGAACCCGGCGAGTCGACGCAAGCGCAATCGGGGCAGTCGCAACCTTCGCACGGACAAACCGCCGTCGACGGAAGAACCTTCGCGCGGATCGGCGAGACGTCCCCGCGTTCGTCCGAAGAAAGCGAAGCGCCGAGCGCGACGCCGCAAGCGAGCAGGGCGGCCAAACCGAGCGCCACTGTTTTTTCAGTCAGATACTTTTTCATTATTCATCATCTCCAAAGGGTAATCTATGCCGATCAAATTACAGTACTCGCGTAGAATCTGTAAATTATCTAACGACGGCAAAATAGGAAAATCCAAGTTTGCGGCGCCGTCGATCGCGTCGCCCAAACGTTCGTAAAGTCGGCAAGTGAAAACGTCCGACCACTCTTCCAGCAACTCCGCGACCGTCGGTTCCGATGCTATGTAACAACGCCCGGTCATATCAGCCGCAACGTCGTAAAGTACAATCAAAAAACGTTCCCACCAGACGAAAATCCAAGGATTTTCCACCGGTTGCGAATAGCGTTTTAAAAACTTGTCACGAAACAGGTTGTGAAAATCTTCCGGCGTTTTACGCATCTTCTTCGTCCTACTCGTCTAAAAGTCCCGCGCGACGGCGTTCGTTTTCATAAAATATACGGTTATACATAGTAATATTAGCACCCTTGAAATCAAGACGCGTCAACTCGTCTTCATCAATATTATCAATTTTCTTCGACAGTTTAACGAACTCGAGATAGGTATAAAGGTGATCGTCCATATTATAAATCTCTTCGAGCATCGTCGTAAACTCGAAAAGACCATCCCACATCGGATCGGCGATTCTCTCCGAGACGTCGTCGAAAAGTTCGCAAGTTTCGCAATCGCTAAGAGTTGGCAACAACATTCGAAAATCGGCGTATTGCTCTTCGTCGAATTGATCTAAATCGTTCTCGTCCATGCAACGAACGCGCATCGATTGATAGACGAACGTCATAAAGCCGTACCACGCTTCGACTTTCGCAAACGGTCGCAAGTAGGCGCGCTTGAAACGTTCATAAAAGTTATCGCGGTACAGAATGTAAAAGTCTTCCGGAGTCTTACGCATAATACATCCAATCTTTTTCTTGGAAATTCGCGAAAGCGTTATAATTTCTTGGATTATATCCACATCAAAACCTTTCAATTCTTGACTTCGCGAACGCGGCCCCAGACGGTCAACACGTCGCTATTTCTCGTTTGCGAGAAGGAAAACACGCCCAACCCTTTCGACTCGTCGCGGCGGTCGATACTTCCTAAGTACGACAACTTGCCGTCGGTCAGTACCAAGCCTTGCGCGATAAGTTCCGTTTTATCGGACTTTGGAATCGTTTCGACGCCCGATTTTTCCGACTGGTCGAAGGTCGAAATCGACAAATCGACGTCGAGCGCGACGCGACCGGCGCTTAGTTTATGCGGCGTCAAACGCAGTTCGAGGCCGTCTTGAAAACGCTCGTAACCGGACGTGCTGGAATAACCTTCCGCCGAAACTTGCGTCTTCTCCCTAACTATTTCGCTACCAACGCTTAACGTTGTTTCGCGACCGTCCGAAAGCAACAGGGCGGGGCGTTGGTCGACCCGATTGCGACCGTTTGTCGCGTCGCCGGAAGCGTAAAGCGACAATAAGTCGTCGAAGTCGAAACCGCCTTCGAGCAAGTCGAGCGACGAATTTATTTCCAAGTCGGCGCTTAAATTAACGTAATCGTTGTATTTAAGGCGCAGGAAGTACACGTCGCAAAGGTACGTCGCCGACTGATTATGCGTTAAGGCGTCGACAAGTTGCGCGACCGAGTCTTGAACGTCTAAGTTGTCGTAAACGACGACGCTTGAACCGGTTATCGTTAGTTCGCCTTCTTTCGACAAAACGCTTTCAAGCGCTTTTTGCAGGCGGTTCGGTTCGCCGGGCGGGAGGCGGTAAACTCGCGGAACCATCGCCGTCGCGTCGTTTACGTCGGCGGTCAGGTAAAAAGCGCCGCGCGTTTCGACGCATTGCAATCCGTTCGTTCTTGCAAGGAGCGGAACCAAATCGGCTACGTCGCGAAGCGCGAAGTATCCGGAAACGGGTTGGTTCGCAACTTCCGCCGAGCAAAAGACTTCGCAACCGCCGACGTCGGAAATCTCTTCGAGCGCGGCGCGGAGCGGTACGCCGTCGAAAGCGAACGTCAGCTTTTGCCCCTTCGCGCGAACTCCTTCAATTTGTTTCGTTTGCGACGTCGCGAACGCCGTCGGTTCCGATTTCGGCGCCTTGTGGAAAAACTCCGTCGAGCGGCAACCCGTCGCGAATAAGGTCGACGTTGCCAACGCCAGTATCGACAATAGGTTCCGGAGGTAAAATCGGCGGTTCGAAACCTTTGCGCGACCAAATCCGCCCACCCTCAAACAAAATTTCGCGTCGCTTAACGTTAATCCGTTCCAAGCGCTCTTCGATAACGTCCGTGTCATCGGTATTTTCTCCAAATCGAGCTATTTCAACGAGTTCGCCTATTTTATAGGCGCCGGTCGAGGAAATAATCCGATCCGTGAAAAACGCTTGAACGCCGAACGGA
>JAGBDN010000089.1 GCA_017937485.1 Thermoguttaceae bacterium
CCGACGCGGTTCCGCTCGTCGCGTTCGTGAAATCGGCGTTCGTCGAATATTCGTAAGCGTAGCTCGAAGCGTTCGCGACGAAGCCGATATTGAACGTAATCGTCGATTCGTCGACCGTCGTCGCCGAAACGCTCGGAGCCGGCAAGTCGACCGAGTCCGTCGAAGCGGAAACCGGCGCCGACCAAGCCGAATCGAGGTACGCGCCTTCGCCGACCGACATCGCTTGGAAGTAATATTTTTGGCCCGGCTGCAGACCGGAGATAACGAACGAACCGGCGGTCGTCGTTTCCACTTCCGCCGCGCTCGCCAACCCGGCTTCGCTCGTCGCGTAACGATAAACGTAGGACGTCGCGTTATCAACCGCGGCGAAGGAAAGAACGAGCGTCGAAGAGTCGTCGGTTTCCGAAAGCGAAACGCTCGGGGTCGGCGGATTCAAAACGACTTGTTGCGTCGTCGCGGAAGTCGACGACCAAGGCGAATCCAGGTTGGCTCCGGCGCCGACCGCGTAGGCGCGGAAGTAGTATTTCGTATAAACGTTCAAACCGGTCGCGTTAATCGTTCCAGCTTCGGCGATTTCGCCGCGCGTCGCGTCCGAGAAGTCGGCGTTCGCCGAATATTCGTAAACGTACCCGACGGCGCCCTCGACTTCGCTAATCGCGAACGCGATTTCCGTCGAACTCGTCGCTTTCGCTTCGACGACCGGCGCGGCGAGCGATCGAGCGGTCGCGGTGAAGTCGGCGACTTCCGACCATTCCGAAACGTCCGAAAGGTCGCGTTCGGCGCGGACGCGAACGTGATACGTCGTGTTCGGCTCGATCCCGGAAAGGGTCGCCGCTTCGACGTTTTCCCCGACTTGCGCGGCCCACGTCCAGTTTTCGCCGTCCGTCGAAATTTCGACGCGGAACCCGAGTTCGGCGTAAGATTTGTCTTCCCAAGTAACGACGACGGTTCCGGCTTTGGCGTCGTAACCGCTGAAAGCGACGTTTTCCGGCGCGCGAATCGCTTCGTAGAACGGAACGGAACCGGACTCCAAGGCGCCGATATCGATTTTATCGTCGATCACGCGGACGTAGCGGATGAAGTCGGCTTCGATCTGACGCCCGTAATAGTCCTTCGCATACTCGACGTTCCCGCCATTAATCGCTCGCGAACCTTCGGCCAACGCGTAATCGAGCCCGTTCGCGGTAGTAAAGAGCGGCTCCGAACCGTCGTACGTCAGGTTGCCGGAGGACTCGCCTTCCCAACCGGTAAAGGAGGAGAAGTTATTCCAACCGTAAATATTGACGACTTTTTTCGATTCGTTGACGGCGACGTCTCCTCCCACCGTCTCGCTACCGCCGCCCCAAAATCCCCCCGTAGTATAACGGTTTTCAGCGATAATCGAGTTGTAAATGTTAACCGTCAAATCTTCGCCGGCGTCCGTATTGGCGAAAATCCCGGAGCCGCGCTTATAATAATTGTTAACCACGTTGCCGGCGATCGTCGAGTTGACAATCGTCAAATTGCCGGAGTCGACGTTGACGCCGCCGCCGTCGCTACACTTGTTTCCGTCGATCCCGCCGTTGCCGACAACCAAACTGTTCGACAAATAAACTTCGCCGCCGTGAACGAAGAACGCGCCGCCGTAAGCGGCTTTATTGCCGGAATAGAGCGTGTTAAACGAACGAAAAACGCCGCCGTTCGCGCTGACCGCGCCGCCGCCCCCGGAGTATACGTCGCCGGATTTCGCAACGATCGTATTTCCGCGGAAATAACAATCGATAGCCTCGACGAAACCGTCGAAAACGCGAATCGCGCCGCCTTGCCCCGCGCCGCCGTGGTTGCCTTCAAAAATCGTGTTCGACGCGCGAATTTCGCCGGCCGCCGCGATCGCGCCGCCGCCCCCGATCGAACGAGAGTTCGAAAGGACGCACGCTTCAAGCGACAGTTTCGCGCCTTTCGGAACGTAAACCGCGCCGCCGTGGTATTCCTTATAAAAGGTCGTATCGTCGTTTTCCAGCTCGCCCGGCAAGCTGTCGCTCGTCGTCCAGTCGCCGCAAATCGAGCCGTTCGTCATTTTCACGCCGATAAGCGAAAGATCCGCGCCTTCGGCGAGTTCGAAAATCCGCGTGGAACCTTGCCCGTCGAGCGCGAGGCCCGCGCAGTCGACGTCGTAAATGAGGTTCGGCAGGTCTTCAAAGCGATAGAGGTCGTAAGCGCTGATCGTCAAGGCTTTATCGACGACGATAGGCTCGGACAGCGCGATCGTCGCGTCTTGCAGCGACGCGTCGAATTTAATCGTGTCGCCGGCGACGGCGTTTTCGACGGCGTAACGGAGCGTCCCTTCGCTTCCGTCGTCGAGCGTCGACGTAACGAGCCAAGTCTTCGCTTCTTCCGCGGTCGCGTCGAGTTCGGCGGCGGAGAAAGCCGACGACAAGTCGATCGCTTCCGCATTCGCATCGTTAAGAGTCGCGACCGTTTCCGCGGCGACCGCGGCGTCCGCCAACGTCGCGTTATCCCAAGTCGTCGCCGACAAAAGTTCGCGATTTTCGAGACTTTCCAAACGCAACAGGCTCTTTTCCAACGTTTTCTTTTTCATTATTCCTTTTCCTTTTTTACGCGGACGGGAGTCGCCGTTCTTAGCGAAACGGTAAAACATTCCCCGGGGACGCCTTGCCCCCGTCCCCGACGCCGATTTCGCTAGAAATCAAGAATGATCGAGCTTTTTAAACGCAGCCCCAAAACCATCCGGTTACATTCTACACCCTCGCCGCGCTAAATGCAAGGAAATTTTTCACCAATTTCAAAAAAAAAAATAAAAATCTGTCTCCGTCGCCCAAACCATACAATTTCTAAAAACCGGATAACCGCCGTTTTTTTCAAAAAAGAAAAAAAACGTCCGCCGGTTTTCCGACGGACGCTCTTCAACGCGACGCGTTAAAACGTCGATTTTCGACGAGTCAAACGCTTACTCCATACGGCCTTTATAGGTCTTGGCGCGTTCGACTAAGTCCTTATTCTTGCTCTTTTCGATAACGATATTGAGGCCCTTTTCGGCGAGTTCCGGGAAGCTCTTGCGCAGAATCGTGTCGTGAGCGTGCGCGACGACCGCTTCGTAAGCCGCTTCGAGAACGTCGGCGGGCGCGGTTTCGGCGCATTCGATCGCGAATTTGAACGAATCTTCGTAACGGTTCGCGGCCAAACGAGAAAGGACGAGTTTCTTCTCGTCGGCGCGAGCGGCGCCCTTGTACGCGACCTTCAGCTTCGCGAGCTTTTCTTCGCGCGAAATTTTGATTCCGATTTGATCGTCCGGAAGCGAAATAACGCGAATGTAAGCGCGCAAAACGGCGATCTTTTGTTGCGGCGCGAAAGCGTTCGAGTTCAGAATCTCTTCCATTTTCGCGGCGAACTGACCGTCGGCCCAAACGTTCAACGCGGCCAAACCGACGGCGCGCATGTTCGGGTCGTTCGAGTCGAGCGCTTTTTCGATCGCGGCTTTCGCGGCGTCGCCCCCGACGCGAGCGGCGATCGGATAAACGAACGCCGGCGACATCTTGTCGGCGAGCGCGAGAACGGGGGTCGCGTCTTTCGAGCAGAGAGCGGCGACGAGATTTTGGGCCGCGTCGCGTTCTTTACCGCGCGGGAAACGAGCGACCGATTCGAGCAACTTCGGCATGTCGTCGGTCGTCGCGAGCTTGCAGACGCGTTCCATCAGCGCGAGGCGGTTCGGGCACTCGGCGGCGGTCGTCTTCGCGAAGATCGCCGGACGCACGTCGACGGCGCGGTTCGAGAGGATCGTTACCAAGTCGCCGAATTGTTCGTCGTTCGCCGCTTTGCCGAGGCAGTCGACGAGCGCGTCGTCGAAACCGTCGGCGACGACGAACCCGGCCAAACGGACGGCCAAACCGCGATCTTTGCCGAGCCATTCGACGAAAACGGCGGCGTCTTCCGCGATCGCCATCTTCTCAAGCGCGACGAAACCGGCGCGTTGCAGGTCGGCGTTATCCGATTTCAACGCTTTAAGGGCGTACGGACGATATTTCTTGTCGTTGCGCGCGGTCAGCCCGGCGAGCGTTTGTTCTTTCGTCCAATCGTCGAGTTCGTCGTACTTCGCGAGCCATTTTTCGACGTCGGCGTCCGACGCTTTCGAGACGGCGGCGGGCCAGCTCGGCTCGACCGATTCGAAGTCGAAAATCGGCGCTTTGCGGCAGGTCAGCGCGGCGGCGACGGCCGGAATATCCTTCGCGGCTTCCAACGCTTTCAACGCGGCGTCGCCCGGGATTTTCGCGAGCGAAGCGGCGGCCGCGTCGACGACGCGTCGTTTATCGCTCTTCAAGCATTCGGCGATCGCCGGGACTTGCGCGTCCGTTCCGATAACGCCGAGTTGTTCGAGGAGCCAAGCCTTCGTTTCGTCCGAGACGTCCGCTTTCAACGCGTCGACGGCGAAAGCGCAAAGGTCGGCGATTTTCGCGGCGTCCTTCGCTTTTTGCGCGTCGAAGATCATTTGACGGTATTCGTCGCGCGCCTTAAACATCGGCGTTTCGGAGTGCGGGTTGACGAGTTCGCCGACGTAAACGCCGCCCTTGCCGGTAACGACGTCGCGTTCCGCCGAGAAGTCGCGGGAGTTCAAGCGAGCGAGCAAATCGCCGAAGTCGGCGCCGTAAACGTTCGCGGAGCCGAGCGCCAACGCGAGCGCCAACATAATCGAATATTTTTTCATCGTATGCAACCTTTTATTCTTTCCAGTTTCGATTTTCAATTTATTCAAACGGGTTCTAACGGGTCTCGCCGCCGCCTCAAACTTCGATTTGATACGGGGCGCGTTGAACCTTCGAAACCATCGCGGTCGCCTCGCGGTCGCCGACGAATTCCATTTTTTCCTTGTCCCAAACGAGATGGCGTTTGAGTTTATAAGCGATAATGCACATATGGCCGTAGTCCGAAACGTTCGCGCCGTAGAAAACGTCTTGGAACGGACGGGTGCGATGACGAACGCAGTAAAGGAAATCGTCCGCGATGTTGTCCGCGCCGCCGCTGTAACGACGAACGTTCACCGCTTTCAACGGGCGAAGTTGCGGGTTCGCGCCGTGGTTGAATTCGCCCTTCGTCCCGACGATGCGGATGCCGCCGCCTCCGGAGTGGTAGAACTTGACGCCGTTTTCCATCAGGATCATCGCGCCGTCGGTCGGGTTCTCCTCCGTATGCGGCGCGTAAACTTCTTTCGGCGCGACGTGGTCCATTCCGCAAGAATAAAGGGCGCCGCCGAAGTTGTGGCCGCCCCAGTCGCCGAGACCGCCGGTGCCGAACGCCGTGTTATAACGCCAAGTCATCGGGTCGATCGCGCGCTTGCTGTACTCGAAATACGGGGCTTGGCCGACCCAAGCGTCCCAGTCGAGTTCCTTCGGGCACGGTTCCGGGTCGTAGGTGCGTTCCGACGGCGCGCCGCCGCAACCGGCGTAAATTTCCTTGACTTCGCCGATGGCGCCGGACATAATAATCGGCGCCATATAGTGGCCGTAGTCTTCCATAACGCGTTGCGAACCGCTCGAAACGACGCGGTCGTACTTGCGGGCCGCCTCGACGATTTGACGGCTTTCCATCAGCGAGAAGGTAAGCGGTTTTTCGCAGTAGACGTCCTTCCCTTTTTTGCAGGCGTCGATCGTCATGCGCGTATGCCAGTGGTCCGGCGTCGAGACGGAGACGACGTCGAGTTCCGGCATATCGTACATTTCTTGATAATATTGGAACGTTTTCACGCCGTTTTCTTCTTTCGGCAGACGGCGCGTGTCGATATCGCAGTAAGCGCAGAAACGGGCGCCCGGACGATGCCCGACGTTGCTGCGTCGCGTCCCGAGCCCGATCAAGCCGACGTTGATCGTTTCGCTCGGCGGAAAATGACCGTCTTTACCGAGAACGCGTCCCGGAACGAAAAGCGGAAGCGAACAGGCCGCCGCCGCGCCGATGAACTTGCGTCGAGAAATTTGCGTCTTTTTAGTCATACGAATATGCCTCTCGAAAAAAATGAATCGTTCTCGCGCCGGATTCGACGACGCCGAAATCCGGAAGAAAGCC
Organism: Thermoguttaceae bacterium; assembly: GCA_017937485.1. Taxonomy (GTDB): domain Bacteria; phylum Planctomycetota; class Planctomycetia; order Pirellulales; family Thermoguttaceae; genus RUG369. Next base: position 6,052 of record JAGBDN010000089.1, read on the forward strand.
CTATTTTAACCGCTCGAAACCGGAAAGTCAAAGAGATTTTCGCAAATTTTCGAAAAACGACCGAAAAAATCGAAAAAATCGCCCCTCAACCGTCAACCGTCAACCGTCA
>JAGBDN010000023.1 GCA_017937485.1 Thermoguttaceae bacterium
CGGTGATCATGTTTTTGATGAAGTCCGCGTGGCCCGGGCAGTCGATGTGAGCGTAGTGACGTTTTTCCGTTTCGTATTCGACGTGCGCGACGGCGATCGTAACGGTTTTGGTGGCGTCGCGGACGGTGCCGCCCTTCGCGATATCGGCGTAGGATTTAACTTGGGCAAGGCCTTTCGCCGCTTGGACGGCCAAGATGGCGCTCGTCAACGTGGTTTTACCGTGGTCAATGTGTCCGATCGTACCGACGTTAACGTGCGGCTTAGTTCGTTGGAAAGTTTCCTTCGCCATGCGAATTCTCCCTATAATTAGGAACGAAGTGTTAAACGATGTTATTACAACGATACCCCTCGCAAGCCCTAAGAAAAAAGCTGCCGATGAGATTTGAACTCATGACCTCGTCCTTACCAAGGACGCGCTCTACCGACTGAGCTACGGCAGCGATGCAGGACCCGTTTGGGGTAATCTCGCGCTAAGACGGTTAAGACTCGTCTTTACGTCGCTTTACGTCTTCCGCCGCAAATACGGCAAGGAAATCGTTAAGCGGGTGAAGGGAATCGAACCCTCGTTATCAGCTTGGAAGGCTGTTGCTCTACCATTGAGCTACACCCGCAAACTTTGCGACAAAAAAGCCGGCGAGTCAAAAGACTGTTACCGGCTTTTTTACGCCGTCGCTTTGTTTGCCAAGCAAACTAGCGCTTAAATAAAGTGGGGGTTGAAGGATTCGAACCTCCGAAAGCGATGCTAACAGATTTACAGTCTGCCCCCTTTGACCACTCGGGAAAACCCCCTTTACTTGTCGACGATTTTTCACGTCCTTTGTCTTGCTCGGGTAGAGCTAGCGAGGGGAATCGAACCCCTAACCTGTTGATTACAAATCAACTGCTCTGCCAATTGAGCTACGCTAGCCGGAAAATGTTTTTTGAAGTCATCTCGGTAAGCGTGATGGTCTTATTTTAACTTGAAAAAATTTTTTGTCAAGCGACTTTTAAAACTTTTTTTCAAGTTTCGTTTTAAGGCGGCGGTCGCTTTTGGCTCTCGCTTAACCCCTAACGATGCGTTAATAATAACAGACTTTCGAAATTGCGCAAGCGCCTTTTTCGTTTTTTCTTCAAATTTTTTTCAAAATCTCTTTTTCTTCGTAAAAAAGTCTTCGAAACGGCGCGTTTTGCTTTGCTTTTAGCGCGACCGCTTTTCCTTTTTTTAAAATCATTTATGATATATAATAGTATAAACGACGCAAAGTCGGCGTCGTTTTTAACGTCGCGCGTCATTATTATATTATAGGGAGCGAAATCGATGCAAGGCGATTCTTTTTCGCGTTATTTATCGAAGGAGGCGGAGACCGCGCGCGTTCGTTTTGTCGTCGGGATCGATTTGGGAACGACGAATTCCGCCGTTTCTTACGTCGATCTCGACGCGGCGGAGCGTTCGCTTGAGATTTTGCCGATACCGCAGGCGGTCGCGGTCGGCGTTTTGGAGGAACGTTCGACGCTTCCGTCCTTTTTTTGCCGCTCGGCCGACGCGCCGACGGAGCCGACGAACCCGGAGCGTCGCGATTTCTCGACGAAGAAGGCCCCGAAAGACGGGAAAATCGGCGTCGTCGGGGCGTTTGCTCGCGATTTTGGCGCGGCGGAGCCCGATTCTTTCGTCGCGTCGGCGAAATCTTGGCTTTGCCATTCGGGCGTCGATCGGACGGCGAAAATTTTGCCTTGGTCGACCGACGCGGAGGCGGGCGCGCTCCGTTGGTCGCCGGTCGAGATTAGTTCGTTCTTTTTGCGGCGGATTCGCGACGCTTGGAACGCTCGCTTTCCGGAATTTCCGCTCGAAACGCAGGACGTCGTCTTGACGATTCCGGCGTCGTTCGACGAAACGGCGCGCGAGTTGACGATTCGAGCGGCGAAGTTGGCGGGGATTCCGAAACTCGCGCTCGTCGAAGAGCCGCAAGCGGCGTTTTACGCTTGGCTCGAAGGGCGCGAAAACGATTGGACGGCGTTCGTCAAGCCGGGCGAAAAGATTTTGGTCTGCGACGTCGGCGGCGGTACGACCGACTTCGCGCTGATTTACGCGCTTCAACGCAACGACGCGGCGGAAAATAGCGGAAATGGGCAAAATAGCGAGAGCGGCGGCGTTCGCTTTTATCGCGTCGCGGTCGGCGATCACTTGATTCTCGGCGGCGACAACCTCGACCTCGCGCTTTTCCATTTTCTTAAAGCGAAGTTCGCCGAGAAACGGTCGACGCCCCTTTCCGCTCGCGAACGCGCGGCGCTGTTGCGGGAAAGTCGCGAAACGAAGGAATTTTTCTTGAACGCGAACGCCGAAAATAGCGAAGAGGCGCAAAATAGGAAGAGTCGGCGGGTCGTTTTACCGGGGAGCGGCGCGAAATTGGTTGGCGGCGGACTTTCGGTCGAGGTCGAACGGGCCGACGTCGAGAAAATTTTGCTCGACGGCTTCTTTCCGCGGGTTCCGCTCGACGCGGCGCCGGTTCGACGACGCGTCGGCGTTCGGGAAATCGCGTTGCCGTATGCGCCCGATCCGGCGATCACCAAGTATTTGGCGAATTTCTTGACGACGCGGCGCGACGCCGGGCTCGAACTCGAACGCTCCGGGATTTTTGACGGTTCGGCGGGGCGCGAAACGGGGAAAAACGGCGAAATTGGAGCGGTTGGCGAAAATGGGGCGAACGTCGACCGGGCGCGTCCGGACGTCGTTCTGTTCAACGGCGGAGCGTTCGAGTCGCCGACGTTGCGGGCGCGAATCGTCGATTCGTTGGTCGACTGGTTTGGCGGCGCGGAAACGGGCTGGCGTCCTAAGGTCTTGCAAAACGTAAACTTGTATTGGGCGGTCGCGAAGGGCGCGGCTTATTACGGGCTCGTCCGACGCGGACTCGGAACCCGAATCGGCGCGTCGTTGGCCCGGACTTATTACGTCGGCGTCGCGACGGACGAGAAAACGGGCGAAACGGGCAAACCGGGTAAGACGGGAGAAAACGGCAAGGCGGGGGAAGCGGCGAAGGCGGTTTGTCTGCTTCCGGCGCGAGCGGAACCGGGGGACGAGGTAACGCTCCCGAAAACGTTCGAGTTGGCGGTCGACCGGCCCGTTTCGTTCCCGATTTTCGTTTCGAGCGTTCGAACGACCGACGCGCCCGGCGATTTGATCGAGATCGACCCGAACGAAATTCGCGAGTTGGCGCCGATTTGCACCGCCCTCAAAACGCGGTCGCAAGCGAAAAAAGACGCGAAAACGATTCGAGCGCGTCTCGTCGCCCGTCCGACCGAAATCGGAACGATCGAGTTGTTCCTGCAGGAAGTTTTGCCGGAAAAAGCGGAAATAACGGCGGAAGCGGCGGAAAACGGCGAGTCGGCGGGGAAAAGCGGGCGGCGGACGCGGGCGTCGCGCTGGGCGCTCCAATTCGACGCTCGCGGCGGAACGCAAACCGATTGGGAGGCGACCGCGAACGAAGGAGAAAGCGAAGGCGTCGTCGACGAATCGCTCGTCGAGGCGGCGCGACTTGTCTTGACGGCGGCGTTCGCGACCGACGAAACGCTTCGTCAAACGAACGAAACGCGAACGGCGGCGGGGCTCGAACCGCTCGAACGCGTCAAGCCGGGCGACCTTTTCCGACGACTTGCGGAAGCGGTCGGAACGTCGCGGAACGAATTTCCGATAACGCTTCTCCGGCGGTTGGCGGAAACGACGCTCGAACTGGCGGACGGGCGGCGGCGTCAAGCGGCGGTCGAGGCGCGTTGGCTGAATTGGCTCGGGTTCGCGCTCCGACCCGGGTTCGGCGCCGCGACCGACGATTGGCGGGTCGAGCACACTTGGAAGACGGTTTCCGGCGCGCTCGCGTTCGGAACGCCGGAGAGTCGAACGCAATACTGGATTCTTTGGCGGCGCGTCGCTTCCGGACTCGGCGCGGGACGGCAAAAGACGTTGGCCGAACCGCTCCTCGGGAACTTGCGGGCGCTCCGACGGCGGTTGGTCGACGGTCGCGGGAAGGGGCCGGACGTCGATTTGACGTCGCAGGAAGGCGCGGAAATTTGGCGGCTTCTCGGCGCGCTCGAACTCCTTCCGCCGGAGACGAAAGAGGAAATCGGCGCGATTATTTTGGACGTGTTGTCGAAAAAGAACCTCCGCCCGATTCGCGACGCGCTCGTTTGGGCGCTCGGACGGGTCGGGGCGCGAACGCTCTTCAACGCGCCGCTCGACCGCGTCGTTCCGGCGGCGACCGCGAGCGATTGGGCGCGGCGCTTTCTCGCGTTTTTGCAAGAGCGGGACGAACCGCCGACCGCGACCGACTTTTTCGCGTTGGCGCGGCTGACTCGGCGCTCCGGCGAAGCGGCGTTCGACGTCGACGACGCGACCCGAGACGCGGTCGCCGCGTTTTTGGCGAAGAACGGCGTCGCGGAAACGACCGAACGAGCGCTCGACGCGAAAGAGCGCGTCGTCGACGCGGAAACGACCGCGATTTTCGGCGAAACGCTTCCGCTCGGCTTGCGTTGGAGTTGATTAGCGTTAAGTTGGGGAGATTGAGCGGAGCGCGCAAACGGCGGCGAGTCGGCGGGAAACGTCGATTTTGCGGTTTGGCGGCGGTTTTCGGGGCGTTTTCGACGCGTCGCGGAGCGGCTCGGGCGCTTGGAAATCGACCGAAACGAGCGTATAATATTAATAAGGGCGAAAACGCGAAAACCGCCGCCAAACCGCTTCGGGCCCAAACGGGCGTTTCGGAGCGGTTTCGGACGCGACGGGCGTTTCGGGGCGTTTTCGCCGACGTTGAAATTTTTTTGGAAAAATCGAGGAGCATTTTCGATGAAACGGTTTTTTAAGGCGGTCTGCGTCGCGGCGTTGGCGGCGGTTTGCGTCGGGGCGAACGCGTTCGCGGCGGACGGCGTTTTCAAGTTGGGCGTTATCGGCGCGACGACGTCGCACGTTCCGGCGTTTATTAGCGTTATCAACAACCCGGACGGCGAAGAACTTTACCAAAAGTTCGAAGTCGTCGCCGTTTACCCGGGCGGTATGCCGGACAACCCGGACAGCTGGGATCGCGTCGAAAAATACACGAGCGAATGCGTCGCCGCCGGACTGACCGTTTACCCGACCGTCGAAGAACTCGTCGCGAACGTCGACGGCGTCTTGCTCGAAAGCGTCGACGGCCGTCCGCACCTCGAACAAGCGAAACCGGTGATCGCCGCGAAGAAACCGCTCTTCGTCGACAAACCGATGGCCGGCTCCTTGGCCGACGTTCTCGAAATGTTCCGCTTGGCGAAGGAAAACGACGTTCCGATCTTCACCGCGTCGTCGCTCCGTTTTGTCGCCGGGTACCAAAAGATGCGCAACGAACAGCCGCTCGGCGAAATTTTCGGTTGCGACGCGACGAGCCCTTGCTCGACGAACCCGAAACACCCGTCGCTTTATTGGTACGGTATTCACGGCGTCGAATCGCTTTTCACGATTATGGGCCCGGATTGCGTTTCCGTTTCGAGAACCAACACGACCTCGGCGGACGTCGTCGTCGGCGTTTGGAAGGGACGCAAAATCGGGACGTTCCGCGGCGTTCGCAAGGGCGCGGCGACCTACGGCGCTAAAGTTTTCGCCGAAAAGGGCGTCGAGGAAGCGGGAACTTACGAGGGGTACGAGCCGCTCGTTCGCGAAATTTGCAAGTTCTTCGAAACGGGCGTCGCGCCGGTCTCCGAAGAGGAAACGACCGCGATTTTCGCCTTCATGACCGCCGCCGATATGAGCCGTCGCGCCAAGGGCGCCTCGATCGACCTCAAAGACGCGATCAAAGCGGCGAAAGCGGAAAAACGGACGACCGTCAACATTCGCTTCACCGCCAAGAGCGAAATTATTTGGACGGGCGAAGACGGCGCCGAAAAGACGGTCGAAATGGGCGAGCTGCGCGGCTTGGTCGAAGCGGAAGCGGAAAACTGCGACGTCGTTCGCGTCATTTTGGACAACCGCGTCGGCGTTCCGATCGACACGGTGCATAAAGTTTTGACCGAAGTCGAAGACGCTTACCTCGCGAATTATCTTTATTGAGCCGAGGCGCGATAAAAGCGACGCGCGTCGCCGTTTGAACTCCGAAATTCGTTCCGGAGAGAGCGACGACGGCGTCGTTTTTTCGACGTATTAATATATATTGACAAAAAACGCGGGCGGCGGTTAGTTTTCCGCTTCGTCGGACGGCGGCGAAAGGCGGCGCGTCGGCGTTTTTCCGTCGTTTTTTGCGCGAAACGAACGATTTTTGCGGAAACGGCGGCGCGTCCCTTGGAAAACGGCGCGTTTCGTGTAAAATAAAGGCGGCTTTTCGTTCGACGCGACGGCCCGAGCTTTTATTTTTTCGACAGGAGACCCTTAACAATGCCGGTAGAACGCGAGCAAATCGACCGCGCCGAACAAATTCGAAGCGGACTTGCGCAACTCAAAACGTCCCTCGATTACGACGCGAAAAAAGCGGAAATCGCCGAAATCGACAAACAAATGACCGCCGCCGACTTTTGGGACGACGCGGAAAAATCGCAGTCGGTCGTCGCTCGAATGAAAGCGTTGAAAGCGCTGACGAAGCCGATGGACGAAATCCTCGCGGAACTCGACGAACTCGACGTCTTCTTCGAAATCGGTCGCGACGACGAAGAGACCGCCGCCGAAATTCCGGCGAAGTTGCGAAGCGTCGAGGAAACGCTCGCCAAGTTGCAAACCGCCGCGCTCCTGAACGGGCCGTTCGACGCCAACGACGCGATTTTGACGATCAACGCTCGCGACGGCGGCACCGACGCCAACGACTGGGCCGAAATGCTCCTGCGGATGTATATCAACTGGGCGCAGTCGCGCGGGTACTCCGTCGAAATTCTCGACCGTCAAGACAACGAGGAAGCCGGGATCAACAGCGCGAGCGTGATGGTGCGCGGCCCGATGGCTTACGGCTACCTCAAAAGCGAAATCGGAACGCACCGTTTGGTTCGCATCAGCCCGTTCAACTCGGAAGGAAAGCGCCAAACGAGCTTCGCCGCGGTCGACGTCAACCCGGAAATCGACGATTCGATCGACGTCGACATTAAACCGGAAGACGTCCGCGAAGACGTGTTCCGCGCGAGCGGCGCCGGCGGGCAGCACGTCAATAAAACGTCGAGCGCGATCCGCTTGACGCACGTCCCGACGAACACCGTCGTTCAATGCCAAAACGAGCGGAGCCAACACAAGAATCGCGCGACCGCTTGGAAAATGCTCCGCGCTCGCCTCCTCCAACGCGAGGAAGAAAAGCGCGAGCAAATGATGGCCGAAAAATATAAGAATATGGCGAAGGTCGGGTTCGGGTCGCAAATTCGCAACTACTTCTTGCACCCGGAACAACGCGTCAAGGACAGCCGCACCGGGTTCGCGATGGGGAGTTTTCACGAAGTCCTCGACGGCGGCGTTCATCCGTTTATGGAAGAGTACCTGCGTTGGCGCGTCCAAACCGACTGACGCGGCGCGTTGAAAAAGCGGCGACGTCGGCGCGACGACGACGGCGTCGGCGGCTTGAAAACGAATTTTGAAACGGAGAGCGATTAACGTGCCGACGTCTCTATTTCAGTACGAAATGCTGCCGACGACGTGGTTTTACCTCTCGTCGCTGATGATCGTCGCGGTTTTTTTTCGTTTCAACCGCGTTTTTAGCGTCCGCAACCTCGACATCTTGACGATGATTTTTTTGACGCCGGGGTTGATTTACATCGCGATGGGCTCGGCTCCGCAGGGGTACCTTTGGTTGGCGTTGATCGGGGCGTTCGGGTTCTCGCGCTTGGTTTTCGATTCTTTGTTGCGTCGCCGACCGATGTTGGAGCCGAATTTGAACGTCGCCGGCTTGACGTTCGCTTGCGTCGCGGCGTCGGCGTTTATCGTGCCGAATCTTTGGCTAAATCGCGGCGATTTCGCGGAGTCGCCGCGCGCTTGGCGGCTCGAGCAGATTTTAACGGCGGCGGACGCGAACGACGAAAACGCCGTTAAAGTCGAGGAACGGCCCGGTTTTCGACCGTTTTTGCGAGCGGCGGAAAAGACGAATCGATTTTTCGCGCCGTCGGCCGAGGCTTGGATTCGCGCCGCGTCGAGTTCCGCGACCGAGACGACGAACGCCGAGTCGACTCTTTATTTCTTTGGAACGGCGATTCGCGTCGACGGCGCGCCGAAGCGTTCCGACGACGGCGAAAAAGCGTCGCGAGCGATTCGAGCGATGCGTTGGGCGGCCGGTCGCGGCGGCGAGAACGAGTTTGCGCCCGTCGGCGTTTCGGGCGACGCTGAAAAAGCGGTTCCGGCGACGGAGTTTGTCGGCGCCTCGGTCGCTCCGACCGCTCCCGTCGCGCCGTCCGTTTCGGGAAGCGGCGTTGAAAGAGCGCCCGCGACCGCGCCGATTCCGGAGCCGATTCCGACGCCGCCGATGCGCGACGTTTATCGTTTGACCCCGTCCGACGGCGCTGCGGACGTTCGGGACGGCGTTTTCGAGGAAGCGAACGGCGCGAGCGTTCGAACGCCGTCGTTTGAACAAACGGCGTTGATTTTGAGCGTCGGCGCGTTGCAGATCGGAGTGGTCGTTTTGATCGTTTTGATCGGACGGTTTCATTTGGGGTCGACGCAAACCGGGCTTTCGGCGGCGCTTCTCTATTTGTTATTGCCGTATGTGAACCAATTTTCCGCGTGCTTGGATCATATCGTTCCGGCGTTGACGTTGTTGACGGCGGTGTTGTTTTACCGACGACCGGTCGTTTCGGGGTTTGCGTTGGGGACGGCGGGCGCGTTGGCGTTTTATCCGTTTTTCCTCTTGCCCTTGTGGTTTGGATTTTATTGGAAACGAGGCGCGGCGCGTTTCGCGATCGGGACGTCGGCGGCGGTTTTGACGTTCGCGGTCGTTTTGTTGGCGACGACGGGCGCGGGCGAAAATTACGGTTCGGCGTTGGCGGCGATGTTGGGGCGGCGGTCGCTCTTTTTGGCGTCGGCGAACGGACTTTGGGAGTATTGGCCGCGTTTTTACCGCATACCGTTGATTTCGTTGTTCGGCGTTTTTTGCGTCGGATACGCGCTTTGGCCGCCGCGCAAGGATTTGGCGACGTTGATTTCCGGGTCGGCGGCGCTGATGCTCGGCGTTCAAATTTGGATGGGATACCGCGGCGGGCTTTATATGGCGTGGTATCTGCCGTTGGCGGCGCTGACGGTTTTTCGCCCCAACCTTTACGACCGCGTCGCGACGACGACCGTCGTCGATATTTAACGCGGGCGGCGGGCGATTTATTGAATGGGAGCGGAAAAGAGGAATGGCGAAACGGACGAAAACGAACGTTTTCGATTGGGCGGCGATTCAATGGGCGCGTTTGATTGAAGAAAAAGAGGGAAACGTCGACTGGGCGACGGAACTCGCCGAAACGGAAGCGGAGCGCGACCGTTTGGGACGGACGCTCGATCCGACGGCGTTTTTGAGCGCGCGAGCGGCGGCGATTTTAGCGTCGGTCGGCGTTTCGTTCGAGCGTTTTTGCGAACGGGCGAAGCGCGTTTGGATTTTTTCGCTCGTTTTGGTCGTCGCGTTGGGGGCGCTCGTTTTTCCGTTGGCGCGCGTCGACAAAATCTTGGAGGACGTCAACTTAGCGGGCCCTTTCGTTTTCTTCTTGTTGGGGCAAATCTTCTTTTTAACGACGTCGTTGGTTTGCGTCGCGATCGCGGCGTTTCAAGGGAGCGTTCGTTGGTTGCGTTCGCAAACGGGGCCGCCGACGTCGGCGGAACGAGCGGTCGTTCGATTTTCGGGTCTGCTCGGTTGGCTGGCGGTGAGCGCGATACGTTGGGGAACGCCCCTTTTTTACGCGTTGACGGAAACGAAGTTTTTCGCGCGATTTAACGCTTTGCGGGAACGCCGAAGCGCGTCGGAGGGCGCCGACGACGAAACGCGGGCGGAGGCGAAGGTGCGAACGCGTGCGGCGGAACGGCTTTTGGGAAATTTGATCTTTTCCAAACCGCGTTTTCTTGCGTTTTGGAGCGGATTGTTGTCGCATCTCTTTTGGGCGTCCTGTTCCGTTTGCGTTTTGTTGATTTTAGTCGCGAGAATGCAAGGAAATCGGTACGACTATTGCTGGCGAACCTCGTTGGAGGACGCCGCCGCCGTTAAGACTTGCGTCGATTTTTTAGGGGCGCCGCTGGAAAAATTCGGAGCGGACGTTCCGGCGCGCGCCGACGTCGAGGCGTTGTTCGACGAAGAAACGCCGGCGGCGCAAAGCGACGCGGCTTTTTTCGAGACGACCGAAACGACGTTCGGCGAACGCTCGATGAGCGCGGAGACGCGGACGCGTTGGTCGCATTTTCTTTTGGGCGTCGTGTTGTTTTGGTGCGTCGCGCCGCGATGTTGCTTGACGGCGGCGTATTACTTTCTCTTTCGGAGAGCGTTGCGCGACTTTCGACCCGATTTGGAGGAACCGTATTTTCGCGAGTTGATCGAGCGCGCCGAGACGTATTCGACGACGGTCGAAACGGACGTTCGGCAAGACGAAGACGCGGCCGACGCGAACGCGGAGACCGCTTGGGATCGGCAAAAAACGTTGCGAACGGAGCCGGTCGCGGAATCGATTTTGGTCGGCGCGTCGATCGCGGTTGTCGACGCGGTCGCGGAGTCGGCCTCCGTCGCGGTTTCGGGTTCGGTTCCGGAGGTTTCGTCGCCGGACGCGGTTTCGGAATCGGTTCCGGAGGTTTCGTCGCCGGACGCGGTTTCGGAATCGGTTCCGGAGGTTTCGTCGCCGGACGCGGTTTCGGAATCGGTTCCGGAGGTTTTGTCGCCGGTCGCGGTCTCGGATTCGGTTCCGGAGGTTTTGTCGCCGGACGCGGTTTCGGATTCGGTTCCGGAGGTTTTGTCGCCGGACGCGGTTTCGGATTCGGTTTCCGCTTCGTCGCCGGACGCGGTTTCGGATTCGGTTTCCGATTTGGTTGCGGTTGCGGACGCGGATTCGGTTTCCGGGGCGGCGTCTATCGCGGTCGCGCTCGGGTTCGACGCGACGCTGGCCGACGAGCGTTGGCGCGAACTGTTCGGAACGGCGCGAACGCCGGTTCTTTTCGGCGACGTCGCGGCTGATTTCGCGTTGAAAAAAGCGTTCAAAAATTGGGCGAAGGAGCGCGGAGCCGACGTCGGCCTTTGCGCCGTCGCGACCGACGTCAGTTTGCCGCCGGCTCGCCAATGCGTCATTTTCTTCCGCGACGTCTTGGCGGCGTCTTGCCCGAAAGCGCGAATCGTCGTCGTTTTGTCCGGCGGCGAAAAGTTGCGGCGAAAATTCGGGAAAACGGCCGAGCGCGGCGTCGCCGAACGGATTCAAGACTGGACGGACGCGCTCGCCGAATTGTCGCAAACGACCGGCGTTTCGTTCGAACCGGTCTTTTTCGACGCCGAGCTCGACTTGCCGGAAGCCCGCGAAGCGTTGAGGAAGCGCTTGAACGGCGAGGCGAACGTCGGGAAAAACGGGAAAAAACGCCGCTCTTGGGCGAAATGGGACGCCGCCGCCGAACGAATCGTCGCCGAGTGCCGCGCGATTTTCGCCGAATCTTGCGAAAACGGCGAGATTGGGCAAGATGGGCAAAACGGTAAAGACGGAACGGCGAACGAAGAACGCGACCGGCGCCGCGTCGCGCTCCTTTGCGCCGATATTTTCGCGATTTACCGCGAGGAAGTCGCGTCGGCGTCCGCGTCGGGCGTCGGCGAGGTCGACCGGAGCGAGAGTCGGAACGCTTGGCGGGAAAATTTGTTGGCGCGAGCGTCGGCGATCGTCGAGCGGAGCGTCGAAAGCGGGCGCGCGTTCGGCGGCGATTTCGTCGAGACTTGCCGCGCCAACGGGCTCGACCGCGAAACGCTCGAACGCAAGTTGACCGACGCGGTCGGGCTAAGCGCGAAAGCGACGGCGTTTTGCAAAAATTTGAGTCCGCGTTGCGCGTTGGCGTTCGGCGCGCTCGGCGTTTCGGTTCCGGTCGTCGCGACGTTCGCGCCGCTTTTCGCCGGGGCCGCGTCGACGGCGGCGATCGCGTCGACGCTCGGTTCGCTTTCGACGCTCTTGCCGTCGACGCTCGCGTCCGGAGCGACCGGCGCGGCGTTGGGGGCGGTCGTTCCGAAGTCGCTGACCGCTTGCAAACGTAAATTGACCGAACGTCGTCGCGACGACCGAACGAACGACGAAACAAGCGAAAACGCGGTCGATCCGGCGGAAACGGCGGCGCGAAAAGCGCGCTTCGACGGCGAAAACGCGTCGTCGGTTTCGCTTGACGCGATCGAGTCGGCGACGGCGGTCGTTTGCGTCGCGGCGACTTGGGCGGCGACGCTCGAACTGCAAGGTTGGCCGGAAGATAAAATCGTCGCGGCGCTTCCGGTCGCGTTGCGTCCGGTCGAAGAGGCGACGTTCGATTCGCCCGACGCGGCGGCGAACGCGTTGGCGGAAACGCGAAACGAAATTCGGAAATTGCGAGAAAATTGAGGGGAACCGAGATGAACGTTACCAGCGAAGAACTCCGCGCGCTCAAACCGATCGTCGTCGCGACCATCGGCCCGACCAACGAAGGAAAAACGTCGTTGTTGCGAACGTTGACCGGCGATCCGAATTTCGGGCTCGTCAACGCGTTCAACGGAACGACCGTTCGCGCCGAAATCCAAAAGGTCTTTTTTCGCGGACTCGCCGAAATTTTGCAGCTCGTCGACACGCCCGGTTTCCAAACGTCCGGCGAAATTTTGGAGACGTTGGCCGAAGACGCCGAAGTCGAAGCGCGCGGCGGAGCGTTCGGGCTCGACGACGTGTTGCGCGTTATCCCGAAAAACGACGACGATTACCGACACGACCTGCGCGCTTGGAACGAAGTCGCGCGTTGCGACGTCGTTATTTTCGTCGCGAACGTCGTCGAAGACCCGAATCAGTCGCTGATCAAACATACGTTGAGCATTTTGAAGAACGTCGGCAAACCGGTCGTCGTCGCGTACAATAATCTTGGTTCCGAGGACGAGAACGGCGAAAACGGCGGCGCGGGCGATTTCGACGCAAGAAACGTCGCCGTCGCGACGTTTAACGATTATCGCGCCGATTGGGACGCGATTCTGCAGAAAAACGGCTTTTATTTGATTCAAACTTACGACGCGCATCGGCGGTCGTTTCGGGACGAAATCGCGCTCTTCGAAAAGATCGCGGCGCTCGTTCGCGACCCGTTGCGTCGGCGCGTTCTGCAACTCGAAATGGAAGACCGGCGAACGCGCGAGTTGCGCCGTCTCGACAATTCGCGAAAAATCGTCGCCGAACTGCTTCTCGACGTCGCGGCGTATCGGGAAATTGAAACGAACGTCGCTCGGGAGGATTGGCGCGCTCGACTCGAACGGTTGGAAGACGCGCTGAAACAGAACGTGATGCGGCGCGAGCATCAAGCGCATCTCGAACTTTTGGAAACTTGGGGGTTCCGACTCGGCGTTCTCGACCGCGAAGCGCTCGTCGTCGGCGACGTCGCGGACGAAACCGATCAAGTGTTCGGCGCCGAAGCGCAACGCCATTTTAAGGTCGGCGGCGGCGTCGGCGCGGCGGTTGGCGCGGCGGTCGGGGCGGTCGTCGACGTCGGAACGGCGGGACTTTCCCTTGGCGGCGGGGCGGCGCTCGGGGCGTTTCTCGGCGGCGTTTTAGGCGGAGGCGGCGCCGCGTTTTATAATCGGCGATACGACGCGAAGGGCAAAAAGCTGACCGTTCGACCCGACAAGGACGTCGCGGTCGTTTTGGCGTCGCGAGCGGTCGACTTGATTCAAAAGTTGCAGACGCGCGGCAAAGCGATCGAAGATTCGACGCAAACGCTCGTTTCCGCTCGACCGAAACGCGTCGACGTTCCGGGATTGACGGGAGCGCTCGTCGAGTTCGCCGAGTGCGACGAGTATTCGAAGATGAACAAAAACGACGACGCGCTCGCGGCGCCGCTCGCCAACGCGTTGCTCGCCAACGCGACCGACGCGTTGCGAAAGTTGCCCGGCGTCGCCGCGTTGACGAAAGAGCGAAAAACGCGCGACGACGCGATTCAAACGCTCGCCGAACTTCTAAAAAAAGCGACGCCCGATTTCGAGTAACGTTCGCCGATCAACGCAAGCGAACGTCGAAGAAGCCGCCGTCGGACGCGAACCGAAGGCGGCGCAAGGAGAGCGGAGCCGCGCCGCCGTCGCGAATGGCGTTTCGCGAGCCGATTTTGAAGACTCCGAAGAGGAAACGAGCGGCGCGGCGAGATTATTTCGGCGCGGGCCGGCGGGGGCCGAGGTTGCCGGTCTCTTCGTAACGATGGTAAAGGTAGTCGCGGCAACGGTTAAAGAACGCGATACTTTTCTCGTCTTTATAGTCGTTGTACGTCCAAGGGAGCGAAATCCAACGTTTTTGCGTGTACATCAGCGTCGTTTCCGCGAGGATTCCCTTGTCGAGGTAAATGCGGTGCGCGTGATCTTTCGTCGACGCTAAAATCAGTTTGCCGAGATCGAGGTAGCCGGGGTCGAGGTTCAGCGGACGCTTAGCGTCGCTTTTGCCCTCCGCTTTGAGGCGCGCGCCGATTTCTTCTTCCCAATCGTTCGTTTTCAGTTTGATATCCGGCAACTTGGCGGCGTCGATTAAGTTTTCGAACACCCAAAATCGTTTCAAAAGATCGGGCGCCATTTCCTTCGCGTAATATTGGGTGAAGTCGCCGAAGCGGTAAGGCTCGCTTTCGAGCGCGATCGGGCCGAATTCTTCCTCGGCGCGCTTGCGAGCGATTTCGACCGACTCTTCCGGAACGCCGAAAGCGGCGATCAAGAGCAAAACGGGCGGATGGATGCGAAGAACTCCCATCGGAACGGCTCCTTAACAACGGGGAACGGGGAAATAGGGAAGGCGGGGGGAATGGGAAAGCGAAAACGGAGCGAAAGCGAACGGCTCGCTCAAGCGGAATCGGCGGGCGGTTCGGGCCGCGTCGCGTCGCCTTCGGCTTCTTGGTCGGAGCGATTCGACTTTTCGGCGCGGCAAAGATCGACGCTGAAAAGGACGAGCGCGACCCAAACGAACGCGAAACTGACCCATTGGTAAACGGTCGTCGGTTCGCGGAAAAGGAACGCTCCGCAAAGGAATTGGCCGGTCGGCGTCAAGTATTGCAGGAGGCCGAGCGTCGAGAGCTTCGCGCGTCGCGCCGCCGAGCCGAAAAGGAGGAGCGGAACCGCCGTCAACGCGCCGGCGCCGACGAGCAACGTCAGCGAATAAGGATCGGTCGCCCAAGCGGGACGCGACGAAACGCCCCAATAACCGACGTAAACAATGTAAGCGGCGGCGAACGGAAGCGAAAAAAGCGTTTCGATCGTCAGCGCGGTCGTCGAATCGACGTCCATCGCCTTGCGAAGAATCGAGTAAATCGGGAAAACCGCCGCGACGACGACGCTCTCCCAAGGAAGCCGTCCGACCCCGAGCGCGAACGCCGCGACGCCGACGAACGCTAAAAAGATCGCGACGCCCGAAAGAAAACGCGCTCGCTCCCGCAAGAAAAGCGCGCCGAAAACGACGTTCGCCAAAGGACTTATATAGTTGCCGAGACTGCAGTAAAGCGTTCGGTCAACCGCGATGAGCCAAATGAAAAGGCCCCAACTCGCCGCGGTCGCCGCCATTGTGATCGCCAAACCGACGACGTATTTCGGACGCCGCAACGTCGCGAGAATCGCCGGGCCCTTGCCGCGCCAAAGAACGAGCGGCAAAAGTAAAACGCTTGTAAAAACGGCCCGAAACGCGAGCGTTACCAACGGCGGAACGTCGCGCAACAGGTCGAAGTAAATCGGGAATAGCCCCCAAATGAGGAACGCGGCGAAAGCGAGCGCGACGCCGCGCCTTTCTTCCGACCGCGCCGCGTTCGACCGCGACGGTTCCTCGGCGCTTTCGCTCTCGGCGGCGTTGGACGAAACGAACGGCATAAACTCCTCGACGCTTAATAACGGCTAAACGTTTGCGCGACGTTGGAAAACGCGTCGCCGCGACAAGGTCAGTTCGTCGATTTTTTTTGTCCGGCTTGCATACGGGCCAAACGTTCCGCTTTGCGACGCGCGGCGAGGCGTTCGGCGGCGATGGCGCCGACTTCTTTTTGCTCTTCGTTCGTCAACAGCGTTTCGGCGCGGCGCGAAAAGAAAACGCAAATGCTAACCGTCAAACCGCAAAATAAAATAAACGACGCCCAGCTAAGAACCCAAACCGGTTCGGAGGCCTTGGCCTCTTCTTCTTCGGCGGCGAGGACGAGCGGCGACGTCGCCAAGAAAATCGGAAGCGCGTAAAGGAGCGGGAGAAGGCGAGCTTTGAAGTTCTTCGAAATCAAGTTCATCGTTCGTTTTTCCGTTGTCGTTCGCTTTTGCTTTAAAGCGCCGAAAAGGGGTAATTGTTGAAAACGCGTCGCCGAAACCGCGTCGGTTTTTGCTTGCGTCGACTTTTTATTATACCCTTTTTCGCTTGAAAGGGAAGCGGCTTCGTCGCGTCTTCGCGAGAAATTCGCGCGGAGCGCGCCCGTTCGAAACGATTTTGACGCGTCGAACGGACGACGGTTCGCGATAAAAGGCGTTAAAATCGGCGCGACCGTTAATTTTGCCGAATCGCTTCGTTCGCGTAATACTTTTCGATAATCGCCCAGCCTTCTTCGGCGGTCTCCGCGTACTGGAAGAGGTCGAGGTCGCCGGGAGAAATAACGCCGTATTCGACGAGCTTCGGGAAATTGACGACGCTTTCCCAAAATTCGCGACCGAAAAGGACGATCGGCAAATGTTGCATCCGTTCGGTTTGGCGGAGCGTCAACGCTTCGAAGAGTTCGTCGAACGTGCCGAAGCCGCCGGGGAACGCGACGAGCGCCTTCGCTCGCAGGAGGAAGTGCAGTTTCCGCATCGAGAAATAATGAAAATTGAAACTTAATTCCGGCGAAACGAACGGATTCGGGCGTTGTTCGAACGGGAGCGAAATGTTGAGCGAGATCGTCGGTTCGTCGGCGTCGAACGCGCCGCGGTTGGCCGCCTCCATAATACCGGGCCCGCCGCCGGTGCAGACGACGAATTCGCGTTGTTTCGTCGGGCAAACGGAGCCGTCCGGGCCGATTTCGCGATTGAAGACGTCGTTTTTCGTCGCGGCCAACTCGGCGAACTCGCGCGCCGTTTGGTAATACGGGGCGAGTTTGACGGCGGCTTGCGCTTTCGCCAACGCGGCGTCGGCGTCGGGGCCCGGCGTTTGAGCGGCGGTTTGTTCGGCGAGTTCGAGGCGACGCGCGGCTTCGTCCGGCGGCAAAATGCGAGCGCTTCCGAAGACGACGACGGTCGAGCCGATTCGCGCTTGCTCGAACGCTCGTTCCGGTTTGACGTATTCGGCGAGGAGGCGGACTTCGCGACCGTCGAAACCGGACAGGAAGTCGGGATCGCGGTACGCCTTGCGGTAAGCGGGCGCGTCGAGGAGCCGGTCTTGAAGTTGGGCGCGGTCGGCGACGTCGGAACGTTTCAATTCCATTGGGGTCTCCTTGTTTTCCGTTTTCTCTATGTTAACGTCTTTCCTTATTTTAATGTCGTCGAACAACTTGAACGACGTCCGCGGCGATAAAAAGCGCGTCGAAATTTTGCGGGAAAAACGTTTCTTTAGTTGAGAAGTATGCGAACGCGTTCCGTTTTAAAGAGAAAGAAACGAAAAATAGCGCGACTTTCCGAGAAACGATTTGTTTTTCCCGTCGCCGACAGTATAATGAATGGAGGGGAAAAAATCAAGAGGTCGAGCAAGTCGCGTTTTCGATTCGATTGGTCGACAAACGCGGCTAAGAAGACGGGCGCGAAAAACGCAATGAAGAATTTTGTACGATTCTGGAATCGAATAAAATTCAAAAATGCAACAGATATTGGGCGAGACGCCGCGGGATTGCGTTTCCGCGGCGCGGGCAAGAAACAAAAAGAGACGAGGAAGCCGACGATGGTCGACGAACTGATCGCGAAGCGCGAACCGGATTGGAAAGAACTGGAACGGTTGGCGGCGGAACTGAAAAGCGCTCGTTCGAAAGGCGCGCGCGACGGGGCGACGATCGCTCGGTTCGCGGCGTTGTATCGAGCGACGTGCGGCGACTTAGCGTTGGCGGAGTCGTATCGGTTTCCGCCGGGAACGGTTCGTTATTTGAACGATTTGGTCGGCGTCGCGCACAACTTGCTTTACCGTCGGCAAACGTGGGACTTGAAAACGTTTGGGCGCGTTTTCTTTTTCGACGCGCCCCGTTGGCTCTTGACCGACGCGGCGTTTTGGGCGGCGCTCGCGCTCTTTTGGGTTCCGTTTTGGACGTGCGAGGCGATCGCGGCGAAGAATCCGGAGTTCGCGCGAAGCGTCGTCGGCGCCGGACAATTGGCGGCTTTGGAATCGATGTACGCGAAGCCGTTCGACGAAATCGACGCGTTCGACCGCGTCGGAATGGCGGCGTATTACGTCCAACACAACGGCGGAATCGGCTTGCAATGTTTTGCGTTGGGGGCGCTTTTCGCGTTTCCGGGGCTGTATGTTTTAGCGTTCAACGCGACGGCGCTCGGCGTTTCGTTCGGGTATATGTCGAGCGGAGCGGTCGAGGCGGACGTCGCGGCGCGGTTCGCCGAATTTACGACCGCGCACGGGCCGTTCGAGTTGACGGCGGTCGTCTTGTCGGCGGCGGCCGGGATGCGAATCGGGTTCGGCTTGATTAAAACGAACGGTTATTCGCGGCTCGACTCGGCGCGTCGAGCGGCGATTAAAGCGTCGCCGGCGATGGTCGCGGCGTTTCTGCTCTTTTGCGGCGCGGCGACGTTGGAGGCGTTCGTTTCGCCGCGTCCGACGTTGTTTTGGGGCGTTTTCGGCGACGCGGCGGCGGTCAAGCGAGGGATCGCGCTCTTTTCGTCGGCGCTGTTGGCGTTTTACATTCTTGGGCTCGGCGGCGTCTCTTGGGCGGCGAAGCGAGGTTGGGTAAACGCGGCGGAAGGAAAACGGCGATGAAAAAAGACGACGAACGACGCGAAAAAAACGACTGGACGCGGCAAGCGATCGCCGTTCGCAAACGCTCGACGGGCGAAACGCGCGACCTGGCGTTTCTCGTTATCGGGAGGGAATTTAAGCGGTTGGCGTTTTATTTCGCTCTTTTGGCGGTTCCGATTTGGGCGCTCGACGCGCTCTTTTTCGCGCTCTTTTTGTTCGGCGCCCCGAGCGAAATCGGCGAAACCGGCGGGCTCTTTTGGCAAAACTGTTTCGTTTATTGGATAATCGCGCTCGAAACGGCGTTCGTCGGCTCGTTGGCGACGCGGTATTTGGGCGTTTGGCTGTTCGAGTCGGAGCGCAAGATCGAGCGGCGCGAAATCGTCGCGAGTTGGGCGGAACGTTTGCCGCAACTCTTTTATTTTCTTGTCTTGACGCGGGTTTTTCGACGCGGGACGTTTTACGCGGAAACGATTTTGCTCGAACGAACGCCGTTTCGCAAAAAGTCGGGGCGATATTCGACCGCCGAGCGCGTTCGCTCGTTCCGACGCGGCGTTCTCGAACCGAATCTTTGGCCGGCGACGGCGGCGTTTTCCGGGTATTTTTTACTCGACAAAATCGGGCCGACGTTGATCGCGACCGGCGACGTTTGGGCGGCGGCGTTTCATTGGGCGATTTTTCCGGCGTTTTTGTTCGGTTTGCGTTTTTACGTCGTCGTTTTGGATTTTTTGCGTTATATTAATTACCGCGTCGCGACCGAAGGCTGGGATCTGGAGCTGGCGTTTAAGGTCGAGCGAGCGAAATTGGCGTTCGACGCCGAACGACGAAGCGACGTTGGGAAGGGCGCGTTGGCGCTGACGCTTGGCGAAGAAAACGAAAACGGCGACGAACGAAAGGGCGAAATTTGACGAAGACGAGAAGCGAAACGACGCCGAAGTCGAGAAC
Organism: Thermoguttaceae bacterium; assembly: GCA_017937485.1. Classification (GTDB taxonomy): domain Bacteria; phylum Planctomycetota; class Planctomycetia; order Pirellulales; family Thermoguttaceae; genus RUG369. The sequence goes on from JAGBDN010000023.1 coordinate 19,891, forward strand.
GGAGAGATTGGGGACGGCGCTCGTCGCGGCGGCGGCGTTTTGTTGCGTCGTCGACGGCGGAACGGCGGCGGGAGCGGGAGGCGGTCGCGGCGCGGTCGCCGTCGAACGTTCGGCGGAGGAAACGGCTTGGGAGAAGGCGGCGACGAAGGAAAAAACGCCTTGGCGTTCGGAGTCGGGGGGCGCGGCGTTTTTGCCTCCGCGACCGGAACGGGCGCCCGCGCCGATTCGGAGCGAAAGGTCGGCGCCGCGTTCGTTGGAGGGATTGCGAACCGTCGCGGAGATTCTTTTTTGGACGTTGGTCGGCGCGGCGGTTTTGGCGCTCGTCGGCGCGATCTTTTGGGCGTTGCGGCAAACGGCGCTCGGCGGCGGCGGGAAAGAGAAGGAGAAAAAAGCGCGGCAAGATCGGGAGCGTCGACTCGAAGCGATCGCGCCGGAAGCTCGGGAACGCGTCGACGACTTGGGGACGGCGGCGGAGAGCGCGTTGGCGGCGGGGGACTTGCGGCTTGCGCTCGTTTACTTCTTTAGTTGGCTGATTGTCGAAGCGGACAAACGGGGGCTCCTGCGGGCGCAACGCGGGAAGACGAATCGCGAATATTGGCTTGAGTTGGCCGTTAATCCCGGCGTTCGAACGATTTACAAAGCGACGATGGACGCGTTCGAACGGGTCTATTTTGGCGGCCAAACGATTTCGCAAGCGGAGTTCGACGACGTTTGGCGGCTCCGCGAACCGTTCGTCGCGGCGATGGAACGGCTCGACGCGGAACAAGCGGCGGCGGAGCGAGCGTCGCGAGAGGCGGCGAAGAGAGCGAACGAAGCGCGAATTTCGGCGAATTGGGCAAGCGGCGCGAACAACGCAAGCGGCGCAAACGGCGGAAACGGCGCAAGCGGCGGCGTTTCGCGAATTTGGGCGCTTCCGTTGGCGACCGCGGTCGCGTTGGGGGCGGTCGCGTCGAGCGGTTGCGCGCCGAAAACGGATTATTGGGACGAGTGGCTGAGCGACGAGTACGCGGGGGACGCCGAAAGTATCAACGGCGTCTCCGTTTTCGCGAATTATTGCGCCGAAAAAACGCGCGGCGTCGAGAAAAGGGTGTTCGCGAGCCTCGACGGCGAGCGATACGAGACGATCGTTTGGTTTTCTTCGTCGGAGAGGCGCGTCGAGTCGAGCGTCGCGGGAAGCGAGTTCGGCGGCGACGTCGAAACGGGGGACGCGGAAGCGGGCGGCGCGACCGACGGTTCCGCTTCCGAACCCGACGCCGAACTTAATTCGGATTCCGAATCCGACGGCGATTTTGATTTCGAAACGCTCTTTAAGTTCGAGATCGAGCCCGCGACCGAAGCGGAAGGCGGGGAAAACGCGGCGAGCGGCGCGGAAGAGGGGGCGAGCGGCGCCGAGAACGATTCGCCGAAATATTGGCCTCTTTGCGACTTAGCGTTCCGAGAAGCGCGGCCGGAGATCGAGCGTTGGCTCCGCGAGAAGCCGAACCGAACGTTCGTTTTCGTTCCGAGCGGTTGGAGCGCCGACGTCGATTATTGGCGCGCGGTTCAAGATTTAGCGCCGCCGGAACACGCCGATTGGGCCGCCGAGCGTCTGCGCGACGCCGAGGCGCGGCGCGAGGAGAAAAAAATTTGGAAGGCGGAGCCGGACCTTTTCGGCGGCGCCGATTGGATTGAGCCGGCGCGTCGGCGAAGGGAGGAAGAACGGAGCGGCGAGGCGTTTTGGGCGACTTGGGACGTTCTCGACGAAGAGAAACGGCGCGAACGTTTTTCCGGCGTCGACGCTTGGACGGCGAGGCTCCCGACGACGCCCGAAGTTTGGACGTCGCTAACGTTGACGCCGGACGTCGAAAGCGGAACGGAAGTTCTGTTGAGCGTCGACGGCGACCCGTTCGTTTGTCGGCGGCGCGTCGGGGAGAGCGACTTTTTCGCGCTCGAATCGGCGGCGTTTTTGCTGAATTTCGCGTTGACAAAACCGGAGAACCGCGTCTTGGCCGGGCGGCTCGTCGACGAGTTCAACCCGAAGGGAAAAACGCTCCTTTGGGTCGGCGAACGACTGCAATTCGCGACCGAACCCGAGAAAGAGCCGGTTTCGCCCTTTTCGTTGGCGCGGTTGACGCCGTTCTCCTTGGCCGTTTTGCACTTGGCGGCGTTGGCGGCGTTCTTCGTCGCTTGGCGGTTTCCGATTTTGGGCCGTCCGAAACGCAACGCGAAGGAGGCGACGAACGATTACTCGAAACACGTCGACGGCGTCGCGTTCCTGTTGGAGAAAGCGGGCGCTCGCGATTGGGCGCGAAAGGAACTCGAAACGTTCCGCGCCGCGAGGGAGGCGGGCGCCGCATTTCGGGAGCCGGAGGTCGACGCTCCAAACGACGGCGGCGACCGGAGCGAAGCGGAGAAAGGGGCGGACGAGCGAACGTCGGCGACCGAAGGGCTCGGGAAAAACGTCGTTCGGGGCGGGCGCGGCGCTTCTCGAATATTTTTCCGGCGGTAAAATAGACGGCGGCGCGGCGCTTCTTTCGCCCGATTTTGTCAATATTAATAGATAAGGGCGAAATCGGCGAATCGAATCGCGAAAGGAACGCGCGTCGGCGGCGAACGAACGGCGAAATAAACGTCGAAGCGAAAAGGGAAAATAGGAACGCGACGAAAAAACGGGAAAACGGGTAAAATGGAGAAAACGAGCGAGACGACGGCGGAATATCGACCGTTTTTGGAGTATTCGAAAGAGGAGTTGGCCGCGCTCTTGAAGAGTTGGGGCTTGCCGGGATACCGCGTCGGGCAAATCCGGCGTTGGGTTTTCGCGCGCAAGACCGACCGTTTTTCCGAAATGAGCGACCTGTCGAAGGAACTCCGAACGAAGCTGGCGGAGGCGTTCGTCGCGCCGCGTCAAGACGGAGAAAACGGCGAAACGGCGGAAAAAGCGGCGACTTTGCCGATTTTAATCGAAAACGGCGTCGAAAAAACGCTCGCTCCGGCGGAGGTTGGGGGAACGGCGAGAACCGCGAAGACGGCGGAAACTGGGAGAATTGCGGAAGCAGGGGAAACAGGGGAAACGGCGGCGGACGGCGCGAACGTCGCGGCGGCGCCGGTCGGGTTCGACTCCGTTTTCGAAGGGCGGCTCGTCGCGAAATCGGTTTCGGACGACGGTTCGGAAAAACTCTTAATCGAATGGCGCGACGGGGCCCGCGTCGAATGCGTTTTGCTCCGCGACGACCGGGGACATCGCTCCGCTTGCGTCAGCGTTCAGGTCGGGTGCGCGATGAAGTGCGCTTTCTGCGCGAGCGGACTCGGCGGTTTTTCGCGGAACTTAACGAAGAGCGAAATTTTGGAGGAGCTGCTCCGGTTGAACGCGCTTCTCCCGAAGGAAGAACGGCTGACGCATATCGTCGTGATGGGGACCGGCGAGCCGACGCTCAACCTCGACGCGCTCCTCCCGGCGTTGGCGGAGGCGACCGCGTCGGACGGGCTCGACTTGGGCAACCGCAAGGTAACGATTTCGACCGTCGGGATTCCGGCCGGGATTCGACGCTTGGCCGCGGAGAACGTTCCGTATAAGTTGGCCGTCTCGCTGCACGCGCCGAACGACCGGATTCGCGACGAGATTATGCCGCAAAACCGGATTCACCCGATCGCGGAGGTGTTGAGCGCCGCCGACGTTTTCTTCAAGACGACCGGGCGCCGCGTTACGTTCGAGTATATTTTGCTCGACGGAATCAACGCCGGACTCGAACACGCGGCGGAACTTGCGCGGCTTTTGCGGAATAAAACGGCGATCGTCAATGTGATTCCGTACAACCCGGCGCCGGAGTTGCCGTTCAAAACGCCGTCGACGCAAACGACGCGGCGGTTCGTCGACGCGCTCGAAGACGCCGGAATCCAAGTGAAAATCCGCTTCCGCAAGGGGGACAAAATCAACGCCGCTTGCGGTCAGCTCCGCTGGTCGTTGCGCGACCGTTGAAATTAACGTCAAAGCGGGCGTTAAAGTCGGCGCGGTTTGCCGTTTTTGACGCGAAACGGCGGAAAGCGAATCGTCGAACGGCGTTAAAGTCGGCGCGGTTTGCCGTTTTTGACGCGAAACGGCGGAAAGCGAATC
>JAGBDN010000090.1 GCA_017937485.1 Thermoguttaceae bacterium
AAAAAAGTGGAACGTCGAATGACCCCAACGGGAATCGAACCCGTATCGCGGCCTTGAAAGGGCCGTGTCCTAACCGTTAAACGATGGGGCCTTAGGAGTTTTAAAAAGTCGGCGTTTTTATTTTTCGCCGCTCAAGGTTAACGCAAACGTTAACGGGAGAGAGCGGAAAAAGGGAAACGTCGAATGACCCCAACGGGAATCGAACCCGTATCGCGGCCTTGAAAGGGCCGTGTCCTAACCGTTAAACGATGGGGCCGGTTATTTCGGTCAAGGGGAAAGAGTCGGTTGGGAAACCGCTTTGCCGTCGACCAAACTTTTACACGATTTTAACCCCTCTTTGCGTTTCGTCAAGAGCTCTTTAACGTTTTTTTTCAATTTTCTTCTTTTTTTCACCGTCGCGACGGCGACGCGTCGACGTCGGCCGCGGAACGTTGGGTCGACGAAACGGCGAAGGCGCGAGCGGCGCAGGCGCCGATTAGCGGGATTGAACGGTTTTCGCAAAGTTTGACGCTAAAAACGCGGGAAAATATCGGCGCGACGGAAATTTTTTTCGGAAAAATCGCGCTCTTTTGCGGAAAGTTGCGTTTCGGCCCTTTTAAAGCGTTGCGAAATCTTTACAATAAGGAATAAACGAGAAGTTTTGTTGGAACGGCGGCGTTTTGGCGCGGCGGCGGTTCGGCGCGACTTCTTCGGACGTTTCGCAATTTTAGGCTTGGGAGTTCGTTCGTCGGGAACGGTTCGGCGGAGACGCTTTGACGAACGCGGCGAACGAGCGGGCGGCGGAGCGTCGGCGACGGCGGGCTTGGGAGCGCGTTTTTCGCCCTTATATATTAATAACGTCAAAACGCAAAAAATCGAACAACGGAAACGGGCGTCGAGCGCGGCGACCGTTCGACCTTCGGGACGCTTATGCAAACGGAAAATAACGAAAAAATCGAAAATAATGAACGCTTCGCCGACGAATACGACGTCGTCGTCATCGGCTCCGGTTTGGCCGGGATGACCGCCGCCAACATTTTGGGGCGCGGCGGGCACAAAGTCCTTCTTTTGGAACGCCATTACAAGCTCGGCGGGTTGGCGACTTGGTTCCGTCGCGGCGGGGGCGAGCATATTTTCGACGTCTCGCTGCACGGCTTCCCGGTCGGGATGATCAAAAGCTGCCGACGCTATTGGAACAAGGAAATCGCCGACCGCATCGTTCAACTTCCGGCGATTAAGTTCGACAACCCGCAATTTTCGCTGACGACGACGTTCAACCGCGAAGACTTCACCCGACTCCTCGTCGAGAAGTTCGGAATCGCCGAGGAAACCGTTAAGGCGTTCTTCGACGAAGCGCGCAACCAAACGCATTACGACGACCAAACGACGACGACTCGCGAGCTGTTCGACAAGTTCTTCCCGGGCCGCCCCGACGTCGTTCGCCTCCTGATGGAGCCGATTACTTACGCGAACGGTTCGACGCTCGAAGACCCGGCGATCACTTACGGCATCGTTTTTTCGAACTTTATGTCGAAGGGCGTTTTCACCTTCCAAGGCGGCACCGACCTCTTTATCAAGATGATGCGCGACGAACTCGTCAAGAACGGCGTCGATATTGCGACGAACGCTCCGGTCGAGAAGATTTTGGTCGAAGACGGCAAAGTCGTCGGCGTTCGCGTCGCGGCGGAACCGTTGACGGTCGAGTCGGCGGAGATCGGCGGGCGCCCGAAAAATAAGTCGACGCTGGCCGGCAAAACGATTCGCGCTCGCGCCGTCCTCTCGAACGGGAACCTCAAAGGGACGATTTTCGACTTGGTCGGTCGAGAATATTTCGACGCGGACTTTATCGCCGACGCGGAAGCGACGCGCCTCAACAATTCGAGCGCGCAAGTTTACATCGCGTTGAAAAAGGGCGAAACGCTCGACGAAGAGAAATGCGGCGACTTGCTCTTCACCTCCGTCGCGCCGGAGTTCCGCGCCGACTGGCTCCTCAGCCGCAATATTACGAGCCGCACTTACTCCTTCTATTACCCGAAAACGCGACCCGGAACCGACCGTTATTACGTCGTCGCCAGCTCGAACGCCAATTACGACGATTGGGCGAACCTGAGCCCGGAAGAGTACGAGGCGAGCAAACAAGACTTGATCGAAACGACGCTCGACGCGCTCGACAAGTACGTCCCGGGAATCCGCGACAAAGTCGCTTACGTCGAAGCCGCGACGCCGAAAACCTTCAAAGATTACACCGACCACTGGGGGGGCGCCTCCTTTGGGACGAAGTACGAAGGGCTCGCGGTCAGCCGAGCGCTCGCGTCGAAAGTCGGCGGCCTCTTCCACGCCGGGAGCGTCGGGATTATTATGTCCGGTTGGCTCGGCGCGGTCAATTACGGCGTCATCGCGGCGAACGACGTCGACGGTTTCTTGGTCGCCGGGGCCGAAAACTAACGTCGACGGCGTAAAACGCGCGGTTTGCGCAAAATTTAACGACGCGTCGCGAACGGTTCGGCTCGACGACGGCGGAGCGGAGGAAGCGCGAAAAAGCGTTTTCTCCGCCGCCTCGACGGAGCGGTTTTAGCGATTCCGTCGATTTTGCCGGTCGACGGCGGAGCGGAGGAAAGCGCGAAAAAGGCGTTTTTCCCCTTTCGTCGAAGCGGTGTTAGCGGTTCGGTTGATTTTAGCGACTTGGCCGGTCGGCGGCGGAGCGTTCGCGGCGTTAAATAGGAAAAAACGGAGAAACGGGGAAGAAAATGGAAGAAAAAACGACCTTCGACGGTTCGAAAGAAGCGATTTTGGCGGCGATTCCGCACCGGGCGCCGTTCCTGTTCGTCGACGAGATTCGCGAGTGGAGCGACGAGGAAATCGTTTGCGCGTACCGCTTTAAGGAAGACGAATTTTTCTTCGCCGGGCATTATCCGGGCGCGCCGATCGTTCCGGGCGTCGTCCTTTGCGAAGCGGCGATGCAGGCGGGCGCGATCTTTACGTCGCGGCTGATCGCGGCGCAAGAAACGGAAAATGGGGAAGACGGGCAAACCGGCGAACCCGGCGTCGAACTGAAACCGGTCGTCGGCCGCATCAACGACGTCAAGTTCAAGCGGATCGTCCGCCCCGGCGAAACGGTCGAATTGCGCGTTTCGTTCAAGGAGAAGATGGCCGCCGCCTATTTCCTTAAGGCGAAAGTTTACTGTGAAGGAAAGCTCGCCGTTTCGTTCGAGTTCGCCGTTACGATGGCGCCCGCCGCCGTTTGACGCGTCGCCGGAGGAACGGTCGAAGCGATTTTAGCGGTTTTAGCGTTGGAAACGGCGTTAAAGTCGCGTCGCGACGGTTCGAAAAACCGCTCAAAACCGCCGAAAAGTCCTTAAAAAGCGAGCGGGAAGCGGGCGGAAAATCGTCGAAGGGCGTTCGTTTTTCGCCCTTATTAATTAATATTGACAAAATCGGCGTTCGACGAGCGTTTTGGGGTCGTCGGGCGCGGTTGGGTCGGTTCGACGTTCGAGCGCGGTTTCGCGTTTTGAGCGTCGTTAATCGGATTTTGTTTTTAAGTTTGAATTTTGGAATTGCGTCGAATTTCGGCGCGTTTTGGAGGGAAAAATGCCGTCGTTGATTAACCGTTTCGCCGTTTGGGGCGTTTGGGCGTCGACGTTCGCCTTCTTATTCGGTTGCGGGCCCGTTCCGTCGAACGGCGCCGAGTCCGATTGGGGGTTCGACGCCGCCAAGTTCGAGGCGCGCCTCTTCCAAGATTGGTTGGCGCAAGACGCGAAGGACGCCGCGCCGGGGTTCTTCGTCGACGAAAAAAGCGATTCGAAAGAGCGCGACCTTGTCGACCGCCTCTTGACCGCGCTCGAAAAAGACGCCGATTTTGACGAAGAAAACGAATTTGTCGCTCCCGCCGGTTCGAAAGCGGCGGTCGAAAAGTTGCGTTCGCGCTTCGTCGACTTGGCCGCCGACTCCGCGAACGGAACCGACCCGCGTTGGCGCGAACTTTACGCCGACGTCTGCAAGGCCCGCCGCGCTCGCCGTTTGGCCGTCGTCGTCGAAAACGCTCCGGCGTTCGTTTACACGAAACATTACGTTATCGGCGCGAGCCATTACGCTTACACCGAAGACGTTACCGACGAGGCTTACCTTGATTTCAGCGTCGACCGCAAGCCGGGCGGCCAACTTTGCCTCGCGACCTTCCAACCGGACGGAACGCTCAAACACGAGGTTCTCGTCTCGACGGCGGAGGGGACGATTCGCGACCCCGACGTTTCTTGGGACGGCAAACGAATCGTTTTCGCGATGCGCAAGAGCTTCACGGAAGACGATTTTCACCTCTACGAATACGATATTGAAACGAAAAAGACGCGTCAAATCACGTTCGGTCTCGGCGTCGCCGACATTGAGCCGATTTACCTCCCGAACGGCGATTTCCTCTTCTGCTCGACCCGTTGCGCGCAAATCACCGACTGCTGGTGGACGGAGGTTTCGAACCTTTACACGTGCGACGCGCAGGGCCGCTTCCTCCGTCGCGTTTCGGTCGACCAAGTAACGGTCAACTACCCGCAAATCATCGAGGACGGTCGCGTCGTTTACACCCGTTGGGATTACAACGACCGCGGGCAAATTTACCCGCAGCCGCTCTTCGCGATGAACGTCGACGGCACCGGCCAAACGGAATATTACGGGAACAACTCTTATTTCCCGACGACGGTGATGCACGCTCGCGGCGTTCCGGGAACCGGCAAGGTGATCGCGATCGCGTCCGGGCACCACACCTACCAACACGGCAAGCTGATGATGATCGACCGTTCGAAGGGGACGCAAGAAAACCAAGGCGCGACGCTGATCGCCCCGGTTCGCGAAACCCCGGCGGAGCGAATCGACGCTTACGGGCAAGTCGGCGAACTGTTCCAATATCCTTACGCGTTCGACGAAACTAACTTCTTGGTCGCTTATCTCCCCGAGGGCCGCCGTCCGAACGGCAAGTGGTACGGCGTTCCGTTCGGCGTCTACTGGTTCGACCCGGCGGGGAACCGCGAACTTCTCGCGTTCGACCCGGCGATCAGTTGCGGACAAGCGCTCCCGTTGGCCGAGCGTTCGATCCCGACGACCCGCGTTTCTCAAGTCAACTTGAAGGAAAAGACCGGTCGTTATTACGTTCAAGACGTGTACGAAGGCCCGGGACTCGCGGGCGTCGAACGCGGGAAGATCAAGTCGCTCCGCGTCGTCGCGCTCGACTTCCGAGCGGCGGGGATTCGCAGCAACACGAACGGCGGCCCGGCGGGGGGCGCGATGGTCGCGACTCCGGTCGCCGGGAACAACGGCACCTGGGACGTTAAGAAGGTGATCGGCGAAGTTCCGGTCGAAGCGGACGGCTCCGCGTACTTCGAAGTTCCGGCGTTGACGCCCGTTTACTTCCAGCTGATCGACGAAAACGGCGACGTCGCGCAAACGATGCGCAGCTGGTCGACGCTCCAACCGGGCGAAACGTTTGGCTGCGTCGGTTGCCACGAGCCGAAGGAAAACATCATCCAAAACGTCGGCGTCGAAACCGCGACGACGACGGACGCGCTTCGCAAGGGCGTCGCGACGCCGAAACCGCTTTGGACGCCGGCGCCGGGCCGCTTCGCCGACTCCGGTTTCAGTTTCGTTCGCGAAATCCAACCGATTTTGGACGGGCATTGCGTCTCCTGCCACACCGGCGGCAAAAAAGCCGACGGAACCCCGGCGCCGTTCAGCCTCCTTGGCGACGCGTCTTTCGACGACCCGAAACACGCCGAAATGAACCATAAATCGGGGCGCACGTTCAGCGAAGCGTATCTCAATTTGACGCAAAACGGCGTTCACAACGGCCCGTACACGCACTACTTGGGTATCCAAGAGGGCCCGGCGATGCTCCCGCCGTATCACGCCGGGGCCGCCAAGAGCCGCGTCGTTACGATGTTCCGCGGCGAACGCGACGCCAACCACCGCGACGTTAAAATCGACGATTTGTCCCTGCGCAAAATCGCGATGTGGATCGACCTCCTCGTTCCGTACTGCGGCGATTACCTCGAAGAAACCGAGCTTTGGACGCCGGAAGAACACGCGAAGTACGCTTATTATTTAATGAAACGCGAAAGAATGGCCGAAATCGTCGCCGCAAACGTCGCGAAGAAGATCAAAGCCTACGAAACCGGCGAAAAATCGGCGTTCAAAGATTTCGAGCAGTTCGAAGCGGGCGGTCTCAAAGCGCGCGAAGCGTTTATGAAGGCTTACCTTGGGCGCAAGCTCCCGTCGTTGGCGAAGAAAACCGGCGCGGAAAACGTCTACCGCAACCTCGCGTTGAATCCGAACGATATTCAAGGCGACGCCGCGACGGTCGAGTCGTACCCGCACGCGACGTCGAACAGCGAATACGGCTACCAAGTCGAGTTCGCCGCGAAGAACGTAATCGACGGGAACAAAAACAACCGCGGACACGGCCCGGCGTTCCCGTCGTGGGGCCCGAACCTCCGCGCCGACCTTTGGCTCGACATTAATTTCGGAACCGAAGTCGAAATCGACAAGGTCGTGATCTGGGTTCGCGCCGACTTCCCGCACGACGACGTGTGGAAGACCGCGACCCTCCGCTTCTCGGACGGCTCGACCGAAAAAATCGAGTTGAAGAAAACCGCCGAACCGCAAACGTTCGAGTTCTCGAAACGTCGCGTTACGTCGGTGCGCTTGACCGATTTGGAAGCGTCCTTCCCGTTGAAGTGGTGCGGTATTACCGAAATGGAAGTTTGGGGCGTCTCGGTTGAATAACGCGACGGCGTAACTTGGCGAAAACGCTCGGTCGAGGCGGCGGGACGAAAACGCTCGTCCGCCGTCGAAACCGGGCGTTTTGTTTTCTTGCGACGGCGACGCGAATTGCGGAAGTCGGCGGTTGGCGTCGACTTAGCCGCTTGGCTTCGTCGCCGCCGTTGGAACGCGACTATAGTAAAATAGGAGAAAGCGGCGAAATGGGAAGAGCTTTTGAGCCGGATTTTTCGATCGACTTGCACGGCTTTCATCCGGACGCCGCGATGGAGCGGTTGCGTCGCGAGGTCGAGTCGGGGGCGCATCGCGGGAAAGCGTTGGAGGTGATTCACGGTTGCGGACGCGGCGTTCTTCGCGAACGGGTGCGCGCTTGGGCGGAGCGTTCGCCGATGGTGCGCAAAATTTGGCCGGGCGAAGAGTGTTTTTTGCCGGGCGGAGGCGGCGTTACCGTCCTTTTTCTTTAGCGACCGTCGCGGCGATTCGGCGAAAAAACGTTCGCGCCGCGCCGATTGTCGGGTTTCTAACGATTGCGCCGGTTGAAATTTGAAAAAAGCGGGCGGCGAAGCCGAATAATCGGTTGACGGTTCGCGCCTCTTGGCGTTATACTATGTATTTAGCGGCTCCGCTCGAGATCGCGGGTCTTTCGGGCGCTTTTCGGTCGCGTTCCTCGGCGTTTGTCGTCGGGGCGCGGCGCGCGACGTCGCGAGTCAATCGTTTTAAGGAATAGAGCGCAAAAATGAAAACAACGCTTTTAAACAAAATTTGGAAAGAGATTTCGAGTCGCCGTTTCGTTTCGACGGCGGTTTGCTCTTGCGTTTCGTTATTCCTCGTCGCGAACGCCGCTCCGGTCGCCGCGCAGGGCGACGCCGCGATGCGCACGATTCGTCCGTTCATCGGTTTCGACGAAACGTACCAATGGAGCGACGTGCCGGAAATCGTCGCCGACGGCGTGAAAAAAGAGGGCGGAACCGCCGAAGAATACGCGTGGGCGACCGACCTTTTCTTCACCAAAGAAATTTGGCAGCTGGAATTCAGCTATAAAAATATTCGGACGATCGAAGTCGATTTTCCGGCCGAAAACGGTAAAATGGAGCGCAAACGCGTTTGGTATCTCGTTTATTCGGTAACGAATACGGGCAAATGCCTGCGCAACGAACTGAAAAAAGAAAAAGAAGCCGTCGCGATCGAAGGCGCGGAGCAAAACGGCGTCGAAAAATACAGCGTCGACGTTTCGCTCGGCGGCGTTCGCAACGCGGACGACGAAAAATTTGAAGCGCCGTCGAATAATTTGAGCGGATTGCCCGCGCCGCAAACCGTCGATTACAACGGGATGGCGCCGAACGAAGACGGTTCGATTCCGGGCGCCGTTCGTTTCGCGCCGCGGATGATTTTCGCCAGCTCGTCGATTCAAGAACGTCTCCTTTACAATAAAGAGAAGAGCGGGTTCTTCGTCGGACAAAAACGCGGCTCCGAAGAGGGCGTTTATTACGACCAATATTTGCCGTTGGCGTTCGCCAAAATCGCCGTTAAAGAAGGGCGCGGACAAGCGTTTGTCGACTCGGTGCGGATGGCCAACCGTAAAATCGCGCCCGGCGAAACCGTTTGGGGTATCGCGACTTGGACCGACGTCGATCCGCGAATCGACCGCTTCTCGGTTTACGTTAGCGGTTTGACGAACGCGCTCCGTTGGCAAGACGCCGCCGACGAAGAAACGGACGAAAACGCCGGTTTCGGGAGCGGTCGCGACGTTTTCCGCAAGGTCTTGAAGTTGAATTTTTACAATCCTGGGGACGAAATCCACCGCGGCGGCAAAGAAATTTATAATAATTTGCCGGGGGAGCTTGACTACCAGTGGATTTATATGTAAAATAGTGAAAAGCGTATTGGCGTCGAAGACTCGCGTCTCCCTTTTTCCGTTTTCTGCGTTGGGAACGGTTCTCGGGGAAACGCGCTCGACGAAACGATAAAAGACGCGCTCCTTGGCCCGCGACGGTTCGGGCCGAACGAATCGAAAGACGTTCGCAACGCGGCGGACTTCCGGAAAATCGTTCGCGGCGGCGAGACCGATTTATTTTGAGTCGGCTCAATTAGTCGGTCGGCGGTTTGCGGTCGAGGAGAAAAACGGACGTAGCGTCGAATCCAAAAACTTAATGTTTCAAGTTAGCTTAATTTGAAGGTGGTATAATGGCTCACAAGAAAGGTCAGGGGTCCAGCCGCAACGGTCGGGACTCGAACGCGCAACGTCGCGGCGTCAAAGTTTACGGCGGTCAATCGGTTCAACCGGGCAGCATCATCGTTCGTCAATGCGGCACCCGCTGGCGTCCGGGCAAGGGCGTCGGTCTCGGCACCGACTTCACGATTTACTCGTTGATCGACGGGTACGTCAAATTCGACCAAAACGGTCGTCGCGTCAACGTCGTCGAAGCTCCGGCTTCTTGAGGATGACGTTTTGAGAGCGAGACGGTTCGAAACGAACGGCGTCTCAACGGACGAACGATTGGTTTCGGGTTAGAATCGCTTGAACGAGGGGGACGGTTGCGACCGCCCCCTTTTTTTATCGACGGACGCTTGGGACGTCGCCGGGGCGAACAGCCGACGACGATACCTTGTTAAATCGGCGCGTTTTTAACGGTAGAAACGATTGTAACGCGTTGAGTCCGGCGGTTCGACGCGAGTCGTTGAAAATAACGAGCTTGACGACAAATCGGCAATATCGTTTAACGGCGTCGCGGCGACGGCCCGACGACGAGAAGCGCGTCGACGTTCGAATCGGGCGACGCGATTATGAGAAAATAGAGGTTTTAGATAAAATGTTTGTCGACGAAGTTACGATCGAAGTCGTCGGGGGGAAGGGCGGCGACGGTTGCGCGAGTTTCCGTCGCGAAAAATACGTTCCGCGCGGCGGCCCGGACGGCGGCGACGGCGGGCGCGGCGGCGACGTCGTTTTGCGCGCCAACCGCAACGTCGCGAGTTTGCTTCACTTGGCGAATCAAAAAACTTGGAAAGCGGAGCGCGGCGAACAGGGCGGTTCGGCGCAGCGGCACGGCGCGTCCGGCGACGATTTGATTATTGAAACGCCGGTTGGGACGATGGTCTTCGACGCGAAAAACGATTTGCTCCTCAAAGACTTAAAAGAAGACGGCGACGAGTTTATCGTCGCTCGCGGCGGGTTCGGCGGGAAGGGGAACGTTCGCTTTAAGTCGGCGACGATGCGTTCGCCGCTGATCGCGACGCCGGGAGAAGCGGGGCAAGAGCGCCGCGTTCGTCTCGAGTTGCGAATGATCGCCGACGTCGGTCTCGTCGGGAAACCGAACGCCGGAAAAAGCACGCTTTTGAGCCGTCTCACGAAGGCGAAACCGAAAATCGCGTCCTATCCGTTCACGACGATGCAGCCGCACTTGGGGCTCGCGCAAATCGGGCCCGACCGCGGGTTCGTTATCGCGGACGTTCCGGGGCTGATCGAGGGCGCGCACCTCGGCGTCGGGCTCGGGCACGACTTCCTGCGACACATTCAGCGCGCCGGCGTTTTGCTCCACTTGGTCGAGCCGGCCCCGATCGACGGAACCGACCCGATCGCGAACTACAAGGCGATTCGTTACGAACTCGAACAGTTCGACGCGGAACTCGGCGAGCGGACGGAAATTGTCGCGGTTTCGAAAAAAGACCTGCCGGAAGCGGAGGTCGTCCGCCGACGTTTCGCCGACGAATTGGGCGTCGAGGCGCATCTCATTTCGGCGGTTACCGGCGACGGCTTGAAGTCGCTCGTCGAGGCGATCGCGGCGATTTTGAACCCGAAACCGCGTTGGTAACGGTCGGCGGCGCCGGTTTTGCCGATTTTAACGTTTTCCGCGGCGCGCCGTTTCGCGCGGGCTGAAAATAAGCGAAACGCTCGAATCGGGCGGCGTCGGCGAAATTGGCGTAATCGTTAAAATCGGCGGTTTGTGTAAAATCGGACGGGAACGGTCAGCCGACGAACTTCGGGATGACGGTGATTCCGCTTTCCGTTACGAAAAAACCGCGCGACCGGTCGAGTTCCGCGTCGAAACCGACGCGCCAACCGGCCGGAACGACCGCGCCCTTGTCGACGATCGTTCGGCGGAGCCGAGCGCCCCGTTCGACGACCGTTTGCGCGAAAAGGAGCGAGTCTTCGACGAGCGCGTCTCGCTCGATTCGAGCCCCGAACCCGACGATCGAGCGTCGCGCCGTCCCGCCGGAAACGATCGCGCCGGAACAGACGAGACTGTCGAGCGCGCAACCCCGGCTTTCGCCCTCCGGCAAGACGAATTTCGCCGGAGGCGAGTTCGGGCGCCGCGAGTAAATCGTCCAATTTTCGTCGTATAAGTTCAGCTCCGGCTCGACCGCGACGAGATCCATATTGGCGGCGAAGTACGCGTCGAGCGTTCCGACGTCCCGCCAGTACGCGCCGCGTTTTTTTCCGTCCGGGCCCGTTTGGACGAACGGGAAGGCGAAGACGCGGTCGTTATTTTCGACGGCGCGCGGAACGACGTCGCGACCGAAATCGCGGCGGCTGCCGAGTTTCGTCGCGTCGCGGCAAAGCGCTTCGTACAGAAATTTCGCGTTGAAGACGTAAACGCCCATCGACGCGAAACAGGAGTCGGCGTCGTCCGGGAGCGGGCGCGGCGCGAGCGGCTTTTCTTCGAAGTCGACGACGCGACCGTCCGCGTCGGCTTCCAACACCCCGAGTCGGCCGCGGGCTTCGTCGAGCGGAACCGGAATCGCGGAAATCGTCAAGTCGGCGTTTTTGGCGCGATGAAACTCGATAATATCGCGGTAATCCATTTTGTACACGTGATCGCCCGCCAAAACGAGAACGAGTTCCGGCGCCTCCTTTTCGATCGAGTAAATATTTTGGTAAACGGCGTCCGCGGTGCCTTGGTACCAACTTTCGTCGAGACGTTGCTGCGGCGGGGCGACGTCGACGAACTCGCGCAGTTCGCGGTGAAAAAAGCGGGCCCAACCGGTCGCGACGTGCCGGTCGAGGCTCAGCGATTTGTATTGCGTTAGGAGCAAAATTTGACGAACGCCGCTGTTGAAGCAGTTGGAGAGAGTGAAGTCGACGATGCGGTACTCGCCGCCGAACGGAACGGCGGGTTTCGCGCGGTCGCGGGTCAGCGGTTCGAGTCGTTCCCCTTTGCCGCCGGCTAAAACGACGGCCAAAACGTTGTTTTTCATTTCTTTTTCCTATTTTGCCTCTTTGTTCGCGCCGTTTTTATACAAATTATCGTTATTTTCCAAAAATGTTTGTTGCGGATACGAACGACGGCGTTATAATTAGTGATGAAGGACTCTTTTTCGGCGAAATTTAAATTTTTCGTCGAAGTTCGGACGGCGTTTGGCCGACGGCGCGTTTGGGCGTCGGTCGCGTTCCTTGCCGACGCGCTTTCGAGCGGGCGGCGGCGAACGGGCGAAACGTCGAATTTGAACGCCGGTTCCGCGAGAACGCCGGAATCGCGAAGCGTCTTTCGCAACTTCAACGAACGGGGTCGAGCCGAGCGAAGACGCGCGGCGTCGACGGATTAAAAATAGATTAATGACGGAAGAACGCGCCAAGAAGTCAAAATTCGCCGTCTTTGCGGAAAATTCGTTCCGTAAAGCGCGCTTGAGGCCGTTTCGCCGTCGCCGAGGAAGGAAAACGTTCGGCGCCGCGTCGATTTTGTCGCCGCGTCGCGGTCGAGCGTTTCCGGACGTTTCGCCCTGAGGAGCGCTTCTTATGTCGTTGTTGACGATCGGTTCCGCCGCTTACGATACACTTGAAACCCCGTTCGGTCGCCGCGAGCGAGCGTTGGGCGGGAGCGGCGTTTACGCGTCGTTCGCCGCGAGCTTCTTTGCCGAGTCGCGCTTGATCGGCGTCGTCGGCGAGGACTGGAACCCGGAATATTCGGCCCTTTTGCGGTCGCGCAACGTCGATTTAGCGGGGCTCGAAGTTCGCGCCGGCGAAAAAACGATGTTTTGGGACGGGCGTTATTTCGACGACATGAACCAACGCGAAACCCGTTGTTTCGAGGCGAACGTGATGGGCGGCGACTACGTTCCGCTCGTTCCGGACGCTTATAAAGCGTCGCCTTACGTCTTTCTCGGGAATATGGCGCCGACGACGCATATGGCGCTCCTCGACGCGATCGAAACGCCGAAACTCGTCGTCGCCGACACGATGGACTTCTATATTAACGGGATGCGCGCCGAATTGCTTCAACTCTTGAAGCGGATCGACGGGCTGATTCTCAACGACGGCGAGGCCGCGCTTCTGACCGGCGACCGTTCGCCGATTTCCGCCGGGCGCAAAATTTTGGAGCTGGGCCCGAAGTTCGTCGTCGTCAAAAAGGGCGAACACGGCGCGATGTGGATTGGGCGCGACGAAATTTATTTGGTTCCGGCGTTCCCGACCGACAAAGTCGTCGACCCGACCGGCGCCGGGGACTCGTTCGCCGGAGCGTTGATGGGGAGTCTCGCCGAATCGGACGATCTTTCGCCGGAAAGTATTAAGAAAGCGTTGCTTAGCGCGACCGTCGTCGCCAGCTTGAACGTCGAAGGCTTCTCGATGGAGAGCTTCCAAAAGGCGACCCGAGCCGACGTCGACGCTCGAATCGCCGCGTTCAAAAAAGCGCTCGTTTGACGCGTCGCGTCGCCGCCGACGATTGGCGTTCGTTTAGCCGACGTCGCGACGAAAACGCGGCGTTGAAACGGAATGTCGGCGATTAAAAGAAAATAGAACAGAAATTAGATAAAGCGCGCCGAAACGCGTTGTTGAACGCGTCGCGGGAAGGAGGCCGTTAAGGTCGCTTTTCCGGTTTCGGCTCAAAAAGCGAATTTTCGCGACAAAGGAAGAATGTTTTGAGTAAAAACGATTCGCAAGGAAAAAATAGAGGAGCGCGTCGCCGCCCGAACGGCAAGTCGTTCATTTCGAGATTTCAATGGGACTCGGTCGACGACCAAGCGCAAGAAGATTTGATCGTTCCGACGTCGTCTTCGGCGCCGTCTTCGTCGAAGCGTCGAGGGGGCGCCAAGCCGCCGCGTCGTCGTGAAAAAGAAGTCGGAACGATGTACGTTTCTCCGTCCGACGACCTTTACGGCGCGCCGAAAAAGAAGGCGCGACCGGAGCCGCGTCTTGAAGATTACGCCGATTTTGTCGCCGACGTCGAAGACGGCGAATTGGACGCGTTCGCGACGCCGAGTTACGGGCGCACCCGTTTGACCCGCGACGACGAGGCGCTCGTCGAAGAGTTGGCGACGAAAAAAGAAAAGACGATTCGACAAAAGCGCGCGCCGAAGCCGGTCGCCGACGACGAAGCGCAAGAACGAGAAGCGGTCGAACGGGAAGCGCGCAAGGCCGCCCGTCGCGACGAGCGCGAAAAAAGAGAAAAACGGGAAAAATGCGAGAAATCGGAAAAACCCGAAAAGAAAGAAAAATGCGAAAAGAGCGAAAAACGCGAAAAACGCTCCTTCCTGTCGAAAATTAAGGAAGCGATTACGACCGGCGCCGTTTCGTCCGACGCCGACGTCGACGAGCGCCCGGCGCGTCTTGAAAACGGCGACGGCGCGACCGTTTCGGCGAAGAAAATGCGTTGGCTGAAGCAAAAAGCGACGAAATTCCTCGAAGAAAACGGGCGAACGCTCGAACTTGACGACTCGGTTTCGCAAGCGGAAGAGTTGGCCGCGCTCCTCGAAGCGACGCTCAAAGCGGCGACCGGTTCGGCTCCGGAAGAACGTTCGACGCCGTCTCGCGAACGCCGTCCGGCGCGAACGCTCGAAGAAATTTTCGTCGACGAAACGACTTTCGACGTTGAAAACGACGCCGTCGAACGCGAAGCGATTAAGGCGAGAAAAGAAGCTCGCGCTGAAAAATCGCGCCGACCGGAAAAATTAGAGCGTTCGGAAAAATCGGAAAAGGTTGAGAAGACTGAAAAAACGGAAAAGTCCGAGAAGCGCGAAGAGCGACGTTCGCGTCGCGACGAACCGGTCGAGGAGCCGAAACCGACGAAGCGAAAGAGCGCGGCGCCCGCTTGGGACGATTTAGACGACGACGGCGACGATTACGACCCGATCGCGTTTTGGGAACGCCTCGCCGCCGACGCCGACGACGAGGAAGACGAAACGCCGGTCGCCCGTCCAAGCGCGGAACGCCCGAAAAAACGTCGAGAAACGCCCGACGACTTCGAGGATTGGTCCGACGAAGTCGCGGCAAAAAAAAAATCGGCGCGAATACGGGAAAGAACCGAAAACGAATCGGTATTCGAAACGGCGTCGACGTCGCGGTTGAGCGGTCGCGGCGTCGCGACGCCGGAAGGCGCGGACGAAGACGCGTCGAGCGAGTTTGACGGAAGCGTCGGTTTTGTCGAAGACGCCGATTTCGCCGACGGCGCCGCCGAATCGGAACCGCGCTCGAAAAAACGCCGTTCGAAGAAACGTCGTCGCGACGGCGAGTCGGCGGAAGACGGCGACGACGGCGGGCCCGCCGCTTCGGCGAAAAAATGTCCGAACTGCGAGAAAAAGGCCGCGTCAAAAGGGCTCGAACGCTTCGGCGAATTGACGTTGACGAAGCCGACGCTCCGCGCGCTCGCGCAGATGGGGTACGCCGAGCCGACGCCGATTCAAGCCGGGACGATTCCGCGCATTCAAGCGGGCGTCGACTTGATGGGGCAGGCGAAAACCGGCACCGGGAAGACGGCGGCGTTTATGATTCCGATCGTCGAGTTCGTCGACGAATGCGAACCGGTCGACGCGCGGATTCCGTCGCCGCTGGCGTTGGTCGTTTTGCCGACTCGCGAGCTGGCCGTTCAGGTGCGCGACGAAACGAACCGCTTGGCGCAGTTCCGCGACTTAAAGGTCGTCGCCTGTTACGGCGGGAAACCGATCGCGTCGCAGGTCGAAAAATTGCGGCGCGGCTGCG
Source organism: Thermoguttaceae bacterium (assembly GCA_017937485.1). GTDB lineage: Bacteria > Planctomycetota > Planctomycetia > Pirellulales > Thermoguttaceae > RUG369. Next base: position 15,647 of record JAGBDN010000090.1, read on the forward strand.
ATATTCTCGTCGGGACGCCGGGCCGAATCATCGACTTGGCGAACCGCGGCGCGCTCTCGCTCGGGAAAGCGCGTTGGGTCGTTCTCGACGAAGCCGACCGTATGTTGGACGTCGGGTTCCGTCCGGACGTCGAGCGAATTTTGCGAATGACGCCGAGTTCGCGGCAAACGCTCCTCTTTAGCGCGACCCTCGCTCCGCCGGTCGTTCGGTTGGCGAAGGCGTATATGCGCGACCCGGAATCGCACGACTTCAGCCAAAAGAACGTTTCCGCCGACACGATCGAGCAATTTTACTTGACTGTCGACCAAGGGCGCAAGTTCGACGCGTTAGTGAAATTGCTCGAACTGCAACAACCGCGTCAAGCGATCGTTTTCTGTCGAACGAAGCGTTGCGTCGATATGATCGGCCGCCGTTTGGAAGCGCGTTTCCCGGGCGTCGACGCGATTCACGGCGACTTGGCGCAAACGAAGCGCGACCGCATTATGTCGAACTTCCGTCAAGAAAAGACGAAAATTCTCGTCGCGACGGACGTCGTCGGGCGCGGCATCGACGTGTCGAGCGTTTCGCACATCGTCAATTACGACGTCCCGCAATACTGCGACGATTACGTTCACCGCGTCGGGCGGGCCGGGCGAATGGGGCGCGAAGGCGTCGCGTTCACGTTGGTTACCGCCGCCGAGGGCGCCGAGCTGACGCGCATCGAAATCCGCATCGACCGCTTGCTCGAACGAATGGAACTGCCCGGTTTCGAAGCGTATTCGAAGCCGGTCGAGGGGCCGGGCTCCTCCGCCGAACCGGAGCGTTTCGAGCGCAAGCCGGTTTTCGGGAAGACGATTCGCCGGGCGCGTCGAGCGCTTTAAACGGCGGCGACTTTGCCGGTTTTGTTGATTTGGGCGTCGGAACGGTTGCGGATTTTGCCGGTTTTAACTTTAAAGCGTTGGAACCGTCGCGTTCCGTCGGGCGCGTCGAGCGCTTTAAACGGCGGCGACTTTTTCGGTTTTGACGTTTCGAACGTTGGAACCCGTCGCGTTCCGTCGGGCGTTTAATGTTAAACGGCGATGACTTTGCCGGTTTTGACGATTTTTGACGGGAAAAACGTCGCGTCGAGCGTTCTTCGGCGCGGCGTTTCTCGAGGTTGACGTTATTTTAGCGAAAATTTAACGAATAAAACGACGAAATGAGCGATTCGACGAATAAAACGAGAGAAGATTGGTACGACGAGTGCGTCGCGTTGCAGCAAGACGGCGAGTTGGCGCAAGCGGTTTCCGAGTTGAAGCGGCTGATCGAAGCGCACCCGGATTACGGACTGGCGCGCCTTGCGTTGGCGGTCTTCGCGCAGCAAAAGGGCGACGAGGAACTCGCGCTCGAATCGATGCAAAAGGCTTGCGAGCTGGAACAGGACGACCCGTTTTACTTCACCGCTTTTAGCGCGTTGGCGATCAAATGCGGGTCGCGCGAGTTGGCCGAAGAGGCCCTTTGGAAGGCGCAAGAGGCGCGAATGGCCGCGCAAATGAAGAAAATGAGCGAGTTGCGTAAAAAGGAACTCGCCGACCGCGAAGAGCGCGACGCGCAACGAATCGCCTCCCGCAAGGAGAACGGCGTCGACGTCGACGAAGACGACGAAGCGGAAGACGCCGAAACGTCGAACTGAACCGAGTCGACGGCGCGACGAGAAAAGCGGCGCGGCAAGAGAAACGACGCGGCGGCGTCCGGCGAGTTGACGTCGCGTTATTGGGTTTTGGAAGCGAATAAAAAGAAAGGGAAGCGAAAATGACCGCGACGCGAAAAGAGCGCGTTCTTATCGTCGACGACGAGCCCGTCAATCAAGAGCTGTTGGAAGCGTTTTTGATCGGTTGCGATTACGACCTGGACTTTGCCGCCGACGGCGCGGAGGCGTTGGAAAAGGTAAAATCGTTTGAACCGGACTTGATTTTGCTCGACGTGATGATGCCTAAGGCAAGCGGGTTCGAGGTTTGCGAACAAATTAAAGGAAATCCGGAAACCGCCGGAATAATGGTGTTGATGGTAACGGCGCTCGGCGAACTCGGCGACGTCGAGCGCGCGGTCAAAGTCGGTTGCGACGACTACCTCAGCAAGCCGATCAACAAGGCGGAACTCCTCAAACGCGTTGAAAATATGCTGAAATTGCGGGCGGTAACGAACGAACTCGAACGCCTGCGCCGTTATATCGACTCGATGGAAGACGCGACTTCGCCGAAACAAAACGGTTGACGGCGGCGAGTTTGCGGTTTGAGACGGTTTTAACGGCGCGGGTTTGCGTTCGGAACGGCTTAAACGGCGGCGAGTTTGCGGTTTGGGACGGTTTTAACGGCGCGAGCTTGCGTTCGGAGCGATTCGGAGACGGTCGAACGGCGGCGCCAAGCGGTTTGAAGGGGCGGTTTGCTTGTTTTTACCGTTAAAATCGACGGTCGAGACAAAATGAGCGAACGGCGTAGAATAGGCGGTCGACGCAAAATACGGAGACCGGCGAAGATTTAAGGAGCGCGAACGATGAAAAAAACGAACGAAAACGCGGTTACTCGGCGACAATTTGTCCAAAGCGGCGCGGCGGCGCTCGGCGCTTGGGCGGTCGTTCCTTACTTTGCGGGCGAACGAGCGAAAACGGTCGCCGAACAGGCCCCGAGCGATCGGCTCCGCGTCGCGGCGGTCGGCGTCGGCCCGATGGGATACGGCGACCTTTGCGAATTTAACGGGTTGGCCGACGTCGTCGCGATTTGCGACTTGGACGAAAAATACGGGCTGGCCCGCGTCCTCGCGAACCCGAAAATCGGGAAGAAAACCGGGGACAAGGTCGCGCCGCCGGCGACTTACTCCGATTACCGCCGCGTCCTCGACCGCTCCGACGTCGACGTCGTCGCGATCGCGACGCCCGACCATTGGCACGTCAAAATCGCGATCGAAGCGATGCAAGCCGGGAAACACGTCTTTTGCCAAAAGCCGTTGACGCTGACGCTCGCCGAAAACCTCTTGATTCGCGAAGCGCAAAAGAAATACGGGAAAGTTTTTCAAGTCGGGACGCAGCAGCGGGCCCAGCGCGACCAATTCTTGACCGCCGCCGCGCTGATTCGCAAGGGGCTTCTCGGCGAAATCAAGCGGACGACCTGTATTATCGACCAAGGCCGTTATTCCGGGCAAATTCCGAAATGCGACCCGCCGGCGACGCTCGATTGGGAGCGTTGGCAAGGGCAGGCGCCGGTTTTCGATTATTGTTGGGAAAATCGGGAGGAATTTTACTCGCCGGGGAACGTCGGGCAGGGGCGCGGACACCTCCTTTTCCGTTGGTGGTTCGAGTATTCCGGCGGCAAAATCACCGACTGGGGCGCGCACCACGTCGACGCGGCGCTTTGGGCGCTCGGGCGGCAAGAGATCGGCTCCGGGCCGGTTTCGGTCGACGGAACCGACGCGAAATTCATCGTCGATTACGACGAAAACGGCTTCCCGAAACGAACCGACGTTTACAACACGCCGATTACCTTCAACGTTCGTTGCAAATTCGCCGACGGGACCGATTTCGACGTCGTTAGCGACGCGAAAGACGGGAACGGGATTCTCTTCGAGGGAACGAAGGGGCGGATTCACGTCAACCGCGCCCGAATCGCCGGAAAGATCATCGACGAGGGCGTCCGTTCGGAGCTGACCGACGAAGATTTCGTCGCGCTTTTCAACGGCAAGCCGGTCGAGGGGCACAAGTCGAACTTTTTGCGCTGCGTTCGCGAGGGCGGGACGCCGGTTTCGAACGTCGCGGAGAACGTTCTCGGGATGCACGTTTGCCACTTGGCGAACATTTCTTGCCGCTTGAAGCGCGCGATTCGTTGGGATTCGCAAAACGAAAAGATCGTCGGCGACGACGTCGCGGCGTCGTTCTTCTCGCGGGAACAGCGCAAAGGTTACGAATTGCCCAGTTTGACTTGAAAACCGCCCAGTTTAACGTCCGGTCGACGTTTGCCGCGGCGCCAACGGGAGCGTCGAGCGACGGCGTTGACGATTGGAGCCGGTTTGCGGGAGTAACCTTTCAAACTATTGGGATAGTTTGGGAGCTTTGAACGATTGGGCGCCTCAAACGTTTTGAATGTTTCGATTGATTTAAGCGGTTGGGGCGATTTAAACGGATAAAACGGTTAAAACGCCGTCGGCGCGTCGGCGTCGGCGGCGTTTTCGCGTCGCGAAGTCGGCGTTAAATCGGAAAATAGCGAAAAACGCCAAAATGCGCCGTTTCGACGGAAAATAACGAAAGTCGCCGAAAACGACGGTTAAATAAAAATAGCGAAAATGCCGAAAATAACGAGCGCGGCGAAAGGACGGCGGCGATGAAACGAACGACGAACGAACCGGAAAAGACGGAAAAAGCGGAAAACTCGGCGCAAACCGCTCAGGCGCGACCGTCGGCGGTCGGCGCTTGGGTCTTGGCGGCGCGACCGAAAACGCTGTCGGCGGCGTTCGTTCCGGTCTTGGTCGGCGTTTCGTTGGGCGCCGCGGACTTGGCGGCGCGCGGCGAAAGCGGTTCGTTTTCCGTTTTAGCGGCGTTTTGTTGTTGCGGTTTCGCGTTATTGTCGCAGATCGCGGCGAATTTCGCGAACGATTATTCCGATTATAAGAAAGGCGCGGACGGCGAAGAGCGCAAAGGCCCGGCGCGAGCGGTCGCGTCCGGCTGGATTTCGCCGCGGGCGATGGCGGTCGGAACGTTCGTCGCGTTGGCGGCGGCTTGCGTTTGCGGGTTGGCGTTGATTCCGATCGGCGGCTGGAACTTGGTCGCGGTCGGCGTTTTATCTTGCGTATTTTGCCTATTGTACAGCGCGGGGCCCTTGCCGCTGGCGTATATTGGGCTCGGCGACGTTCTCGTCGTCGCGTTTTTCGGTTTCGTTGCGGTCGGGTTTACCTATTTTCTCCAAATTGGCGAAATTACTTGCGACGCGGCGCTCGTCGGCTTGGCTATCGGGTTCGCGACGGACAATATTTTGGTCGCGAACAACTACCGCGACCGCGACGAAGACCGCAAAAACCGCAAATTCACTTTAATCGCTATTTTCGGCGAGCGTTTCGGACGTTATTTTTACCTCGCGAACGGTTTGATCGTCGTCGGGCTGTTGGCGGCGGCGTTTTCGCGACGCGGCGACTGGGGCGCTTCGACTGTCGCGCTTTTGCTGTTTTATCTATTTTTACACGTTCGCGCTTGGCGGACGCTTTGCCGAATCGGTTCGGGGCGGGGGCTAATTCGCGTTTTGGAGTTGAGTTCGAAGAATTTGCTCGTTTTGGGCGTTTGGTTGGCGGCGATTTTCTTCGACGCGGCGTTTTGAACAGGATAGATTGGGCTGTTGGCGGCGTTTGGGAAGAGCGGCGAAGGTAGGCGGTTCTTGTTGTTTGGAGAAAACGGCGAAGACGGTCGGCTTGCAGCGATTGGAAAAGACGGCGGAGACGGGCGATTTGCGGCGATTGAGGGGGCCGGCGAGAATCGCGGGACGACGCGACTTGAGCGGACGTTGCGAACGGCGGAAAACGGCTTTTTCGGCGGCTTCCGCTTGACGTCGGGCGGAAAAACTTTACATTATTAATAACGTCGGCGGTTTGAAGAACGGCTTCGCGAACGTTGCGAGCGGTTGCGCGGCGGTTTTGCGAGTTTCGTCGTTAAAATTGTTAAAAACGTTAAAACGGTTGCGGGCGCGTCAAATCGGCGCTCGGGGCGTTCCGTTGAGAAGTGAATTGGCGGCAAATCGCGTTAATTTAGGCGGTTGGGAGAAAATAAAATGAGCGGTTTTGTGCGAGCGAACGTCGCGGCGATGGCGGGATACGTCCCGGGCGAACAGCCGAAAGAAGGGGAAGCCGTTAAGTTAAATACGAACGAAAATCCGTATCGCGCGACGGAAAAGGCTTACGACGCGATTCGAGCGGTCGCCGACCGGGGATTGTCGCGGTACCCGAACGCCGTCGCGCAACCGTTCCGAGAAGCCGCCGCGGCGCTTTACGGCGTCGAGCCCGATTGGATTATGTGCGGCAACGGCAGCGACGACATTTTGACGGTGTTGACGCGTTCTTTCGTCGGCGAAAACGAGCTTCTCCGGCTCCCGTATCCGAGTTATATTCTTTACAAGTCGTTGGCGGAAATCCAAGGCGCTCGGAGCGAAGAGGTGCGTTTCGACGCCGATTGGCGGTTGCCGGAGTATTTCGCGCAGGCGCCGGCGACCGAGCCGAACGCGCCTTGGCGGGTGAATCCGCTGGAAAACGTCGCGGCGGATTCGCTGAAACTCGTTTATTTGCCGAACCCGAACTCGCCGTCCGGGACGGTTCTTTCCGTCGCGGAAATTGAAAAAATCGCCGATTCGTTGCCGTGTCCGTTGGTCGTCGACGAGGCTTACGCCGATTTTGCCGGTTTTAACTGCGTCGAACTCGTTAAGCGCAAGCCGAACGTCGCGATTTCGCGAACGATGAGCAAGTCGTACGCGCTGGCCGGTTTGCGGTTCGGTTTCCTGATCGCGCGACCGGAGCTGATCGAGCAAACGCTGAAAGTGAAGGACTCGTACAACTGCGACGGTCTTTCGATCGCGGCGGCGACGGCGGCGCTCCAAGATCAAGATTGGCTCGCCGAAACGACGAAGAAAATCGTCGCGACGCGGGAGCGGCAAACGAAGCGGATGCGCGAACTCGGCTTCGTCGTCCCGGATTCGAGCGCGAACTTCACTTGGAACGTTTGGCCGGACGGCGGCGTTTCGCATAAAGAGCTGTACGAATATTTGAAACGGAACGGTTATCTTGTGCGTTATATGAATTACGCCGGTTGGGGGGACGGGCTCCGAATCAGCGTCGGAACGGACGAGCAAACGGACGCCTGCTTGGCGTTGGTCGAGCGTTACCTGAACGGCGACCGTTGAGCGACTTTTGAACGAGCGTCGACGACGAGCGTTAATTTAGTCGGAATGCGTCGAGTTGCGCTAATTTTTGACGGAATGCGTCGAGTTGTGTTGATTTAGATGAAACGCGTCGAGTTTGCGGACGACGAACTCGGCGACGTTGGCGAGAAGGATAAGCGAAAACGCGTCGGCGGGCCTTTGCGGAGGTGCGTCGGCGCGTTTTTTTGTTTCTTGCGGATTGCGTCGGGCGAACGTCGGCGGGAAGAACGGCGTTTGGGCGGATTGAGGTTGCGACGGCGGGAAGAACGGCGTCGGGGCGGCGCGTTTGGGAACGTTCGGCGCGTCGAGCGGGCCTTGGAACGGCGCGATTTTTCTTGGGGCGCGTTAGGGCGTCGCGGTTTTGTGTTTTTTGCGGGGCGTCGGGGCGGTTTTTCGGAAAACGTTTTTTTTTGCCGGTTGCGTCGCGAAATTGTTGCAATCTGTCTCGCGGTTGGTTACAATGAAGCGCAAAGGGCGGCGTTCGGCGTCGAGCGTCGCTCTTTGCGACCGATTTTGTTTTTATTTTAGCGATCTTGTTGAATTTATCGATTAAAACGATTTTGAGGAGCAACCGAGATGAGCGACTTGGCGAAGAACAATAACGGAAACGGAACGACCGATAAAATCGAAACGACCGGGCTTTCGGCGGCGGAGCTTTACCGGCTCGGTCGGGCGCTTTGTTTCGGCGTTTACGGCGTTAAAATCGACAAGGGTCGCGGCGTCGCGATTCTTGAAGCGGCGGTCGAGGCGGGAAAAGCGGCGGACGCGTCGGAGGAAACGCGAGCGGCGGCGCTCGACGCGCAAGCGGAGTTGGCGGAACAGCTGTCGGAAGATTTCGACGGGCGCTCCGCCGATTGGGAACGCGCCGTCGAGTTGGCGGCAAAACCGGCGGAGGCGGGGAATCCGTTCGCGCTCTTTACGTTGGGGAACGCGGCGTCGGAAGGCGTCGGCGGCGTCGAAGCGGACGAAACGGCGGCGAACGCGTTTTACCGTCGAGCCGTCGCGGCGTTTTTGAAGCGGGCAAAGGACGGCGAAACGAGCGGCGACGAAGACCCGCGCGCAATCTGTTTCGCGGCGTTTTATTTGAACAAAGGCCGCTTTGTCGAACGCGACGCGGCGGAGGCGGTTCGGCTTTATCGGCGCTCGGCGGAGATCGGTTGCGCGGAGGCGGCGCTGAATCTCGGCGTCGCTTGGATGAACGGGGACGGCGTCGAGGCGAACCCGATCGAAGGAGCGCGTTGGATTCGAATCTCGGCGGAAGCGGGGGATTCGCGGGCGGCGGCGACGTTGGGCGAGCTTTATTGGAACGGCGTCGGCGTCGAGGAAAATAAAAAGGAGGCGGCGCGTTGGTTCCGCAAGGCGGCGGAAGCGGGGGACGGCGACGCGGCGTTCCGGCTCGGCGACCTTTGCGCGGCGCTCGGCGAATCGGGGGAAGACGGCGAATTGAGGAAAGACGGCGAACCGGCGGCGTTGCGCTGGTGGCGGCGCGGCGCCGAATTGGGGAACGCGGACGCGACGGCGCGGCTCGGGTTCGTTTACTTTGAAGGCTTGCTCGGCGTCGAGAAGGACGAAGCGGAGGGCGTCCGCTGGTTCCGGCGGGCGGTCGAACTCGGTTCGCGCTCGGCGGCGACGAATCTCGGAACGGCGCTCTTGCAAGGCGTCGGCGTCGAGGCGGACGCGGCGGAAGGGCTCCGGTATTTGAAGTTGGCGGTCGAACGCGGCGACGCGACGGCGGCGAACGCGTTGGGCTTCCTTTATTCGAGCGGCGATCTCGGCGTCGAGCGCGACGACGCGGAGGCGGTTCGTTGGTTCCGCGCGGGCGTCGAGTTGGGGGACGTCGACGCGGCGCTGACGTTGGCGGCTTGTTTCGAGAACGGAGACGGCGTCGAACGGGACGACGCGGAGGCGCTTCGGCTTTATCGAATCGCGGCGGAGGCGGGAAACGCGGCGGCGGCCTGCGATCTCGGGGCGCGTCTCGTCGGTTTCATCGACGATTTCGACGGCGAAACGGACGAGGCGGAGGGGTTGCGTTGGTTGCGTCGCTCGGCGGAACTCGGGTTCGCGACCGCGTCCTTTATCCTCGGATGTTGTTGCGAAAACGGCGTTTGCGGCGTCGAAAAGAACGCGGCGGAGGCGGTCGAGCGGTACCGCGAGGCGGCGGAGCGCGGCGACGATATGGCGGCGAATCGACTCGCGAAGGCGTTCGCGACCGGCGACGCCGATTTGGGCTTGGCGAAAGACCCGGCGCAAGCGGTCGAGTTTTGGAAGCGCGCGGCGGAGGCGGGGGACGTCGACGCGGCGCTCCGGCTCGGCGATTATTTTGCCGACGGGCGGCCGGAGTTCGGAATCGAGCCGGACGCGGCGGAAGCGGCGCGTTGGTATCGACTTGGCGCTTCCGCCGGGGACGAGTCGGCGAAAACGGCGCTCGAAGGCTTGCGCGAACGCGGCGTCGTCGACGACGAGGAAGACGGCGGCGATTCGGACGAGGCCGGGGAACCGGTCGATCTCGACGCGGTTTTGGCGGCGCTCGACGGGGCGGGCGTCGAGTTCGACGGCGACGACGCGGACGATTCGGACGGGGCCGGGGAAGCGGTCGATCTTGACGCGGTTTTGGCGGCGCTGAACGGGGCGGGCGTCGACGACGAAGACGAAGACGACGACGCGGACGGAGCGGAGGAAGGCGGCGACTCGCCCGAATCGCCGGACGAAACCGACGACGGCTCCGCTTATTTCAACGAGGAACTCGGCGTTTTGACGCTCGACGGCGACGGCGGCGAACCCGACCCGGCGGCGCAAGTTCGTTTCCTGGCGAAGGTTGCGGAGAGCGCCGAAGACGAGGATACGCGGGCGGTCGCGGCGTTTCGGGTCGCGTTCGCTTATTATAACGGGCTCGGCGTCGAACCGAACGTCGCGGAAGCGTTGCGTTGGTTCCAAAAATCGGCGGAGGCGGGGGACGCCGACGCCGCGTCGATTCTGGGGTTCGCGTTCGAAAACGGCGAGGGCGTCGAGGAGAACGCGGCGGAAGCGGCGCGTTGGCTCCGGTTCGCGGCGGAGAAAGGGAACGCGGACGCGGCGCATAATCTCGGCCGGCTTTTGCAAGAGGGGGGCGTCGGGCTCGAACCGGACGCGGCGGAAGGGGAGCGTTGGCTCCGAACGGCGGCGGAGGCCGGGGTCGCCCCGTCGGCGGCGCGGCTCGGGCGGACGTTGACGGAAGGTTGGTTCGGCGAACCGAACCCGACCGAAGGCGTCCGTTGGCTCCGCAAAGCCGACGAACTCGGCGACGTCGAAGGGACGTTTTTCCTCGCGATCGCTTACCGTCGAGGGCTCGGCGTCGAGGAAAACCGGCGCGAAGGAGCGCGACTTCTCCGCAAGGCGGCGGAGGCGGAGAGCGGCGAGGCGGCGACCCTGCTCGGCGTTTGTTACTTGACGGGCGACGGCGTTTACGAGGACGAGGCGGAGGCGGTTCGCTGGTTCCGTCGGGGCGTCGAACTTGGCGTAACGGCGGCGGTCGAGCGGCTCGCGCGTTGTCTCGCCGACGGCGTCGGGGTCGAGCGCGACGTCGAGGAAGCGCGTCGGCTTCTCCGCTCAGCGCTCGAAGAGGAGGAAAACGAAGAGTTGCGCGCGGTGTTGGCGCAAGCGCTTCGCGAAATCGAACTCGGCGAAGAGAACGCTTAACGACGGGCGGTTGGAAGCGTCGTCGAGCGACGAAAGCGCGACGCGTCGGCGGACTTACGAAAGCGGGTTCGTCGGCGCGTTTTTTTTAGCGTCGGCGAGTCGAGCGGGCGTTTTGACGTCGCGATTGGAGCGGCGACGTCGGGAAGAACGGCGAACGAACGGCGTTTTTCGGGGCGGCGACGTCGCGGTTTTGCGTTTTTTGCGGGTTGTAGGGGCGGTTTTTCGGAAAACGTTTTTTTTTGCCGGTTGCGTCGGGAAATTGTTGCAATCTGCCGCGCGGTTCGTTACAATGTTTCGTTAAGGGGCGGCGTTCGGCGTCGAGCGTCGCTCTTTTCGACCGATTTTGTCTTTATTTTAGCGATCTTATTGAATTTATCGACTAAAACGATTTTAAGGAGCGACCGAGATGAGCGACTTGGCGAAAAACAACAACGGAAGCGGAACGAACGGCGGCGCCAACGCTGCGAACGCGAACGGAAGCGGAACGACCGGCAAAACCGATGCGCCCCTTTCGGCGGCGGAGCTTTACCGTCGAGGGCGGGCGCTTTGCTTCGGCTTGGAGGGCGTTAAAATCGACGGGCCGAAGGGGTTGCGGCTCCTAACCGAGGCGGCGAAAGCGGGTTCGCTCGAAGCGCAAGGCGAGTTGGCGGAAGCGCTTGCGGACGGTCTGCAAGGGACGCAACCGGACGCGGCGCGGGCGGTCGCGGTCGCGAAGAAACCGGCGCAAGCGGGGAATCCGTTCGCGTTGGATACGCTCGGCGGCTGTTTCCGGAACGGCTTGGGCGGCCTTCCGAAGGACGAGGCGAAGGCGCGGGCTTGCTTCCTTCGGGCGTTCGAGGGGTTCAAGCGAATGTCGGAAGAGCCGAACCCGGACGTTCGGGCGCTCTGTTATCTCGGGTGTTATTTGGGGGACGGTCGCGGCTCGGCGGACGGGAAGCCGAACGAGTCGCCGGAGGTTGCGGCGGAGACAATTCGACTTTGGCGGCGCTCGGCGGAAATCGGTTTCGCGACGGCGGCGACGAACGTCGCGTTCGCTTATTTGAACGGGGACGGCGTCGCGGAAGACGAAGCGGAGGGCGTTCGTTGGCTCCGCGCGGCGGCGAATCTTGGACATTGGAGGGCGATTAGCGAACTCGGACAGTGTTATTTTTACGGGACTTGCGGCGTCGAGCGGGACGTCGAGAAGGGCTTGAAGGCGCTCCGGCAAATCGCGACGGCGGGGGGCGTTTGGGAGGCGCGGCTCTTGGGGAATTTTTACTTGCTCGGAACGGACGGCGTCGAGAAGAACGAAGCGGAGGGGATTCGCTGGTATCGGTTGGCCGCCGACCGAGGGGACGAAGAAGCGCCGCTTCGAATCGCGGTTTGTTGCGAACGAGGAATCGGCGTCGAGCAAAGCGACGTCGAAGCGGTTCGTTGGGCGCGCGTCGCGCTCGAGCGGGGTTCGGCGGACGGCGCGCTTTGGTTGGGGCGAGCGTTCGAGGAAGGGCGGCTCGGACTCGCGCAAGACGAAACGGAGGCGGAGCGGCTTTATCGCAAGGCGCTTGAATTGGGGAGCGCGACGGCGGCTTGGCGGTTCGCCGAGAAAGCGGTCGCTCGGAAGGACGGCGCGGCGGCGCTCTCTTGGTTCCGCAAGTCGGCCGAGATGGGGAACGACGACGCGGCGGTCGTCGTCGGCGACGCGTATGTCGACGGGAACGCGAGTTTTGGCGGCGCGGTCGATTATCGAATCGAAGCGAACCCGGCGGAAGCGGCGCGTTGGTATCGGAAGGCGGCGGAGGCGGGGAACAAGACGGCGACGGAGCGGCTCGCGTATTTGCTTCGGGAAGGACTCGGCGTCGAGAAGGACGAAGCGGCGGCGGTCGCGCTTTATCGGAAGGCGGCGGAAGCGGGGGACGCGAGCGCGGCGTTCAATCTCGGTTCGCATTTGCTCGACGGCGTCGGTTGCGAGAAGGACGAAGCGGAGGGGGCGCGCTGGATTCGAATCGCGGCGGAAGCGGGAGAGCCGGACGCTCTTTACGTTCTCGGCGCGCTGGCCGAGACGGGGAAACTCGGCGGTAAAGAGGACGCGGCGGAGGCGGCGCGTTGGTATCGGAAGGCGGCGGAGGCGGGAAACCGCGACGCGATGGAGCGGCTCGCGCGGTGTTATCTGCGGGGGGACGGCGTCGAACAAGACCCGGACGAAGCGACGCGTTGGCTCTTGCGTTCCGGCGTTCTCGGCGAGTCGGACGATATTTGCGCCCGGGCGATTATGCTCGACTCCGAAGGAAAGGTGCAAGTCGTGAACTTTATCGAGCCGGATTATCGCGGCTTTTTCGGGTTTTTCCGGCGAATTTTCGACGCGGTAACCGGGATTTTCCGCCGCTAACGTCGGTCGGCGAAACGGGCGAAACGGGCGAAACGCGGGGATAACGGCGAAAACGGAACGCGTCGGCGGCTTGGAAAGGGGGCTCGTCGGCGCGTTTTCTTTTGGGGCGAAACGTTGGGAACGGCGACGGGAAAGAGCGGCGGTCGAGCGGCGCGGCTTTTTGAACCTTGACGGCGCGTCGGGCGGGAAGAGCGGCGTTAGGCGGCGCGATTTTTCTTTTGGGAGGCGTTTGACGGCGCGATTTTACGGTTTTTACGGGTTGTAGGGGCGGTTTTTCGGAAAACGCTTTTTTTGGCTAGTTGCGTCGCGAAAGCGTTGCGAACGGTCGGGCGGTTGGATAAAATATTTTATCGGGGGCGGCGTTCGGCGGCGAACGCCGCGCCTTCGATCGTTTTTATTGCTTTATCGACGAAAACGATTTTAAGGAGCGACCGAGATGAGCGACTTGGCGAAGAAGAACAACGGAAGCGGCGCGAACGTCGCGAACGGGAACGGAACGACCTACGATAATATCGGCGCGACCGGCAAAATCGATACGACCGAACTTTCGGCGGCGGAGCTTTACCGGCGCGGTCGGGCGCTTTGTTTCGGCGTTTACGGCGTTAAAATCGACCGGCGTCGCGGCGTCGCGCTTCTGGAAGCGGCGGTCGAGGCGGGGCGCTCTCCGGACGCGTCGGAGGAAACGAAAGGGGCGGCGCTCGACGCGCAAGCGGAGTTGGCGGAACGACTGTCGGACGGGTTCGAGGACGCCGCGCCCGATTGGGAACGCGCCGTCGAACTCGCTAAGGAACCGGCGGAGGCGGGGAATCCGTTCGCGCTCTTTACGTTGGGGAACGCGGCGGCGGACGGTCGAGGCGGCGTCGCGAAGAACAAAAGGCGGGCGAACGCGTTTTACCGTCGGGCCGCCGAAGCGTTTTTGAAACGGGCGAAGGACGGCGAGGAACGCGGCGACGAGGATCCGCGGGCGCTTTGTTTCGCGGCGAATTACCTTTACGGCGGGGAGTTCGTCGAGCGCGACGCGGCCGAGGCGGTTCGGCTTTACCGGCGTTCGGTCGAACTCGGTTGCGCGGAGTCGGCGAGGAATTTGGGGGTTTGTTATTTGAACGGCGACGTCGTCGAGGAGAATCCGACGGAAGGGGCGCGTTGGCTCCGGAGGGCGGCGGAACTCGGCGTCGCCTGCGCGGCGGAAACGTTGAGTCGACTTTACGCGCTCGGGCTCGGCGTCGAGAAGAGCGACGAGGAGACGTTCCGCTGGCTCCGAGCGGCGGCGGAGGGGGGACGTCTCGGCGCGGCGAGGACGTTGGCGGCGACCGCCCTTGAAAACAAGGACTCCGACGGGGTCGTCCGTTGGTTCAAAAAGGCGGCGCAACTGGGAGACCGCGCGTCGGCGGGAACGCTCGGAACGATTTACGAGGGCGTTTGGCGTTGTTGCGGTTGGCGCGCCGTCGAGCCGAACGAAGCCGAAGCGCTCGCTTGGTATCGTCGGGCGGTCGAGTTGGGGGACGCGCCCTCCGCGGCGCGACTTGGATTCGCGTTCGAGCGGGGGCAGTTCGGGCTCGAACCGGACGACGCGGAGGCGGTTCGGCTTTATCGGTTGGCCGCCGACGGCGGGGACGCTCGCGGTCTCGGGAATCTCGGGTGTATGCTCGCGGCGGGACGAGGCGGGCTCGAACGGAACGTCGCGGAGGCGAATCGGCTTTTCCGTCGCGCTTGGGGATTGGGGAACAGAGAGGCGGGGTTCGAACTCGGGCTCTATTATTGGCGCGACGGCGAAGAGCGCGACCCGGCGGAAGCGATCCGTTGGTTCCGGAAAGCGGAGGGGCGGGGCTGCCGCGAGGCGGAGCAAGCGCTCGCGGAGATTTATCGGGACTGGATCGCCGACTTGAACCTCGACCCGACGGAGGCGCTCCATTGGTTGCGGAGAGCGTCGGTCGGGGGTTGCGTCGAGGCGGCGAAGAAGCTCGCGGAGATGTATCGGGACGGATGCGCCAACTTAAACGTCGAGCCGAACGCGGCGGAGGCGGTTCGGTTTTTCCGTCGCGCTTGGGGGTTGGGGGACGCGACGGCGGCGTTCGAACTCGGGAAGTATTATTCGCTCGACGGCGACGCTCGCGACGGCGCGGCGGCGCTCCGTTGGTTCCGAAAAGGGGCGGAGGCGGGTTGCGTCGAGGCGGCGAAGAAGCTCGTCGAATTTTATCGGGACGGGAACGCCGACTTAAACGTCGAACCGAACGCGGCGAAGGCGGAGCGTTGGCGGCGAGTCGCGGACGGGAAAGACGGGGAAGGCGGCGAGTAAACCGGAAAAAACGGCGACGTCGGCGGAACGTCGGCGAACTAACGGGAGCGGAACGGCTCGACCGGCGGCTCGACCGGCGCGAGCGATTTTGACGGCGAGAGCCCGGCGCGTTCAATTTCGCTCCGAAAAACGCCGATGAATAAGAAACGACGCGGCGCGTTTCGGCGAAGCGTCGCGAAGTTAAAACGTCGACGAAAAAAAATAAAATCGAATCGGAAATAAAATAGGAGAACGTAAAATGGCGAGAACGGCGGCGGTCGAGCGCGACACCAAGGAAACGCAAATTCGGCTGAAAATCGACCTCGACGGAACCGGCGCGTCGAAAATTTCGACCGGAATCGGCTTTTTCGATCATATGCTGACCCTTTTCGCGGCGCACTCGCTCGTCGACCTCGAGCTGAGCGTTAACGGCGACCTCGAAGTCGACGGGCATCACACCGTCGAAGACGTCGGGATCGCGCTCGGCGCCGCCTTCAAAACCGCGCTCGGCGACAAGAAAGGCGTCCGCCGATACGGCTTTTTCCTCCTCCCGATGGACGAAACGCTCGCGCGGACGGCGATCGATTTCTCCGGGCGGCCTTACCTCGTTTACGACGCGACTTACCCGGTCGAGCGCGTCGGAACGTTCGATTTGGAACTCGTTCGCGAGTTTTGGCAAGGGTTCGCGAACGCCGCCGCCTGCAACCTGCACGTCGGCGTCCTGTACGGCTCGAACGGACATCACATCGCGGAGGCGATTTTCAAGTCGGTCGCCCGTTCGATTCGGGCGGCGGTGGAGAGCGACCCTCGCCAAACGGGCGTTCCGAGTACGAAGGGCGTTCTTTGATTTCGGAGCGGAAACGCCGTTCGCCGTTTTTCGTTTTCGGGTCGACGTTTTGCGCGGCTCGAACGGGCGTCGCGTCGCGGCGGCGATTTTCAAGTCGACCGCGCGTTCGATTCGGGCGGCGGTGGAGAGCGACCCTCGCCAAACGGGCGTCCCGAGCGCGAAGGGCGTTCTTTGATTTTTGGCGAAAAAAACGCGGCGCGACAAAAATTGCGTCGCCGGACAAACGACGGAACGATAAAGCCCGCGCGTCGAACGAATCGGCGCGCGGGCTTTCGCGTTTTATTGGGAGAGAGCGGAACGGAAGCGAGCGTTATTGAACGCGAACTTTCGCGACGCCGTCCGCTTCAAACGCGCCGCAAGCGGTAAAGGCGCCGACGCGAGTCGGAGCGACCGGCGGAGCGGGAGGCGGTGCCGTTTGAGAAGAGACGTTCGGCGTTTGCGGCGCGTTCGCGTCCGAAGCGTTCGACGTTTCCGCGAACGAGTAATCGCCGGAAGCAAGTCGAGCGTTGGCGACGCGGCGCAATTCCGGAGAAACCAACGACGACGCGACGCCCGGTTCAAATTCAAGCGCGCGCAGTTCGTCGAGCGTCGCCGACGCGATCGCGACGTCGTCTCGCCAAGTCGGGGCGGAAAATTCGGCGAACGTCGGTTCCGAAAACGTTTCCAGTTGCAACTCGCGCGACCAGTCGTCGCGTTTTTGCGCGTCGGGATCGACGACGATCCAACCGGCGTCGGCAAAGAGCGAGGCGGACGTTTGCGCGTCGGCGAACGCGACGGGTTCCCATTCCGGTTCCGCTTCGTCGAACGTCGCGCCGACCGGTTCTTCTTCAAGCGGAAGAGAGCCGTCCGCCAAAAGCTCCGTCGATTCGGCGATCAAAGCGGGCGGCGTTTCGAGACGCGGAGTCGAAATTTCGTCGCCGACGCCGAAGCGGCGGCCGGAAGCGTCAAGATAACAAAGCGGACGCTCTTCGACGCGACGTTGCGCGCTCGACGAGAAAAGACCGAACGAATCGAAACGAAAACGCCAAGCGTCTCCCAACGTCGAACCGGACGGAAACGCCGACGCGGCGCCCCAGCCGAGGGCGACGCAAAACGCGGCGGCGAAGAATTTCGCGCTCGTGGGAAAGGGACGATTGTCGGACGAATACTGTTTCATTGGAAAACCTGTTCGGAACGAGGAAGTTAAGGGAAACGAAGGCGAGCCGCCGCGACGGTTAAAAACGGTCGGGGGAGAAAAGCGGACGAACGCGCTCCGTTTCGACTTAACGTCTTTTTTATTATAACGTTTTTTCGCGTTCGAGGGGTTGCGCAAATGCGATTTCAACGCGTTTTTTAAGGCTTTTCTCGCCGTTAATTCGTTATAATTGATTTTATCGTTTCATTTGACGGAGAACGATTTTTTTTGCTTTTCTAATTGTAAGAGTAGGGGCGGAGATAATATTTAAAGGGATTTTTATAAAAAAATCGGAAATTTTTTAAAATTTTTTACGAAAGCGGTAAAATCGACGCGAACCGTATAAATTCTTCTCGGATTAAAAGAGAGGAAGCGCAACCTTCGGAACGGTCGCGCGAAAAAAAACGATTTTAACGAAAATTAGGGGCGTTGTATAACGACGAAGAATGTTAGTATTAGCGCGACGGAAGGTTGACGACGAAAAAGTGGAACGATAATTCTTATTTGGCGCTTAATCTCGTTTGTCGCGACGTTAGCCGAGGACGCGTCGACGAGCCGAAGGGGCGGCGGAGCGGAGATAGGCGGGTATTTTCGAAATTGCGGAGCGCGTTATAATAGACGGCGAGAAAAACGTTCGCGACGTCCTTCGTCGAAATTTTTTCGGCGGCGTTTGGGGGACGGTCGCGGGAACGGTTCGACGGCGGCGCTCGTTCCGGCGGGGCCGCGTTTCGCAAGGCCGACGCCGACGTTTCGACTCGACGTTTCGGCGTCGGTTTCGCGAGATTTGTTTTATCCGGAGCCGTCCTTTTGCGACGAAAGGCGCGGGCCTTGTCGCGTTTTCGTTCGTTAGATTTGCAAGGCTAATTTAGGAACTTGGACAATGAAGAATTTTGTCGAAACCTCCATTGAGAGCATTCGTAGCCAAGTCGGCGACGGTCGCGTTATCTGCGGTCTGTCCGGCGGCGTTGACTCGGCGGTCGTCGCGGCGCTGGTTTCGCGGGCGATCGGTTCGCGTCTGACGTGCATTTTCGTCGACACCGGCTTGATGCGCAAAAACGAAATCGACTCGGTCGCGAAAGTTTTCCGCGAAAACTTCGACGCGAACCTCGTCGTCGTCGACGCGGAAGAGCGTTTCCTTTCGCTGTTGAAAGACGTCGACGACCCGCAAGAAAAGCGCAAGATCATCGGCAAGACGTTCATCGACGTTTTCACCGAAGAGGCGCATAAGGTCGACGGCGCGAAGTTCTTGGCGCAAGGGACGATTTGGCCGGACGTCGTCGAAAGCGGCGGCGAAGAAGGCGCTCCGGCGAAGACGGTGAAGTATCACCACAACGTCGGCGGTTTGCCGGAGGATATGGAGTTCGAACTGGTCGAACCGCTCCGCAAACTGTACAAAAACGAAGTTCGCCAAGTCGGTTTGGAACTCGGTTTGCCGGAAGAGTTGGTTTGGCGTCATCCGTTCCCGGGGCCGGGTCTCGCGGTTCGTTGCTTGGGCCCGGTCTCGAAGCCGGATCTCGACTGCCTGCGCGAAGCGGACGCGATCGTCGTCGAAGAGATTACGAAAGCGGGGCTTTACCGCGAAACGTCGCAAGTTTTCGCGGTGTTGTTGCCGGTGCGCAGCGTCGGCGCGAAGAACGGCGAGCGCACTTACGAGAAAGCGGTCGTCGTCCGTTGCATCGCGACGCAAGACTTTATGGAAGCGAACTGGTACCCGGTTCCTTACGAAGTCTTGGCGAAGATTTCGTCGCGCATTTTGAGCGAAGTCGACGGCGTGAACCGCGTCGCTTACGATATTAGCTCGAAACCGCCCGCAACGATCGAATGGGAGTGATTCCGGCGCGAGTTCGGGGTTAACCGAGCCGTTCCGAGCGTTCGTCGGTCGAAGTCGCGTTTCCTTAGCGGGGGCGGCGACCGCGACCGACGGAGCGCAAGAACGCGGCGACGTTCGGCGTTTAGCGTCGAGCGTCGTCGGCGGTTGTTTATTTAGCGTTCGCGGGGAAAGGCCCTGCGAGCGAAGGGCGGCGCGTCGGCTTGCGAGGTCGGCGCGCCTAGCGGCGATTAATGCGGATGAAAAACGTCGCGAATAATCGCGAAACGGCGCGATATAAAAACGAAGACGGCGGAAGACGACGATGGAGAATCGACCGAACTCGGCGAAACTGGCGGCGACGAAAGCGCGAATTTTAGCGGAGATCGCGGCGCTGCAGACGGCGGCGGACGGCGTTTTCGACGCGCAAAATTGGGTCGATTTCGGCGCGCTCGGCTCGCGCTTGAAAGGGGCGGGCGTCGCTTGGAAGACTTGCGAACTCGGCTCGAACTTTACCGAGTTTATGGAGGCGGCGTTTCGCGACGAAACGGAGCGGGGCGAAATCGCGTTCGCTCCGAGTAAAACGGGAACCGACGCCAACCGGCGCGTTCGTTTGAAAACGTCGAATATTGTCGAAGGGAATCCAAACCTCGCGTCGCAAGCGAAAGCGGAACCGAAGCCTCGCCCTCCAAAACTCTCCGACGAGGAGCTGGAAAAGCGCCTTTTCGCGGCGGTCGCGGAGTTGCAAACGAACGCCGACGGCAAACGAAACGCAAGGGCTTGGGTCGATTTTTGTCGACTCGGAACGAGGCTCAAGGCGGCGGGCGTCGACTTTAAAGCGTTTGGTTATTCGACGCTCGGGAAGTTGACGGCGGCGCGTTTCCCGGAACGATTCGAGTTTCGCGCCGTCGGGTTGAGACGTTATCTTCGCCCGAAAAAAAAGACCGACGCGGTCGAAACGGCGATTCCGGCGTCGGCGAGCGTTCCCGCGAAAGCGTCGACGCGACTTTCCGACGCGGAGTTCTAAAGGCGCGGCTTTGCGCCGGTTCGCGAATTGCCAACGGACGCAAACGGCGTTCGGACGCGAGCGCTTGGGTTCTTTTCGCCAATCTCGGCGCTTGCCTTAAAGAAAAGGACGTCGACGGCAAAACCGCCGGATTTTCGTCGTTCGCGACGTTTTTAGAAACGCGTTTCGCCGATCAAGCGGAATTTGACGGCGCCGCGGCGAACTTTCGGACGGCGGTTCCTTCTTTTAGTCCGAGCAAACGCGACGTTTGCCGTCTTCTCCCGGCGACTTTGCCCGTTTGACGCGACGCGCCGGAACGCGCCGACGTCGCGCTCGTCGTCGAACGGCTTTTGGAGTCCGGCGTTTGCCAAGGGCGCGACGTTTACACGCTCGTTTGACGGCGCGTTTGGGCGGCGAAAACCGGCTCGACGACCGAGAATAACGAGCGTCCGTCTTTATTGCTTCGCGCTTTTTCAAAAATCTTGTCGAATTTTACGTCTATTTTTTCCGTCGGCGCGTATATCTAACGACCGTTGAATTAAGCGGCGGAAATTTTTAAAAGAAAAAAGAAATTGAAAAAAAATGTTAAAATAGGGGACTTGACGCCGCTATGAATCTTGTATAATAAAATCGATAACGGTTTTTATATCGAAAAAGCGCGCACGATTTCGAAAACGGGCATTCGAAACGAACGATCGTTTTAAGGGGAACATAATAAACGAATAGCGCGCGAAAGTTTGCGGAAGTTTATTAAAAGAAAAAGGAAAAAGACAAATGAATCGGATTTTGTGCTACGGGCTTAGCGTCGTTTTGGCGCTCGGCGCCGCGGTCGTCTCGGCGCAAGAAGAAAGCGCGACGAGCGAAGCGTTGCAACTGACCCCGAAAAAAACGACGACGTTGCTCGACCGCGACGGCGACCGTTACCAAGTTCAACTGCAAGTCCCGGGTCGCGACGGCGATTCGCGCCGCGACGAAGTGATCGTGATGGTCGACGGTTCGTACTCCGGCGACCAAGAATGGCCGGATATGCGCAACGCCATTTTGGAAATCGGTAAAACGGTTCTCGACGGCGAAGGAAACACGACCTTGACGTTGATGGCGTTCGGTATGGGCGATAATATCGTCTTGTCGAACGTCGCCGATATGGAAGAACTCGAAGCGACTCTGCCGGACTTGCCGGGCGGTCTCCTTTACGGTCGTTCTTCGACGAACTGCGAAGCCGGTTTCACGGGCGTCGCGGAATATATCGACGCCAATCCGGAAATTCGCGCCGCGCACGTGATTTACATCACCGACGGTCGAATCAACACCGACGAAACCCCGCGCGATTTCTACGATTGGAAGAAAAACAGCACGCGTTTCGGCGCCGTTACGGTCGCGATGGTCGCTTTGGAAGAAGCGATCGTTTACGGCGAAAACCTTCCGCCCGCCTTCTTTGAAGTTTTCGGCGAGAAAGCGGTTTCGACGGAAGAAGAACTCAACGCGTTCTTCGCCGAACTTACGGACGAACAAGCGCTCGCCTTCGCCGACGCCGTTTGGGCGGACGTCTACGAAAGCGCCGGCTTGACCCCGGGCGAACTCTATCCGGTTTCGGACGCCGAACGCGCGTTCGTCGCTTACGATAAAAACAACGGTTATTACGTTCAAGACGCTTTCTATTATTCGACTTACGGCAGCCAATACGTTAAGTATCCGAATTGCTGGACTCGCACGCCGCAAGCCGCGACCGAATTGGCCGCCCACGAACGCGTCGCCGCCCTTCATATGATCGACACCGACGCCGCGTCCGCTTGGATGAACCCGGCTACGAGCGACGATTCGAGCAAAAACGTCGTCGGCGACAACGTTACGTTCACGCCCGTCTCCAGCGTCGCGAACCTTACCGCCGAAATTGACGCCGTCTTGACCGACCTTTCGACCGTTCCGTTCAGCGACGTCGTCGTTACCGACTATATGAGCAAATGGGTTACGCTCGACCAAGACACCCTTAGCGTCGTCGACGTTACGGCGGACAAAGTCGTTTGGAACGCCGTCGACGGTTGGATCGACGGCGCCGTTGTTTTGCCCGAAGGCATTGAAGGGCGTCCGGCTCCGGTCGTCGTTGAATTGGTCGATCCGGCCGATTACGCGAACGGCGGCGAAGAAGTCGTCGGCAATACCTCCGGCGATATTTACAAACTGACCTGGACGGTCAAACAAGGCCCGATGGGTCGCGCGGACAACTTCCGTCTCCAATACGAAGTCGTCGTCGACTCGGCGGAAAAAGGCTTCCAATACGGCGCGCAACACCCGGCCAACGGCGCGACTTACGTCGAATACGTCGACGAAAAAGGCGAAACTCAAACCGAAACGATCGTCGTTCCGACCGTCGACGCCGAATGCAAAGACTACGTCGTCGACTTGACGTTCAAATCCGGTTCCGCGTCGCATATTTGCTACCTCCGCGTCGACGCCGACGGCAACGTCGAATACTTGGCGAAGGAAGATTTTGGCGGCGGCGATACCGGTTCGATGATTCTCGTCGAAAAAGATTGGGTTTCCGCGGTCTTTATCAAACAAGCGCAATCCGGGATGCTCTGGGTTTCGGAAGAAGTCGACGAAGAAACGACGGCGAAACTTCTCGACGCCGTTATTAAAAACGACAAAGCCTATAAAGGTTGCGACGCGATCGCTTTCGGTCTTGGCGACCACGAATTGACCTACGCTATCGGCAACGGTAAAAAAGCCAAGACGAAGACCGTCGTTTACTCCTTCCAATGATTGGGGTTGAGCGAAGGAAGAGCGGCGCGAACGCAAATTTGCGCGCTTTCCTTCGAAACCGACGTTGAATCGTCAAGCGCCGCCGCGTTTTCTTAACGGACGCGGCGGTCGAGCGAACGCCGTCTCCGTTTGGGGCGGCGTTTTCTTTTGCTTTGCCGCGAACGTTCTCTTGACGGGACGGCGGCTTTTCTCTTGCGTTTTTCCCGCAAATTCGTTAAAGTTTAACTCGGCGAGCGTCGGGCGCGTTCGGCGTCGCTTCGTTTCGAGCGTTTTACTATCTTGGGCCCGAAACGGCGAAACAACGCGACAAGCGGAGCGCGGCGGTTCGAATCGCGTCGCGAAAACTTAAATGAAACTCGAATATCGAACGGCGACGGTCGACGACGGCGCGGAAATCGCTTACGTCGACGTCGGAGAAGGGCGGTTCCTCTTTTATATCGACGGGTTCGGCGGCTCCGTCGCGACGGCGAACGGGATTATCGAACGCTTTAACGGTTGCGGTTCGTTCCGAACGGTCGCTTTCGACCAGCGCGGGTACGGACGGTCGCCCTTTTCGCCCGATTTCGGCGTCGAACGCTCCGCCGCCGACCTGCGCGCGCTGATCGAAAGCCTCGACGCCCGCGACGTTTGCCTTGTCGGGTACTCGATGGGCGGCTCCGTTCTCTTTTCTTACCTCGAACAATTCGGAACCGACCGCGTCGCGAAGGCCGTTTTTGTCGATACTTGCCCCAAACTCCTCAACGACGACGCTTGGCGGCTCGGCTATTGCCAAGGACGTTATTTCGCCGACGATTACGAACGCGATATGCAAATTTTGCTCGACGATCCGCCGCTCTTCAAGACGACGTTTTTCGCCCGTTGCGAAGTCGCGTCGAACCCCGACGACCCGCCGACTTGGCCGGAACCGTTCGACCGCGACGCTTGGTTGGCGAAAGCCGTCGAGATTACCGGCGTCCGCGAATCGCTCGCGAAACGGGTCTTTTTCGCTCCTATCCCGCCGGAGCGCGCCGCCGTCGACCGCCGCTATTGGGAGTCGATGACGACCGCCGACTTCCGCGCTTCGCTTCCAAAAATCGACGTTCCGACCCTCGTCCTGCACGCCGACCCGGGCTCCCTTTACCGCGTCGAGACGGCGGAGTATATCGCGGCGCAAATTCCCGGCGCCAAGCGAATCGCGCTCGCCGACGCGACGCACGTCTTCCCGGCGAAACGCTCCGACGAGTTCGTCGCCGCCGTCGCCGAGTTCTGCCGTTGAGCGCGGCGCCCTTTCGGCGATAAATAAGGGAAAATCGGCGAAAAATTCGGGAAACGCGGCCCGCGCCTTGAGTTTTTTGTCGGAAAAGTTATAATGAATACAACGCGCCGCGACGTTTGAAAACGCCGACGGGGCCCGGCGTTGCGAACGGACTCTTTTTCAAACGAGAAAGCCGAGTCGCGCCGAAAATGAAATTTTGTCCGAAATAACGATGATAAGGAACGCCTCAATGAAAAAAATCGCGACGATCGAAACGGAACGCGGAACGATCAAAATCGAACTCTTCGCCGACAAAGCCCCGAAAACCGTCGCCAACTTCGAAAACTTGGCGAACGACGGCTTTTACAACGGCCTGATCTTCCACCGCGTCATCGCCGACTTTATGATTCAAGGCGGCGACCCGACCGGCACCGGTTGCGGCGGCCCCGGCTATCAATTTGAAGACGAATTCCACCCCGACCTCCGCCACGACGGCCCGGGCGTCCTCTCGATGGCGAACGCCGGCCCGAACACGAACGGTTCGCAATTCTTCATCACGCACGTTCCTTGCCCTTGGCTCGACGGCCATCACTCCGTTTTCGGCAAGGTCTTCGAAGGGCAAGACGTCGTCAACGCGGTGCGTCAAGGCGACAAAATGACCTCCGTTAAGGTCGAAATTGTCGACTAAAACCCAAAATCGGGCGACAAAAACGCGGTTGGTCGGAAAACGGCGAATCGCGTAAAAAAAAGCGACGAAACCGCGCCGTTTGCGTAAAATAAAGGAAAAACGCGAGCGGCGCGGCGTCGGCGTTTAACGGCGTTGGAAAAAATAAGGAAGAAGCCGCGGCGAAAGTCGGGCGACGCGGCGGTTTAGGCAAAACGAAAGGACGCGATGAACGAAATCTCCTTTGAGGAAGCGTTTCGACGCTTGGAAACGATCGTATCGACGCTCGAAAGCGGACGCGGCGAGTTGGAAGAATCCCTCGCGCAGTACGAAGAGGGGATTCGGCTCCTGCGCCGTTGCCGTCAAATTCTCGACGGAGCGGAGCGCCGCGTCGAAATTTTAAAAGGCGTCGACGAAAACGGCGCGCCGATTCTCGAACAAGCGGACGAAAACGCGCTTCGGTCGCAAACGGACGTCGCCGGACGCCAAACGCCTCCCGCGACGGCGGCGAAGTCGGGCGTTCGAACGGCGGCGAAACCGGAAACGGCGGCTGCGTCCGGAAGCGGGAACCTTCCCGAATCGACGGCGCAAGAACCGGCGGCGCGCTCGACTCGGACGACGACGGCGCAAGAAGCGGCTCCGCGGTCGACCCGAACGACGACGGCGCGGCGAACGACGGGCGCGACTCCGGTTCCGGCGTCGGAAAATTCGGCGCAACCGGAACCGGCGGCGAGTCCGGCGCGAACCCGAACGACGACTCGGCGAACTTCCGAACCGCCGAAACGTCCGGAACCGCCGCGCGGTCGGAGCTTTTTCGACGACGCGCCGCCCTTTTGAACGGGGCTTAAAAACGGTAAAACCTGTAAAAAACGTAATGTCGAGGCGGTAAAATCGGCAAAAACGACAAAGTTGGCTTGGCTTGACGGGGAAAACGCCCCGCGCCGGGACGACTCGCGAACCGACGACGAACGAGAGGCAAAAATGACGACCGAACGACGAGAAAAAACGACGCCGACGGAGTATTTGGCGGCATTGCGGCGCGAAATCGACGCGGCGCTCGACGCGTTTTCGCGTTTCGACGACGATTCGCCGAAACGGTTGACCGACGCGGCGCGTTATTCGCTTCTCGCGCCCGGGAAGCGGTTGCGTCCGGCGTTGGCGTTGATCGCGGCGGAGCTTTGCGGCGGCGGTCGGGAAGCGGCGATTCCGGCGGCGGTCGCGGTCGAGGCGATTCACTCTTATTCGTTGATACACGACGACTTGCCGGCGATGGATAACGACGACTTGCGCCGCGGTCGGCCGACGTGTTGGCG
This sequence comes from Thermoguttaceae bacterium, assembly GCA_017937485.1. GTDB lineage: Bacteria > Planctomycetota > Planctomycetia > Pirellulales > Thermoguttaceae > RUG369. The sequence continues at coordinate 41,669 of JAGBDN010000090.1, forward strand.
GCGTTTCGACGAAGCGACCGCGATTTTGGCCGGCGACGCGCTCCAAGCGTTCGCGTTCGAAGCGTTGGCGAAAAGCCCGGTCGAGCCGAGCCGCGTCGTTCGTTGCGTCGCCGAGTTGGCGCGAGCGGCGGGGCCGAGCGGAATGGTCGGCGGGCAGGCGGACGACGTTCTTTGGTCGGCGATTTCGTCGGCGTCGCCGGGCGTTTCCGACTTGGTCGCGTCCGTTTTGAAGACGGCGTTTTCCGACGCCGGAGACGCGCTCGACGGCGCGAAGGGCGGCGGCGAAGATAACGGAAACGCCGAAAAAACGGCGCTCGACGACTCGGTTCGCGACGCGACGGCGGCGTTTTTGCGCAAAATTCACCGGCGCAAGACCGGGGCGATGATTCGCGTTTCGCTCCGCTTGGGCGCGCTGATCGCCGGAGCGTCGGAGGCGACGCTGAATCGGCTCGACCTTTTTGGGCGTTATTGGGGGCAAGCGTTCCAAATTTCGGACGACCTTCTCGACGCGGTCGGCGACGAAGCGGCGCTCGGGAAGCGCGTTCAAAAGGACGCCGAGGCCGGAAAGTTGACGTATATCGCCCTATTTGGCGTCGACGGAACCCGGCGGCTCCTCGCCGAATGCGTCGAAAAGGCAAAATTGTCGCTGAAACCGGAATTTGTCGCGGAATTGGACGGCGGAATCGGCGGAACCGGCGCGACCGGGCCGACGTTCGCGGTCGACTCGGCGGCTTGGAACGCGCTGAATTATCTCGCCGATTACGTCGCGGAGCGAGACCGATGACGAACGAAAAAGAGAATGAAAAACGGGCGCCGTTTGAATCGCGACCAAAGGTCGAACCGACGTTGTTGCGCGAGTTGCGTTCGGCGGAGACGCTCAAGTCGATGACGCTCGACGAGTTGAAGCGTTTGGCGACGGAGATTCGCTCGACGATTTGCGACTTGGCGGAGCGGCGCGGCGTTCACTTCGCGTCGAATTTGGGCGTCGTCGAGTTGGCGATCGCGCTCCATTCGACCTTCGACTTCCGGCGCGACCGGCTCGTTTGGGACGTCGGGCACCAATGTTACCCGCACAAACTCCTCACCGGGCGTTTCGCCGAATTTAGCGGAATCCGAACGCGCGGCGGACTTTCCGGCTATCCCGACCCGGACGAAAGCGAATACGACCTTTTCCGCACCGGACACGCGGGTTGCAGCGTCGGCACGGCGCTTGGTCTCGCTCGCGGCGACGAGTTGGCGGCGCGTTTGAACGGCGGCGAAACGGCGTCGGAAGCGGAAAAATCCGGAGAATCGGAAAAAACGGACGCGCCGCGTTACTCGGTCGCGGTCGTCGGCGACGGCGCGTTGGCCGGCGGCCCGATTTTTGAAGCGCTGAATCACGCGGGCGGGTTGCGTCAAAAGATGCTCGTCGTTTTGAACGACAACAAAATGTCGATTTGCCAACGCGTCGGCGGGCTCGGGCGTTCGCTCGACAAAATGCGGACGGCGCCGACGTATCTTGGCGCGCGGACGGCGTTTCGGCAGTTTGTCGAGAAAACGCCGAGCGCTTACCGCTTTCTGACGCGTCTTCGCGACGCGGCGAAAGCCGGGCTCGTCGGCGGAATGCTCTTCGAAGATTTCGGGTTCCGATACGTCGGCCCGATCGACGGGCACGACCTCGCGACGTTGCGAAAGTACCTCGAACGGATTAAAACGATCGACGAGCCGGTCTTGTTGCACGTCTTGACCGAGAAGGGGCGCGGGTATCGACCGGCCGAAATCGACCCGGCGCATTTTCACGCGACGAGTCCGGAACAGGCGCTCAACGCCGAAAGCGTCGTGTTGCTCGACCAATGGGCGGACGACGAGCTGAAAACGTCGAAAAGTCGGCGCGCGACGAATCCGAAAAAAGCCCGGGCGAACGCGCTCGACGCCGCGATCGCCGACGCGCCGGACGCCGCGCGAGTCGTCGATTTGCTCGACGCGGCGAACGACGGGAAGGAACGTTCCTTCACCGACTGGGCCCGTTGCGCGATTTATCGAGCGATGAAGCGCGACCCGCGCGTTTGCGTCGTCGTCGCCGCGATGACGCAGGGGAATATGCTCGAAGCGGCGCGGGCGGAGTTTCCGGAGCGCTTTTTCGACGTCGGCATCTGCGAAGCGCACGCGGTTAACTTCGCCGCCGGCCTCGCCAAAGCCGGAATGCGGCCTATCGTCGATATTTACAGCGGATTCCTACAACGCGCTTACGATCATTTGTTCCAAGAGGCGTCGCTGCAAAACTTGCCGATTATTTTTGCGCTCGACCGCGCCGGGCTGGTCGGCGCGGACGGCCCGACGCATCACGGCGTTTTCGATTTGAGTTATATGCGGCCTTTTCCGAATATAACGACGATAGCGCCGGGCGACGCTTGCGATATGGCGCGGGCGTTCGAGTTCGCGTTGACGCTCGACGGCCCGACGGCGATACGTTACCCGAAAACGAAGGCGGCGCGGATTCGCCGCGAGGTCGCGCCGTTCGAACTTGGGCGAGCGGAGGTTTTGCGCGACGGAGCCGACGGCGCGTTCGTCGTTTGCGGCGGCGGAATTTTGAAAACGGCGCTCGATTTGGCGGAGGATTTCGCGCGCGGCGCCGTTCCGGGACGTCCGGTTCTCGACGTCGGCGTCGTCAACGCGCGGTTTGCAAAGCCGCTCGACCGCGACCGCGTTTTGCGGCCGCTTCGGGAAGGGATTCCGACCGTCGCCGTCGAGGAAAACGCGTTGATCGGCGGTTTTACGTCGGCGGTTTTAGAGGCGGCGAACGACGAGGGGCTCGACGCGCGGTTTTTGTTGCGAAAAGGCGTTCCGGACGCGTTTATCCGTTGCGGTTCTCGGGACGAGCAGCTCGCCGACGCCGGGCTCGACCGCGCCGGACTCTTGGCGGCGTTCGACGAGATTCGGGCTCGCGTCGCGCGCTTGACCGGAGCGGAAAGCGCCGCGCAAGGAGCGCGAGAGACGGAAAACGACGGCGTTATCGTTAAAATCGATAAAGTCGGGGCGCGTTGAGCGTTCCTTAGCGTCGAGCGTCGCGAACGGGCGACCGAAGCGCGAAAATGAAAAGAAAGCGAAAACGCGAAAACGACGGCGCGTCGAAAGACGTTCCGTCGTTTTTGGCGTTTTTGCGGCGCAACCGAGCGCGCTCGACGGGAAATTAACGTTAAAATTTAGCGAATCTAACGAATTTAGCGCCCGTTGTTTCCGCCGAACGTCGTCGTTTTGACCGTTGTTTGCTCGTCGTTTCCGCCGAACGTCGCCGTTTTGACCGTCGTCCGCTCGTCGTTTCCGCCGAACGTCGTCGTTTTACCCGTCGTCCGCCGTCGTTTCCGCCGAACGCGTTCGTTTTCCGTCGAATTTTGCCGGGCGAATCGATTTTATCGACCGGTAAGAGGCTCGCCGCGTCGTCTCCGTCTTGACGTTTGCCGGATCGGGGCCCGTCAACCGATTTTCGCGTCGCGGAGCGCGGCGGCCCAACGCGCTTTTTCATCGGCGGTCGGTCGCGAATCGGCGAATCGAGCCCGATAATACCGCTCGACGAGTTCGCGGAAGAGACGGCGGGTCGCGTCCGGCGTCGGTTCGAACGGAGCGGCGGGAGCGGTACGCGGCGTTTTGATTGATTTTAACGATTTTACCGGTTTTTTTAGCTTTTTCGGGGCGCGGCGCGGCGTTTCGACCAACGTTTCGGCGGCGGGAAGCGGCGGCGACGTCGAGACCGACGCGGCGTTTAAGGCGTTTCGACCGGTCGCGGCGGCTTCGTCTTCCAACGCGAAACAGCGTTCGAGGAATTCAAGCGGCGTTTCGTCGGCGCGGCGCTCGGTCGCGAGACGTTTCGAAAGCGCCCGTTCGAGACGATAATAAAACGCGAACTCGCGACGTTGGCGGCGCGTTCGTCGTCGCGTCGCGTCGGCGCCGCCGGTTTCGCTCGCGGAACGCCGCCGACGTCCGAAACGACGGCGACAGAAGAGGATAAGTCGCCAAGCGACAAACGCCGCGAACGCCGCCCGCGCCGCCGTCGATAAAAGCGAACCGACCGCTTCCGGGCTCCAGTCGCCGGAACTTGCGCGGTCGACCGCGTCTTTCAGGCGTTCGAGCGTCGACGCGAAGGGGCGGAAGCCGTCTTGACCGAACGAGCGAACGGCGTCGAACGCGTTTTTCGCGCCTTCGGCCAACGGGCGATAAAACGCTTCCGCTTGACGGGCGCCGTTGAAGTCGAGGACGTAATCGCGCCAAACCGACGCGAAAAAGTCGCTCCAAAGCGCCGCGTTGAGGAGCAAAGAGTTCGTTTCCGCTTCCAACGACGCCGTCGGGGTCGCGTCGAGCCGGAGCCAACCGCCGTCCGCCGTCCAACTCGAATCGACCGGAAAATTATTCGGCGACTCGTCGAACGCGCCGTCGAGAAGGCGAGCGGCGGGGGAGTTCGCGTCGGGGAGATTTTGCGGCGGGATAAAAGCCTCCGTCCAAGCGTGCGCGTCCGATTGCCGAACGACCGTTTCGCCCCCTTTTCCGTTTGGAAAGACGAGGAAACCGACGACCGTTCGCGACGGAATCCCGACCGCCCGCAACATCAGCGCGAGCGCGCCCGCGAAATATTCGCAATGTCCGCGCTTGTTGACCGAAACGAAGTCTTCGAGCGGGTCGAGACCCGGCGTCCGCGCGACGCCTTTGCGGTCGTATCGGTATTCGCCGACGTCCCGTAGTCGCGACGTTATGTAGAGGGCGCGTCCGGCGAAATCTTCTTTAGGAAGGCCCGATTCGGCGTCCCAACGCCGCGCGGTCGCGATCAGCTTCGGGAAACGTTCGGCGTCGAGCGCGAGATATTGGTCGAGGAACGGCCAAACAACTTCTTGGTTCGGCGTCAGCTCCGCTTGCTTGCCGTCGGCGAAAAACGCGTTCGTCGCAAACCAAAACTTGCGCTGTCGAGCGGCGGCGCGCCCGGAACGACGCGGAACGTTTCCGGCGAAATGAAAGTCTTGCCGCAGGAAGTAAAAGGGCCAAGGCGCGAAAACGACGCCGGTATCGAGCGCCTCCATTTCGATTTCAAGACCGAGCAACCGGGCGCGGGCGTCGAAAAGGCGAGCGCTCGGAACGTTCCGCCGAACGCCGTCGGAGTCGGAGAGACCGGGCGGCGGCAAGAGCGTTCGCAAGTTGTCGAAACGTTCGAGGCGGTCGATCGGACGCGCCGTCGGGAGATAAAGATTCTCGTACAAAAACGACGGGCGTTTGAGGCCGCCGAGGGCCGTCGCTTGGTCGAAGTACGGGAGCCAATCGCCTTTCGGACGGTAAAGGGGCGTCGACGCGACGTCGGCCAACGTGTCGCCGAAGGTTCCGTTCGGACGCGGGGCGCCGGGATAAGGCGGCGCTTGCGGCGGGAGCGTGAAGCTTATGACGGCGCGCGAAGGGGACGTTCGACGTTCGCGGTCGCGGCGTTCGCGATCGCGGCGTTTGCGGTCGATCCGCGCCAGTTCCGCTTCCAACGGGGCGAGCAACTCGGTCGGGTCGGTCGGCGACGTTTGGCGAATCGCGTCGGTTAGCGATCGAAGGTCGAGACGCGGCGACTCCCAATCGACTTGCGACCAAGCGCGATCGGAGTAAAGGGCCGTCGGAACGCCGCGCAGGTAAAATGGAGAATTGGGGTCGACCGGGCGCTTTTTTTCCGGGTCGAGAACGTCGAAGAAACGGACGGTTAGCGTTCGTTGGCGGTTGTCGCCGCTCGGGCCGAGTTCGCCGAGTTCGATCTTCTCCGAGAAACCGACCGTCGACCGAATCCGCGCCGCGCTCGCGTTCCAGTTTTCGCGTCCGAATTGGAGTTCGCCGACTTCCAAGCGATGAAAGCGCGGGAAGAGGCAAAAGAAAACGAGCGCCGCCGCGAACGCCCAAATCGACGAGAAGACAAAACGGCGGAAAAACTCCGCGTCGACGTCCGCCGACTTGACGCCGCCGCGACGGTAAAATCGGAGCGCCGCGCCGGGCGCCTTGCTCGCCGACTCGGAAAGCGCCGCCGCTTCGAATCGAGCGAAAGTCGACGGGGAAGCGCTCGAAAGCGCGAGCGCGACTTCCTCGTCCCGGGTCGTTTGTTTCGGCGCTCGCGGGCCGATGAAACGGGGACGGAGCGTCGCGTTGACGGCGTAATAGGCGCGCTCCCCTTCGAGCGTCAAGAGCGAAACGGCGCAAAAGACCGAAAGCGCGTAAAGCGGCGTTAAAATCGCGAAAAGGCCGCTCCGCTGAAAAACGCAGCCGACCGCGACCTCGACGAAGGAAATCGTCAAAATTTGATAATGAATCCGCCGCGTCTTCTCTTGGTAAAAAAGAAACGTTTGAACGACCGCCAAAATGTTCGCGATCGAAAACGCCAAAAACTCTTGCCGCGACCGCGCCAACGGGCCGAGGTGCGCTAAAACGACCGCGACGATTAAAAAATTCGTCCAACCTTTCGAAAGCGCGAAAAAGCGTTTGCCGTCGACGAAGTAAAGAGCGCCGAGAATCCCGAAGAACGAAAACGCGGCGATAAACGCGCCGCTCGCGTCCTCACCGCCGAGTTGGAGCATAAAGGACGCGAGAATCGCCGCGACGGCGAGAACGGACGAAATAACGAAATTCATCGGAAACTCCTTTTTCGTTGCGTTAACGAAAAATCGTCGAACCGTCGGGACGCGCCGCCCGTTTTTTCGGGAACGCTCGCAAGCGCCGCTTTTTCGCCGTTCGTCGTTCGTTTCTTAAAAACGCTTGCGAAACGGCGGTTTACTCGAACATCGCGTCGACGAACGCGTCCGGATCGAAGACGGCGAAATCGGTTTCCGACTCGCCGAGCCCGACGTATTTGACCGGAAGCCCGACCTTTTGACGAATCGCGACCGCGGCGCCTCCCTTCGCGGTGCCGTCGAGTTTCGAAAGGAAAATTCCGGTGCAGGCGACCGAGTCGGTGAACTTGCGCGCTTGGCTGAGGCCGTTTTGCCCGGTCGTCGCGTCGAGAACGAGGAAAACTTCGTGCGGCGCGTCCGGAATTTGCTTCGCGACGACGCGCTTGATTTTTTCTAACTCGTTCATTAAGTTTGTTTGCGTTTGCAGACGCCCGGCGGTGTCGATAACGCAAAGGTCGGCGCCGACTTCAAGCGCGCGGGCGACCGCTTTGTGCGCGACGCTCGCCGGGTCGCTTTGCGGCGGCCCGCAAACGATCTCGACGCCGAGTCGACCCGCCCAAATTTTCAGTTGGTCGACCGCCGCCGCGCGGAAGGTGTCCGCCGCTCCGAGGACGATTTTGTTTCCGGCGTCGCTCATCGCTTTCGTCAGTTTCGCGATGCTCGTCGTTTTGCCGCTTCCGTTGACGCCGCAGAAGAGAACGACCGTCGGGCCGGACTGCGCGAACCGAATCGGCGGCGCGTCTTGCGCCATCAGCGCTTTGAGCTTCGCCTTGACGGCGTCGACGAGTTCTTCCTTTTTAACGACGCGGCCGCGGAATTGTTCCTTAATTTCGTCGGTCGCTTCGCGGGCCGCGTCGACGCCCATGTCGGTTCGGACGAGCGTTTCGAAGAGTTCGTCCAAAAACTCCGCGTCGACGAGGCGGCCTTCTTGCTTGAAGAGGTCGCGAACGTCCGTTTGCAAGACTTGGACGGTGCGCCCAAGGCCTTTTTTGATTTTATCGAAAAAACCCATTTATTTGCCCGTTTTTCATATAATGTTAATCGGCGCCCGTTTGCGCCAAGGAACGCCGAGATTTTTTGACGATTTTAACGTTTTGACCGACAAGACAAAACGACGCGTCGGCGCCGACGCCGGTCGCTCGACCGAACGCGAGCGACGAGAACTCGTTTTCAACGGTCGCTTAAGGCGGCGATAAGCGCGTTAGAGAGCGCGCGACGCCGTTCGTCCGTCGGGAGCGGAAACGAACTTCGCAAGATCGCCGTTCGCTTCGACCGTCGGCGCGCCGTTCGAAATGAAAATCGCTCGGGCGGTAAAAAGGAGCGCGTCGACGGGCGGGGAAGCGGTTGAACGATTAAGCGTCGATTCGGTCGAGGACGCCGTTTAGGAAGCGCGTCGTTTCCTTTTCGCCGAACTTTTTGCCGAGTTCGAGCGCTTGAGAAATAACGACCGCTTTCGGCGTCTTAATGAAACGAATTTCATAAGCGGCGACGCGCAGGATGCAACGGGCGACGACGTCGACGCGGGAAAGCGTTCGGTTCGTCAACGCGGCGTCGAGGGCGGCGTCGATTTCGACGCGGCGGTCGCGGTACCCTTCGAAGAGGCGGCGGGCGAAGTCGAGCGCTTCGGCGCGTTCGGCGCCGGTCAAACGCGTTTCCGTTTCGGCGCAGAACGCGTCGAGCGTTTCGGCGAACGGGTCGTTGTCGGCCCAATTTCGTTCCGTCGAGCCGGGGTTAAGTTCTTCCTGATAAGCCGCTTGGAACGCGACAAGGCGTCCGAAAGCGCGGAGTTTATAAACGCTAAGTTTGGTGTCGGTCATTGTTTTTTGTCGTTTCGTTGAAAACGCGACGCGGCGCCCGGTCGACAAGACGCGAAACGTCGAGCGCGCCGAGCGTCGGTCGGGGCGGGAATGCGGGGGAGCGAAAACGCGGCGCGATTATTTGAATTTTTTGCCGCCGAACTTTTTACCGCCGTCTTTGCCGCCCGATTTGGGGCCGCCGAAGCCGCCCTTTTTCGCCGGTTTGCCGCCGCCGAAGCCGCCTTTTTTCGCCGGTTTGGCGCCGCCGTTTCCGCCGCGACGGTCGCCGCCGTCGCGTTTGCCGGAGGGAGCGTCCGGTTTGCGGGCGAAGTCGCCGCCGCGGAAGAACCAATCGCCGCCGTCTTCTTCGTCTTCGTCGTCGATTTCGATCAAGTCGTCCGGGTTGACGTCGACCGGTTCAAAGTCGCCGCGAACGTACCGGGCCGCGTTGCGTTCGATCGACTCGGCGGCGAAATCGTCGTTTTCTTCGTCTTCGTATTTGAGTTCCGGGAGCTTGCCGAGGAGGTCGATCATTTCGAGCGCGGCTTCGGCGGCTTCGGAGCCTTTGTTGCCCGGTTGAACGTCGACCGCTTTGTCCTTCGAGACTTCGAGCTGACCGCTGCGGGCCAACGCTTGCTCGACCGTGTTGCAGGTGAGAACGCCGAAAATGACCGGAATCCCGTATTCGGCGCCGATGCGGGCCAGCTGCGAACTGACCGCGCGGTTGATGTGTTCGTCGTGCGACGTTTCGCCCTTAATGACGCAGCCCAAGCAGATAACGGCGATATAATCTTCGTCGCTCGCGAAACGTTCGGCGATCGTCGGGATTTCGAAACAGCCCGGGACGCGAACGACCGAAATTTGATCTTCGGCGACCATATGTTCGCGAAGTTTCGCGAGCGCGCCTTCGAGGAGCTTTTCGGTGATCGTTTGGTTGAAACGGGCGACGATGATCGCGATTTTACCGGCGTCGCCGGGCGCGCAGACGTATCCTTCGTATTCGGTCATTTCGGTTCTTCGTTCTTTTCGAGCGGGTTCGGTGGGGGGAAAACGGGAAATGGGGACGCGGCGAGATTTAGCGGATTAGGAGCGCTCCGTTCGACCCGAACCGGAAAATAGGCGGAACGAGCCGAACGAGAAACGACGACGGAAAAACGGTCGCCGTCGAAACGCCGCCTTCTTTATTTTAGCGGAAACGCGCCGGGCGACAAGGGGCCCCGACGTCGGTCGAGAACGGAACGCGTCCGGCGTTTGAAACGATTTTATCGATTATAACGGCTTCGCGTCGGCGAGAATCGGTCGACGCGGCGCCGGAGTTGACGGTCGCGTCGACTTTGCTAATTTTAACGCGTCGCGGCGTTAAAACGTTTTCGGATCGATCGAAGCGAGAAATTCGGCGTTCGTTTCCGTTTCGGCCAACTTTTCGCGCAAAAACTGAATCGCTTCGACCGGCTCCATCGCGGCCAAACGACGGCGGAGCGCGGCGATTTTTTCCGTTTTTTCGTCGCCGTCGTCCGAACTTTCCCAATTCGCGGCGCTTTTGACGACGTTGATCGCCGGCCAAACGCGCTTTTCGGCGAGGGAACGGTCGAGCCAAACTTCCCAGTTGCCGGCGCCTTTAAACTCTTCGAGGATTTGATCGTCGGGGCCGCCGGTTTCGTCGAGCCGCGCCGTCGCGACGAGCGTCAACGAACCGCCGCCGTCGACGTTGCGAGCCGACCCGAAATATTTTTTCGCGCGCAAGAGAGCGGTCGGGTCGAGGACGCCCGGCGTCGGAGGCGCGAGGGTCGCGGCGGCGACTTCGAGGTTCCAAGCGCGGGTCAGTCGGGTCAGCGAGTCGAGGAAAAAGACGACGTCGCGTCCGTATTCGACCATCCGCTTCGCCTTTTCCAACGCGATTTCGGCGACTTGAACGTGTCGCGCCGCCGTTTCGTCGAAGGTCGCGCCGACGACTTCGCAACGCGGGCCGCGCAGTCGCCGCTCCATATCGATTAGCTCTTCCGGGCGTTCGTCGATCAAAACGACGAAGACGAACGCGTCCGGATTGTCGGCGAGAACCGCTTCGGCCGCTTTTTGAATAAAGGTCGTTTTTCCGGCGCGCGGCGGACTGACGAGGAGACCGCGACCGCCTAATCCGAGAGGCGCGAGGAGGTTGAAAAGGCGCAAGTCGAGGTCGGCGCCGGGCGCGTCGCGGTCGACGCGTTCCGTCGGAAGGGCGGGCGTCAATTCGTCGAAATGCGGTTTCGACGCGAGCGCGTTCGGGTCTTCGTCGTTGATCGTTTCGACGCGCAACAGAGCGAAGTAACGTTCGCGCTCTTTCGGGGGGCGGATTTGACCGAAAATCGACAAGCCGTCGCGTAAACCGAATCGGCGAATTTGGCTCGGCGAAATGTAAATGTCGTCCGGGCAGGAAAGGTAACGCGAACTTGCGCTTCGGAGGAAACCGAATTCGTCCGGAAGGATTTCGAGCGTTCCTTCGCCGTACATAAGGCCGTTCTTTTGGAGACGGGCGCGGAGGACGCGGACGACGAGATCGCGGCGCCGTTCGCCGTCGACGGTCTCCAAGTTTTGACGGCGCGCTTCGGCGACGAGTTCGCGGGCGTCCATTTGTTCAAGTTCGACGATTTCTTGACGTTCTTCGGCGGTCGCGTTTTGAAGTTCGTCGTTCCAATCGCGGTCGTCGTTCGGGACGGAAACGTCGGCGTTCGGCGTTCCGGCGCCGTTCGAACCGCTTCCGTAACGCGGTTTGCCGCGTCGCGCCGCGAGTTCTTCGGCCAACGAGAGCGGTTCGCCCCGTTTCCCGAGCGCGCCGACGGTCGGTTCGAGGTTTTCGTAATAATCGCGACGACGACGGGGGCCGCGCGGCGAATAATAATCGGAATCGGGCCCGGCGTCGTCGAAACGTCGATAATCGTCGCGATAATTGGAGCGGTAATTTTGCCGATAATCGCCGTTCGGGTTCCGGAAATCGCGACGCGGTTGGCGGCGATACCCGTCGTTTTGGTAATTGCCGTCGCGACAACCCTTTTCGCGCCGCCCGCCGTCGCGGTAACCGCCGCCGTTTTGGGCGTTTCCGTCGCGATAATAAGGCCGGCGACCGTCGTTGAAGTAAGCGGTTTGCCCGTTTCCGTCGCGGTTTTCGTTGCGGTAACCGTTCTCTCGGTAATTATTGCGGCGGTAGTCGCGATAATTCGGGTTGGGGCGGCGACCGTCGCGGCGGTCGAAGCGTTCGCCGTCGCCGTCGCGGAGGCCGCGATCGTCTTGACGGTAATAGCGCGGACGTCCGCCGTCGCGTTCGTCGTCGTTTTCGGACGAGGCGCGATAACGGTCGCGATCGCGGTAATAACCGTCGCGGGAATTATCGTTGGAACGGGCGGCGTCGTCGAAGCGGCGGTCGTATCGCTGGGCTCCGTCGCGATTCCAAACGCTTTTTTCTCGGCGTTTAGCGCGGGTTTCGTAATCTTCGTCGATTTTATCGGTTTCGTCGTAATCGACGAGATAGGCGCCGGGCCGACTCGGTTTTTGCGGCGGAGCGGAGGACGCGGTCGCGTCGTCGGGATTTTCGTCCGATTTTTTCGCGCGTCCGCTCCAAGGGAACTCGGCGTTCGAGTCGAAGTCGAAGGAGGCGGCGTCGTCGATTCCGGCGGCGATTTTATCCCAAGCGTCCATTTCGTCGAGAAATTCGTCGACCGTTTTGCGGGGGCGAGGGCGAGAAGAGGCGTCGTCGTTGCGGTTCATCGTTGGTAAAATAAGTTAAAAAGGCGGTTAAGGCGGGATAAAAAGGCGGGTTCGGCGCGGAGCCGTCGTCGCAAACAAACGTTAATGTTAAAATAGGTGGGATTTTGGGAAAAGGAGGCCGGATTAAGGCCGGGCGGCGCGGCGTCGTCGCGCTTCCTCGACGATTCGGGCGATTTGCGCCGTCGCGTCGGTTGGGGAAGGCGGCGCGGTTGGGGCGGCGTCTTCGTTTTTATCGTTTTTGCAGGTTTTGCCGTTTTTTTCGGCGTCGAGCGCGTCGTCGTTGACGAGAACGAAGTCGGCGCGGGCCCGTTTGACGTCGAGCGGAAGTTGGTTCGCTTCCCGACGGTCGAGTTCCTCCGCCGACCAGCCGCGTTCGGCGACGCGGCGGACGCGAGTCGCTCGGGACGCTTCGACGAAAATAACGAAATCGACGTCGCTTTCCCAACCGACTTCAAAGAGAAGCGGCGCGTCGAGGACGGCGAACTCGGCGTCGGAGGCGCGAACGGCGTCGAGCCAACGACGAAAGCGGGCGAACAGGGGCGGGCGCGTCGTTCGGTTCAAAAAGTCGAGTTCGGTTCGCGCTTCGGCGGTCGGCGCGAAAACGATTTCGGCCAAGCGGCGGCGGTCGACGGTTCCGTCCGGCGAAACGACCGAAGCGCCCCAACGGTCGCGGAGGACGTCGAGAATCGCCGGATCGTCGAAAAGGCGGCGGGCTTCGGCGTCCGCGTCGAAACAGGGGAAGCCGAACGCTCGGAGCGCCGCGGTCGCGAAACTTTTGCCGGAGCCGATTCCTCCGACGACGGCGAAAAGGAGCGCGCGGTCTTTTGTCATTATTAATTAATATACGGGAGGAAAAGCGGGGCGAACGGGCGGGCGAAACGAACGGCGGCGGTCGACGAAAAGCAGGCGGGCGAAAAACGGCGCGACTTTTCACCATTATGACCGAATCGCGCGTATTTTGCAAGCGCTTTTTTCCGCTTTTTGCGAAAACGGCGGTTTTTCTTGCCGATAAAGCGCTAAAAACGCGGGCGGCGACCGACGACGGCGCCGGTTTTGACGGTCGCGGCGAGTTTAGCGGCGAAACGTCGCGTCGGAGACGGCGGCGGAACGACCGGGCGCAAAGCGGAAAAAAAGTCGTTTCCAACGAAGCGCGTCGGGAAAGCGGGGGCGGCTCTTCATTTTTTTCAATTTTCCGATATAATAAAGCGACGTCGTCGTTCGAGTCGAGCGAAAAGCGCGTTCGGACGCCGACGAGAAAGAAAACGAGAACGAAAAGTCGGCGCGAGTCGGCTTAGATGAAATTCGCGCGAAAATCGCTTGGCGCGGCGCGATAGAAATAGAGGTTGAAATGGGAATTTACGACCGCGATTATTATCGGGACGACGATAACGGCGGACGTCGTCGACGTTCGAACGGCGGGCTGATTCCGGCCGGTTGGTCGGCGAGCGCGATGTTGATCGCCGCGAACGTTCTGCTTTTTTTCGCCAATTCGGCGACCGGCGACAACGCGCTTTTCAATAAGATGGCGCTTTTCGGCCTCGTCGCGGATCAACCGGCGCAATGGTATCGCTGCCTGACATACGGCTTCGCGCACGACCCGAACGGACTGACGCACTTGCTTTTCAATATGCTCGCGCTCTTCTTTTTCGGGCCGCCGATCGAGCGTCGGCTTGGACGCGGCGAGTTTGCGTTCTTTTATTTAGCGGCGGTTTTGGTCGGCGGCGTCGTTTGGAGCGTCGGAAACGTCGGCGCGAACGCGTCGTGTTTGGGCGCGTCCGGCGCGATTTCGGCGGTCGTTTTGCTCTTCGCGTTCTATTATCCTCACGCGCAGATTCTGATTTTCGGGATTATACCGACGCCGGCTTGGCTGGCCGGGGCGCTTTTCGTCGTTTACGACGCGCTCGGCGCTCGGAGCGGGCTCGGGAACATCGCGCACGACGTTCACTTGGCGGGCGCCGCGTTCGCGCTCGTTTATTACTTGGCGGGGCTCAACTTCTCCGAACTCGCCGTCGGGAAGGGGCGCAACCGCAAGTCGTTGCGACGTTGGCTCGAAAAGCGCGACCGGGCGAGAAAGGACGCCGCGTCCGGGCCGTCGACGATTCCGTTCAACCGCGACGCCGCGAAAAAAGCCGCCGAGGAAATCGCGTTCGAAAAGTTGGAGGCGGAAGTCGACCGACTTCTGCTGAAAATTAGCGAGTCCGGCGAAGAGAGCCTTACCGAGGTCGAGCGCGAAACGCTCCGCCGAGCGAGCCGCGAGTACCAAAAGCGGCAAAAGTAACGTCGACGCGAGCGCCGAAGCGGCGGGGGAAACGCTCCGCCGAGCCAGCCGCGAATACCAAAAGCGGCAAAAGTAACGTCGACGCGCCGACGACGAAGCGGCGGAGGGGAAAACGCTCCGCCGTTTCTTTTGGAACGTTTGAAATAAACGGAATTTAACGATTTTAGCGATATTAACGAAAGGGAACGCGTCGCCGATGGAAAAGCGTTGCGAATTTGCGGTCAAGCTCGCGCAAGAAGCGGGCGAATTAACGTTGCGTTATTTTAATCGGGACGATTTGGGCGTCGAGCGTAAAAGCGACGGTTCGCCGGTAACGTTGGCCGACCGCGGCGCGGAAGAGCTGGTTCGGCGGCGCGTCGCGGAGGCGTTCCCGAACGACGCGATTCTCGGCGAAGAGTTCGACGACAAGGAAGGAACGAGCGGGTATCGTTGGATCGTCGACCCGATCGACGGAACGAAGTCGTTCATTACCGGCGTTCCGCTTTACTCGAACCTGATTGGAATCGAGAAAGACGGCGAACCGGTCGTCGGCGTCCTTTGGCTCCCGGCGCTCGGGCGCGGGATTTGGGCGGCTCGGGGGCGCGGCGCTTGGCGTTTCGGCGACGTTTCGGAACCGACTCCGGCTCGCGTCGACGAAACGGTCGACCGGCTCGAGGACGCGCTCTTCTTGACGTCGGACGCGTTCGATTTCGACAAAGTCGGCCGCGACGGCGCTTACGACGAACTGGAAAGCAAAGTTTGGCTGACCCGCACTTGGGGCGACGCGTACGGGTATTACCTCGTCGCGACCGGGAAAGCGCAGATTATGGTCGACCCGTATTTCGAGATTTGGGACGCCGCGCCGCTCAAAACGATTATGGAGGAAGCCGGCGGATTTTTCGGCGATTGGCAAGGGAACGCGACGATTCGCGGCCGCGAAGGCGTCGCGACGAACGCCAAGTTGAAGGACGCCGTCGTCGAGATTTTGCGCCGCTACCCGAAAACGAAAGAGCCGCATTGATTTTGGCGGCGGTTTCGACGAAAGCGTTAAAGACGTTAAAAACGGTAAAACGCTAAAAGGAAAGAGCGTTAAACCGGTAAAACGCGGGAACGAAAAGAGCGTCGGCGGTTGCGTCGGCGCTTTTTTCGTCGACGGCGAGGCCGGTTTTAACGGTCGACGCGATTTTAACGCTTGCGGCGGGCGGCGGCGACGAAAGGGGCGGCAAGAAAAGGAAACGCGGAGTCTCCGAGAAGGCTCCGCGTTTTGGCGTTTAAACGTCGGTTAACGACGCGAAAATCATTCGGCGCTCGCGGCGGCTTCCGCGATTTGTTCGCCGACTTTCAGTTCGACTTGGTTGTCGCCTTCGGTAACTTCGACGGTCAAACCGGAGGTTTTCGGGTTGCCGAACTTCGTGTCGATATAGTTCGTGCGGCTCTTGACGACGGCGGAAGCGCCCGCTTCGGTCGGTTCTTCCATTTCGGCGATTTCTTTCGTAACCATCGCTTCGTAGGAACCGGCCGGAGCGCCGTCCCAGTTGCCGTTCGTCTTGCAGACGAGTTTGCCTTGCGCGTCGGTGATTCCGGTAACGTTCCATTGCGAGGAACCGCCGCCCGCCGGACGGAGAGCGACCGTCGCGCCGTCGACCGGCGTTCCGTCGTCGTAAACGACCGTGATCGTCGTCGGGTAAAGAGCCGGGAGGTCGGCCGGTTTTTTCGGGCCTTTCGAGCAACCGACGGCGACGGCGCAAACGCAAGCGAGAGCGAGAGCGAAGAATTGTTTCGTTTTCATTTTTCTGTTCCTTTGGTGTTTAAGCGTCGCGAAAATTCGCAAACGCGGGGAGGGTGTAGAATCGACGAAAACGCGGGCCCCGTCGAGACCGCGTTTCCGTGTGAATCTAGTTAAGCGCGAACGTTAAAAACGTCATTGCGTATCGGTTTCGCCGCCGTTGACGGAGCCCATCGCGCCCCAGACGCCGTACGGGGATTTGCCGCTCGAAACGGCGTTGGCGTAAGCGTCGCCGCAGTCGATCGTTTCGCTGACGAAACGGACGGAACCGTCGAGCATCGCCGCGTTGACGCCGCCGGAGTGGTTCGATTGCGCCGTCGCGGAACCCCAAGAGTTGTCGGTGCCGTAGGAGCAAACCGGGGAGTTCGGCGCGAGCGTGGTCGTGAAACCGCTGATCAGGACTTGACCGTCGGCCCAACGTTGGCCGCGCCAAGATTGGGAAATACCGGCTTTCGAAAGTTCCGTGCCGTTTTTGATCGCGAGGCACGGGCCCGGGTTCGATTTGCCGCCGCTGTACATCGAACCGACGGTAACGATGTTCCCTTTGACTTGATTGCCGGCGCTTCCGAGGCCGCTGACGCATTCGGACCAAGCGACGGTGTTGCTCGTGCCGTCGGTAACGACCGCCATATTCGGGAACGTTCCGATTTGGAAGACGCCGCGGTGCGCGGTTTTCGCGTTGCCGTTGCTTTCGTCGTTCGGGTGGCGTTCGTTGTTCCACATCGAGTCGCCGCGGCTCGACATATAGTTCAAGCGACCGGTGTTGTGGCTGTCGGTCGACGGTTGCGTCGCGTTGCCGTCGGACGGGCAAAGGAACGCGGTAACCACCGTCGCGAGAGCCGGGTAGTTCGTTCGGTGGTCGCCGCCGTGCCACGGGTGTTGCATACGCGGGTTGCGGGTCGGCTCGGTGTAGGAAACGAGTTCTTGGTAAAGAGCGCCTTGTTCAACGTAAGGGAGGAGGTGAACGGTCGCGTGCCAAGCGCCGCGAGCGGTGTTCGGGGCCGATTCGTTGGTGTGGTGCGCGTAATTGTCTTTGCCGAGCATCGAACGGGCGGCCGGGAGGGCGTTGTTCGCGTCGTGGTAGTTTTGGACGGCCAACCCGAGTTGCTTCAGGTTGTTCGTGCATTGCATACGACGGGCGGCTTCGCGAGCGGCTTGAACCGCCGGAAGAAGCAAACCGATAAGGATACCGATGATCGCGATAACGACCAACAGCTCGACGAGCGTGAAACCTTGACGATTGTTGCGAGAGGTCATTGAAATTCTCTTGGTTCGATGAAACGAACGATTAAGGAAGGGCGCGCGAACGGTCGACGAATCGTTAAAAGCAAAAGAATAACGACGACGCGACAAGCGTCGAAGGGTCGAAACGGTTCGAGCGCGAAAACAGGTTGAGGAGCGACGGCGCCCTTTCGAGCGTCGCCGTTCGAACGCGGCGAGCGGTTAAACTCGCCGCGTCGGAGTCGACGTTAAACGCCGAAAATCATTGGACGCTGGTTTCGCCGCCGTTGATGGAGCCCATCGCGCCCCAAACGCCGTACGGGGATTTGCCGCTCGAAACGGTGTTGGAGTAAGCGTCGCCGGCGTCGATCGTTTCGCTGACGAAGCGGACGGAACCGTCGAGCATCGCCGCGTTGACGCCGCCCGAGTGGTTCGATTGCGGGGTCGCGCAGCCCCAACCGTCGTCGTTGGCGTAGGAGCAGACCGGGCCGTTCGGCGGGAGAACGGTGGTGAAACCGGACGGAATCACGCGACCGTCGGCCCAACGTTGACCGCGCCAACCGCAAGTCGAAGTACCGTCGACCAGTTGCACGCCGTTTTTCTTCGCCAAGCAGGCGCCCGCGTTCGATTGACCGTTGTACATCGCGCCGACGCCGTTCGCGACGTTCCCTTTGATCGCCAGACCGCCTTGGCCGGAGTAGGTAACGCATTCGGACCAAGCGACGGTGTTGCTCGTGCCGTCGGTAACGGCGGACATATTCGGGAACGAAGCGACGTGGAAGACGCCGCGGTTCGAGGTTTTCGCGGCGGCGGAACTTTCGTCGTTCGGGTGGCGGTTGTTGTTCCAGAGGCTGTCGCCGCGGCTCGTCATGTAGTTGAGACGACCGGTTTGGTGGCCGTCGGTCGAGAGTTGCGTCGCGTTGCCGTCGGACGGGCAGAGGAACGCGTCGATGACCGCGCACATCGCCGGGCAGGAGTTTTTGAAGTTCGCGTCGAGACCGTCGCCGCCCCAAGCGTATTGGAGACGCGGGCTCTTGGAAGCGTCGCAGTACGATTTAACGGCTTCGTAAACGGCGTTTTGTTCGACGTAAGGAAGGAGGTGAACGGCCGCGCCGAACGAACCCGCGGCGCTGGTGCCGGCGTTGGCGCTCCAAAGTTCCGCGGCGCCGACCTTCGAACGGGCGGCCGGGAGGGCGTTGTTCGCGTCGTGGTAGTTTTGGACGGCCAACCCGAGTTGCTTCAGGTTGTTCGTGCATTGCATACGACGGGCGGCTTCGCGTGCGGCTTGAACGGCCGGGAGAAGCAGACCGATCAAAATGCCGATGATCGCGATGACGACCAAAAGTTCGACGAGCGTAAAGCCTTGACGCTTTTTGAGTTGAGAGGTCATTTGTTTCTTGTCCTCGTGAAAAGATGGTAAACAATAGGAGCGCGACCGTCGACGAAAACGTTGAGAACGGGACAAAAACGGAGACGCGACAAGCGTCGAAAAGGTCGGGACGGTTCAAGCGCAAAATAGGAGGAACGACGGCGCCCTTTCGAGCGTCGCCGTTCGGACGCGATCGAGCGGTTAAACTCGCCGCGTCGGATTTGGCGTTAAACGCCGAAAATCATTGCGTGTCGGTTTCGCCGCCGGACGCGGAGCCCATCGCGCCCCAAACGCCGTACGGGGATTTGCCGCTGGTAACGGCGTTGGCGTAAGCGTCGCCGCAGTCGATCGTTTCGCTGACAAAGCGGACGGAACCGTCGAGCATCGCCGCGTTGACGCCGCCCGAGTGGTTCGATTGCGCCGTCGCCGCGCCCCAAGCGGAGTCGGAGCCGTAGGAGCAAACCGGGGAGTTCGGCGGGAGAACGGTGTTGAAACCGCTGATCATAACTTGACCGTCGGCCCAACGTTGGCCGCGCCATTGGTTGGCGATGCCGTCTTGGCTGAGTTCGGTGCCGTTTTTCATCGCGAGGCACGGGCCCGGGAAGGAGTTTCCGTTGTACATCGAGCCGAGGCCGCCGATCATATTCCCTTTGAGTTGACGACCGGCGCCGCCGATCGCGCTAACGCATTCGGACCAAGCGACCGTGTTCGAGGTGCCGTCGGTAACGGCGGCCATCGACGGGAACGACGGTTGAATGTGGAAAACGCCGCGGTGAGCGGTTTTCGCGCGGGAGTCGCCTTCCGAATTCGGGTGGCGGTTGTTGTTCCACATCGAGTCGCCGCGGCTCGACATATAGTTGCAGCGGCCCGATTTATGGCCGTCGGTCGACGGTTGCGTCGCGTTGCCGTCGGACGGGCAAAGGAACGCGGTGATAACGGTCGCGAGCGCCGGATAGTCGACGGTGAAGTCGCCGCTCCACGGGTGGTCGAGGCGCGGGCTGCGATTCGGTTCGGTGTACGAAACGATTTCGGTGTAAACGGCGTTTTGTTCGACGTACGGGAGAAGGTGGGTTTGAACGCTCCACGGGCCGCCTTGACCGTCGGCTTTGTACGTGCTGTTGCCGAGACCGGAACGAGCCGCCGGGAGGGCGTTGTTCGCGTCGTGGTAGTTTTGGACGGCCAACCCGAGTTGCTTCAGGTTGTTCGTGCATTGCATACGACGGGCGGCTTCGCGAGCGGCTTGGACGGCCGGGAGAAGCAAACCGATGAGGATACCGATGATCGCGATAACGACCAAAAGTTCGACGAGCGTAAAGCCGCCGTTTTTGCGTTGAGAGGTCATTGGAAACTCCAATTTTGACGCAAAGGGTTAACGTTTAACGAGATTGACGTTAACGTCCGTTGGCGCGACGGGGACTCTCGCGACCGATTCGCTTGTAATTTCAATTAAAAATGACGGCGTTCGACGAAACGAACGCGGAAAGCGAACGGAGACGCAGGGAGGCGAGCGAGCAAAAGACGTTTGGAAAAATATAACCTGAAACTCGGTTTTGTCAAGGAGCGTTTTCGACGTTTTTTCCTGATTTGCCAAAAAGACGCGAAATTACGTTAAGAGAGTTTGGATTTTAGCGATTTTAACGGTTTTTGACGACGCGGCGTCGACTAAATGAACGGCGACGTTTTGTCGTTGAACGCGCGTTTTTGCCCGGCGAAAAGCAAGTTTTGCGACGCGGCGTCGGCGGGCGAACGGAGAAAAAACGCGCAAAAAAAAGACGGCGGCCCGTCGGAACGAGTCGCCGTCTTTAACGGTCGCGGCGGTTGGACAAACCGCGAAGTTTAAGAGAAATTACATCGAGACGGTTTCGCCGCCGGCTTTGGAACCCATCGCGCCCCAAACGCCGTACGGGGATTTGCCGGACGAAACGGCGTTGGCGTAAGCGTCGCCGCAGTCGATCGTTTCGCTGACGAAGCGGACGGAACCGTCGAGCATCGCCGCGTTGACGCCGCCGCTGTGATTCGATTGAGCGGTCGCCGCGCCCCAAACGTTGTCGCCGGAGTAGGAGCAAACCGGGGAGTTCGGCGGAAGGACGGTGTTGAAACCGCTGATCATGACCTGACCGTCGGCCCAGCGTTGGCCGCGCCATTGGGTGGAGATCCCGTCTTGGCTAAGCTCGGTTCCGTTTTTCATCGCGAGACACGGGCCCGGGAAGGAGTTGCCGTTATACATCGCGCCGAGGCCGCCGATCATGTTCCCTTTGATTTGGCGACCGGCGCTTCCGATCGCGCTGACGCATTCGGACCAAGCGACGGTGTTGCTCGTGCCGTCGGTAACGGCGGCCATATTCGGGAATTCGCCGACGTGGAAGACGCCGCGGTGCGCGGTTTTCGCGGCGGCGGAGCCTTCGTCGTCCGGGTGGCGGTTGTTGTTCCACATCGAGTCGCCGCGGCTCGACATATAGTTGCAACGACCCGATTTATGACCGTCGGTCGACGGTTGCGTCGCGTTGCCGTCGGACGGGCAGAGGAACGCGGTAACGACGGTGGCGAGCGCCGGGAAGTCGACGGTGAAGTCGCCGCTCCAAGGGTGTTGGAGTTGCGGCGAACGGGTCGGTTCCGTGTAGGAGACGATTTCGGTGTAAACGGCGTTTTGTTCGACGTAGGGCAACATATGGACGATCGCGCCGAAGCCGCCGCCGGCCGATTTCGAACCGTTGTGGATGTAGCCGCATTTGCCGAGCATCGAACGGGCGGCCGGGAGGGCGTTGTTCGCGTCGTGGTAGTTTTGGACGGCCAAGCCGAGTTGTTTCAGGTTGTTCGTGCATTGCATGCGTCGGGCGGCTTCGCGTGCGGCCTGGACCGCCGGAAGAAGCAGACCGATCAAAATGCCGATGATCGCGATGACGACCAACAGCTCGACGAGGGTGAAACCTTGGTTAGGTTTGCGTTGAGAGGTCATAGGGTTTTCCTTTAAATAACGTGAAAATATAATATAAAGCGGGATCGCGATAAAAAGGCGCGAACCCTAAAAACGTGAAAACGTAGAAAAAACTCGTAAAATATCGGGCGCGACAAGGGGGGAACGGGCCGAGAGCCGCGCAAAAATCAAAGATTCGACGGCTCGACGGGGCGGGTCGCGGCGCTTCGCTCTTTTCCGTTCCTTCATAAGTATAACGCGCGCTTTCCTTTTCGTCAAGCGTTTTCGCAAAAAAGCGGCGAGAGAAACGAAAGGCGCTTCGGCGGTTTTAAGACGTTGGTAACGCGATGTTTTGTAGTGATTTGTAAAGAGGACGGAAAAAAGAAGTTAACGCGAACTAAAACGTTTCGGACGGAGGAAGCGACGCGGAGGAATCGAACAAATTTGGAAATTTGACGACGCTCCCGGCGGCGCGAAACGGAATATAAATATTTTTTTATTTTTAAAACGGGGGAACGAATACAACGGTCGCGACGATTAAAACGGTCGTCGCGGTTGCGTGAAGTTGGGAAAACGAGCGAAAATGGGACGAGGGTAGGGCGGCGCGAAATTTTTTCGACAAAAAAAGGCGATTATCGGGAAAAAAACGAAAAAAATTCGCGTCGCGCTCTTGATAAGGGCGGCGGTCGCTGGTATAACGGTAATCGGCGAGTCCCGGTTTCTGTGGCGAAACGGCGACTTTGACGATTTTAGCGGTTTTGTCGAAAAAACGAATGAAACCGTTTCACCCTTAAACAACGCGGAACGACGACGATGGCCTCGAAACTTACTCGCAACGTGATTTTGAATTCTCGAACGATCGCCGGAACGGTCTTCACCGGCTTGACGTGGGGCGCCGTGCACGCGGCGGAGCGCAACGAGCTGAAAATCGGCCTCGTCGGGTGCGGCGGGCGCGGTCGCGGAGCGATCGTCAACGCGCTGAACGCCGACCCGAACACGAAGGTCGTCGCGCTGGCCGACGCGTTCGAAGCGAACGCCAAAGCCGCCGCCGAAGGGCTCCAAACGCAATTCGAAGACCGCGTCGACCTGAAAGACGGAATCTTTTGGGGCCTCGACGCTTATAAAGAAGTCGTCGACCGCGTCGACGTCGTGTTGCTCTGCGAAGTCGCGGCGTTCCGTCCGCGCTCGATGCGTTACGCCGTCGAGCAAGGGAAGCACGTCTTCGCCGAAAAGCCGAACGCGATCGACGCGCCCGGCGTCCGTTCGGTCGTCGAGTCGGCGCAAATCGCCAAAGAAAAGGGCCTCACCCTCGTTTCCGGGCTCTGCTGGCGTTACGACCTCAACGTCCAAGATATGATGAAGCGCATCCTCGACGGCGCCATCGGCGAAATCACCTCGGCGCGCTTGAACTACCTCGCCGGGAAACTTTGGACGCGTCCGCGCCAAGAGGGGGACACGGAGTTGATGTACCAAGTTCGCAACTGGTACAACTTCGCGGGGTGCTCCGGCGACTTCATGCTCAGCCAACACGTCCACACGCTCGACAAGGGCCTCTGGGCGATGCGCGACGTTCCGCCGGCTTCCTGCTTCGCGCTCGGCGGTCGCATGCAACGCGTCGAACAACCGGAATACGGCGACATTTACGACGCCGCCGCGATGGTCTTCGAGTACCCGAACGGAACGACGCTCAACACCTTCTGCCGTCAACAAGACAATTGCTGGAGCGAAAACGAAGCGTACTTCACCGGAACGAAGGGGCACGCCGCCGTTTTGCGCAACGCTCGCATTACCGACCTCGACGGCAAGGTGATTTATCAACAGGAAAAGGTCGAGTCCGATATGTACGAACTCGAACACCGCGAACTCTTTAAGTCGGTGCGCGGCGAGATCGACACGATCAACAACGGCGACTATATGGCCAAAGCGACCGCGATGGGGATTATGGCCCGAACCGCCTGCTACACCGGGAAGCGCGTCAAGTGGGACGAAGTTTGGAATAGCGACGAAACGTTCGGCCCGAGCGAATATACTTGGGACGGAACGCCGCGCAACACGCCGGACGCGAACGGTCGCTACAAGGTCGCGGTTCCGGGCGCCGGGCTGGTTTACCACTCGGTCAAACGCTAACGAAACCGAAGTTTAGGAAACAAGCGAACGCTTTGCGTCGAACGGCGTTGGAGCCGACGGGGCGGGGCGTTTCGCCGAATTTAACTTTTTAACGATATTTTGGCGGGCTCGGCGTTAACGAAGTCGAGCGTCGCCGATTTTTGCGCGTCGCAAGGCGCCGTTTTATCCGAAATATATTAAGGAGAATGAGATGAGCAATGTTTCTCGACGCAACTTCCTGAAAACGAGCGCCCTCGGCGGCGCGGTCTTGGCGGCCGGTCTTCCGAAAGTTCACGCGGCGGAAACCGACGGCGTTTTGAAGGTCGCTTTGGTCGGTTGCGGCGGTCGCGGTCGCGGCGCGGCGGTCAACACCCTCAACGCCGACCCGAACGTTAAAATCGTCGCGATCGCCGACGCGTTCGAAGCGAACGCCAAAGGCGCCGCCGAAGGTCTCCAAGCGCAATTCGAAGACCGCGTCGACCTGAAAGACGGCGTCTTCTGGGGCCTCGACGCTTACAAACAAGCGATCGACAAAGCCGACGTCGCGCTTCTCTGCGAAACCCCGGCCTTCCGCGCTCGTTCGCTCCGTTACGCCGTTGACAACGACAAACACGTTTTCGCCGAAAAACCGGTCGCGACCGACGCCCCGGGCATTCGCTCCGTCCTCGAATCGACCGAAATCGCGAAGAAAAAGGGCCTCACCCTCGTTTCCGGTCTCTGCTGGCGTTACGACCTCAACGTCAAAGATATGATGGAACGCATCCTCGACGGCGCCATCGGCGACGTTACCTCCGGTCGCTTGACCTACCTGACGTCGCAACTCTGGAAGCGCCCGCGTCAAGAAGGCGACACCGAAATGATGTACCAAGTCCGCAACTGGTACAACTACGCTTGGCTCTCCGGCGACTTCAACGTCGAACAACACGTCCACACGCTCGACAAAGCGCTTTGGGCGATGAACGACGCCGCGCCGGTCTCTTGCTACGGTCTCGGCGCTCGTATGCAACGCGTCGAACAACCGGCCAACGGCGACATTTACGACTCGATGGCCGCGGTCTTCGAATACGGCAACGGTACGACGTTCTACTCTCTCTGCCGTCAACAAAACGGTTGCTGGGGCGAAAACAACGCGCACTTCGCCGGGACGAAGGGCTTCGCGACCGTCCTCGGCGGCGCTCGCATCACCGACCTCGACGGCAAGGTTATTTACCAACAAAAGAAAGTCGCGTCCGATATGTACACGCTCGAACATATCGAAATGTACAAATCGATTCGCGGCAAGATCGACACGATCAACAACGGCGAATATATGGCCAAGTCGACGATGATGGGGATCATGGCCCGCGAAGCGTGCTACACCGGCGCCAAGATCACCTGGGAAGACGCGATGAAGAGCGAAAAATCTTACGCGCCGTCGTCTTACGATTGGGACGGGACCCCGTGGAACGTTCAAGACGAACAAGGCCGTTACAAGATTCAAGTCCCGGGTATCGGCCAAGTTTACCACACCGTTACCCGCTAGTCGCGCTTAGGCGAGAGGCGGAAAAGAGCGTTCCGAAAGTTCGCGAACGAAACGGTTTAGCGTTTTGACGTTAAGCGTTCGTTCGCGACGTCGGAGGCGTTTTGCCGCTTCGCGACGTTGAGCGACGCCGCGTCGGCGCTCGGAAACGGGCGTCGGCGCGCTTTGTTCCATTAAGTTTACGACGATTTTTTAACGAGAAAGGTTGGGCGGCGTTCGACGGAACGCTTGCGACGACAACGATGGAGAACGTTTTGAACGGCGGAAGGGGCGCCGCGGTCGACGCGACCGGCTCCGAATTTCGACTCGATCCCGCGACCGGGCGCTGGGCCCTGATCGCCGAAGGGCGCGGTTCTCGTCCGACGAATTTGGAGCCGAGCGGCGACAACGTCGCGAACGCGACGGTCGACGGCCCCGACTCTTTTTGTCCTTTTTGTCCCGGTTCGGAGTCGATGACGCCGCGCGTCAGCCTCATCGGGGCGCGCTTGGCCAACGGAAAAACGCTTTTCCGCGAGGCGGAGTCGGACGCCGAAGTCGACGGGTTGCGCTGGAACGTTCGCGTTTTTGAGAACAAATTCCCGATGTTTCGCCCGGCGAACGTCGTTTTGGGCGCGGCGAACGAACAACCGTCGGCGGCGTTCGAGGACGACGGCGCGGCGGCGCTCGAAGCGGGCGCGCTTTACCAAACGGCGACCGGGCTCGGCAAACACGAGGTGATCGTCGACTGCGACCGGCACGCTCGCGGTTGGAGCGATTTTTCCGACGCGGAAATCGAGTCGGCGTTTTTGGCGTTCCGTTGGCGCCTGCGCGCGTTGCGCGATTCCGGAAAATACGCTTACTCCTTTATTTTCAAGAACGTCGGTTCCGACGCCGGCGCGTCGCAGGGGCACTCGCACTGCCAGCTGACCGCGACGAACTTCCTTCCGCCGGACGTCCGCGTCGAGGTCGAGCGCCTGATCCGTTACGAACGGGGCCGCAAAGCGCGCGGCGAGGAACTCGGCTTTTGGGACGCGCTCTTAAACGCCGAATTGGCCGACGGTTCGCGAATCGTCGCCGAGACGGAGCGTTTCGTCGCGCTTTGCCCGTTCGCGAGTCGTTTCCCGATGGAAGTCGCGATTTGGCAGCGTTTCGACGGTTTCTTCGAAGACGCCGACGACGCGACGGTTTCCGAGTTGGCCCGACTTTCCCGCGATTTGGTCGCCGCGCTCGAACGTTCTCGCCGTCGTTTCGACGCGAAAGAAGGGGCGGAACTGGCGCACAACGTCGTTTTCCGCAACGCGCCGAGTCGCCTCGACGGTTCGCTCGCCGAAGGCGCCGGACTTTTCCGACCGCGTTGGTTGATTTTGCCGAGTTTGGCGAAAAAAGCCGGGTACGAGCAGGGGAGCGGCGTCGACGTCAACCCGATTTCGCCGGAGACCGCCGCCGAACGGTTGCGCGCCGTTTGGAACGACGCCGAAATTTAACGACCGCCCGACTTGAACGGCTTCGAAGCGTTTCGGAGGCGGCGTTTGCAATTCGAGCGACGCCGCCGACCGCGCGGCGTTTTCTCGACAAAACTTGTCGACTTTAATTTCTTAAAGGAGAGGAAAATGCCGCGTTCGTCGTCGAGCGAAAAGCGCGTTCCGGACGTTCCGCGTCCGGCGAAACCGATTTCGTCGTTTTACCGTTGGGAGTTGCTCGCGCTTCTCTTTTTGGCGTACTTCTTCCATCAGTCCGACCGCGCGATTTACGGCGTCGTCGCGACGTCGATTAAGTCGGAGTTCCATTTGAGCGACCAAACGCTCTATATGACGCGAACGATTATGTTCGCGCTGATGGCGTTGGTCGTTCCGCTGGCCGGTTTCGTTGGCGACAAAGCGAACAAACGCAAGCTCTTGATCGGCTGTCTTTTCTGTTGGAGCGCGGCGACGCTCTTGACCGGCGCGTCGTGGAGCGTGTTGGCGTTGATTCTTTTCAACAGCGTCGGCTTGGTCGTCGCGGAGGCGTTTTACGGCCCGGCGTCGACGAGTCTCATCGCGTCGTATCACAAGGAAACGCGGTCGGTAGCGTTGTCGATTCATCAGACGGCGGTTTATTTAAGCGTTATCTTCTGCGGCTTGGTCGGCGGTTGGTTGAGCGAACATTTGAGCTGGCGCGCGGCGTTTTGGACGTTCGGCGCGATCAGCGTTTTGATCGGCGGTCTCCTAATTTGGCGGCTCCGCGACCCGGCGAAAGACGGCGGCTCGAGCGACGGCGAAACGTCGAAGTCGAGCGGCGACAAAGTTTCGGTCGGCGAGTTCCTCGGAATGATTTTCCGCAATCCGTCGGCGCTTTGCTTGACGGTCGGTTTTACCGCGATCGTGTTCGTCAACAACGCTTATTTAAACGTCGTTCCGAAGTTCCTCCAAGACCGTTTCGCGCTGACGCCGACGAGCGCCGGTTTTCACGGGATGTTTTGGCACCATATCGCGGCGTTAATCTTCATCTTCGTCGGCGCGTCGTTGAGCGACCGAGTTTCGCGCCGTTTTCCGACGTTCCGTCCGAAATTGCAATGCTTGGCGATGGCGCTCGGCGTTCCGGTCGTCGCGGCGATGGGGCGGGCCGGTTCTCCGGAGGCGCTTTTCGGACTCTTCTTCTTGATGGGCGTTTGCCGCGGTTTTTACGAATGCAACACGCACGCGGCGGTTTTCGAGACGGTTCCGGCGAAGTACCGTTCGACGACGGTCGGCTTTATGATTATGTTCGCGTTCCTGATCGGTTCTTGGTCGGCGCAGATGGTCGGGGCGTTCGTCGACTCGGCGGTCGCGGCGTCGGTCGCGGAGCTTGGCGAAGAGGCGGGTCGGGCGCAAGGGTACGTCGACGGTTACCGAACCGCTTTTACCGCCTTGTCTTGCGCGTGGCTGATCGGCGCGGTTTGCGTCGGCGTCGCGGCGTTCGGAACCTTCGCGAAAGACCGCCAAAAACGCCTCGACGCGGAAGCCGCCGAGGCGAACGAAGCCGCGTAATCGGCGCAAACGATATAACTTGATCGCGCGTTAAGAAACAAGCGCGAAATCATTCCTCTTTTTCATCGATTGAGTTGAAATGATTTCGCGTTTTCTTTATGATAAAAAAGGCGGTTTTTCTATTGAATTACCGAAACGACGAATTACGAGTCGTTGGTTTGTTATATTTTGGAACAAACGTTATAACCGCGCGGTTACAAATGTGAAATAATCGACTTAGACGTAGTGAAAAAGGCAAAAAATGAGCAAGGGAAAATCACGACGACGGTCTTGGAAAATTGGCGATATATTTGCGATGAATCTACTGTTTATCGCAATTGCCGTATTTATTGGCGTTTGCCTTTGGCGTATGCAAACGTCGTCTACGAACAGCCTGGAACCAACGGCAAACGACGAGAAGAAAACGTCGGGCGTCGACCGCGCGGTTTTGATTGGCGTCGACGATTATCTCTATTTTGGCGACTTAAAGTACGCGAGCGCCGACGTGGACTTGATTCGCGAACGCTTGGAGTATCTTGGGTTTAAGCCGGAAAATATCGTTTCGATAACAACAAAAGCGGGGGAACGCGATTCCAACCTGCTTCCAAGTTCTAGAAATATCGAGCGCGCGTTGACGAAGATGATCGACGCGACCGGCCCGAACGACGCGATTTTTGTTTTCTTGTCCGGACACGGTTTTCAAACGGACGACTTTGGCGGTTATTCGCCTTACATTGGTTTTGCGCCTTACGATGCGACGGCGACGAACGGCGTCGTTGATTTTGCCGCGACTTACTCGCTTTCAAAACTTTTTAAACGTTTATCGGAAACGAAAGCGCGTTTTAAGTGGATTGTTGTCGACGCGTGTCGGGAAGACGTCAAATCGCGCTCGGAAGAAATGTTATTAGCGACGAATCGGCGTACGCGCGGCGGTCTAAGCGACGGCAAAACGCAAGCGTCGGCGGCGTTGGGGCGGTTGAACGCGCCGACCGGATCGGTGTTGTTGCAAAGTTGCGACGCGGGACAATTTAGTTACGAATACGATGAATTGCGACACGGCGTCTTTACTTACCATTTTGCTCAAAGTTTGAGTGAAGAAGGGGATGTGAACCAAGACGGCGACGTTAGGCTTTTAGAAGCGCTTAATAAAACGGGTGAAGCGGTCGAAACGGCGACAAATCATAAGCAGACGCCGCATTTTGTGTACGATTCGGTCAATTTTAAATTGTTTTCTTATATTCCCGGCAGCGCGGCGGGCGATTGGAACGGCGCGGTGCGCGCGGGAGAACGCAAGACGTTGAATATCGCGGGAATAGAGGTGGGATTTTGTTGGGCGCCGCCGGGAGTTTTTACGATGGGAACGCCGGAGACCGAGCCCGAGCGTTGCGAGCCATACGAAACGTTGCGAGAAGTAACCTTAACGCAGGGGTTTTGGTTAATGGAAACGGAAACAACGCAAAAGCTTTGGACGGCGGTCGTTGGGGAAAATCCGAGCGAGTTTACTCTCAAAAAACGACCGTATGAGATGCGCGGACTTGATACGACGAGTTTTCCCGTTGAAAGCGTTAACTGGCACGATTGTTGCGCGTTTGCCGAGAAATTAAACGCCAATAATTGCGCGCCGGAGGGATGGAAGTTCGCCTTGCCAACGGAAGCGCAATGGGAGTACGCGTGTCGCGCTGGAACGTCGACGGCTTTTTTCTGGGGCAATTCGTTGAACGGAGACAGAGCTAACTGCGATGGCGTGAATTATCCGTACCAAATGGAAGCCGGCGTTAATATGGGGCGTCCGGCTAACGTGGGGAGTTATCCGAAGAACCCTTGGGGGTTCTACGATATGAACGGCAACGTCGAAGAGTGGTGCGCGGATATTTTCGGAACCTATTCCGACGACCCTGTCGTCGACCCGACCGGCGCGGCTGAAGGCAAGGATCGCGCTTTGCGGGGCGGCGGTTGGCGCGGACGAGCGAAATATTGTCGCTCCGGCAATCGGTTTAATTTCGACCCGAATAAACGTTTCGCCGCGAACGGTTGCCGTTTGGCGTTGATTCCGGACGGCGCGGCGTCGAGCGACGCCGGAAACGCTGCGAACGCCGACGGCGTAACGCAAGTAACCAAGCATAAAAACGAAGCTGAACGGCTCTATCGCGAAGGGCGCGCGTTGGCGTTGGGGCTCGACGGACGTAAAGTCGATCGGACGACTGCTTTGGAAGCGTTGGAGAAGGCGGTTGACTTGGGGGCGCTCGACGCTCAGGCGGAGTTGGCGGCGTTGTCTTTGGAAAGCGTCGACGGCGCGCCGGCGAATTTCGAAAAAGCGTTCAATATGGCCGAAGACCCGGCAAACGACGGTAATCCTTTAGCGCAAAATGTGTTGGCAATTTGCTATCGCGACGGTTTGGGCGTCGGTAAGGACGCGGCGCGCGCGGAAGAATATTTTAAAAAGGCGTGCGAAGGGTTCGCGAAACTCGCCGAACAAGGCGACGCGCCGACGCTTTATATCTTAGGCGAGCGGTATGCGAACGGCGAAGGCGTCGAGCAAAACCTCGAGACTGCGACGAAACTCTTCCGTCAAGCGGCGGATGCGGATTACCTTCCGGCGATTTTTCGTTTTGCCGAGTGTTGCGCGACCGGCGTCGGCGTCGAATCGAACGTCGAGGAAGCGACGGCGCGGTTGCGCAAAGCGGCGGAATCGGTAAATTGCGACTTAACCGCGCTCCGAAAAATCGCGGAAAAATTCGGGCTTGATTGGGAAAAAATCGCGCTGGAAAAAGAAGCGGAGTCGGCGAGCGAAACGGAAACGACGGAAACGCCGTAAGTTCCCGGTAATTAACGTTTTCCGCGCGAGCAAGTAGGGGCGTCGATAAAAACGTCGAAACGACGCTCGCTTGGAAAACGACGCGGACGACGCGATAAGCGGCGTCGACAACGGGCTTATTGACCTTTGGAGTGGTGTTGACTTTATAAGAAAGGAAAAGCGATGGAAACTTCGTTCGAACGCGCGGCGACGCCGTTGGAAAAGGCCGAGGATTTTATTCAAAACGAGACGCAGTTTCACTTGGGCGCGCTGACGACGGAGCGGTCGCACCCGAAGACGCGGACGCTCTCGCAAACGCTCGAAACCGACGTCGCGGCCGGGATGCGCCAACTCTTTTCGGTCGACGACGATATTCCGCCGGTTCTGAAAAAAACGATCGCGTCGCCGGAGTTTGCCGCGCTCGAAACCGCGATTTATAAGGCGTTAAGCGCCGGCGGTCGCGTCTCGTTCAGCGGGTGCGGCGCGACCGGGCGCCTCTCGATCCTCCTCGACGCCGCGAACAAAAAGTTCTGCCGAACGAGCGCCGAAAAGTTGCCGAACCGCGCCGAGTTTTTCCGAACGCTCGCCGCGCAAACAAACGCCGTGATGACCGGCGGCGACTTCGCGCTGATTCGCTCCGTCGAAAGTTTCGAAGACTTTATCTCCTTTGGCCGCAAACAGTTCGAGCAAGCGGGAATCGGCCCGAACGACGTTCTCGTCGCGATCAGCGAAGGGGGCGAAACGTCGTCGGTCATCGGAACGATTTTCGCCGCCGTCGACGCCGGGATTCCCGCGTTCTTCCTCTTCAACAACCCGAGCGACCTGATGGCGTCTCGTGTCGAACGGTCGCGCCAAGTAATTGAAGACGAACGAGTTACCGTCGTTAACCTGACGACCGGCCCGATGGCGATCGCCGGGTCGACGCGAATGCAAGCGACGACGATTGAGCTTCTCGTCGCCGGATTTGCG
Organism: Thermoguttaceae bacterium; assembly: GCA_017937485.1. Taxonomy (GTDB): domain Bacteria; phylum Planctomycetota; class Planctomycetia; order Pirellulales; family Thermoguttaceae; genus RUG369. The sequence goes on from JAGBDN010000090.1 coordinate 73,754, forward strand.
TTCGAAACCGCCGTTACTAAACGACTTAAAGAAACGCTAACCGCCGACGAGTTCGCCGCGCTCGGGTTCGAGGAAAAGTCGCCGACCGAAAAAGCGGAGGCGTTCGACGCGCTTCTCGAAGCGATTCGTTCCAATGCAAACGTCGAAACGGCGGCGTCTTACGTCGAGTTTGAAACGGACGTTTACCGGCGCGGCGGGCGGATTACTTACTTTGCGCGCGATTACGAACTCGACATTTTCACCGACACGACGGAGCGTTCGCCGACGTTCAAAATCCCGCCGTTCCGTTCGCTCGACGAGACGGAAGCGCCCGCGCCGTGGGCGTTTGTGAAAGACCCGCTGCGCTCGGCGAAGGACGCGTGGATTTGGCTTCTCGGCGGGGTCGAACCGCGCTGTCTCGAATGGACGCCGGACGATTACCGCGCGATGGGCGGGACGTCGGCGCAAATCCTTGACCCGCCGAAGATTGGGCGCGCCGCCGTGTACCGTTTCCCGATCGGGAACGAGGCCGACCCGTCGCGAACGGAGGTTTCGCCGAACGCCGCCGTCGCGGTGTTGGCCGACGCGGGGACGCAAATTTGGGGCGACGCCGCCGACGAGTGGTTCGCCGCGTATGAGAAGGGCGCGGAGCCGTTCGAGCAAAAAATCGCGTTTTTGGTCGAAAATACGCTCGCCGCAAGCGCTTGCGCCGGAACGGGTTGTGGTTGCTCTTGCGACGTCGAGAAACGTAAAACGGTCGAGGGCGCCCGCGTTTTCAAATTTAAAGCGCCGATGGTTGCGACGCCGCTCGACGTTTTCGCGCACATCGCCCTAAAACTCGCGCTGAACAATATTTCGAGCGCGACGATGGGCAAGTTCGGCCGCCTGAACGGGAACTGGATGGCGCACGTCGACGCGACGAACAAAAAGCTGATCGACCGCAGCGTCCGTCTCGTTTCCGAAATTGCTAAAGTCGATTATCGAACGGCTTGCGTCGCGATTTTTGAAGCGCTCGACGAAATGGAGAGCTGGCCGCTCGACCGCAAAAAGACGATTTCCCCGGCGGCTTACGCGGTCGAAAAATTGACGAAAAAGAACGCGTAAGTATTTTCGGTGAAACGGTTTGCGCTTGATTAAGCGGAAGCGCCGCGACTCGATCCGTCGAGCGCGGCGTTTTTTATCGACGGCGCCGTTTGACGGCGCGTCGTTTCGTTTCGTTGACGCGACGCCGCGGAGCGACCCGCCCGACGTCGTAAAGTTTTTAATCTTCGTCGCTTAATTTTAAAATCGACGTTTCTCGTTCCGCGACGTATTGCGCGACGCCGGTTAATAACGCGTCGACGTTTTCGAAGTAGAGCCAAACGACGCCGCGTTCTAAGCAAATCTTTTTAAACGTTTTACCGACGTATTTGTCGAAAAAGTCGCTCGTCCAAACGACTGCGCCGTCGTCGTAAACGACGCGAAGAGCGTCGACGTCGGCGCCGAGTTCCGCGGGGCGGTCGACGAAAACTTCGCCCCGAAGTCGAGCGTCGACGACGCGGAGCCGAAGAAAACGTCCGTTTGCAAATTCGACGGTTAAAGAAGTTGCGTCGTAATGAAATCGTCGCGTTTGGGCGCCGAGAAGGGTTTCGATATTTTCGACGCGATTAACTCGCGATTTCCCGTATTCGAGCGCGTCGACCGCCGCTTGCCCAAACAAAGGAAAGACGCGGGAATCGTCGTCGCAATACGTTGTAATATTTGATATGTTCGGTTTTCTTTCTCTTGTTCTAAGCGTTTATATTCGACGTCGCCGACGAACGTTAAACGCGACCGTTGACGACGTTAGAGCGTTTTCAAAACGCGACGCCGAGTTTGTCTCAACGCGTCGCGTTTTTTAGGAATCGTCGACGGCGCGACGGAAGAAACGTTCGGTTCCGTCGCGTCGTTTTTTTATCTTTGACGTCGACGTCGCGTCATTTTTCCGGCGCGACCGGCGAAATTTCGTAAAAGACGACGCCGTGCCGCGCAAGCGTCGTTTGGAGAGTTAAACGTCCGTCTGCGCCGACTTTAGCGGTTCGCTCGGTCGAGTAAGGGCGGTTCGCGATTTCGACGTATTTCGGACGCAACTTTTCGAAATAAAGTTGGCGCGTCGCGGCGTCGTAAATCCCGGAATCGAGACACCCGCTGTCCGGCGACCAAGGGAAGACGTCGTCGGAAATTCCGAGTTCCGCCTTGTCGCGCAGCCATTGCGGGAAGAAATTGATTCGGTCGTCGACCGTTTTTTCGACGATTTTCACTTCGCGACCGGCCCAAAACGGCGCCGAAACGCCGAACTCGACGGCGAGCGAATCGGCGTATTCGAGATCGTCCTTGAAGTTAAACGCCGTTAAACGAAGGGTTTGCGCCGCTTCGTCGAACGCCGCGACCGCGTCGCTCTCGACGCCTTCGCCGAGCTTTTTCTCCGCCGTCGTTTCCAACCGTTTTGAATCTTTGAACTTAGCGACGTTTTCCGCGACGCGTTGAGCGACGAGCGGGTACCCGTTCCAAGCGGAACCGCTCGAATAACTCCATGCGGAGAAATACTTTACGTCGTTATCGAGCATGATCTTGAAGAGCCGCGCGTCGTAAGCCGCCTGATACGTTTGCCCGACGATGCGCCAAGTGAGGTCGCCCGCTTTCGCGCCCTTTTTCGACGCGAGAATCCGGCCCTCGTCGACGCCGAAAACTACGTCGTTAAGTCCGCATTCGCGAGCTTTAGCGCGAACCCGCGCGACGGTTCCCGGGAGGTCGAGCGGGTGCGGTTTGCCGGGCGCCTCGTCGTAATACGAGACGGCGAAAACGTTTAGGCGCGTTCCGACTTTGCCCGTTTTCGCGTTGACGCCCTTGGCGCAATGCTCGAAAAAGTCGCGCTCGTCCCAAAGTCCTTCGGTGCAAGCCATTGCGTGCGCCGTAACGCAAACTTCGCCGCCGAGTTCGTCGTCGAGCGCAGCGACCGAATAATCGTACAGCTTGAAAAACGCCGCGCGGCTCGACTCCGGCGTCCCGTCGGCGGCCTTAAACCAGTCTCCGTTCTCGAATTCCGTCAAAACGCCGAACCGCCAAGAGCGCACTTCGTCGAGCCCGAATTCATCGACGAGCTTCCGAGCGAGCGCGCGGACGTACCTATAATAAACGTCGTAATCGTCCGGCGGCAGGACGTCGACGCCGAAGACGCCGACCTTGCTTTCGCGGGAAAATTTCGCCGGAACGCTCAACTTAATCCAAGGTTTGACGCGGAGTTGCAACGCGCGGCGACAAGCGTCGACCAACGGGTCGAAGCGGTAATCGTCGAGAACGTCGAGGTTCGCCGGGTCGACGAAAAGGTCGCGCTCCGCCGAGCCGCCGGTCGCTTGCATTAGCTGAACCGTTTCAACGAAAGAACTTAGGGCGCCGCCTTCGTCCTTGGCTGGAAGCGTCAGCGAGTTCGGCGACCAAACGTTGACGACGGCGACTTTGTTGCCAATCGACGCGTCGCTTCGTTTTGTCGCGTCGACGGTAAAGCGAACGGAGGACGGAGCTTGCGTCGACGCTTCTTGAGCGGAAGTCGACGGCGCAAACAAGGCGGCGGTTGCGGTTAAGGCGGCGGATAAAGCGAGGAAACGCGACAAAGCGCCGCGCTTTCGGGAAAGTGGTTTTAATGTTGTCATAAGTGTTGTCGCTCGTTGGGTTAACGGGGAAGCGGCGCGCGAAAAAAAGGATTTTTTTCGCAAGGACGCCCTATAAAAAACGGGAAAGGCGCAAGAACGCTTGACGAAAAAAAGGAACGACGCCGCGTCGAACGAAAGCGGAAACGTTCGTCGCAAGCGTCGCTTTTAAAAGGGTTGCGTTATTCTTCCGGGAACTCGACCGTCATCTTGAACGACCATTCCGGGAAGTAAAGGTTGCCGCCGCTCCACTCGACTTCGCCGCGTTGGAAGTCGACCGGTTCGCTGCGGAAATGCGTTTTCGCCGGGGTGAAGTCGCGCCCGATATCGTCGTTGACAACAAGTCGCGTTTGGTCGAGCCCGGTGGCGTAAAACTCGCGAACGCTCGGGTTATCGTCGTTCATCAGACCGTAAGACATGTCGACGGGAACCCAACCGACGCCCTCGAAGTAAACCTCGGCCCAGTCGTGCATTCCGCAGACGCCGCTAGCGTTCGCGACCCAGCCGCTTTGCCATTTCGCCGGAATTCCTTCGCTTCGGAGCGCGGAAATCAGCAAAAGCGACAACATGCCGCAGTCTCCATGTCCTTCGCGCAGAACGTATTCCGGAATGCAGAGCATTGTGCCGTATTCGTTCGACGACGCCCAAGGATAGCGTTCGTCGATCGCGTTGAAGAGGCGAACGAGCTTCTCGACCGGGCAAGTCGCGTCGCCGACGATTTCGCGCGCCCAAGTCTTGATTTTGTCGGACTTTACCATATGCGGGAGGCGTTCCTCGGTATAGAAGCGGTAAAATTCGTCGTCGAGGTAAGGCTTGGCCTTTTTCTTGAGGTAATCTTGCGAGAAGTATTGCGCGTAAGTCGTTGTTTCAAAAACGATAGTGAAGACGGTCGGTTCGTCTTTGACGGCGGTTTTTTCGAGGTAAACGCAGCGCTGCAAATCACCCGCCGGCGCGACGCGACCGTCGGCCGGATCGGTCGAAATCAGCTTAACGTTTTGCTGACGCCCGCAAGACTCGCGCGGGAAGGGCGCCCAATAGCGAACAGTTTCGCCCGCCGGGACGGCGTTCGCCGGAATTGTCGCGACGCAAGTGAAGCGGTTGCGAATTTTATGCGTCAACTTGCCGGCGCCGTCCGACGCGTCGAGAATCGAGCGAACGTTGGCAATGCGCGAGTCGAACCGTTGACGGTCGCCGCCGCTAACCGGCCGAGTTTTCGCGAGTTCGCGGTCGATTCGGCGCAAATTCGAAACCGCGTGCTTGAAGTAGCGGCGTTCGCCGTCGATCGGGCGCATTTCGAGCGCTTTCGAAGCCTCCCAAGCGCGCATTTGCTCGTCGCTCGAGTCGAGCCCGGCTTCTTTCAGCTGCTCTTTGATTTCCGTTTCGTTGTGCGGAAATTCAATCCGGATTCGGCGCGTCAACTCGATCAGCCAATCGCGGCGGCTCTTTTCGGCGTCGGAGAGCCCTTCGAGGGCGGAAAGTTCGGCGACGGCGGCGGAAAAATCGCTATTTTCGATAGATTCTACCGCCTTTTTTTCCCAGTCCTGCTGGGCAAAAGTCGATTTTAGAGGTACAATAACGGAGACGAGGGCGAGCGTTCCGAGGGCGAACGCGGCGCGGCGAAGCGTCGTTTTCATCGGGCGACCTTTCGTTGCAAGGGAGGAATCGGGAGCGGCGACCGTCGCGCTCCAACGTCCCAAGTATAACCGATTTGCGGCGCGTTCGCAAGCGTTTTTGCGGAAAAAACGCGAATTTTGCGCCGAATTGCGAATAAAACCGACTTAACGAAAGGCAACGTAAGAAGATGCGCGCGAAACAAACGAAAAAAAACGAGAGAAATTTGACGCTTCGGCGCCGCGTTGCGACGTTAGGACGGCAAACTTTAACGGTTGCGGTGATTTTAACGGCGATGGGCGGAGTCGAAGAAAGCGGCGTAGCGTTATTGGCGGAAACGGCGGCGGTCGCGGTCGCCAACGACGCGAGGTCGACGGTGAACGAAGCGGACGCGGTGGAGCGACGCTTTGTCGAACTGCGAAAAGAAACGATTAACGACTTGCGCTTGAACGTTTTCGCTTGGGAAATTGACGCGGAGTCGCAAACGGTTCGGTTCGAAACGACGCTCGAAAGCGTTCGCGACGCCGTTCGGAAAACGTTCGCGGCGGAATTTCCTAAATGGCGCGTTGAAACCGTTTTACTGCCGGAGGAAAACGCCGAGCTCGACGGACGTTTTTTCGGTTGGGCGAACTTCTCGACGATTCAAATTCGCAAAGAGCCGCGTTACTCGGCGGAGCTGACGACGCAAGCGCGGATGGGGACGCCGGTTCGGATTTTGAAGCGCGAGGGCGGCTGGCTCCTAATCCAAAACGCCGACGGTTACTTGGGTTACACAACCGCCGGAAGCGTTAAATCGGCGACGCGGGACGAGTTCAATCGTTGGGTCGACGCGAAAAAACTGATTTGGCTCGACGCGTTCGGCTCGATTTACTCGGAACCGAGCGAAAATTCGGCGCCGATTTCCGACTTAACCGCCGGCAACGTAACGGTTTGGAAAAACGAGGAAACGAGCGGCGACTTTTACCGCGTCGAGACGCCGGACGGGCGGCTCGGTTGGATTCGCAAGAGCGGCGCGATGGAATGGAGCGCTTGGCTCGACGCGAATAAAGAGCTGAGCGCGGAACGGTTGATCGCGACCGCAAAACGTTTTCTTGGAACGCCTTACGTTTGGGGCGGGACGTCGGCGAAAGGCGTCGACTGCAGCGGGTTGACGTCGCTTTCCTTTTACTTGAACGGTTTCGACATATTACGCGACGTCAGTCTCTTGCAAGGCGAAGGCGTCGAGGTTGATTTGACGCAAGGAAGAAGCGCGCTAAAACCCGGCGATCTCTTGATTTTCGGCGCGAAACGAGCGGACGGCTCGACGTATTATCGGCACGTCGCAATTTACCTCGGCGACGATCGTTTCATACACTCGGCGACAAGCGTTCGCATTAACAGCCTTAACCCCGACGCGACCGACTTTGACGCGTACAACGCGTCGCAGTTGATTAAGGCGGTTCGATACGTCGGCGCTCCGGAGGACGGATATTTTCGATGGATCGGCGACAACCCGTTTTATCGCAAGAGATAATATCGTTGAAAACGCGATTTAAACGTTGCGAATAATCTTGGGATTATTGGACGTCGTATAAAATTAGATTAGATTTTTAGCGTATTAAAACGCCTTTTATAATAAATACTTATTGATGAAATTTAAGGAAAGAAAAATGACGACTCGACGACAATTTTTAACCGGCGTCGCCGGCGCGGCGCTTGGGAGCGTTTCCAGTTTTGCGAACGCGAAAGCGGCGGTCGACGAAACAACGAACGGAAACGGTAAGTCGAATAAAATCGGCAAGATGCGACTTTCGTTTCGTCCGTATTTGCTTGAGCTGCGACACGCGTTCGGCGTCGCCGGTTCGACGCGCAAAACGACGCAAGGAGTGCAAGTCGAGATCGAACTCGACGGCGTCGTCGGGTATGGCGAGGCCGCAATGCCGCCGTATTTAAGCGAATCGACCGCGTCCGTGTTGGCGTTTTTAGAGCGCGTCGACTTGTCGCCATTCAAGAGTCCGTTTGAGTTGGACGATATTTTGTCGTATGTCGACGGTATTTGCGAAAATAATTGCGCGGCAAAGGCTTCCGTCGATATTGCTTTGCACGACTTGGTCGGCAAACTGATCGGCCAACCTTGGTGGCGCATTTGGGGACTCGACAAAGAAAAAACGCCGCCGACGATGTACACGATCGGTATCGACAAGCCGAAAGTCGTGCGAGAAAAGACGTTGGAAGCGGAGCGTTTCGCCGTGTTGAAGGTGAAACTCGGGCGCGACGAAAAAAGCGACCGCGAAATGATCGAGTCGGTGCGCGCCGTTTCGGATAAACCGATTTGCGTCGACGCCAATCAGGGTTGGAACGACAAGGTTTACGCGCTCGAAATGGTCGAGTGGTTGAGCGAACGGGGCGTCGTTCTCGTCGAACAACCGATGAAAAAAACGCGCTGGGATGAAATTGCGTGGATTACGGAACGTAGTCCGCTTCCGATTATGGCCGACGAATCGTTGCAACGGCTAACCGATGTCGCAAGAATGAAGGGCGTCTTCAGCGGAATCAACATCAAGTTGATGAAGTGTTCCGGAATGCGCGAAGCCTGGAAAATGCTGAACTTAGCGCGAGCGCTTAATATGAAGGTAATGGTCGGGTGTATGACGGAAACCTCGTGCGCGATTTCCGCCGCCGCGCAACTTTCTCCGGCGGTCGATTGGGCCGATCTGGACGGCAATTTCTTAATTAGCAACGACTTGTTTGACGGCGTCGGACTTGCCGCCGACGGGAAATTGTTGCTGAACGACCGACCTGGTTTGGGACTCGTTAAGTTGGACGCGCCGAAAAATCGATTGGGGTAAGCGTGAGTTGTAAACGTCGGAACGATAACGTTTGCGGTTAAGCGAAAAGAAGTCGCGCAAACGTTGAAAGGAGAAAAATGTTCGATTCGATTTGGAGCCGTCCAAGTTGGGAGATTTTCGCTTTTTTTGCGTTCGGAACCGCTCTTGCCGTAACGGTTTGCGCTCGCGCCGCGTTTCGCGTCGGCGCCGATTATCCGCGTCGACGACCGATTTGGTTTGGCGCGGAAGTCGGCGCGGCGTTGGGACTTGCGATTTGCGTTTGTCTTTGGGCGTCTTCAAATCCGGCGTTTGACGAAATCGACGGCGCCTCGTTGAGCGTTTGGGAAAAGGCGCGGTTGGCCGGATTCCCAATTTCGACGGTCTTAACGTCTTTGCTTGAAGAGAGTTGCGAATGGATTAGCGGCGCGGCGTTCGTTGTTCAAACGACGCTAGTCGGCGCGCTTTGGGGCGCGACCGGCCTGCGTCGTTGCGTCGCTTGGCTTGGAAAACAAAGCGATAAAAAAGACGGCGATTTGTAGCGGAATGGCGATAACGCGCGAAAATAATAACGTTGCGTTGGCGGGTAACGAAGTAAAACTAGGATAATTTGACTGTATTTTCCAAGTAACTAATGAAAGGAAGCGTCGATGAGCGAACGAATCGAGAGCGCGCCGAGTTGGTTGTACGACGAGTTTCAACACGCGGGCGTAGATTACGCAAATCTTGACGTGGCAAAGAAATATGAGTCGCGGCACTTAAAATTTCGCGATTTTGAAGCCGAGTTCGAGCGAATTCGCGAGCGCGCCGACTTGAAGCGCTCCGACGTCGTTTTGGATTTGGGATGCGGAACCGGCGCGTTTGCGATTCCGGCGTCGCGTTATTGCGCAAAGGTTTACGCGGCCGACGTTTCCGCGCCGATGCTCGGCTTGTTGCGACAAAAGATTGCGGAACAAAAAATCGAGAATATCGAGACGTTCGCGGCCGGTTTTTTGACGTTTCCAACGTTGCCGGAACAGGTCGACGCGGTCGTTTCATCGTTGGCGTTGCACCATTTGCCCGATTTTTGGAAAGTCGTCGCGTTGAAACGAATCGCCGACGCGCTCAAACCGAACGGCGTTTTTTATCTTTCCGACGTCGTATTTCATTTTCCCGTCGAGACTTGGCGCGAGGGAACGCAATATGTTCTCGACGAAATGGAACGAAGCGCGGGAGGCGAAGCGAACGCGCACATCGCTCGCGAATATAGTTCTTTCGATTGGTTTCTCGAAGCGGCGTTTGAACGAACGGGGTTGGCGGTCGAGCAAAAGATCGACGACGCGGCGTTTATTCGGGTTTACGTCTGTCGCAAAATTTAAGCGTGTGGCGTAAGACGTTTAATTATTTGAGTTGCGTTGTCAGAAGACCGGGTTTGGCGTTGTAATATTTAAAGGGTGTAATCAGTGAAAACGGCAACTTGTCGCGAAGTTCGAGAACTCGACGCTCGCGCCGTCGTCGAGTGGAAGATTCCGTCGCTTTTGTTGATGGAAAACGCCGGGCGCGGCTTGGCGGAGATTTTTCTTGCGAACGCGGCGCGACTTAACGGCGGCGTAAGCCCGCGTCGCGTCTTGATTTGTTGCGGGAAAGGGAACAACGGCGGCGACGGGTTCGTTCTCTTTAGGCGGCTTGAACTACTTGGCGTCGACTGCAGAATCGTCGCGGTCGGAACGCCGGAGAGTTATCGAGGAGACGCGTTAACGAATTTGGAAATTGTTCGCGCCGCGACGTCGCAAAATCCGGAGAAAATCTCCTTTTTCGACGGCTCGTCGCAAGCGTTTGAGCGTCTCGAAGTCGAGTTAACGCAAGCGGATTGGGCGGTCGACGCGCTTCTTGGAACCGGCGCGACCGGGGCGTTGCGGGCGCCGTTCGACGGAATCGTCGAAGCGCTAAACCGTTCCGGAAAGCCTGTTTACGCCGTCGATATTCCAAGCGGTTTGAACGCGGACGACGGAACGGTCGCAACCGACGCCGTTCGCGCGAAGTTAACGACGACTCTCGCCGTCGCGAAACCCGGGCTTTGGGTCGACGCGGCAAAGGTTTACGTCGGCGAACTTTACGTCGCGGATATCGGCGTTCCGGTCGAGCCGTTTTTGCGTTGGGACGAACAATGAAAATTAGGCGAAACAAACGCGATACGACGTCGAGAAGCGCCGATGAAAAGGAAGTCGCGGAATTTGAATTGCGACAAAGACTTGCGATCGAACGACGTCGCGCCGTTTTGAGCGCGTTGGCGTTTTGCGGCGTTTCAACTGGCGAAGCGGCGGAGCTGATTGCGAAAATTGGAGAAAATGAAACGTCGCAACGCAAGGAATTAGAGGATGTTGCGGACGTTGAAGCGGCGATTGATTGGTTTCGCGAAGATTGGAATTTCGCCGCCGATTCGTTCGCGCTTCCGCCGACGGCCGTCAAGGCGATCGACGCGAGTTTAGAAGCCTTGGCCGCGCGCCAAAACTCCGACGGTTCCTGGGGTTCCGACGCCGAATTATTCGGGCGCGATCCCGGCGTCGCCGGTTTGTGCGGCTTCGCGTTTTTGGCGGCGGGAAGCGCGCCCGGTTGCGGTCGGTTTGGCGACGAATTAGAAAAAACAGTCGGTTATGTTCTGTCGCAGTCTTTCAGCCTAGGAGAAGCGAAAGGCGCCGCGTTGGACGCGAACCTTCTTAATTATTTGAAGGAACAAGAGTTAACGGAAAGCGACGTCGACGGCGTTATTGCGAACTTTGCCGAAAAAGGGCGCAAGCCGATGTATGGGCACGGGTTTGCGACTCTTTTTCTCGCGGCTGTTTTGGGAACTGGCGAGCGACCGGAGATTCGCGAACGGACGCGCGCGGCGGTCGATTTGATTGTTCGCGCTCAAAACGCCGACGGCGGTTGGCGTTACGAACCGAAGCGCGTTCCGGTCGCCGATTTGTCGGTTACGACGTGCCAACTCTCCGCTTTGCGGGCGGCAAAGGACGCGGGAATTTTTGTTCCAAACGCAACTATTGAAAAGGCTATGGCTTACGTCAAGCGATGTCAAAACGCGGACGGCGGTTTTCGCTATATGACGCTGGGCGGGCCGAGCGGAATCGCTAGAACGGCGGCGGCGATTTTGGCGTTGCAAGCCGGCGGCGCGGACGATTCCGAAGCGATTGCGACGGCGTTTCGTTATTTGGAAAAAGCGGCGCCTCTTGCGTCGAGCGTCGCGGTAAATCGTTTGAAAGAAGAGGATTCGGCGCGTTTGGGAAAAGGCGCGGACGTTTTGAACGACGACGTTCCGCGTTTGCCGACGACGCGAATCGAATACTATTTTTACGGCGAGTTTTACGCGGCCCTTGCGTATTGGCGTTCGGCTCGCGACGCGGCGTCGAAAGAGCGTTGGGCGCGTTGGGCGAGGCGAGCTTATCCGAATTTATTGGCGCGACGCGGCGACGACGGTTTGTGGCGTTCGAACGTCTCGACCGACGCGGAAACGGCGTTCGTCCTCTGCGCGTTGCTGACGCCCTTTGAACGCGCGCCGTTTTTTTTGCGTTAAACGTCGTTATTTAAACGGTTGCAACGTTAGTCGTCAAGGGGGATTTCCGACCAGTTTTCGGCGAGCCACGGCGTCTTTTTGACGGCGCGCAAACCGAAATTGCCGCGCCATCCGGTTCGAACGCCGTCCGGATGCGGGTTCCCGTGAAAAACGACGATCTTAACGCCTTGTCTTTGCTTAGGTTCGCAAAAGTATCCGAGCGGAAATCGGCGCATATAATGCTTTTTAAAACTCAAACACCAATCGGCGTCCCAATATTCGAAAAAGCCGCCGCGCCGCGCCGCCCAACTTAGGTACGCTTGTTCGTTGCGGTGTTCGGCGTACACGGCGTCGCGGTTTTTCAGAAAATAATCGAGAATTTCCGGATGCGCGCCGACCTCGAAGCGAAAAACCGAGGAATTGCCGATGTTTTTGCCGGGCAAATTCCAGTCTTCGACGATGCGGAACTCGCCGGGAACCTCGAAAAACGGGTCGAGCGAGTCGAGAATCACCACGTCGAGGTCGAGAAATAGCGCGGTTCCTTCGACGTCGGCGAGCTTTTCTTGAAAAAGCGTCAACTTGCGCCAACCGCGTTCGGGCCGACCGTCCAACCCGGTCATTTCAGGGAGCGGACGGACTTCGACGTCGCGTCGTAAGCCGGCGGGATCGTCCGTGAAACAAACGAAACGGTGCGGTCGCGACAAATGACGTTTTACGCGCGAGGCGAGAATATTAACGTATTCGGCGGAGAATTTGGTTCCCCATTTCATACAAAGCACGTTGTCCATTGGGCTGCCTTTTCGAGTTTGACCATAGGAGACGAGAAAAACGCGGCGCGGCGATTATAACCGATAATCTGGAATTTGACAACGGCAATTTGCGGTTTTTACGTCGTTACGTCGGGAAAACGCCGTAAGGCGACGTTAAACGTCGCGTCGGTTTGGCGTTTCTTTAACGCGGGCTTGCGAAAACTTACGTCGACGCTTGCGTCGTTCTTTTTTTGCGTCGCGCTAAAACGTCGTGGGAGGCGAGATTAGCTCGGCTTGTCGCGTAAAACGAACGCGCCGCCGACGCGCTTTCGTTTAAATTTTGAGAAAGCGACGCGACATTTTGTCGATGTTTATGGGCGGGTGCGGTTTGCAACAAACGAAAGGTTTTCTTATTACCGGCGAGGCGCCGCGAACCCGAACGACGGTCTGAACGAAACGACCGTTGGCTTCAAACGTTCGGCGCGGCGTTGAAGTGGCGCGTTCTTTTCGAAGCGGCGGCGACGGCGGAGTATTTGGATTTTTTCCCCGACGCGACGACGGTCGAGAAGGCGCGAGCGCTCGTCGAGAAAGCGGAGAAGACGCGTTCGCTCTACTGCGCCGCGATTTGCGACGAGGCGGCGAACCGCTTCGAACGGGAAGTCGAGAGCGCGGCGAAAAAGTTTGGCGTTCGGTTCTCGAACGTTGCGGAATCCTCGGCGTCGGCTTCCGAAGCGTCGCCGACTTGACGCTCGCCGACCTCGACGCGACGTCCGAAGCGCGCCGCGTCGAAGAATGGGAGCGAACCGCGTTCTTGGCGACCTACGCCGCGAACGCGAACCCGTACCGCAAACGCTGGCTCGACGTGAAAAACCCGTTCCGCGCCGGAGCGTCGGACGCCGCCGTCGAACGCGTCGACCTCGCCGACGTTCCGTTTGATTAAAGACAAGCGACGAGCGCGCCTAAAAGAAACCTATCGGCGTGAACAAAACGGCGCCGACCCACGAGGTTTGAATAAGGAGTTTTTGCGTTTCTTTCGCGCGTTGCGGATTGAAAGTTTTGATATAGTCGACGTCGTAACGCTGCGCGCTAACGATATAGGCGAACGT
>JAGBDN010000091.1 GCA_017937485.1 Thermoguttaceae bacterium
GATAACGGGACATAAAAAAATACACCCAATCTGATTCGAACAGATAACCTTCGGTTCCGTAGACCGATGCTCTATCCAATTGAGCTATGGGTGCATTTTAATAACGTTCGAAAGCGTCGAACTCGCGATGTAAGAAAACTAAAACACACGCTTAACGCGCTTGCGATTTTAGTTTTCGGAAGATTGAAAATACACCCAATCTGATTCGAACAGATAACCTTCGGTTCCGTAGACCGATGCTCTATCCAATTGAGCTATGGGTGCGTTTTTCAAACTTCAAGCGTCGGTTGAAAGTACACCCAATCTGATTCGAACAGATAACCTTCGGTTCCGTAGACCGATGCTCTATCCAATTGAGCTATGGGTGCGTTTTCAACTTCCGTTGTTCTAAGGAAGAAAAGAAGGGGTTGGCTTCGTTCCTCGTTACCCTTAGAACAATAGTAATTAAACCATAAAATTCGATTTGCGCAAGGGGTTTTTTGGAAATTTTATTAACTTTTTTCTTCATTGGCGCTGTAAACGGTCGAAAACGACGTTCGTAAAACGTCTTAAACTTTTGCGTTACTTGGCGTTATCGAGAATACAAAAAGTCGGCGAGACCGGCGGATTTTTGGCCCTTGCAAGGGAAAAAGCCGCGTCGACGGCTCGCGTTTTTGCGCGCCGATACGGCGAGTCGGTTGGTTCGGTCGTTTTCGGCGAAGGAGGCGGAGCGCAAAAATACGATAAAATTTTTAACGCGAGGAAAAAAGACGCGGCGAGTCGGTTGGCACGGTCGCTTTCGGCGAAGGAGACGGAGCGCAAAAAAACAATGAAAATTTTAACGCGAGGAAAATAGTCGCGTCGATAACCTACGTCTTTGCGCGACGACGCGGCGAGTCGGTTGACGCCTCGCTTTCGGCGGAGGAGCGGAGCGCAAAAAAACAATGAAAATTTTAACGCGAGGAAAGTCGCCGCGTCGACGGCCCGCGTCTTTGAGCGTCGAGGCGGCGAGTCGGTTGGCTCGGTCGCTTTTGGCGGCGGAGCGCAAAAAAAACGCCGCGTCTTCGAAAAGAACGCGGCGTTTGCGATTAAACGTCAAAAACGGCGATCAACGGTTTTGAGTCGGGTAACCGCCTTGCATACCTTGGGTTGACGGATAACCGCCTTGCGCGCCCTGCGAAGAGGGGTAGCCGCCTTGCATGCCTTGGGTCGACGGATAACCGCCTTGCGCGCCGTTCGCGTTTTGATCGGCGCCGTAACCGTAGTCGAAGTTCATATCCGCCGCGGCGCTCATACCGGGAACGCGCCAAACTCGCGCTTTGCCGTCCGCGCAACCGCCGACGACGTAAACGCCGTCGAACGTCGTCGCCGCGGAGAAGACGGGGCTTCCGGCTTCAAAGGTCGCCAACTCGACGCCCTTCGGCTTGCCGGCTTTGCGAGTCGGTTGCGCGGGCGCGGCTTCCGTTTGTTCTCCGTTCGGCCCGGAAGAACCGAAGGAACTCGACGCTTGCGGGTAAACGTCCGAACGACCGTTCGCGTTCGCGCCGTTCGTTTCGTTCGTCGCGCCCAATTGCGGACGCCAAAGACGCGCCGTGCCGTCGTCGCTCGCCGTCAAAACGGAACCGTCCGGAGCGAAAACGGCTTCGCGAACCGCGCCGAGGTGCCCGACAAAGCGGCAAACTTCTTCGCCGTTCGCCGGATTCCAGAGGCGCGCCGTTTTGTCGCGGCTCGCCGAAAGGAGGAACTTGCCGTCCGGGGAGAAACGAACGGAGTAAACTTTGTCCGCGTGGCCTTCGATCACGGCGACTTGACGGAACATACGCAGATTCCAAACGCGAATCGTATTGTCCGCGCCCGCCGTCGCGCAGAAACCGCCGTCCGGGGAGAAGGCGACGTCGAAAACCGGGCCTTCGTGGCCGACCGTTTCAAAACCGGGGCCGAGTTTTTGCGCGTCTTCGCGGTTCGGGAGCGTTCCGGCGTCGTTGACCGTGAGCGATTCCCAGAAGTAAACGCGACCGTCGTTGCACGCCGCGCCGACGTATTGACCGTCGTCAGAAATCGCGATTCGCCAAAGACGATCTTTCGCGCCGCGATACGGACGGATGTTTTCTTGATTGTTGATTGTCCAAAGACGCCCGACGCCGTCGTAGCTCGCCGTAATGACGTGCGACTCCGTCGGGGTAAGGATCGCGTCGGTCAGGCCTTGGCGATGCGCGTCTTTGTACGTCTTTTGAACGCGACCGTTGTTGATAAACCAGTCGGCTTTTTGTTCGTCGACGGCGCCTTCGAGCGTCCAGATTTGAGCGGTTTTGTCGCCGCTCGCGGTCAAAACGGCGTAGTTTTCCGCCATCGTCGCGACCGAAAGAATCGGTTCCGTCGTATCGTGTTTGGCGTGAACGTATTCCGGTTCCGAAACGACGATCGGCGTCCATTCGACCGAACCGGGAACGGGCGCGGTCGGATCGTTTGCGTTCGCCCCGAAAGCGCTCGAGCCGCCGTAGGGCGCGTTGGAAGAACCGTAAGAGCCGTAGCCGCTCGAAGAACCGACGGAGCCGGAACCGGCCGGGCCGTATTGCATCGTAGCCGCGCGGTTGTAGACGCCGGATACGGCGGGGCCCTGCGCAAGCGCGACGTCGAACAGGAACGAGGTCGAAACGAGACCGGCCAAAAGGCGCGCGCCGACGACGCGGCGACGGGATTGCGAAGGCAACGACATAATTTGCTTCTCCGGAAAACGGCTGTTAAGGTCAAAATGGGGCGGAGCGCGAAACGGACGCGGAGCGCGACGGGAAGGGGAACGTCGGACGCGCCGGCGAAACGAGAGTCGAATCGAACGAGCGGCGGTTCCGAGTCGGGCCCGAGGGCGGCGCGGAACGGAAAAATTTTCTCCCGAACGCGACGACTCCTTTTATTAGTTTAAACATACAAAGCGAAGAAGTCAAGAATTTCGTCGACTTTCCTTCAAAATCTCCGCATTTTATTCAAAAAATAAACGGAATGCAACGATTTTGACAATTGGGAAAAGCGGCTTGCAAGAAAGTTCGCCTTGCGACAAGCTTCGAGAGAACGCGAAGAAATAAGCGCGACGGTCGGTTTTCAACGGCGACGGTCGCGACAAAAACAAACGACGCCGGAAAACGCGGTTTTGGCGATAGTTTTAATTTTAACAAAAACAAGGATTAAACGGGAAATAAGACGAATTTAAGTTTTCGGAAGAGCGGAAGAGTGCAAGGAAAGAAGCGCGCAAGGGGGAATTTTTAAAAAAACAAGGGGTTCCCCCCGAAAGTGGGGTTACTATTTGCGCAAGTTTGTTCATTATATTAATATAGTGGAAAAGAGACGAAATTTGAACTTTTCGCTAAAATTTTTTCCGCGATAATTAAGAGTCGACCGTTCTCGGCGTCGCGACGTTTTGCGCGTCGTCGGCGAGAGACGGCGAACTTTTTAGAACCGAGCCGAAATTTCGAGCGAATCAAAAGTCGCGTTCCCTCAAAACGCGTTTTGGTTCGTCGAACCGCGGTCGAGCGAGTTAATAGAAAATATACGTCGAACCTGGTTTCTTGCAAGCGGGGGCGGCGGAATTTTCGTCGACGTTTTTCGAACTTTTTCGCTCGCGGCGGGAATCGGCGAGGTCGCGCTTCGGACAGGCGTCCGTCGTCGCTTTGTGGGCGCGCGTTGGCGCGTCTTGCGCTTAACGATCGACTTTGGCTCGAAACGGCTTTTTCGTCGGCGTTTTTTAAAAAGCGTCGAGCGCGGGGGGCGTTCCTCGGCGACGAGAAAACGAACGACGTTCGCGTAAAAAACGGCGTTTCGAGACGCGTCGATAGTTTTATTGAGAGCGAGTAGATAAAATGGGTATTTTAGCCATTCAATACCAAACGGTCGCCGACGCGCCGATTCTGATCGCGTTGAATCGCGAAGAAGAGTATTCTCGCCAATTTCAGCCGCCGCGCATTCAATCGGGGCGCCCGCGCGTCGTTTGCGGGCTCGACCGAAAATCGGGCGGCACTTGGGCCGGCGTCAACCAACACGGGATGTTCGTCGCCGCGTTGAACGCTCCGAAGCGGGCGATTCCGTTCGACCCGAGATCGCGCGGGCTTCTTTGTAAAGAGTTGCTGTCTTGCGCGAACGCCGAGGAAGCGCTCGAACGCGCCGTTCGCGAACTCGAAACGGGCGGATACGCGGGCGTCAACTTTCTTTGCGTCGACCGAACGAGCGGCGGCGTCGCTTACGGCGGGACGGAAATCGGCGTCGAGCGCTTGCGACCGGGGTTGCACCTGTTGAGTTCGAACCGCTTGGACGACCGCGAAGACCAACGCCAAGAGTACGCGCGGCGGTTGTTGACGCTTCACCGGCTCGACTCGGCGGTCGCGTTTTTGGCCGCGGCGAGCGGAACGTTTTCGCGAACGCCCGACTTTGCCGGAAAACGCGGCGTCGTCGTCGCGGAGCCGAATTTCGGGACGACGTCGTCGATGTTGGTGTCGCTGACCGAGCGGACGCAAAAGTCGATTATGCAGTTTGCGAACGGGTCGCCGAACGAAAAGCCTTACGAAGACGTGTCCGCGCTCTTGCGTCAGGTGCTTTCGACCGACCGCGCTTCGCAAAAGAAAGCGAAACCGAAACCGCGCGAAGAGCGCCGCGACGAATTTGTCGATCAGGAAACGCTCGAACAGTCGACTTGACGCCGTTCGTCGATATTTTTGAAAGCGGCGCGGCGATCGGCGAGGGTTCCGGCGGCGGAATTGAAAACGAATAACTCTCGAGCGAAAAGGAGAAAAAATGAGTCCTTCGCGAAGAACGTTTTTAACCCAATGCGCCGTCGGCGCGCTTTCGACCGGAGTTTGCCGTTGCGGCGCGGCGACGAAAAACGCGTCGGTTTTTGCCGCCGAAAACGGCGACGCCGCGTTTCCGCCGAAACCGCTTTACGAGCCGGGCGAAAATATCCGAATCGACGCGACCGAGCGAACGTTCCATATCAGTTCCGCGGTCGAAATGTTCGAGCAGTACGGCGATCTGCCGGAAATTTGGGCCGACGTGGGCGTTACCGACGCTTGGCTCTGCGCTTGGTTTTACGGCTATTTCCCGTATCCTTGGGACAAGCTCGACTATTGGCTGGGCCGAATTAAGAAGGCGGGGTTGCGACCGCATTTGATTAGCGTTCCGTTTTGCCACGGCGGCGGCGCGCTCGACCCTCGCGACTCGAACTTCCCGAACCTGCCGCCGGAGCATTGGAAGACGGCGAAGCGTTGGGACGGTTCGGAAAACTGGGGTTTTTCTTGGCATTCTCCGGCCGACGTCGAGAGCGCGGAGGCGATTCGAACGCTGAAAGCGCGGTACGGCAAGTTCAACTATTTTCTCGACGACGACTTCCGCTTTTCTTCGTCGCCGGGTCAAATCGGCGGTTGCGTTTGTCCGGAGTGCCGCGCCGACTTCCTAAAAAAAGCCGGGCTTGCCGAAAACCGTTGGGAAGAGACGCTCGACGATCTGCGCAACAACGCCGACACGCCGCTTCTTCGCGCTTGGGTCGACTACTTCTGCGACCGTTTGACGGCGTGTTACCGAACGCAACAGGCGGCGGATCCGTCGGTCGACGTCGGGATTATGGTAATGTATATGGGGTGCGAGCGCGGCGGAATCCGGCTCGACGATTACCGCGATTCGCTTTTCCGCGTCGGCGAGGGGATGTTTAGCGATTCTTGGTTCGCTCCGCCGAAAAGCAAGACGATCGAACTCTTTAGCTCGTTGTTGCATCGTCGTTTTTGCGCGCCGGGTCGAGCGTTCAGCGAGACGACGGTCTTTCCGGAAGGGACGCTTTCGCCGGAGAATATGGCGTCGAAGTTGTCGGTTTCGACGATTTCGGACGTGCGCAACACGTGCTTTATGAGCGGTTTGCGAGCGATTCCGCCGAAGAGTTGGCCGATTTTGTCGGCGCGAATGAAGCAAGAAAAGGCGTTCCATACGCGCTTTGGCGGGTCGAAATTGGCCGGGCCGTTCAAGCATTATTACGGCGTCGCGTCGCGATACTTGGGCGGCGAAAACGCGTATTCGCTCTTCTTGGCGCTCGGCGTTCCGTTCGAAGTTTGCGACGAGATTACGACGGACGGTTGGACGTTCTTGAGCGACGGCGACGCGGCGGCGATGGAGCGGGGCGCTTTGCGTTCCGGCGGTTCGACTTGCGTCGCGCGATTCGAGTCGCAATCGGGTCGATTTTCGGCGGTTTCCGAGGATTTCGACTCGCTGTTCGCGTTCCGGCGTTCGATTTTGGAGCGTTTGCGCGCGGACGGCGTTCCTTACGTCGAGGAAGAGCGCCCGGTCGTATTGGCTTGGAAACCGGAGGCGCGAGCGCTTTACCTTTGGAACGTTCTCGACGAGGACTTAACGTTGACGCTTCGTCGCGGCGCGCGACGAACGACGGTCAAATTGCCCGCGCTCGGTTCGGCTCTTGTCGAAGAGTCGGCGTTTGTCGACGCGTAACCCTCCGCGTTTAAAACGTTTGAGCCGCGACCGTTTTCTTAACGACGCCGCGTCTTGCGGCGTTTCTTTTGGGGTTTGACGCCGAGAAGCAAACTCGTCGCGACGGCGGGAGCGGTTTAAGCCCCGACTAAGATTTTTCGCGTTCGGGCCGCGCGGCCCCGTCGCGTTTCTTGTTAACTCGTTTGACGACAAAAGTTTGAACGAGAAAAAACCGGAGGCAAGGAAACCGAAACGTCGGCGAATCGACGCAAAGCGAGAGACCGCCGCAAGAGAAACCGGCGGCGTCGACGCGAAAGAGAGATCGAAAAACCCCGCGGCGACGTTTTGACGCGTCGTCGCGGGGTTTTGTTTGAAAGCGTTAGGCGTCGTTAGTTCTTATTTTGCAACGCTTCGTGAATCGCTTGCGCGGCGGTTTTGCCGGCGCCCATCGCGAGAATGACCGTCGCGGCGCCGGTAACCGCGTCGCCGCCCGCGTAAACGAACGGTTTCGAGGTCGCGCCCTTTTCGTCGGCGACGATGCAACCGCGTTTGTTCGTTTCGAGACCCTTCGTCGTGTTCTTGATGAGCGGGTTCGGCGATTGACCGATCGAAATAATCGCGGCGTCGATTTCGATCGTATGTTCCGAACCGACGACGACTTGCGGGCGACGGCGACCGCTTTCGTCCGGTTCGCCCAGCTCCATATCGACGACTTCGACCGCTTTGAGCCAACCGTTTTCGTCGCCGATAAATTTCGTCGGGTTTTGCAGGAGAAGGAACTTGACGCCTTCTTCTTCCGCGTGCATCACTTCTTCGGCGCGGGCCGGAAGTTCTTCCTTACCGCGACGGTACACGATGTAAACATTTTCCGCGCCCAAGCGTTTCGCGCTGCGGGCGGCGTCCATCGCGACGTTGCCGCCGCCGAAAACCGCGACGCTGTTCCCGCAATAAACCGGCGTGTCGTACTCGGGGAAGCGGTACGCCTTCATCAGGTTGACGCGGGTCAGGAACTCGTTCGCCGAGTAAACGCCGTTGAGTTGCTCGCCTTCGATTCCGAGGAACGACGGCAACCCGGCGCCGGACGCGACGTACACGGCGTCGTATCCCATGTCCTCGAACAGCTCGTCGACGAGAATCGTCTTGCCGACGACGACGTTCGTTTCGATTTTAACCCCGTATTTGCGGAGTTTATCGACTTCCTGTTGAACGATCGCTTTCGGAAGGCGGAATTCCGGAATCCCGTACATCAAGACGCCGCCCGCCGTGTGGAACGCTTCGTAAATCGTTACGTCGTAACCGAGTTTCGCCAAGTCGCCCGCGACCGTGAGACCGGACGGGCCGGAGCCGACGACCGCGACTTTTTTGCCGTTCGGTTCCGGTTTGACGATTTCTTCTTTAGCGGCGCAGTTTTCGCGGTAATAGTCGGCGACGAAGCGTTCGAGACGCCCGATGCCGACCGGTTCGCCTTTGATTCCGCGAACGCATTTCGATTCGCATTGCGATTCTTGCGGGCAAACGCGACCGCAGACGGCGGGAAGGGCGTTCGTTTCGGAGATTTTCGCGTAAGCGCCTTCGAAGTCTCCTTCGGCGACCAAAGCGATAAATTCCGGGATTTTAACGCCGACCGGGCAACCGTTGACGCAAGGCTTGTGCTTGCAATTCAAGCAACGTTGCGCTTCGTCGATCGCCGCTTCGGCGGTATAGCCGGTCGCGACTTCGAGGAAGTTCTTGTTGCGGACGTTCGGCTCTTGCTCCGGCATCGGATTCTTATCGTTGCGCATATTAGCTTTAGCCACGGTTATTTCCCCCTTCCAATACGGCATTTTCCGTCGGCGCACGATTGTTTTTCGTGCGATTTGTACATTTGTTGACGCTTCATCGCGGCGTCCCAGTCGATTTTATGGCCGTCGAAGTCCGGGCCGTCGACGCAGGCGAACTTCGGTTGACCGTCGACGATCACGCGACAACCGCCGCACATCCCGGTGCCGTCGATCATGACCGGGTTCATCGAGACGGTCGTCGGAACGCCGTATTGTTCGGTCAGTTTGCAGACGGCGCGCATCATCGGGAGCGGACCGATGGCGATCACTTCGTCGAATTTTTCGCCGGCGTCGAGTTCTTCCTTAAGTTTGTCGGTAACGAAGCCCTTGTTTCCGTTCGAGCCGTCGTCGGTCGCGACGATCAGCTTGTCGGACGCCGCCGTCATTTCGTCGTTGAGAATGATGAAGTCGACGCTTCTAAAGCCGACGATGGCGGTAACTTCCGCGCCGAGCGACTTGAGCTTTTTCGCTTGCGGGTAAGCGATGGCCGTGCCGAGACCGCCGCCGATGACCGCGACTTTTTTGAGCCCTTCGAGCGGAGTCGGGACGCCGAGCGGGCCGACGAAGTCGAGAACGGAGTCGCCGGCTTCGAGTTGCGCGAGGTCTTTCGTCGTTTTGCCGACCGCTTGAACGATGATCGTAACGCCGCCTTTTTCGCGGTCGTAATCGGCGATGGTGAAGGGGACGCGTTCGCCGAACTCGTCGATGCGCAAGATAATGAATTGCCCCGGTTCCGCTTTTTTAGCGACGGCCGGCGCGAGGATTTCCATCAGAAATATCTGAGGATTCAGGGTCTCTTTTCGGAGGATTTCGTAGGCCATTTGGTTTTCGACTCCAAACGAAGGAAATGACGCCGCCGTCCCGAGCGAGCTCCAAGAAGCCGTCGGGGCGAGCGATTAAATATTTCGTAAGCGTTCTGTTTGCGAACGTTAAGCTCGACGACGGCGGAAACGCCCGTCGAAAAACGCTTTTTCTTGTAAATTATACCCGATTCTCGGCGTCTGTCAACGGGGGCCGTCCAACGCGCCGAACTTTCGCGCCGACTTTTCCGATTTTTTCGCAAGCGCCGAGTCGAACGCCTTTTATTCGCATTTAACGTTTATTAATGTCGATTTAACCGTCGAGCGATTGCGGCGAGACGTCGCGTTTGGCGGCGGCGCCCGACTCCGCGAGCGTTTTTTCGAGCGACAAAAGCCCGACGCGCGCCGCTTCCGCTCGCAACTTTTCCCAATCGAGGGGAGGGGCCGAGCGTTTTTCAGCGTTTTCGACGAGTTCGCGCAAACAGGCCGCCGCTTCCGCAGTTTGCCCGGCTTGGAAACGCAAAACCGCGAGATGGTAAAGGCGCCAGTCGACGTCCTCGGCGACCGTATCCTTGGCGTCGACTTCTCCGGCGTCGACGGCGCGCAGGACGTCGGACGTTTCGCGAAAACGGGTAAAAAACGGTAAAACAACGTTTTCAAGTTCTTCGTCGACTTCGTTTAGCGTCGTTTCAAGTTCGGCGTCGTTCGTCGGCGTATCCCAGCCGCGTTGCCGATGAGCGCTAAGGGCGCGTAGTTCGTAATGTTCCGTTACATACTTTCGCCAACGAGCGACAACGTCTTGCGTTTTAGCGTCTTGCGGCGCGGCGTCCCAAATCGAAAAATCCGGTTGCATCGCGTAACCGTAATTAAGTAGGCAAAGATATCCCTTATGAAACGAAAAATGAGAATAGCGACAGAGCGTTTGAGTCTCGTTTTCCCAATAAGTTCCCGAAGAACCGTCTTTGACAAAGTCTTGCGTTGCAAAGAGTTTTTGAAATTTTTCGCGGAATCGCTTTTTGAGTTCTCTTTTGTAGCGCTCCAACGTTTTTTTATCTTCGGCGTTTCCGTAAAAGAGAACGCGGAGGCGTTCGACCTGTTTTTGCCGTTCTTCGGTCGCCGCGTCGCGTTCCGCTTGCGAGGTCGGACGGCAAATTTCCTGGGCTTTGAGAATTTCGAGTTCGCCAAACGCTTTATTGGCGACGACTTCGTAAGGGGACGCGGCCCTTTCGAGGAGGCGGCAAATTTCGTTGCGATTCGGGTAATTGACGAGTTCCGGCGGAATTTCGAGGTCGCGCCAACGACGTTTCGGACGCGGAGGCGTCGGGCCCGGGCCCTTTTCATCGACGGTTTTTCGAACGCTTAACGCGCCGATCTGCATTGCTTTAGCGTAAAGCCGCCAATAATCGTTGGGCGCGTTCCAAGAGTCGTCGGCGAGCGCCTTTTCCGCCGCAAGTTCAAAGTGCGTCGCCGCTTCGGCGTATTGCCCGACTTGAAAACGAGCGACGGCGAGTTTGAAATCGGCGTCCAGCCCGTCGATAAAATGGTCGAAAACAACGTCGGAACTCAGTTTGACGCGATACTCGTAAAGACCGGCGTCGTAAGCGCTTAAAAGGTCGGACGGTTCGCGAAATCGTTGAAGAAACGGAACGACGACGTCGAGTAACCGCGCTTCCGCTTCCGCGTAAATCGCGTCGACGTCGTCCGCGGTTTTCGGCTGGAAATCCAACGCGACGAACCAATGCGGCCAGAAGAAAACGTCTAAACCGCCTATTTTAAGAAGTTTGTCGCCGCTTTCAAAGGCGCGAAAGAAACGGTCGAGCGTTTCTTGCGTCTCGGCGTCGCAAGGCGCGTTCGCCCAACAATCGCGACAATATCTAACGAAGCAACCGTAGGTAAACCAAAATTCGTTTGTCGAGGCGTTGTAAAAGAAAACGCAGTATTGCGGCGTTCCGTCGCTCGCGCGTTCCCAGCGATAACGCTTTCCCGGGATGGGAGCAAGCGTAAATCCAAGCGGTTCCAATGTTTGCGCGAAAAGCGTTTTGAGTCGCTTTGTGAACGCGGATTTCAGTTTTGAGAATTGTTTTTTCGCTTCGTCCGACATTGGGAAAATCTCCTTGTTGCAAGTTGTAATAACGCGAACGCTAATCGGCGTCAAACTAAACGCGTCGACGCCGCGACTTTGAGACGGCGACGAACCGCGTTCGACTTGCAATCTAAAACAAACAAATTCTGAATTTGCGTCGCTTCTTGAACGGCGGTCGAACGAGGGGATCCGGCTCCGACGTTTCTTACTCCGCGAGCGTTTTTTCGAGCGCTAAAAGCCCGATTCGCGCCGCTTCGACTCGCATAATATACCAATCGCGATCGTCGTCCTTCGACTTCTCGACGAGTTCGCGCAACAACGACGCCGCGTCGTCGGTTTGCCCGGCTTGGAAACGCAACACCGCGAGATAATAGAGGTTCCAGTTGGGATCTTCGGCGACGGCGCGGCGTTTGGAGACTTCTCCGGCGTCGACGGCGCGCAGGACGTCGGCCGTTTCGCAAAAACGGTCGAAGAAGGGAAGAACTTCGTCGTTAAGCGTTTTATCGATTTCGTTTAACGACGTTTCGAATTCTTCGTCGTTCGTCGGAATATTTTGGTTGTATTGCTTGTAGGCGTTCAAGCGCCCCATCGTGTAACTTTCGGTTTCATAATCGCGCCAACGTGCGATAATCCCTTGCGTTTCTGCGTCTTGCGGCGCGTTGTTCCAAATGGAAAAATCGGGATTCAACGCGTAAGCGTAATGGATTATAAACTTATAACCGTTGTGAAACGAAAACCAACAGGAATGGCGGAGCGTTTCGGTTTCGCGACGCCAAGCGGTCGCGGAAGAGTTGGTTTTGACAAACCCTTTGGGCGCAAGGAGTTCCTTCGTCTTTTCTCGGAATCGCTTTTTAAGTTCCCTCTTGTAACGCTCCAACAATTTTTTATCGTCGGGCGTCGGGGAAAAGAGAACGCGCCGTCGTTCGGCCTCTTTTTGCCGTTCTTCGGACGCCGCGTCGCGTTTCGCTTCCGGCGCCGGGCGATTCGCTTCTTCCTGTTTAAGCGTTTCAAGAGCTTTAAGCGCTCTGCTCGCAACGACTTCGCAAGGGGACGCGGCGTTTTCGAGGAGGCGATAAACTTGGAGGCGATCCGAATAATTGGCGAGTTCCGGCGGGACGTCGAGTTCGCGCCAGCAACGTTTCGGACGCGCCGGAGCCGGGCCCGGCCCCTTTTCCTCAATAATTTTGCGAACGCTTAACGCGCCGATTTGCATCGCTTTAGCGTAAAGCCGCCAATAAGCGCTCGACGCCGTCCAAGAGTCGTCGGCGAGGGCTTTTTCCGCCGCAAGTTCAAGGTGCGTCGCCGCTTCGGCGTATTGTCCGACTTGAAAACGAGCGCAAGCAAGGAAAAGATCGCCGTTTCGTTCGTCGATAAAAAAATCAAGGCTCCCGTTCGGATCGGCTTCCATAAGGCGACCGTAATTTCCCGAGTCGTAAGCGTTTAAAACGTCGGTCGGCGTTTCAAAACGTTGAAGGTAGGGAAGGACGTCGTAACGCAACTGCGCCTCGATTCGCGCAAAAATTTTGTCGGCGTCCGCTTCGGTTTTGGGAACGAAGTTGAACTTTTTTTGCCGCGGGAGCCAGTGCAAGACGTCTAAATCGCCCATCTTAAAGACGTCGGAGTCGCCCGCGTAGAACGAGCGAAAGAAAAGAGCGAGCGTTTCCTGCGACTCGGCGTCGTCCGGCGCGTTCGCCCAACATTCGCGATTAAAAGTAATATAATGGTCGTATTCGAGATAAAAGGCTCTTGCCGCGACGTCGTATTTAAAAGCGACGACTTGCGGCGTCGCAAGGTTCGAACGCTCCCAGCGTTGACGTTTTCCCGGAGACGGCGTAAATCCAAGCGGCTCAAATGTTTCCGCAAAGAGCGTTTTGAGACGCTTCGTGAAAGCGGATTTCAGTTTTGAGAATTGTTTTTTTGCGTCGTCGGACATTGGCGTATCTCCTTGCGTCAAGCGACGGTATTGCGAACGTTAATCGGCGTCAAACAGAAATCGCGAAATAAAAAGGTCGCGCTCTTCGTCGTTTAGTATAACCGAACGCCGAACCCAAAGCAAGAAAAATAATAAAAAAATAAGAAAAATTTTTGCGAAAAGACGCCGCGTGTTTCATCGCGCCGTTCTTCTTTTTCGACTTTGTCGCCGCGTCTCTTGCTCCGCGCGCGCCGTAATCGACGACGCGGCGCCGCAAAGCAAAACGTCTTCTCCAGCTTTTAACGTTGTTCCCGCCGTCGTGGCGACTTGAAACTCGCCACGTTTTTCAAGTCGCCGCTCGTTAATTATTCGACTTGGCCGTTCCTTTTTTTGCCCTTGCCGCGTTGCCGCGTCAAATTAAGCAAGACCGACAAGCAAGGCGGAGCAGGGGAAAGGATTTCATTGATGGGCCCCCGTGCGTCTCCGCGCCTTTTGTCCGCGTTCATATCTTGGTGGAACCGGTCTGCTATCGCCCTAATTCTTGGACGCGAGAATATTACAATAACTAATTGAACAATAATAAGCGACGTTGTTTGTAGCAAAGTTCTAGTAGTTGTCGTGAAGACTCCGCTAGCGTTTGTTATCTCGTTAATGTTTACAACAACGTCCGATAATGTTTATTATGTTCGGTTCGGGGTAAAACAGAAAAAGAGGTTAAGTTCAAGCGTTACAAAGGGTTGTTTGCGAATTGCGAAATTAGCCGTTTTAGCCGTTTGAAAAAAGCTCCGCAATCGACGGAAAACGCTTTTGAAAAC
>JAGBDN010000024.1 GCA_017937485.1 Thermoguttaceae bacterium
CGAAGAATGTAACGTTTTTCGAGTATTCTTGTTATCGCTCTATAAAGTTATTGAACTCAATGAATTCGACAAAATTATAGTTATGTTTCTAAGATCCGCCGCTCAACCGACTTACGCTCTCGCCCCGCTTAACCGTCAACGTTGCCGTCGACCGTCAAACTCGGCGCGAACCGTCGACAAGCGACAAAATCCCAGACGCCACTCTTGCATCACCTAATTGTAAAATATCGTTTAAAACCTCGGCTTACGCCTTCGTTTTAAGCAACTTCAACGATTTTTCAACCGTCAAACTTTCGCTATTTTCGCCGACCGTCAAGGTCGCATTTTCTTTTTTACTCGCCGCTTTCATCGAAGCGACTCATCTATCTTAGCGCCGTTTTTGTTTTCGTCAAGAGCTTTTTTGAAAAATTTTTATTTTCGTTTTCGCTTTTGACTTTTCCGCTCGAAAGCGAACCGGCGTTTGTCGTCGTCGCGGTCATTGCCAGCGACAGGTAAGAATATACCCCAAGAAGCAAAAAGCGCAAGGGGGCAAATTCTTAATTTTTTCAAAATTTCTTTTTCTACAAAAGCGGTCGTTATCCCGCCCATACCACCTATTTTCCTTATTTTGCATATACTGCGTTATTCTCCGTTTCCGCCGTTTTGTCTTTCCAAATTTCATTCCCCTCCGTTTCGCCGCCTTGGCGCGCTCCCTTTTTTATAGTATAATGTCGTTTTCACGTCGTTTGTTTCCTATCGGCGCATTTTGAGCGTCAACGTTTTCCCGGAGGTTTCTATGGCTCGCTCCCGACATTCTCGTCCGCAATCGCAGTCTCGCAACCGCAAGCCCCGTCTCGATTCTTCGCGAGCTCCGAAGCCCGGTCGCCCGCGTTTTACCACCAATTCCCGTCAAGAGCGCGCCGCGGCCAACTCCGTTTTCGCGAACGCTCCGGTCAAGAAGCCGAAAAAAGTCGTCGACGCCGACGACCCGCTCGCCGAGGAGCTCGGGCATCGCCTGCAAAAAGTTCTCGCGGCGGCAGGCTACGGAAGTCGACGCAAGTGCGAGGAACTCATCGCCGAAGGACGCGTCGAAGTCGACGGCGTCGTCGTTACGGAACTCGGCGTTCGCGTCTTTCCGAACGAACAGCGGATTCGCGTCGACGGCGAAGCGCTCCCGAAGGCGAAACCGATTTACCTCGCCCTTAATAAGCCGAAAAACACCCTTTGCACCAACAGCGACCCGCAAGGTCGACGCCGCGTCCTCGACTTTATCCCCGAGCAGTTCGGCCGACTCTTCCCGGTCGGTCGTCTCGACCAAAACAGCGAAGGCCTTATTCTCCTCACCAACGACGGCGCGCTTGCGGAACGCCTGACCCACCCGCGTTTCGAAGCGCCGAAAAAGTACAAAGTGCAAGTCGCCGGGCTCGTCGACTACGAACTGGCGCGCGACCTCAAACGGGGCGTCCACATCGCCGAAGGAATCGTGCAAGCGGACGACGTCGTTATTAAATCCCGCCACAAAATGAGTTCCGTCCTCGAAATCACCCTTACCGAGGGTAAAAACCGCGAAATTCGCCGGATGCTCGCTCGTCTCGGACACAAAGTGATGCAACTGCAACGCGTTCAAGTCGGCTCGATTAAACTCGGCAAAATGGCGCCGGGCGAGTTCCGCCGCCTCAACCCCAAGGAAGTCGCCGAGCTTTACCGAACCGCTCGAACGCCGAACGACGCCGCGTCGACAAAACCGCGTTTGCGTCCGATTGAAATTTCCGAAATCGAGATGCGAAACGCGCCGGAAACCGAAGACGAAAAACGCTCGAAAACCGGCAAAAACTCGAACGTTGCAAACGCCGACTCCGCCGCCGAAGCGACGCCGCGTCGTCGACAATTCGACCCGTCGTTCGAACGCTTCGCCGAACCGTCGCGACGTCGCGAAGCGAATCCGGATTTCCGCGAAGAGTTTCGCTCCGAAGAGCGCCGCGAACGCCGTCGCCGCGTTCGCGAAGAATTCGACGACGAAGAACGAACGATCGGCCCGCGCAAGTTCGACCGCACCGAACGCGAAGGCGGTCGCGACCGCTTCAACGCCGACGCTTCCGAACGTCGCGGCGGCCAAAAGCGTTTCGGCGACAAACCGTCGTTCAACGCTAACCGCAAGCCTGGCGGCGACTTCCGAGGCGGAGCGAAACGCGGCTCCGGCCCGAAACGCGGTCGCTAACGCTCTCAACTTCGCCCCTATATAAACAACGCAAAAATTAACGGCGGTTTTGCAACGACGCCGCGTCGCTTTTCGTTAACGACGTCGCGTCGTCGAGTCGCTCGACTTTCGTCGACGCGACGTCTCGCCGCCGTTTCAACCGTATTTAACGCTTTCAATCGTTTTTAATCGCTTAACCGTTTTCAACCGCCGACGACGCCGCGTAAAGGCGCCGACGCAACCGACAACAACGCAAGGAGTTCGGCATGTCGCACGACTGTATTTCTCAACGTAAAGACGTTTGGACCGGCGTCGGGACGACGCTCGAAAACCGGCAAATCGCCGATTCGACTTGGAAAATTTCAATCGAAGCGCCGGAGTTCGCGGCTCGGGTCGAATCGGGCAAGTTCGTAATGCTTCGTCTTGCCGCCGGCGACGATCCGCTTCTCGGAAGACCGTTCGCAATTTACGACGTCGACAAGACTTCGGGCCGAGTCGAGGTCGTTTACGCGGTCGTCGGCAAGGGAACGACGCGACTTACGACGCTTCGCCCGGGCGACCCGATTCGCCTTTGGGGCCCGCTCGGCAACGGTTGGAACGTCGCGCTTAAAGGCGACGCGCCGAAACGCCTCGTCTTGGTCGCGGGCGGCGTCGGGAACGCGCCGTTCTATCTCCTTATCAAGGAGCAACTTGAAGCGGCAAAAAAAGACCCGGCGAACGCTCCGAAATTGACGTTCGTTTTCGGCGCGCGGTCGGCGGAGCGTTTGAGTTGCGTCGACGATTTCCGAGCGCTCGGCGTCGACGTTCGCCTCGCGACGGAAGACGGAAGCGCCGGAACGAAGGGCTTTGTAACGGACGTTTTCCCGGAAATTTTGCCGGACGACGTCGCGCCGGAAGGCGTTCGCCTTCTCTGCTGCGGGCCGCACCCGATGTTAAAAGCCGTCGCCAAGTACTCGGAAGCGCGCGGTTTCGAATGCTGGACGTCGCTGGAATCGCCGATGGCTTGCGGTTTGGGGATTTGCTTCTCCTGCGTCGTCGACTGGAAAACGGACGACGGAACTTGGGATTACAAGAGAACTTGCGCCGACGGCCCGGTCTTCGACGCGTCCCGCCTCCGCTGGGATTGACGCCGAGTAACGCTAGCCGAATCGCGACGCGGCGCCGTCCGCTAAAAACGACGCCGCGTCGTTCATTATAAATTTATTGCGATTCGACGTCTTGTCGTTGTTTTTAAACGACACGGCGTCGTTTCTCGCGTCTCAACTTCAACCTCAACGTCAAAAACGTTAAACGCGGTTCAAACGCCGCGCCGCTCTCAATATTTCATTATTCGTTCGTCGCGACGACGTTTTACCGGGAGTCGCGGCGTTTTACGCAATCCTTTCATTCGCAACGTTTACCCCGTTTTTAGGAGGACTCGCTATGCAAAACGTCGTCGCGGCTTTTCTGCTCGCGCTCGGCGCTTGGAGCGTCGAATTCAACGAAGCGACGTCGCGTCTCACGATGACGCACGCCGAAACCAACGTTCAAATTTCCGGCGAACTCGGGTTCGTCGTCGACGGCAAAGATTGGACCGTCGCCGCCCCGCGCGACGCCGTTTCGCACCGTCTCGCGCTCGTCGACCCGCAAGGGGAAGCGCAAGGCTACCTCGTCTTCAACGCCGACGGCGACCGGCTCGAAGTCCTTGCGTATCACCGCACTAGGCAGTTTTACCTCGGCGAAATTTCGTTCCGCGGCGACGTCGTTTTCCGCGACGATTCGTTCCCCTGCCGCACTCGCTCGCAAGTCGGAGAGCGCGTTCTGCCGCTCGCGACCGGCGTCGTCGACTCCGCGACGAACGACTCCCTTTTCGCCCGCGAAGAAGACTTGGCGCTTCGGTTCGACGCCGCGAATTTGCGCTTGACGACGAAAAACGCCGCGACGCAACCCGACGCCGCGTCGAGCTTTATCGACGGAGCGCAATACGCCGTCGAAGCGTCCGGGCGGATTCACGAAGCGTCGGAAGCGGTCTTTTCGGTCGCCGTCGATAAACGTTACTATCAAAAGCGTTGGGTTCCTTATTACAAGCCGATCGACCGCAAGCGCTGTCCGTCGCCGCCGACCGGCTGGATGTCTTGGAACCTCTATTTCGACACGGCGGGCGCGGAAGAAAACCTCGCCGAAGCGCGCGTCGGGAAGGAACATTTGCAACCGTTCGGGCTCGAGTTTTGGTCGATCGAAAGTTGGCAAGGGAACAGCGATAAGTTGCCGGTTTCCGGGTTTTACAACTTGAACCTTGAAGTCAACGAACGCCAATTCCCGAAGGGAATGAAACAGCTCGCCGACGATATTCGCGCGCTCGGTTTCCGACCCGGGCTTTGGACCGCGCCGTTCGGCACCGGCTCGAAAGAGTTTTACGAAGCGCATAAAGATTGGTTCCTGCACGATAAAGACGGGAACCCCATGCGCACCTGGAACGGCGTCTACACGATCGACCCGTCGAACGACGAGATGGTCGCGCACATGCGCCGCATTCACGAAATCGCTTCGAAAGACTGGGGTTACGAGTTCTTCAAGATCGACGGCATGTCCGGCGCCAACTCCGGTTACTGCGCGCACTTCTTCGAACGCGCCGACGTTCGCGCCGCGTTCGACAATCCGCAAGTCGAGGCGCCGTTCGAGCGTTGCGTTAAGGCGTTGCGCGAAGGTATCGGCGAAGACCGCGTTTTCCTCGCCTGTCAAGGGCACTTCACCGGGCCGGAAGCGGCGTTCGCCGACGCGGCTCGCACCGGCGCCGACGTCGTTCACCCGAACCAACCCGTTAAATGGGAAAACGTTATGCGTCAGGCCGGGCGCACGCTCAATCAAGTTTTCACGAACAACATCGTTTTCTTCTCCGACCCGGACACGCTCCTCGTCAACGAAGCGCTGACGCTCGAAGAGGCCCGCGTCGCGACGACGGTCGTTTCGCTCCCGGGCCAAATGATGTTCGCCGGGGACAAACTCGCGGAACTCCCGATGGAGCGGATGCGGCTCCTGCAGAAGACGCTCCCGGTTTGCGACGTCCGCCCGAACGCGCTTTACCCGTTCTTCGGCGCCGAACTGCCGATTTGGAACCTTAAAGTCGGCAAGGACTTCGGCGCTTGGGACGTCGTCGCGCTCTTCAACTGGAGCGACGAAGAAGCGACCGTCGGCTTCGACTTCGCGGAAATCGGGCTCGACGAGGCGCCGCGCGTCGCGTTCGAGTTTTGGACGGAAACGTATCTCGGCGAAAACTCGAAGCGCTTCGAAACGATCGTCCCGGCTCACGGCGTTCGCCTCTTGGCGCTGCACCGCAAAACCGACGTTCCGCAATTTTTGTCGAGCGACCGACACGTTACCCAAGGCGCGGTCGACCTTTGCGATTGCCGCTTCGACGCGGAAACGGCGACGCTCGCCGCGACGCTTCGTCTTGTCGCCAAAAATAAAACGACGGCGCGCTTCCTCGTTCCGACGGGCTTTGAGTTCGTCGAAGCGACGGCGGACGGCGAAAACGCTTCGAAGGTCGCGCTCGAAACGGCGCTTCAAGACGTCGACGGCGGCAAGTTGTTAAGCGTCGGCGCGACGGCGCCCGAAAGCGGCGATTACTCGATTCGCTTGAAGTTCGAAAAACGCTAAACTTTTTGTTTAACGCGTTGCGACGCTAAAACGACAAAACGCCGCGCCGACCGGTTTCGGGTCGACGCGGCGTTTTTCTTTTCTTGACGCTCGACGGTTACTCGGCGTCGTTTTTATTCCTTTGCGTCCGTCGGTTATTCGGCGTCGTTTTTATTCCTTAGCGTTCTTCGGTTATTCGGCGTCGTCGCAAGCCGTTTTCGCTTCGAAGGCGTTGCGCGCCTCTTCGTATATTTCGCGTGCGCGGCGCAACGGACGCAAACTTTCCTCGGCGGCGAGCGCTTCCAACATCGCGAAGTGAAACCGCTTCGAAATCGGATGCATATTGACCGGACGGCGTTCGTCGCGGCGTCGCCACCAAGCGAGGAGCCCGGCAAAACGGAAGTCCTTGCCGTTATAGACTTTCGACGCGGAAACGCAATCGCAAACCATCTCGAGCGCGTACTCGAACGGCATCGGAATCGGCGTTCCCTTTTCGTCGAGCCAGTCGAGCCAATACTCGTAATGGTGCGGGTTGCGGCCCTTGTGATGGAGCCAAGCGAGCGAAAAACCGTTGAGTTCGCGAGAAATCCCGACCGGCGAACGCTTGCCGTCGAAATAACGAACCGACTCGAAAAACTCGGTCGGCGAGTATTTCGACCAGTCGTGCATAAAACCGCGCCAAGGAATCCCGGCGTAACAGCAGTAAGCGAAAACAAGCGTCTTGTGCCGCGTTATCAAACAAAAATGCTTTACCGCTTTCGTTATCCAGTTCATCGCTTCGCTCCTTGATCGCCGCCGCGCCCAAGTCTCGCCCTTTTCAAGATTCGCCGACGTTAAAAAACCCGACGTCGCGCCGACGTCGGGTCGAAAAAACCGTTAGAATCGGGCGCCGGGTCGCGTTGCCGCGCTCGACGCTCGATTCGGATTAACGGGAATTAGCGGTCGTCGCGCGGAATCGAAACCCATTCGAAACCGGCGTCTTCGCGGAGATTTTCAATGAATTTCTCGGTGAAACGCGAAGCGCGAGCGCGGTTCAGGAAGTTCGCGACGTTTTGGAGGTTGTAATCGTCCTCCAATTTTTCGAAGTTTTCGCGAAGCGCGTCTTCCGGATCTTTTTCGGTCAACTTCAAGACGAACACGCGATCTTTCGGTTGGTTCGCGACGACGGCGACGTCGCCGACGTTCATACCGAACGCGGTTTCGTTGAAGTCCCAACCCGGCGCGACGATCGCTTTGTTATCGCGGAACGCTTCGCCCGCTTCGACGCCCTTTTCGCGAATTTCGGCGAGTTGCGGAGCCGATTGCGACGCGAAGTTCGGGGACGCGGTCGGGAGTTCGAGGAAGCTGAAACGTTCGGTTTCGACGAGTTTGTCGGCGGCCAACGCGGCGAAATCGGCGCCTTCGGCTTTCGCGCTTTCGGCGAACTTGTCGGCGGCGGCTTGCGCGAGTTTCGCGGCTTCGCGAAGTTTCCAAGCGGCGAGAACGTCGGCTTTGGCTTCTTCAAATTCCGGCGAATTTTCCGTTTTCACTTCGGTCGCGCGGTAAATGTAAGCGGCGTCGTCCGCAAAATCGACTTTCGCCGGAGCGTAGGCGAGCGGCGCGCGTTGGTAAATCGTCGCCAATTCGTTCGCCGGCAACGCTTCGTTGATATACGCTTCTTCGAACGTTTCAACGGCGCCTTCTTCGGAAGCGTAATACGCGAAACCGTTGGCTTCGGCGAACGCTTTCGCGTCGACTTTCGCAATACCGTCGACTTCGCGACCTTCGGTTTTCGCGGCGGAGTATTCGCGATAGTAGGCGGCGAATTGGGCGTTCAATTCGTCGAGTTTCGCGTTCATTTTTTCGATCGCGAGCGTTTCGCGAATGCGATCTTTCACTTCGTCGAGCGTATAATATTCGGCTTCAGCCGGAGCGGCTTCCGTCGCCGGGGTTTCTTCAGCCGGAGCGGCTTCCGTCGCCGGAGCTTCTTCAGCCGGGGCGGCTTCCGTCGCCGGGGCTTCTTCAGCCGGAGCGGCTTCCGTCGCCGGAGCTTCTTCAGCCGGAGCGGCTTCCGTCGCCGGAGCTTCTTCAGCCGGAGCAGCTTCCGTCGCCGGAGCTTCTTCGACCGGGGCGGCTTCTTCCACTTCTTGTTGATAAGAAACGAGGAGAATTTCCGCTTGTTTGTACGCGGTCGGTTCTTCAGCCGGGGCGGCTTCCGTCGCCGGGGCTTCTTCAGCCGGAGCGGCTTCCGTCGCCGGGGCTTCTTCAGCCGGAGCGGCTTCCGTCGCCGGAGCTTCTTCCGCCGGAGCGGCTTCCGTCGCCGGAGCTTCTTCCGCCGGAGCGGCTTCCGTCGCCGGGGCGGCTTCAGCCGGGGCGGCTTCCGTCGCCGGAGCTTCTTCCGCCGGAGCGGTTTCCGTCGCCGGGGCTTCTTCAGCCGGAGCGGCTTCCGGAAGTTTGAGATCCGCGATACCGTCCAACGAGAGCCCCGGTTCTTCCGCCGGAGCGGTCGGGGTTACCGTCGGTTTTTTGAAGTCTTCGCGGTGTTCGTCGTAATATTTTTGGACTTCTTCGTCGCTAATCGCGGCGAGAACTTCCGGCGTAACGTCGGCGCGGACGACTTCCAACGCGATCTTCGTCGGTTGGGTGAAACCGGGCGTCGCGGAAGAAGCGTTCGCCACGACGTTGCGGTATTGTTCGTAAAATTTCTTCAGTTCTTCTTCCGACGGATCCGCGATTTCGCCGACGTAATCCGCGGCGTTGAACGCGACGACGTTCGCCTTCATCGAGCGGTTCGTCGCTTCGAACGCTTCGGCCAAGTCGGCGGAAACGACGAGCGCGCTCGGGTTGTCGTAACGAGCGACGGCGCGTTCGTAAGCGATTTGCTCTTTCAGCAAGTCGATCAGAAGTTGGTCGTTCAGACCGCCGGCGTTATAGCACATTTGCCATTCTTCCGGGGAGAGCGAACCGCCGAGAAGCGTTTGCAGGTATTGCGTCGCGTCGGCGTCGCTCGCGGCCAAGCCCTTGTCGTAAGCGAATTGCAGGATCAGCCAACGGTTGACCAAGGCTTGCGCGTCGGACAAAGCGTATTCCAACTCGGTCGCCATCGCGTTGAGACGTTGCGCTTGCGCGGCTTTGTTGCCGTCTTTTCTCGACAAAGCGGCAATATAGAATTGCGCGAGATAATTCTCGGGCAGATATTGCGCCATTTGAGCGGTTTCCGCCCACGCTTCGGAGTCCAGCGAATAGAACGCCGTTTGCGCGAATTTCGACAAACGCGTCGCCGAATCGTAAGTTTGACGATACGCGTCGTAATCGTAATTTCCGTACTTGACCGTTTTCGCGATTTCGCCCGTCGTTCCGCCCTGCTGTCCGCCGGTTCCGACGCACTGCACCATCGACCCCAACGCGATGAACGAAAACATCGTAAAGAGAGTAAGCCCCGCCATCCAAGCCTTTTGATTACGGCGGAATACGCTAAAAGGATTATGTTTTGCCATTTGAACTATCTATCCTGAAATGTCAACGAAACGCTCGGCGACGCGCGCCGACGTTCGCTCGACGCGTCGACGCGGCGCCCGAAAAAAAGCGCGGCGACGACTCGACGCGAAAACGACCCGAAAACAAATTTCGGTTCGACAATCAATCAAACCGTCGAAATTCGTTTTCGTTTCTCAAAAACTTGCGTCCGCTATTGCGACCGATATTCTAGTATAACGAAAATTTCGATTTTTTCAAACGCCGGTTTAAAAAAAATCGAACCTTTATATTAAGTTTTGTATTAAATTTACCGATTATGTCAAGTAACCCCGGATTATTTTCCGTAAAAACCTTACTTTTCGTCCAACTTTTTTAAAGAATTTCGCACTTCGCCCCTAACCGCGGTTCGTCGAGCGTTCGCCGTCGAATCGACGCGGAGGTTCCGATATGTCGCTTTCGCACCGTTTTACTCGAATTTTTCTCGGCGTCGCGTTCGTTTTGGCGTCCGCGTCCGGCGTCGTCGCGTCCGACGCGAGTCTTTTTTCGAACGGTCTTTTCGACGACGCCGTTTTGAGCGACGCGAACTCGTTCGACGTTTCCGACGCCCGCGACGCGCTCGACGCGCTCGACGCGCTCGACGCCTCGGATAATTCCGGCGAGTCGCGCTCCGCCGAGAAGCGAGGCGTTTTCGGCGAACTCGGCGCTTTCGACGCGCCGAACGCCGCGGTTTCGCTCGACGACTTTTCGACGCTCGACGCGCCTCGCGCCGACGAAGCGCCGCGTTCGGAAGCGTATTTCAACGGGTCGAGCTTCTCGTTTTCGCAAGACGTCGTCGTTCGCGGCTCCGTCCATCTGCCGACGCTGAAATCGCTTCAATTTTGGGGAAACGGCTACCTCGGCAGCGGCGAAATCCGACCGGAAAAGTGGAGCGGCGAAATCGACGCGAACGCGACCGGCGCGCAAGTCGGCGTCAATATGCCGATGGGGTCGGTCAACTTTACCGCTTATTATAACTACCATCGCAACGACGTTAAATACGTCGGACGAAAAATCCGTCAAAACGACCATACGATCGGCGCCGGGGTTTACCTGCACGCGGGCGGCTTCTACTTCACCGCGTTGGCGAACTACGGCGACGACGGATACAAAGCGAAAGGCGGCGACGTCGGCTCCGCGACTTACGACGGTTATCAAGCGGGCGGCTACTTTGAAACCGGCTACGAAATGCATACGCTCGGGCTGTTCGTGTTGAAACCGTTCGGCTCGTACCAATATTCCTACCTTGAACACGACAATTTCAGCCCGAATTCGCTGCGTAAAATCGGCGGCGACAAACGCAATTACGACGCGTGTTATATGACGCTCGGGTCGCGAATCGACGTGAACCTCGCCGGGCTCGACTCTTTCACGTTGCAAGGACGGTTGGCTTGGGTTTCGCAGCTTCGTTCGCAGAACGAGTCGATCCAAAACTTCTGCTTCGGCCGCGTCCCGGGAACGTTCGCGCCGTCGAGTCCGTACTATCAAGGCGGCGGCGCCGGCGACGACTTCTTCTGGGGCGGCGTCGGATTGCGTCTTTCCTTGTGGGGCGCGCTCGCGGTCGCCGGGGACTACGACTGCCTCGTAAGCAAGGAACAAACGTTCCACGTGGGAAGCGTCGGATTGCTGTTCGGTTTTTAACGTTCTTTTTGTTTCCTTGTTCCTCGCCGGTTTCCGTCGGAGCTTGCGCGGCCGCGCCAAAGGAATCGTCAATGAAGCGCTCAACCTCGCCCGACGACGGCGACCGTTTTATCCGCGACTGCTTCGGCGCCGTCGCGCCCTCTTCTCCGTCTCCCTCGTCTTCCGCGACGAGCGATTCGCGTTTTGAAGAACGGCGGCGTTGGGCGACGACGACGCTCGCGATTTTAGGAATCGCCGCGGTCGCCGGCGCGATTTTCGCGATCGCCGCCGCGCGTTGGTCGACTTGTCCTTTATTCGTTCGAGCCGCGTTTCTCGTCGCCGTTCTCGCGATCGCGCATTGCGGCGGAACGTTCGCCGACCGGCGCGACGAACCGCTTTTGGCGCATTTTCTTTACTGTCTCGGCGCGGCGACGTTTCTCGTCGGCGTTTGGGCGCTTTTCGGCGACGGCGACGCTTCGCGACGACGCGAACTTTGGGCGAACGCGCTTCCTTCGACGGCGCTCCTTCTTTTCGCGACGGCGCAATCGTCGCGTTCGCGTTCGCTCCATTTTTTCGCGACGGCGGCGCTCGTCGCGGCGCTCGCGCTCGACGACGGTTCGAGCCGCGTTTTCGCTCTTCGTTTCGTCGACGGCGCGTTCCTTTGTTGCGCGCTCGGCGAATATTGGGCTTGGCGGCGTTCGAGTTTAAGCGTCGCGACCGTTTATTTCGGCGTTTGCGCTTGGACGCTCGTCGCGCTTTGCTCCGCTTCCTTGGCGTTCGACCTTCGCGCTTTGCTTTTGCTCGGCGTTTTCGGCCTCTTTTTACGTTGGTTTAGCGCGACGTTTCGGAGCGCGTTCGGAGCGACGCTCGGCGTTTTTATCGCGCTTTGTTCGCTCGGTTTGGCGGCGTTTCCTTATTTTTGGAGCGCGCCGAACGACGCTTCCCCGTTCGCGGCGACGTTCGAAGCGAGCGTCGCCGCCGCGCTCTTCGGCTTTTTTTCGACGCGGCTTATTTTCGACGGCGCGCGTCAAAACGTCGTTCAGTTTGCGCTCGCGATCGCCGTTTTCGCCTGCTGGCTGGTCGCGCAGTGCGTCGTCGCGGCGATCGATTTCTCGACCGATCGTTGGACGCCCGCGCCGCCGACGGTCGCCGCTCTCGCGTTCGCGACGCTTCTTTTCAAAATTCAAAGGTCGCGTCCCGACGCTCCGTTTTCCTCGCCGCCGACGAGAAGCGCCGCCGTCGCGCCGGACGCGTTGAACGACGACCAAGAGTTCGACGATCTTTTCGACGCCGAAGCGCGCGCCGGAACCCAAACGCCTCGCTTGTCGTCCGTTTTTGAATCGTTCGACGCGGCTTGGGAACGCGTCGAACGACGTTGCCGTTTTCCCGTTTACGTCGCGTCGGTTCTCGCGCAGGCGGTCGCGCTCGTCGACTTTGCCCGTTCCGATTGGACGCTCTTTTAGAACGCTTGCCGACTTCGCCTCGTTTCAACCGGTCGCTCTTTTAGAAGCGGAACGGCGAGAACGGAGCGTTTCGCCGCCGATCGCCGACGAAAAACGACGTTTTGAAGAAAAATAAAAAAATTTTAAAAAAGCCGCTTGACGATTTCGGAATCTCGGTTAGAATGTTGGCATAAGAGTTAAGGGAAACAAGACCAACGCCAACCGACCCCCTTAAAGTCTTCGGCGTTGAGCGTTAAGTTTTCCGGCTTTTTGCCCGCGTAGCTCAACTGGCAGAGCGCAGCATTCGTAATGCTGAGGTTGGGAGTTCGATTCTCCCCGCTGGCTTTGAACCGCCTTTCGAGGCGGTTTTTTTATTTCTTGCGCTTTTTTCCGCGTTCTTTTTCTTTATTCGCCTCGTTCCGCCTCGTTCCGCCTCGTTCCGCCTCGTTCCGTTGCGTTCCGCCTCGTTCCGTTGCGGTTTGCCAACTTGCGTTTCCCTCTTTCGTCGGAATTTTCTCCTCGTCGCGAACCGTTTTCCCTTTTTCGCGAAAAAAGAAGCGTCGGGGGCGGTCGCGCTCCGCAAAAAATCGCGTATAATAAGGAAAATAACGGAGGCCGCCGGAACGCCGTCGACGCGGCCTCGAACGCGCCGCGTTTTCGATCTAAACGTCGAGCGCGGCGCTCCAACGGCGAAAACACGAGGTTCCGATGAAAGCGATCGTTCTTTTTTCCGGCGGTTTGGACAGTTTGCTGGCGACGCGTCTTCTGCAAGAGCAAGGCGTCGAAGTCGTCGGTTTGAATATTATCACGCCTTTTCACGATTGTTCGAAAGAGGCCGCCGACCGAGCGAAAGAGTTGGGCGTCGAACTCGTCGTTCGCGAACTCGGCGAAGACTATATGAAAATGCTCGCGAACCCGCGTTGGGGATACGGCGCGAACGTCAACCCTTGCCTCGACTGCCGCGCGATGATGTGTCGCGAAGCGAAAAAGTTGATGGAAGAGATCGGCGCCGATTTCGTCGCGACCGGCGAAGTCTCCGGCCAACGCCCGAACAGCCAAAAGATTCACCAACTGATGCTGATTTCGCGCGAATCCGGTCTCGGCGACAAACTCGTCCGTCCCCTTTCGGCGAAGGTCTTGAACCCGACCGCGCCGGAAAAAGACGGCTCGCTCGACCGCGAAAAACTCCGCTCTTTCACCGGACGCGGACGCGGCAAGCTCGTTTGGCTCGCCCGCAAAGATTACGACATTAAAACGATTCCGCAACCGTCGACCGGATGCGTCCTTTGCGAAAACTCGTATTCGCCGCGCGTTCGCGATATGCTGAAATACAAAACGCAGCCGACCGTTTGGGACGCCCGTCTCATCGCCGCCGGGCGCCGCCTGCGGCTCGATGAAAACGCTTACTGCGTCGTCGGACGGAACCAAAAGGACTGCGACGCGCTC
Source organism: Thermoguttaceae bacterium (assembly GCA_017937485.1). Taxonomy (GTDB): domain Bacteria; phylum Planctomycetota; class Planctomycetia; order Pirellulales; family Thermoguttaceae; genus RUG369. The sequence continues at coordinate 13,792 of JAGBDN010000024.1, forward strand.
GACGCCGCGTTCGCGTCGCCGAACCGCTCCCGTTGCGTTCTCCTCTATCCGGGCAACTATATGGGCGCGTCGGTTCTCCTCGTAACGGACGAAGCGCCGGAGTTCGGCGACGAGAACCCGGAAATTTCGCCGAAAATGGCCGAATATATCGAAACCGCCGGAAGCCTCGCGCTCCGCTTCGCGAATCCGGAGAAATACCGCGAACCGGCGGAGGGCCCGACGGCGCGTCTGCACGTCGGCGCGGTCGTTCGCGAAATTTCGCTCGTCGAGAATCCGGCGGTCGACGCGATTCGCATCATCAAAGAGGCGGACGGCCCGAAAAAGACCGACGAACCGGTCGAAAAAGCGCCCGAGGAAGCGTCGGAAAACGCCGAATAACGAAACTCACCGCCAAGACGCCGCGAAACGTCCGGCCCGCCTATTTTAACGCGTCGAGCGTTTCGCCTCAAACTTGAAGCGTCGTCAACGCTAACAAAAAGGAAAATACGTTGCAAAAAGAACCTTGGTATCGAGACGGGCTCCGTTTCGGGTGCAAACAGTGCGGCGGCTGCTGCGGCGGCGAGCCGGGTTACGTTTGGGTAACGGACGAGGAAATCGCCGCGATGGCGAAGGAACTCGGCTTCTCGAAATTCGAGTTCGAAAACGCGTTCGTTCGGTTGATTCGCGGGAAAAAGAAGAGCCTAATCGAGCGCTCGAACGGCGACTGCGTTCTTTTCGACGAGAAAACGCGCGGTTGCAGCGTTTACAAGTCGCGCCCGGTTCAGTGCCGCACTTGGCCGTTTTGGGATCAAAATATCGATCGTCCGTCCTCTTGGGAGAAAACGGCGAAGTTCTGCCGCGGTTGCAATAATCCGGACGGCAAACTTTACACGCTCGAAGAAATCGAAGAGGAGCGCGGCAAGAAATTTTAAGTCGGTTTCCCGACGTCCGGCGTCCGTTTGCCCGGCGGTTCGTTCGGCGGCGTTCGCCCGGCGTTGCGTCCGACGACGGGCGCTTGTTCGGCGTTCCGCTCGACCGACGCTCGACGCCCAATAAAAAACGGAGCGGTTTCGAGTCCCGCTCCGTTTCTCGTTTCTTGCGCTTGCGCTTCCGACGACTTTTCCGCCGCCGTTTGGTTTCGCGCCTCAAGCGCCGATCATTCGGCTTCGATCGCCTCCCACTTTTGACGTTTTTTCGGAAGCGCGCTCATTCGGTTCGCGACGAACTGAACGACGGTGTCCGAAACGCCGAACGATTGAATCTTCAACAGTTCGACGCCCTGTTTTTCCGTTTTCAGCGCGACGATCGGAATCGTTTTTTCTTGCGGCGGAAGCTCTTCGTCCGCTTTGCCGCCGATTTTCTTTTGGATTTTCTTCGCGTCTTCGAACTTGTCTTCGGTCATTTGCCCGACGAAAACGACGAAACCGCTGTTCTTGCCCTTCGCTTTCTTGCGATACGCGTCGAGCGCCGTTAAGGCGTTGAACTTCCCTTCGTCGTTCGTCGCGTCCGGCGAGAGGAGCGCGACGCCGACGACGTTTTGCGCCGCGTCGCCTTTACCGTTCCAGTCGTCCCGCGCCCAAGTCGCCGCCAACGCCGCGCCGAGTTCGGAACCGACGACAATCGTCTTTTTAATATTCAACAATTCCTTGTTGTGCAGATAAAGCAAGAAGTTAAACCAAACTTCCTTGTCGTATTCGATCAGCGCGCGCAAATCGTCGTTGTTGAATTGCGACATTTTGCGTTCGCGAGGTTGGCGCATTCCGCGGGGCCCGCGCGACATATCGTTGACGGCGAGACTCGTGCTTTCGCCGCAGCCGCGCAAGTCCGGAACGATAACGGCGCATCCTTGTTCGGCCAACTTCTTCGCGAGCGCGTCGAAATCTTCCTTTTTCCCGTCGCGACCGTGCAGGAGCAAAACCGCCGGAGCGTCGGCGTTTCCGGCGCCCTTATAATAATTGGCGACGAGCCGCCAACCGTCTCGCGTCGTGAATTGTTGTTGGTTCAAGCGCATCGGTTTCGTCGGTTCGGCCTTTTCGAGCGCTTGGTCGAGCGGAACGGCGCGTTCCGGTTGTTTCTTTTGATTCTCGCCCCCGGCTTTCCCCGGCTGTCCCGGCGCGTTTTGGCCCGGTTTTCCGGCTTCTCCCGGCGCGTTTTGGCCCGGAGCCCCCGGCTGTCCCGGCGCGTTTTGGCCCGGCGCTCCCGGTTGACCGGGATTTTCGCCGCGACCGGGTCGAGCGCCGCGATCAAATCCGCGACCGGGCCCGCCTTCGCCGCCGGGTCGAGCGCCGCGGTCAAATCCGCGACCGGGTCGTTCTTGCGCCGGAACCGACGACGGTTCGACAAAGGTCGCGACGCCGCCGAGCAAAATCGCTCCCAACATAACGCCCGCGCGCCAACGAGCGGCGCCGACGCGCCCCGGTCGATTCGTTCTTTTCATTTGAAGTCTCCTTCGTCGTTCGTCCGACGCGCCGCTCGATCGTCGAGCCGTCGACGCGTCCTTTGCCAATTTTCTTAAAATAGCCAATTTAACCGCCGACGACGAAAACCGCGACCGCCGCCAAGCGCCGCCCGGATTTTCGTCGCCGTTATTTCTCGTTTCGCCGCCGTCGTTTTAGTCGAGCAACGCCAAACGCGCCGTCTTCCCGTGCGTGAAGGACGCGGCGTCGAGTTCCGCGATCGCGTCTTCGAGCGCGGCGTTCGGCGCGGCGTGCGTCAAGATAATCAGCGGAACGCGCGGGTTTTCCGCGTCGGCGCTCGCGTGTTGAATCATCGAGGCGATCGAAATATTCCGTCGTCCGAACGCGTCGGAAATCGCCGCCATCACGCCGGGGCGGTCGTCGACTTCGAGCCGCAAATAAGCGCGCCCTTCGATTTTTTTCGCGTCTTTGAGGGGCGTTCCTTCGCGTTGGTCGCTCCAAAGGTTGAGCGAATTGAAGGTAACCGGCGTTCTCCCGAGCGCGGCGTCGATCACGTCGCTGCAGACGGCGGAAGCGGTCGGACGGCGGCCCGCGCCCCAACCTTGATAGAAGAGTTCGCCGACCGAGTCGCCGATAATTTGCACCGCGTTGAAAGCGTTCGTAACCTTCGCGAGCGGCGACGTTTCCGGAATCAGCGTCGGCGCGACTTTCAGTTCGAGCCCTTCGTCGGTTCGTTCGGCGACGGCGAGAAGTCGAATGCGGCGTCCGAGTTCGCGAGCGTACCGCACGTCGAGCGCGTCGACGACGTCGACTCCGACGCGCGGAATCGCCTTCCAATCGACCGCGGCGCCGAACGCCAATTGCGCCAAGATCGCGAGCTTTTGCGTCGAGTCGGTGCCGTCGACGTCGAGCGTCGGATTCGCTTCGGCGAACCCGAGACGTTGCGCTTCCTTGACCGCGTCTTGATAATCGGCGCCGTTTTCTTCCATTTGCGACAAAATGAAGTTGCAGGTGCCGTTGACGATCGCCTTGATCGATTCGATTCGGTTCGCGAGCAGCGACGTTTGAAGCGACGCCAAAACCGGAACGCCGCCGCAAACCGACGCTTCGAAACCGATCGTTCGCCCGAGGGAGCGCGCTTTCTCGAAAAGTTCCGGCCCGCAGTTGGCGATCAGCGCTTTGTTCGCGGTAACGACGTCTTTCCCGGCTTCGAGCGCCCGCAAAACGACCGTCCGCGCGACGTCGACGCCGCCGATCAACTCGATCACGATCGAAATTTCCGGATTGTCGAGAATTTCGGACATATCGTCGGTCAGAACGCCCGGAGGAACCGCGACGCCGCGGTCGGCGGTCGTATTTTTATCGCAAATTTTCGCCAGCTCGATTTTTTTCCCGGTCGTTCGAGCGATCATCTCGGTCTTGCCGAGCAAAATTTCCGCGACGCCCGCGCCGATCGTTCCGAAACCGATCAAACCAACTTTCACCGAATCCATCGATTTTCCTTTATTCCCCGCCGGGCGCGATCCGGCCGTCTCCGCGTTCGTTCGCGGACGCCGAGCCTCGACGCGCCGTCGGTCAATATAAAAATTCTTTTTAAGTCGACGCGGCGATTCTTGACCGCGTCGGAAATCTGTTGTATCATAAACGACGGTCGGCGTTCGACCGCCCGTCGCGTCGCCGACGTTCTTCGACGCGTTCCATTATAACAGGAAAATCGCGTCGACGGCGCCCCGGTTTGGCCCAAAATCGCAAATTTTTGCAAAAAAACGTCAAAATTTCGTCCGCATATCGTCATTTTTTCCCCTATATTAATGCGTCGCGCTCCGGCGACGCGTTCCCAACGAGGCTTCCTTTGTCAACCAACGCCCCCCCGTCTTTCTTTATTTACCTAACTTGCCAACGCGGCGCCGAACCGGCGTTGAAGAAGGAAATGGAAAAGCGGCGCCCGAACTACCGCTTTTCTTACTCGCGCCCCGGTTTTTTGACCTTCAAGCTCCCGGAGCCGGAGTCGCTCGAGAAGCGGCTCGCGCTCGACGTGCCGACGTTGCGAACGGTTTTCGCCCGCTCCTGCGTTCATTCGCTCGGGAACGTCTTCGCGAAAAACTGCGCCGCGCCGGACGGTTCGTTCGACGTCGCGGCGGCGGTCGCGAAAGTTTGGGAACTCGCGGCGTTAGAATTTGGCGAAGACGCGCAAAATAGGCGAACTTTCGGCGGCGCTTCGAACGCTCCGGCGCCGACGCTCGCCCGAATCCACGTTTACGAACGCGACCGTTTCGCCGTCGGGACGCGCGGTTTCGAACCCGGGTTGACGCCCCTTGCGTTCGACCTGCACCGCCGAATTTACGACGGCGCCCCGGAGCGGTTCCGCGCCGCGTTCGGGCCGAACGCCGACCGCCTCGACGCGCCGGGCGAACCGGGCGAAATCTGCCTCGACGTCGCCGTCGTCGACGAAACCGAATGGCGAATCGGTTTTCACCGCGTTTCGGACGTTCACTCGCGCTACCCCGGCGGCCTGTTCCCGCTCGAACTCCCGACCGACGCGGCGTCGCGAGCGTTTTTGAAGTTCGAAGAAGGGCTCCGTTGGGCGGGCTTTCCGATCGGCGTCGGCTCGCGTTGCGTCGACGTCGGCGCTTCTCCGGGCGGCGGTTCGCAAGCGCTCTTGGCTCGCGGCGCGGAAACGTTCGGCGTCGACCCGGCGGAAATGGACCCGCGCGTCTTGGCGCACCCGAATTTTACGCACCTTCGCGGCAAAATCAACCAAATCAAACGCAAGACGTTCCGCAAGTCGCGCTGGTTCCTGACCGATATGAACGTCGCGCCGAACTACGCCCTCGACGCGCTGGAGGAAATCGTCGGTCGCGGCGACGTCGCGGCGCGGGGCCTCCTCTTCACGTTGAAATTTTTCGACTGGAACCTCGCCGACCATATCCCGGAATACTTGGCGCGCGTCAAGAGTTGGGGTTTCAATCGGGTGAAGGCCCGCCAGCTCCAATACAACCGTCAAGAGATTATGGTCGCGGCGCTGAAAAAGCCGTTCCATAAATAACGGTTCGCGTCCGAATTCGAAAAGCGTCGCCCGGCGGCGCCAAGCGGAGGCGTTTATACGGATTATAACGGCGCGGCGCGGAAAGCGTTTCCGGAAAAACGCGCTTCCGTCGCCGCGCCCCCCTGTCGAACGCCGCCAAACGGGTTATAATTAGCGAAATACGGAAATTATTGCGGAATCGACAAGCGTAAACTTCCGCCGTTTTGCCTATTTTGAAACGGGCGAAGCGTCCGACGCCGCGTTTTGAGCCGTCGTTTGCGCAAGAAAGCGACGCCGTTTTCCGTTTTTGCCGCGTTAAAATCCGCCGTTCGACAGACTTCGATTATTGGGACAGATTATGGACACGTTAAAGGTATTTTCCGGAACCGCCAATCCCGCGCTGACTGAAAAAATTTGCAATTACCTCGGTTTGGCGCCGGGTCATATCAGCGTTCAAAAGTTCCCCGACGGCGAGTCCTTCTGCCGCATTGAAGAAGACGTCCGCGGCAAGGACGTTTTTATCGTCCAATCGACGTGCCGTCCGGTCAACGACTCGCTGATGGAACTCTTGGTGATGATCGACAGCTTCCGCCGCGCGAGCGCCGGTCGCATTACGGCGGTCATTCCTTACTTCGGGTACGCTCGTCAAGACCGCAAAGACGAAGGCCGCGTTCCGATCACCGCGAAACTGGCCGCGAACCTCCTCGAATGCGCCGGGGCGAACCGCGTCGTTTCGATGGACTTGCACGCCGCGCAAATCCAAGGTTTCTTCGACATTCCGCTCGACCATCTCTCCGCGTCCCCGGTTTTGGACGACTACATTATGAGCCTCGGTTACGCGCCGGAAGAATGCGTCGTCGTCAGCCCGGACGCCGGAAGCATTAAGCGCGCGGTCAAACACGTTACGGCGCTCGGCGGCAGCTTGGCGATCATCGACAAACGTCGCCACAGCGGCGAAGAAGTCGAACAAGCGCACCTGATCGGCGGCCCGATCGAAGGTCGCGTCGCGTTCCTTTTCGACGATATGATCAGCACCGGCGGTTCGATCTGCGGCGCGGCTCGCGTCGTCAAGGAAATGGGCGCGACGAAAGTCTTCGTCGCCGCGTCGCACGGGATTCTTTGCGGCCCGGCGATCCAACGCATCGAAGAAGCGCCGGTCGAAAGCGTCGTTCTTTCGGACACGATTCCGCTCCTTCCGGAACACGAAATCCCGAAAATTAAGGTTCTTTCCTGCGCGGAAGTCCTCGGCGAAGCGATCAAACGCATCCACTGCAACCAATCGGTCAGCCAAATTTACAAGAACTTCAAATCGAACGTCGGCCAATACTTCTAATCGCCGCCGCGACGTCGGGAAAGTTTGCGCGACCTTCCCAAGTTAACGTCGAACCTTGAAGTTCGTTCCGTCCGTTCGACGGCGGCGAGCAAAACGTTCGCCGCCGCAAGGCGTTTTATCGTCGCGTCGCGCTGAAATTTTCGCTCTTTTCGCGAGAAAATTCGAGCGCGGCGGCGCTTTCGCCGATAATAATCGAAAACACGTTAAACGCAAGCGTTCGCGTCGGGCGCTTGCGTTTCGTTCGTTAGTTTCCGACGCGTTTTTCCGCCTCGACGCCGCCGCGCGCCGACCGGCTTTAAGGAGCGTTTTATGTCCGATACGACGTTTTCCGGCGCGTTTCCCGCCGCTCGTTTGCGCCGTCTCCGTTATCATTCCGGCGTCCGTCGCCTGACCCGCGACACGATTCTTTCCCCCGACCGCTTCATTTTGCCGCTTTTTGTTCGACCGGGCGTCGGCGTCCGCGTTCCGATCGGCGCTATGCCGGGCCAATACCAGCTTTCGATCGACGAGTTGGTTAAGGAAGTCAAGGAAATCGAGAAGCTCGGAATCGGCGGCGTGATGCTCTTCGGGATTCCGGAAACGAAAGACGCGGTCGGCTCCGACGCGATGTGCGAACACGGAATCGTCGCCGAAGCGATTAAGGCGCTGAAAGACGTCGTCGGCAAGGACTTCTTGGTCATTTCCGACGTCTGTTTCTGCGAATACACCGACCACGGCCACTGCGGCGTCCTGAAAAAATGCGGCCCCGGCGAAGCCGATTGGGACGTCGACAACGACGCGACGCTCGCGAACCTCGTCAAGCAAACGGTCGCGCAGGCGAAATCGGGCGTCGATATGGTCGCGCCGAGCGGCATGATGGACGGCATGATCGGCGCGATTCGTCGCGGGCTCGACGAAAACGGCTTCGAACGGATTCCGATCATGAGCTACGCGGCGAAGTACGCGAGTTCCTTCTACGGCCCGTTCCGCGAAGCCGCCGAGAGCGCGCCGCAGTTCGGCGACCGTCGCTCGTACCAAATGGATCCCGCCTCGGCGCCGGGTCAAGCGATGCGGGAAATCGAACTCGACGTCGCGGAAGGCGCCGACATTATTATGGTGAAACCGGCGCTTCCGTACCTCGACATTATCCGAATGGCGAAAGACCGCTTCCCGGGCCTGCCGCTCGCCGCGTACAACGTTTCGGGCGAATACAGTATGACGAAAGCCGCCGCCGCGAACGGTTGGATCGACGAACAGCGCGTCGTCTTGGAGACGCTGACCTCGATTCAGCGCGCCGGAGCGACGATTATCCTCACCTACTGGGCGAAAGACGTCGCGAACTGGCTCGCGTAAGCGCCGCGACTTTGCCAATTTAGCCAACCCAACAGGCTCAACCGTTTTAGCTAATTTCGCCAAGTTCGCAAGCGCGACCGTTTCCGCCCGTTTATCCGACCGAAACGGTTCGGCGATTTAGCGATTTCGCCCCGCCAACCGACGCGGCGTCTTCTCTCGGAGGCGCCGCGCTTTCCAACGCTCAAGCGTTCGTCGAAATCGGCGGACGCTTTTTTCTTTTCGCTCTTCCTCCTATTTTACGCCGTTTTCCTATCTTCGCAATTTCCCCGTTCGCGTCGCCTTATCTTTCTTACCTATTTCGCGCCGTTTCCTTACTTCCGTTATCCTTGTTATTCCAACGCTTCGGCGACGGCGCGTCGTTTTTTTTCGCAATTTTTTGAAATAAGCGGCTTTTTTTCTTGCTTTTGAGAACGGATATATATATTATACGTTAGAGTTAGCGACGCCGCGACGCTCTTCCCGCGCCGTTTGCCCTCCTTCTTTATTTTCTCTATTTTTCCGAAAGGAGCCGCCTCAATGCAATACCGCTTCGAAGATTTGGTCGAATTGGTCGAGTTGAACCCGCAATTTTTTCAGGTTTCCACCGAACGCGGCGGAATCGCCGAAATGACCGACAATCCGCCCGGCGCGTCCGAAGAGTCGATTTTGGCGGCGGAGGCGGCGCTCGGCGTCAAGTTCCCGTCCGACTTCCGTCGTTATTTGGCGAAATGGGGTAATTTGGGTTGGGACGGGCAAGAGTTTTGCGGGATCGTCGACGACAACGCGGCGTCCGGATGGCCGGGCTTAGTGTTCGCGACGCAAGACGTCCGCGAAAATGGCGCGCTTCCGGAAAATTACGTCGTTATCGTCAACGAAGACGGCGACGAGTATATTTGCGTCGACGTCAACCAACCGGAAGGCGCGATCGTTACTTGGGATTTCTTCGCGCAAGAACTCATCGACGACTGTTATTACCAACCCTCGAGTTTCGTCGATTATTTGATCAACGAGTTCGTTTCGCAAGCGGAAGAAACCGAAGAGGAAGTCGGCGAGCCAATCCGCTGGCCCGCGTCGATCGACCCGAGCGTCGACCCTTACGCGGACGCCGACTAAGAAGACGAAGAAGACTAAAACGACGCTGAAGAAACGCGCCCCAACTCAACGAAAAAAGCGTTCGCCCCGACGACGAACGCTTTTTCTCTTTTTACTGTTTTGCCTATTTTACGCCGTTTCACGCGGTTTCGTCCGGCGCTTCGTTCGTTTTCGTCGTTTCGACGTCCGTCCCAACCGCTCCAACCGCGCCGCCGTCGCCGTTGTTGCGCTCTTGCCGCTCCGTCCAAATTCGGAACGCTTGCGCCAAAATAATCCCGGTCGCCATACAGCCGAACGTGTACGACGCGCAGAAAAGGGACGCTTCCGGCAGGTCGGCGAAGTACCGCGCCGCCAACGCCGTCCCGAGTCCGGCGTTCTGCATACCGACTTCGATCGTCAGCGCCCGGCGCATTCCGCCGTCGAGCCCGATCGCCGCGCCGCCGAAATAACCGGCCAGGTACCCGCCGACGTTCAAGAACGCGAACGCGCCCAAAAGCGCCGGAGTCAACGACGATAAGGACGCGGCGTTTTTCGCGACGACCGCCGCGATAATCCAAATAATCGCAATATTTGCAACGATTTCCGCGAACCGTTCCGCGCTCCTTTGCCACCAGCCGAAAAGTCGCGAAAGCCCGAACCCCAGCCCGACCGGCGCGACGACGGTTATCAAGAGATTCAGCATCACGTCGCCGACCGGAAGCGAAATTTTTTCGCCGCTCAAGAACAACGCCAACGTCAACGGCACGACGACCGGCGAAAAGAGCGTCGCCGACGTCGTCAGCCCGACCGAGTAGCTGACGTTCCCCCGCGCCGTCAGCGTCAAGACGTTCGACGCCATCGCGCCCGGCACGCACCCGGCCAAAATCGCGCCGACGAACGCTCCGCCCTCCAAGCCGAAGAGCTTCGCCGCGCAAAACGCCAACGTCGGCATCGACAAATATTGAATCGCCGTCCCGCCGAGCGTCTTCGGCCAACGCTTCGCGACCGCTTTCACTTCGTCGAACGGCAAGAGCGAACCGACCGCCGTCATCGTTACAAAAATCAGCGTCGACATGCCGTTCGCCGTCAGCAAAAACGGATTCGGGCCCGATTCGCCGACCCAACGCGGCCAAAAGTACGCGACGACGCACGTCGCGATCAACCAAAGAAGCAAATATTTCGCCAAAAGACGCTTAAACAGACCCATCGCCGCGCTCGATTCGTTCGGAATTTCGCCGCCGAACGCGTTTTTCGCCGCCTTCGCCGCGTCGCGTTCCGCCGCCGTCAAGAAAAACTCGACGGCGCCGCGACTAAAAATCGGTTTCTCGCTCGAAAACGAGCCGATTTTCCTTCGTCGCCGCGCCGTTTGCCTTCGAGAAACGCCGCTAAACTCGCCGTCTCTCGTTCATCTTCGCTAATTACGCTATTTTATCAACGCGCTTTCCGCTTCGTTCGCTCAGTCGCGAGCGCGGATCGCCGAACCGGTCAAGCCGGAGTACGAAACGCGGTCTTCCGGATGCCAAAGCGGAAGGCCCTTGCGGACGCGTTCGGCCAAAACTTGCACCTTCGCCGGAGAACCGGCCGGAGCGTCGGTCGGGCAGAACTCGTCGGTAACGACCGGAACGAAATCTTCGTCGTGCCCGGTTTCCATAATCGCGTCGAACACGTTGCGGTTGCGACGTTGCGGCTCTTCGCGGCACGCTTCGGCGATCAATTGCATTTCCTCGTACGAGCCGAATTCTTGCGGACGTTTGGTTTCTTCAGAACCGTTCAACATAATTCTTGCTCCTCAAAACAAAATATTCGTTAAAACTCAAGACGTTTTCACGCAAAAACGCTCTCGTTATATTTACTTTTTATCTTCAGCGGTTGCGCTCCGCTCGTTTCTTTCTTCCAACCGTCGTTTCGCCGACGCTCGGTTCAATATGCGAAAGTCAAGCGGCGTTTCTCTTGCGCTGCGTTGCCGCGCAACGTTCGCCGCGCGACGAAAAATTAAGAAACGCTCGTCGTTCCGTTTAATTCGAAATCGACTCGATAAAATCTCTCGACAGAGCGAGAAAGCCGACGCAAAGAACGTCTTCTTCTCTCGTTTGAAGTCGCGTCGCGCCGACTTTTGCCTCTTCGAACGCTCGCGCGCTTTTAATCGCTAGGAAGCGTCAAAGAAGGGAGAGCCAAAAACCGCGCGAGCATTCGACGTTGTTTTATTATACACAAGCCCCCGACAATTACAAGCGTTTTTCTTGCTCTCTTGGAAAGATTTTCCAAAAAAATATTGCTCCCTCGGCAAAATATCAACTTTCCAAGTAGGAATTCTACGTTTCCACCGCGCGTTGTTTTTCCGTTTTTTTCTCGTCGGGAGCCGTTTTTTTCCCGGTTTTTTCCCGGTTTCACATCGTCCGTTCGTCGTCTTTTCCCATCGCGATTTTCGAATACAACATCCGTTGGCTCCGGTAAAGCCCGACGCGCCCGGAAGTCGCGAACCCGACGCCGCACACAATCGCGAACAAGACGGCGTTTTGCGCTCCGAACAGTTCGACGCTCAAGACGATCGACGTCAACGGACAATTCGTCGCGCCGCAAAAAACGCCGATCATTCCAAGAGCGGCGCCGAGCGTCGGATCGATCCCCAACAACGTTCCGGCGGCGCACCCGAACGTCGCGCCGACGGCGAAAACCGGCACGATCTCGCCACCTTTGAACCCGGCGCCAAGCGTCAGCGCGGTCAAAATAGTCTTCCAAAAAAACGCGCTTGAAGCGGAACGTCCGGCCAACGCCTCTTCGACAAGCCGGATTCCCGTCCCGTTGTAAACGTTCGTCCCGAGCGAAAGCGTCGCGACGATAACGCAAAGCGCCCCGAACGCGACGCGAAAATAATCGTTCGGAAATCGCGCGAAAAACGACCGCGTCGTCCCCCGAACCGCCGCGCAAAAGAAAACGCAAACCGCTCCGCAAAGCGCGCCGAAAAGAAGCGCCTTCCCGACCAAGGCGACCGACGTTTCCGGAAAGTCCGGCAGTTCGTAATAAAACGGCTTCAACCCCAACGACGCCGGTATCGCGCTCCCGACCAACGCCGCGATCAACGCCGGCAAAAGCGCCGGATAATAAACGACGCCGACGCAAGCGATCTCCAACGCGAAAACGGTCGCCGCCAACGGCGTCCCGAAAACCGCCGCGAAACCGCCGCTCATCCCGCAAAGAATCGCGATTTTAAGAGCCGTCGCGTCCAAACGAAAAAGACGTCCGGCCCCCAATCCGACGCAGCCGCCCAACTGCAGCGCCGCCCCCTCGCGCCCCGCCGAACCGCCGCAAAATTGCGTCAGCGTCGACGTCAAGAAAATCAACGGGCCCAACCAAAGCGACGCCTTTTTCTCCGAAGTCAGCGACGCGACGACGCGATCCGTCCCCGCGTCGACCGAAAGCCGCGCCGCGTTGTAAAGAGCGACGATCGCCAAACCGACCGCCGGTAAAAAAAGAAGCGCCCAAGGAAAACCGCCCGCGTAATTCGCCGCGAAAGCCCGACTCGCCGCGTTCATCGACGCTTGAAACGCCGCGCCGACGACGCCGGCCGTCAAACCGACTCCCACCGCGAAAAGAACTTCCCGCCCCAACGTTTCCAAACGACGCCCGGCTCGCCGCGTCGACTCCCCCTCGCGACGCAACGTTTCTCGCGCCCGTTCGAGCGGCGTTTTGTCCCGCTCCGAACTCGACGGCGGCGACGCGTCTTTAAGCCCGGACAGTCGAGCGCGAAGCGTCTTTTTTTCCTTGTTTAATTTCATCTCAAACGTTTTTTAATTTCAACGCCTTCGCGCCCCGCGCCGCCCGACGACGTTCGACGGGCTCGGCTCCGCGCCGCCAAGCCAATACAATATACAAACTTTTCTCAACCTGACAAGCCCCCGCAAAGCGCCTCTTTTTTCCTTTTTTTCCTCTTCGCGCGCCGAAACGCGAAGGGCGTCGAGCGCGCGACCAAAAAAATTTGCAAAAAAATCGATAAAAATTAGAGAAATTTCCGGTTGCCCCTTGAAAATGCCCGCGCGAAAAAATACAATAATAGACGCGACGTTCGAAATTTCCCCTTCGGACGCGCCGTCGACGGCGACGCGCTCGACCTCCGCTCGTCTTCGACGGTCGAACGAGCCGACGTTTTCGCTTCTCGCTCAAAGCGTCGTCCCTATCCGTTATTTTAATTTGCCACTTAACAAGCTTATTTTAATCGCCACAACGCGCGTCGACGCCGATCTAGCCGCCGTCGTCCCTTAAAACACGGGCCGACGACCGCGTTAAGTCGACGAAGGACGTTCGAGGAGAAAAGTATGTTAACGAGAAAAGCTCTCGTCGATCACGCGATCCAGTTCAAAAACCCGGAACGCGTCCCCGTTTGGGTCGACGGCGACAACATCGGCCTGAGCGATATTTTGACTTACGACCTGTCCCTTCCGGATCCGAACGACCCGACGTTGAGCGAATGGGGCTTTCGTCGCGTTCGGCGTCCGGACGGCTCTTGGGTCGTTCCCGTTGAACCGACGCTCCCCGAATGGCGCCAAGTCGACGTTTATCAAGCGCCGCCGCAAGACGTGAAACGTCGTCTGGCTCGCGTTCCGCAAGCGGCGAAAGTCTGCGGCGACCGCTACCGTCTCGCCAGTTTCGGGTTGAGCGGTTACTCCGTCTACTCCGCCCTGCGCGGCGCCAAACTTAGCGCGGACGACTTCCTCATCGAAACGACCCGTTTTATGGAGTTAATGGAACTCATTTTCGAATTCGAAACGGATATGTTCGATTTGTTGGCGCGCAAAGGTTTCCACGGTATCGAATTCTGCGACGATTGGGGGCCGCGCAAAACTTCCCGCATCACGCTATCCCTGTGGCGCTGTCTTTTGCGAGAACACTACGCGCAACAGTTCAAACGGGCGAAAGAAGTCGGATTGCACGTTTGGTTTAGCGTTTCGGCGGAGTGCGCGGAATTTTACGGCGACCTGCGCGAAATCGGCGCCGACGTCGTTCGCGTCGAAACCCAAGCGACCAAAGAATGCGCGTCGCTCGGGCGCCTGCATCGCGGTCGTCTCTGCTTCGCGACTCGCGTCGACGAGCTTTACGGCCAAGAAACGTCCGCGCAAACGATTCGCAACGTCCGCGAATGCCTCGGCGTTCTCACCGGCGGCTTCATCGCGACGATCGGCGCCAACGTTTCGCACGAAAATATTCGCGGCATTTACGATATTGTCAAAGAATTCAAAAACGCCTAATTTGCCGACTTTCCGTTTTTTCATCGACGCGCTTCTCGAACGACGCTCGTTCCGAAGACGCGTCGCGTCGTTTCTTGCGTCGGCGTTTTCGCGTCGTTCGACGGTCCAAGGAGCAAATTTGGCAAAAATTGAGAGGCGGCGGCGTTTTACTCCTTGACGTTAAAAAATTTTCTGGTATGATACAGCTTCCAAGCGGACTTTTATCGGCGTAATTTCGCGCCCCCGCCCCTTTTTAAAACGGCGGTCGAAAAAGTCGCGGCGCGAAATCGCTTTGACGATATAAAGCATAGAGAGAGTTTATCAAAAACTAACGAGAGAGTTTCAATGCCGACAATCAATCAACTGGTGCGTAAAAACCGCAAACAACAACACAGCAACACGAAGACCCCGGTTCTCGAAGGCTGCTCGCAAAAACGCGGCGTCTGCCTCTTGGTCCGCACGATGCAACCGAAAAAACCGAACTCCGCTCTTCGTCGCATCACGCGCGTTCGTCTCTCGAACAACAAAGAAGTTACCGTTTACATCCCGGGCGAAGGCCACAAACTCCAAGAACACTCGATCGTCCTTATTCGCGGCGGCCGCGTTCGCGACCTCCCGGGCGTTCGTTACCAAGTCGTCCGCGGCACCTTGGACGCGACCGGCGTCGACGGTCGTCGTCAAGCGCGCAGCCGTTACGGCGCGAAAAAGAACGCCGGCCCGACGAAAAAACGCTAATTTTTGCGTTTTAAGCCGAGTTAACGGTTTGTCCAACGTTAGCGACGCTCGTTTTTCGAATCGTCGCGCCCGATCGTTCCTTGTTTTTGCGAGCGATCAAACCATTTAACCAACAAATTAACGCGTGAAGTCCTGCGAAACGCAAGTTTCGTAAGCAACGTCGCCAAGACCGTTTCGGTCGTTCGGAGACGGAGTAACGTCGGTTGTTTTTTACCGGCCCTAAACTCTCTCGTTCTCTCGTCGCGACCCGTTGCGTTCGGACTTCGATTTGAATATTAGAAAGTGTGAAACGCTATGGGTCGTATTACCGCCAGTAGAAAACAATTGAAAGGCGATCCGGTCTACGGTTCGCTGTTGGCCAGCAAATTCATCAACTGCTTGATGTGGGACGGCAAAAAGACCGCCGCGCAAAAGATTTTCTACGACGCGTTGGAAATCCTTCGCGGCAAAGTCGAAGACGTCGAACCGCTCGAAGTCTTCACGACGGCGCTTGAAAACGTTAAGCCGAGCATCGAAGTTCGTTCGAAGCGCGTCGGCGGCGCGTCCTACCAAGTCCCGATGCCGGTCAAAGCGAACCGCGCTCAATCCCTCTGCATCCGCTGGATTCTGATGGCCGTTCGCGACAAGAAGGGTCAACCGACCGCGCAAAAGCTCGCTTCGGAACTCTTCGACGCTTACAACAAGCAAGGCGTCGCCTACACGAAGCGCGAAAACGTCCACCGTATGGCGGAAGCGAACAAAGCGTTCGCTCACTTCGCGAACTGATCGCCGAATTAACGCGCCGCGTTTTTTCGAGTTTTTTGAAACGTCGGCGCGTTTTTCCAACGCGATAAAAAAAGCGTTTTTCGATTTCGGTCGAAAAACGCTTTTTTATTTCTTGCCGCCGCGACGTTCGCGTCGACGTTTCCTCGGATTTTACGTTCGCTATTTTACGGCGCGGAGTCCCGACGTTTCCCGGAAGATTGAACTCGACCGTTCTACGGCGCGGAGTCCCGACGTTTCCCGGAAGATTGAACTCGACCGTTCTACGGCGCGGAGTCCCGACGTTTCCCGGAATATTACGCTCGACCGTTCTACGGCGCGGAACCCCGACGTTCCCAGAATTTTGCGTTCGCCGCTATTCTTGCGGCGCGGAGTCCCCGCCGTCGACGCTCCAATCGATCGTCTTCGCTTCTTTTAACGCTTCGCTCGCCCAAGCGCGTTCGCCGTAAAGTTCGAGCAACGCGGCTCTTATCTTTTCGGCCTCGACGCGATTCGTCGTCGCCAACTCGACGGCGGCGTTCCAACGTTCGGCGATCAACGCCAAATCTTCGGCGCGCGCTTTTTCGCGTTCTTCGCGAAGACTTTCAAGCTTTCGAGTCGCGACGGCGACAAACGCTTGCCTTAACGCCGCCTCGTTTTTTTCGTCTTTTTCGACTTTCTCCTCTTCTTCCCGCGCTTTCTCTTCTTGCGGCGCCGAGTCAAAAAGTTCGACAAAAGCGGTTAATTTCGCGACGCCTTCGTCCGGATTCTCCTCCGCGACGCGAAGCGCGTCGAGATAAACGCGTTCGATCGGACTCGACGGCGCGCCGCGACGTTTTCGCTGAAGTCGCCGTTCCAAGCGATGTTCCGTCGACTCGATTTCCAGACGTTCCAGCCATTCGTTCGCGACTTCGGAGCGAGGGTCGTTCGGGTACAACTCCGCCATTTGCCGCAAATCTTTCTCCGCTCGCCTCAGCGCGCCCGAAATTTCGTCGTCCGAAACGTTCAACTCGCTCTCAATCCGTTCAAACAACCGATCGGCGGTCGGCGCTTGAAAAGCGCGCCAAAAGAACGCAAGCAATCCGCTTAAAACGGCTAACGTCAATAAAATTTGCGCCGCCCATAAAAAGAACCGCTTCTCTTTTTTGGGAGGAAGCGCGTCCAATTCCCCTTCGTCGACCGGCGTAAAACGCGACCTTTTATATTTATCCAACGACGAAGTTTCGACTTCCTCCCAATCGTCGTCGCTCGTCGAATCGTCTTCAATCCGCGCGGGCTCTTCTTCCCGACGCGTCGCGTCCAAGCGCTCGGCGTCGACGGCGGTCGGCGCGCGGAAATCGGCTTCGGTCTCGCCGACTCCGGCCCCGAACGCAACCGCCGCGACGTCGGTTCGAACGTCCGCGCTCGTCTCGCCGTCCGTTTCCAACGACGCGTCCGCGTTCGCCGCCAACTCAAAATCGCCGCTCTCCGCCGCGTCGCAACAAAGCGTCGACGTCGAACAGTCCGCGTCGCGCTCTTTCGCGTCGTTGACTTCCGTCGTTCGCTCGAACGGCGACGCGCCGTTTTCATTTTCTTCCGCTTGTTCGTCGCTCAAAGCGCGGTAAGGGATGTCGGGCGCCGAACCGCTAAACGCTTCAAACGTCTCGTCTTGCGCGTTTTCGTCGTTTTCGCGCTCCTCCGTTTCGCCGACCGTCGACCGGCCGTCGGCGCAAAAACGACAATTTAAGAAAGGATTGCCGTTTTCAATTCCGGAAGCGGTTTTTAAGATTCCTTCGAGTCGTCGCCCGACTAAGCGCGCGTCGCCGGGCCGCTTTTCCGGCGAAATTTGCAACAACTCTCTCAAAAACGCGTCCAAAACGTTCGGCGCTTCCGGACGCGCTCGGCGAATCGAATCCGGCGTTTCTTCGTTGTAACGCCGCAACAACTCCGGCAACGAGCGAGCGCGATACGGCGGTTCGCCCGTCAAGAGCGCGTAAAGAAGCGCCCCAAGCGCGTAAAGATCGGCGCGCGGCGTCAACGGCCCCGCTTTCGCCTGCTCCGGCGCCATATATTCGATCGTTCCGACGACCTGATTCGCCCCGGTCAAGCGCGAACTGCCAAAATATTGCGCGATTCCGTAATCGGTGATCTTCACGACGCCGTCGTCGAGCAAAAGAATATTCGCCGGTTTCACGTCTCGGTGAACGACGCCGCGATCGTGCGCGTGTTTCAAAGCGCGGCATACCGAAACGCCGATATAAACGGCCTCTTCCCAACTGAAACGCCGCCCGCGCTTCAAAAGCGTCGCCAAACTCGGCGCGTCGACGTACTCCATCGCGTAATAAAGAACGCCGTCTTCCTGCCCGAAACCGTAAAGTTTAACAATATTTTCGTGCCGCAAGAGTTTCAACGTCGAGATTTCCGCTTCGAAGCGTTCGCGATCCGACTCGAGCGGCGTCAACAACGTTTTAACGGCGACGGTCTGCCCGGTTTCCTCGTGTCGAGCGCGATAGACGGCGCCCATTCCGCCGCGTCCTAACAAACGTTCTAAAATAAAAGGCCCGAAACGTTCTTGACGGTTCACTGCTTCCTCCCGTTTGCGGCGGCGCGCCCGTCCCGGCGAACGCTCAAACGCGCGACAAGAATTTTAAATTTTGCGCTCGATAAGGCGAACTCAAAATCGGCGAGATAAAAAGACGATAAAGAAAAGTTAAGAATTCGGCGCGCCGACCGTCGACGACGCGAAAACAAACGCTCCGCGTCGTCGCCAAGTCGACCGTTATTTTTTCGGCGGCGCGAATTTCACTTTGTCGACCATTTTAACAATTTGTCCGTCGGAATTCAAGTACCCCGCGACGGCGGTGATCGCTTGAACGGCGTAACGGTAACGAAGGCCGGGATCGCAATCGAGTTCGACCTCCAAATCGTCGCGAAACTCCGGCGTTCCGGCGCCCGAATACGCGGCCTGAAACGCGACGTCGTTTTGATTGATATAACGATAAACGGCGGAGCGCAACGCGTTCATATCGCCGAGCGCCGCGTCGCCGAACCGAATCCCGGAGAGTTCGCCGCGCGAATCGGCCGTCAAACGAACGACGACCGGCGTCAGCTCGTCGAGGGTCGGCGCTTGATTCGATTGCGCCTCGACCGGCATTCGAATCGCGAAATCTCCCTCGACTTCCGGCGTTTTATAAGTAATAACGAAAAACGCCAGCAACAAGAAAACAACGTCGATCATCGACGTCATTTGCAATTCGACTTTTTCCGTTTTCGGCTTTCTTCGGCGCGCGCTCATCGTTCGCCTCCGTCCTTTCGACTCTTTACGTTCTCCGTTCGCCGCCGTTCGCCGCGTCGGCGCGACCAACGTTCGAGCGAGCAAAAGCGCCCGTTCCGCCGGAGCGCCCGCCGTCTATTTTATTCGAAACGCGCGCTCGTTTCAAGGCGATTTTAACGTCGTTCGCGCAAAAAGAACGAAAAAACGTCCGCCGAGAACCTTTCGTCAACGATTCGGCGCCAACATCGAGGCGACCGACGGAGCCGCGACGAAATCGACCGCCGGAACAAAAGCCGACGAGGACAAGGGCGAGGCCAACGCTTTATTTTCTCCGACTTGCGGGGTTTGCGCAAAAGCCGTCGTCCGCGCGATTCGCGCCGTTCCTTCGATTTCTTCCAAGTCGTTTTTCGCGTCGAACGCGTCGAAGTTTTGCGCAAGCGTCGCTCGTCCGGAGTCCAAACGTCGCCGCGACGCGGCTTCGCCGTTTTTCCCGCCGCGAAACGCCGAATCGCCGAACGCGCCTTCCAAAAAGCCGCTCAACGGCTTTGAACGCGCCGGATGTTGCAACTTCCGCACCGCTTTCGCTTCGATCTGACGAACGCGCTCGCGAGTAACGGAGAAAATGCGCCCGACTTCCTCCAACGTGTACGCGTACCCGTCGGCGAGACCGAAACGGAGCCGAATAATCTCGCGTTCGCGGAACGAAAGCGCCGACAACGCTTCGTCGAGTCGTTCGCGGAGCGCCGCGCGGTTCATCTCGACCAACGGGTCGTTTTTGCGCGGGTCTTCGAGAAAATCGCCGAAAAAGCTCTCGTCGCTCCCTTCGACCGGACGATCGAGCGAAAGGGGCGGACGCGAAATTTGAATCGCCGCGCGAATTTCGGAGGGCGACAACCCGGAAAGTTTCGCGATTTCTTGCGGCGTCGGCGCGACGCGGGTTCGCCGAGTTAATTCGCGCGACGCTTTGCGCACCGCCTTCAACGTTTCGAGCAAATGATTCGGAATCCGAATCGCGCGGCATTGTTCGGCGATCGCCTTCGAAATCGCCTGCCGAATCCACCAAGTCGCGTAAGTCGAGAATTTAAAACCGCGTTTGTGTTCGAATTTGTCGACGGCGCGCATCAAACCGGTGTTTCCCTCTTGAATCAAATCGAGGAAACTCAGCCCGCGGTTGCGGTACCGCTTCGCAATGCTGACGACGAGACGCAAGTTGCCCGCCGAAAACGTTCGTTTCGCCGTTTCAAACTCGCGACGTTTTTGCGCGACAAACGCCAACTTGCGGTCGAGCGAGGCCAACGTTTCGTTCGCGGCGAGGCGTTGACTTCGCAAGAAACGGACGCAACGTCGATATTCGGAGCGCAATTCCTCGTATTCGGCGCCGACTTCGAAAGCGAAACGCCGCGCTCCTCCGGTCGCGCCGCGCCAAACGGGACAAGCGCCGATTCCGCGCGGTTCCGAATAAGAGACGCGATCGCTCGAAAGCGAAATTTCAAACGGTTCGTCGAGGACGGAAGCGCTCGTTTTCCCCGAAGCGGCGTCGAGTTGCGCCAAACGTTCGCGCAGTTCTTTCGCTCGTTCGTATCGTTCGCGAATTTTTTCGTTGCGTCGCGTTAGTTTGTCGAGAAACGGCGCGAACGATTGCGTCCGGAGATCGAGTTCGTTCAAGAGTCGAAACGCTCGACGGCGACGCGCCGCCAACGCTCGCCGACGTTCGGAACGCTCTTCCGCCGTCAACGCTCCGGATTGAAGCGCCAAGAAATCTTCGCGATTTTTCGCCAAGACGCCGCGCAAGGTTGCGAGAGCCGGGCCGAGAAGCGCGTGAAAACGCTTTTTCGCGCTCAAATCGGCGACCGAAACGTCGATCGTTCGGTCGAGCCGAGCGCGCCCGCGTTGAATTTTGGTCAACAACTCGACGGCGTCGCGAACGACCCAATCCATCTTCAAAACGGCGCGCCGAAACGCTCGCCGCGTCGTTTCAATTTCGCGAGCCGCGCGGCGCTCCTCGTCGCGGGTTAACATCGGAATATCGCCCATCTGCACCAAGTAAATGCGAATGGGGTCGTCGAACGCGTCGGCGATGGAAGACGCGTCGGTTTCGTCGACGTTTTCCGCGCCAAAAACGTCGTATTCGGCGTCAAAATCGTCGCGTTCGTCAAAAAGTTCGTCCGCCGATGCGCCGCGTTCGTCCGCGTAAGAAAAGTCGTCAAAAAACAACGCGTCGCTGGAAAAGGCGTCCGAGTCAATGAAAGACGGATCCAAACCTTCTTTATCGAAGTCGTCAAAACCGCGTTTCATATAAAAGTCGCTCCTGTCGTCGGGCGCCGCGCCGTTTTATATTCGTCGCCGTTGCGACAAGCGTTTGTTCGGCGGAACGAGCGCGGCTAAACGAAAAAGCGGGAGAAAAAAGCTCCCGTCGTTATTATGCAAAAAGGCGTTGGCGCGCAAGCGTTGCAAAATCGTCAAAATCAACAAATCTCAACGTCGTTAAGGGAAAATGTCGCGCGGCGCTCCTTTTCTTTCCCCTAATATCGGCGCTTACGTCGTCCCGCTCGACGACTTTAATCCAATCGTCGCCAAGACTTGAGAATCGCGCGCCGCTCTAACGTCTTTATTCGCGACAATCGTTATATTCGGAGTCGCTTTTACCGGACGTCGTTTACCGCGTGAATAGTTAAAAAGGCTAGCTTCTTGTTTATTTTGCGCATTTTAGCCAACTTATCGTTATTCTAAAACCTTTTTTCATTTACGCAACGAACCAAAAAGAAAAACCCGTCGCAAAATTTGCTTAACGGGTTTACCTAACAGTTTTTTTCGTCAAAAACGTTTTTTTCAGAACTCTAATTAGCCCAGATTCTTTTTCCTCAAACGCAATTTCGCCGGTCTCGCAAAAAAAATCAGTCCGTCCCTATTCAAAAATTACGCCGCGCCCTAGCGCAAATTTCAGTTTTCAGTAAAATAAACGGTATCAGGAATAATTTGCGGACGCGGCGACGGCGGGAATCGCCGCCTTCTTTCGACGACGCGACAAAATTAAGAGACGCGCCTTGCCGTCGCTTTTCGTCGAAAAATTTCACAACGCCAAGCTAAAACAGGCGCCGACAAGGAGCGTTCAATGCAAAAAATCGACGTCGTAACGGTCGACGGCCCGGCCGGAGCGGGAAAGAGCGTCGCGACGCGGCGGCTCGCCGAACGGTTGGGAATCGAATACCTCAACACCGGCGCGATGTACCGAGCGATCGCGCTTTGCGCTTTGCGGGAAAACGTCGCCCTAACCGACGCCGCCGCGCTGACGCGGATCGCTCGCGAACGCCGGCTGGAGTCGAAAAACGGTCGCGTCTTTCTCGACGACGAAGACGTTTCGGACGCGGTGCGGTCGCCGGAAGTTTCGCAGTCGGTCCAATACCCGGCCGGCGCTCCGTCCGTTCGAGCGATTTTAGTCGACAAACAACGGGAAATCGGCCTTTCGCGACCGATCGCGACGGAGGGACGCGACCAAGGAACGGTCGTTTTTCCGGACGCGCTTTGCAAATTTTACTTGACCGCTTCCCCGGAAGAGCGGGCGCGGCGGCGGTTCGGCGAACACCAACGGCGCGGAGAAACGGTCGATTTCGACGAACTCCTCCGCCAAATCGTCGAGCGCGACCGGCAGGACTCGGAACGGGAAATCGGGCCGCTCAAGCGCCCGGAAGACGCCGTCTTGATCGACAGCGACGGGAAAACGATCGACGAAGTCGTCGCCGAAATGGAGCGAATCGTCCGCGAAAAACGACGCGACGCCGGACGCTAATTCGCCGAGCGACGTCGCAAAGTTTCGCCGTTTTTCCCATTTTAACGCAAACGCCGAAAAAAAACGCGCTCCCCGAATTTCGAGAAGCGCGTTTTTCGTTAAGGATTAACGTTAAAGGGCAACGTTAAGGGTTAACGTTGAGCGCGAACGTTTCCGCCGCGAACCGACGTTTACCGTAGCGTTCATTGATAAACGCGAACGTAATCGATTTGGTAATCGGTCGGACAAGTATCGTCGGCGATCTCGCCGCCCCAAGCGCCGCCGATCGCGGTGTTCAGCAAGAGGTACTGCGGTTTGTCGAACGGCCAAACTTCCGTTTTCTTTTCCTCTTCGGAACGCAAAAATTCCAGAACGACTTCCTCGTCGACCAAAATCGTCAACTTGTCTTCCGTCCATTCGAGCGCGTAAACGCAGAAGCGCCCCTCCGGGTTCCCCGGTTCGCGACTCTTCCCCTTGCTGACGACTTGCCAATTTTCGCCGCCGCGACGACGCATGTGAATCGTCCCGTAAACGCGCCCCGGCTCCTTGCCGACGTACTCCATAATGTCGATTTCGCCGCAACGGGGCCAGCCGACTTCACGAATGTTCGTTCCCATCATCCAAATCGCCGGCCAAATTCCCTTTCCTTTCGGGAGACGCGCCCGCACCTCGACGCGACCGTAAAGCCAACCCGCTTTGCCGAGCGTATTAATGCTGCCGGACGTGTATTCGGCGAAGTCGCGCCCTTTCGACCCCGGTTTTCCGGCGATCGGGAACTTTTCTTTCAGCGTTCGAATCGTCAGCGCGCCGTCCTTTTGGAAGACGTTTTCGAGACGGTCGGAATAATATTGCGCTTCGTTGTTGCGGATATAACCGATTTCATATCCCCATTTTTCCGGGTCGGGCGCGCCGACGCCGTCGAATTCGTCGTTCCAAACGAGCTTCAGCTCGCGACCGTCCGACGTTTTAATCGTTTGCGGAACGTTTTTCGAGTCGACGACGCGGGTCGACGCGTCGGAAGCGTCGGCGGCGAACGCGCCAAACGTCGAGAACGAAACGGCTAAAGCCGCGAAAAGGGGCGAAAAACGGGCGACGCGTTTCATCGAAAGTCCTCCTTCGTCGCGACGCGTCCGCGCGTTCTCCCGCGCCTTTCCGCAAGCGCCGCGACGTTCGAAAACGTTCGCCCGACGTTTGCGCGAAAAGCCGGAAAACGCCGCGTCGCCGCGACAAAAATCGTTAAAAACAATAAAAATCGAGCCGACGCGCTCCGTCGTTCGGTCGCGTCGCTCGGTCGTTTCGTTTTATTCGTTCGTTTCGGGCGTTTCCGCTTCCGACTCGGCGCTTTGCGGAGTTTCGGCGGCTTCCGCTTTCTCGGCGCTTTGCGGAGTTTCGGCGGCTTCCGCTTTCTCGGCGCTTTGCGGAGTTTCGGCGGCTTCCGCTTTCTCGGCGCTTTGCGGAGTTTCGGCGGCTTCCGCTTTCTCGGCGGTCTGCGGTGTTTCGGCGGCTTCCGCTTTCTCGGCGCTTTGCGGAGTTTCGGCGGCTTCCGGCAACGTTTCCGCGTCGGCGGCTTTTTCTTCCTTTTTCTCCGGCGCGATAATTTCCCGCAACTCGACCGCCGCGGCGCGTTTCGGGAAATTCCCCTTTTGCCGCAACGCCAAGTCGAGCAACGTCAACGCTAAACTCTTGTCTCCCCGAACGTTCGCGATCTCGGCGAGATAATAGGCGACCGTCGGCGAAAATTCGCCGGAATCGAGCGCCGGGCCGAAAATCGCGTCCGCTTCGCGCGCCGCGCCGGACAAAAAGAGCGTCCAAGCGTAGGTCGCGGCGGCGTCTTGCGAATCCGGGTAAGTTCGGTAATTTTTAGCGGCGATGGCGCGGGCCTGCGCCAATTTTTCCTTATTCCGTTGGTCGAGGAGCGCGAGCGCGAGCCCGTTCGACGCTTCGAAACTCGTTCCGTCGATAAAGGTCGCTCGGCGGAACGCGTCTTCGGCGACCGCGTATCCTCCGGCGTAAAGCGCGACCCAACCGCGCAACGCCCAACCGTCGAAATCGTTTTTTCCCTCCGCTTCGAGTTCGCCGACGAGAGCCGCCGCTTCGTCGAGTTTGTTCCAACGCAAGTAAAGCCGCGCGAGTTGCGCTCGTTCGCGGCGGGCCGCCGTTTCGATCAACGCGCCTTGCGATTGCAACCGCTCGAACGCTTCGTCGAGTCGGTCTTCCGCGTCGAGCGTCGTCGCCGTTTGCAGCCAACCGGGCCAAAGGCGTTCGTCGAGTTCCGCCGCTTGATCGAACGCTTTTTCCGCGTCGTCGAGTCGGTTCCGTTTGACCGCCAAATACCCGAGATTCCAACGCGCTTGAACGTTTTTCGGGTTCGCGTCGACGACCTTTTGCGTCAACTCCGCCGCTTCGTCGTACCGTCCGCGACGTTCGGCGAGAAGCGCGCGAACGTTCAACGCCTCTTCGCGAAGATAAGCGATTCGCGTCGACTCCGGAAAGCGCGCCGCGTACTCGGCGTTCAACTCGTCGGCCCGGTCGAGAAGAAGCCGCGCCTCCAAATACCGCCCTTCGCGAACGTCGATTCCGGCCAACTGCAAGAACGCTTCCGGGTCGTCGGGATAATCTTCCGCCGTTTTTTCCAACTCGCGCCGCATTTCGAGAAAACGTTCGTTATTCGAATAAAGGAGCGCCAACATAACGCCCGGCGGGTCGGAATCCGGATTCGCGTCGTAAACTTCCTTCAACAGCCGATAAGCGAGTTCGGGTTTGCCCGCCAAATACGCGTCGACCGCCGCCTCCGCTTCCGGACTCGCGCCCGGAACGCCGCCTTCCGCCGCCTCCGCCTCTTGCGTCTCTTCCGCGACTTCGCCGGTCGTCGCCGCTTGCGTTTCTTGCGCGTCTTGCGCGTTTTCCGTCGCTTGCGTTTCTTTCGTTTCTTGCGCCGCTTCCGCGACTTCCGCCGTTTGAGGCTCTTGCGCAAAAAGTTCGGACGCCGACGCCGAAACGCCGGTCAACGCCGCCGTCAACGCGACGACCGCCGCGCGTCGTTTGTTCTTCGTCCAACCGTTTTCGCCGCTCGTCTTTTTCTTCATCGCCGCGCCTTTTTCGCCTTTCTTTTGATTTCGCGTCGCCGTTTTCTCGCTCGCCGACGTTATTTTACCCGATTCGACGCGGCGTTTCAACGGTTCGCGCCGTTTTTTTGTCGACTTTTCGCTCGTCCGCCGTCAACGGCCCGCGCCGAACCGACGCTCCGCGTCGCGCCGCAACGTTTCCGCTTCGTCGCGCCGACCGATTTTTTCAAACGCCGACGCCGCCCACGCCGTCGCCCGTTCCGCAAGGTTCCGATTCGCCGACGCGAGAAGCGCGACCCGCAAAAAGCCGTTCGCCGCCGCTTCGTCTCGACCGAGCGACTCGTTCCCGGTCGCGACGAGAAACGACGGCCCCAAACGGAGTTCGACCGGCAAAAGCGCCGCCGTCTCCGCCCAACGGTCGACCGTTTCCGCCGTCGGATTCGTCAACGTTTCGAGCCGCCAACGCTGCGCCGTCGCGAGAAGCGCGACCGTTCGACAAGTCCGAACGGCGTCGGCGTCGGAGCGCGCGTCCTCCGGCGGTTCGCAAACGGCCAAATCGCGCAACGCTTCGACCGCGTCCTTTTTATATCGCGCCGAATCGAGCAAAATCGACGCCGCCAAGAGCCGCCCGAGCGGGTTCGCGACGCCGCTCGGATTTTTCGTCGCCGGGAGCCAACGCGCCGCCTCGTCCTCCGCCTGCCGCCGCGCGTCCGGCGACTCGCCCGCTCCGAACGCCGCTCGCGACGTCCAACGCAACGGAATCGACGGCAAAAAAGCGGAATAGGGGTCGAGTCGGCAAACGAGGAAGAATTGCGCCGCCGCGTCGTCCTCCCGACCGAGCGCGACGAGCGCGTCGACGACTTTCGCCGTCGCCCATTCCTTCGCCCAACGCCGCTCGTCCGTCTTGCGCGCCGCCTGCAGAAGCGCAACCGCTCGCCGGAACTCCGCCGCGTCGCCGAGTTTGCGCCCGAGTTCGAACGCCTCGACGCCCCGCGCGAACTCGGCGCCGACGCTCGCTTCGAGTCGGTCGATCTCGTCGAGCGGAACCGTTCGCGCCGCGCCGTCGGTCGTTTGGAACGTCAAGCCGCCGCGACCGGAAATCCGCGAAACCGTTCCGGAAAGCGTTTCGCCGCCCTTCAAGCGCAAGACGTCGACGCGATTCGCGCCCTTTGCGACCGGTTCGAGCGAAACGCGGTTTGCGCCGCTTGCCGAACTTGCCGAATCGCCCCGAACGCCGCCGTTTGCCGAACTTGCCGAATCGACCGAAACAGCGGAACCTTCCGAGTTTGCGCCGGGCGTCAAATTAACGCGACGCGACGACTCTTGCGCCGCGCGAACCGCGAACGGGTTTTGCGCCGCGACGTCGGGCGGCGGCGTTTGCGCGTACGCGACGTTTCCCAATCCGACCGCTAAAAAAGAAATCGCCGCGATTCGACCCGCGCGGCGCGACGCAATGCTTCGAGACGTCCAATCCATCGGAACCCCGTCGTCGTCAAGACGTTAAGATAAGAAAATTAAGCAAAATAAACAAGCGGTTTTATCCCGCGTTCCCTTGCGCGACCGCCGCGTCGGCGCTTGAAGTCGCCAACTTCGCGACTTGCGCGAACCGCCGATTTTAACGTCCGCGCCGCCAACTTCGCAACCTGCGCAAACCGCCGATTTTAACGTCCGCGCCGCCAACTTCGCAACCTGCGCAAACCGCCGATTCTAATGTCCGCGCCGCCAACTTCGCAACTTGCGCAAACCGCCGATTCTAATGTCCGCGCCGCCAACTTCGCAACTTGCGCAAACCGCCGATTTTAACGTCCGCGCCGCCAACTTCGCGACTTGCGCGAAACGCCGATTTCAACTTTTGTCGGGCTCGGTTCCCGCTCGCAACCGCGCCGCGACGCGCGCCGGACAGCCGTCGCTTCGTTCGATCAAAAGCGGAAAAACGGTCGTTTCGAACGCCTTCGCCGCGTCGAATTCGACGCGTTCCCCCGGTTCGCTCGGCGGCGCGAACGACGGCAAACGCTCCAACGCAACGAGCCCTTCCAAAAGCAAAATCGGCGGACGGCGGCCCAACAAAATCCGATGACACTCCGCGTCGGCGCAAAATTCCGCTTCGTCGAGCGGCGCGCCGGGCTCCGCGTCGGCGTCGGCTCCGACGGAAGATTCGTCCGCGCCGTTTTCCGCCGAAAATTTCGGTTCCGGCGGAGCAAACGACGGCGACGCCGGGAACGCGTCCGGCAAAAATTCCGGGTCGAACGAACGAACGCGGTCGGCGGCGGAAGCGTCCGAAATCGACGCCGAACCGTTCGAATCGTCGGTCGGGAACGCGACCAACGACGGCGTTTCGAGCCCTAGAATCCGCAGTTTCGGGAAGTCGGCCAACCAGTCGGCGGTCTCCGGCGTCAGCGACGGAAACGCGTTGTAAAAATCGACGCGCCCGAACCGCTCCGCCCAACCGACGCGCAAAAAGACGAACGGAACCGCGTCGAAAATCGGCTCGAACGGCTCCAAATCGGACGGCTCGATCAAAACGGGACGCCCGACGCTCCGCGGCGCCGCGAACCGCGCCGAATCGACGCCGACCGTCGAGCGCAGGTCGAGAATCGCCGCGTCGCCGACGAAAAAATCGACCGGAAACGAGTCGAGCGTCTCGCCGTCGACGAAGTAATGGAACGGCGCGTCCAAATGCGTCCCGGTATGCGACCCGAACGCCCAACGCGTTCCGCGAAAACCGTCCGTCGCGTGTTCGGCGAACGGTCGCGCTTGGAACAACGGGTCGCCCGGATAAACCGGAATCCCTTCGCAAAGCGGGCGCGTTAAGTCGATCCAACGGCTCGACGTTCGCTCCGTCGTTCGTTCTTCCGCTTTCTCCATTTTTGCCGCGCCTCGCCGTTTCGCTAATTTTCCCATCCCGCGCAATTCGCCCTAACGACCCGACTTGCCGTTTTTACCTCGTCGCGGTTAAACGCCGGTTAATCGACGAGAAGTTCGGCAAGATAGCGAATTTGGAGCGATTTCAATTCCGGGTCGCGCCGCATCATTCCGCCGAAATGCATCGCGCAGCTCAAGTCGGTCGTCGCGATGCAACGAACGCCTTCGCGGTAAACTTTGCGGATATTTTCGATTTTCTTATTCCCCATCGCCAACGACGTTCCCGGCATCTTGACGCTGAACGTCCCGCCGAAGCCGCAACACTCCTCGACGTTCGGAATCGGAACGTATTCAAGGTCGCGGATATTGTCGATCAACGTTTGCGCGGCCCGAGCGATTCCGAGTTCGCGGCGACCGTGACAGCCGATATGCATTGCGACCTTTTGCGGGAAACGCGCGCCGAAGTCGGTCTTTTTCAACACGTCGACGAGAAATTCCGACAACTCGAAAACGCGAGCGCCGACCGCGACCGCCGGGGAATTCGGGTCGGCCTCTTTGAAGAAGACGCGGCACATCGCGGCGCAGGCCGACGACGGCGTTACAATCCAACGATATTTTTCGAAAACGCGTCCAAATTGCGCCATCACCTTGCGAGCGTCGTCCCAATAACCGGAGTTGAACGCCGCTTGCCCGCAACACGTTTGGTCTTCCGGGTAAACGATCGGAATATTCAATTTCTCCAAGATTTTGACGGTCGCGACGCCCGCTTCCGGGAAAAATTGGTCGACGAAACAAGGAATGAAGAGCGCGACCTCTTCGCCTTTATATTCCGGATAATCCCAAGTCGGGACGGCGCGTTCCAGCGCTTCGATCATCTTTTCTTCTCCTTGCTTCCTCGGTTCATCTTGCCTGTTTTCTCTATTTTAACACCAAAAACGTCGCCGTTCCGCCGTCGACGCGTTCAAGCGTCGACGACGAAAGGAAGCGACGCGTCATTTGCACGCCGCGGCGGCGATTTCTTTGTCGGCGACGTCGGTTCGATACCAAGAACCTTGCCAAGAAATCTTCGAAACGGCTTCGTAAGCCTTGCGTTTCGCGTCGGCGACGGTATCCCCGAGCGCGACGACGTCGAGCACGCGCCCGCCGTTCGTCAAAACTTCGCCGTTTTCGCCGAGTTTCGTGCCGGCGTGGAAGACCTTGACGTCCGGCAGTTTCGCAGCTTCTTCGAGCCCGGAAATCTTATGGCCTTTGACGTAGGAACCCGGATAGCCTTCGCTCGCCATCACGACGCAAACGGCGGCGCGCGAATCCCATTCGAGCGGTTCGAGGGTCGCCAAACGTTCGTCGATCGCCGCGGAAAGCACGTCGACCAAATCGGTTTTCAAACGGAACATCAGCGGTTGGCATTCCGGGTCGCCAAATCGAGCGTTGTATTCGAGGACGCGCGGGCCTTGCGGCGTCATCATCAACCCGGCGTACAGAACGCCCTTAAACGGCGTGTCCATACGGTTTAGCGTGAAGACGGTCGGCAACAGCACTTTTTCTTCGATCCAGTGCAACTTGCGGTCGTCGACGAGCGACGCGGGGCAGTACGCGCCCATTCCGCCGGTGTTCGGGCCCTTGTCGC
Organism: Thermoguttaceae bacterium; assembly: GCA_017937485.1. GTDB lineage: Bacteria > Planctomycetota > Planctomycetia > Pirellulales > Thermoguttaceae > RUG369. The sequence goes on from JAGBDN010000024.1 coordinate 44,199, forward strand.
CGTCGTAAGCGGCTTTGTGGTCTTGCGCCGGTTGGAGCGTAACGATCGTATGACCGTCGGTGATCGCCAAGACGCTCGCCTCTTGCCCGGTTAAGCGTTCTTCGATCAGGAAACGAGCGCCGGCGTCGCCAAATTCGCGGTCTTCGGCGATTCGCTTGACCGCGTCGAGCGCTTCCTCTTTATTATCGCAAACGACGACGCCCTTGCCCGCGGCGAGCCCGTCCGCCTTGACGACAAACTGCGATTCGCGCCCGGAGTAAATGAAGTTCGTCGCGTCGCGAACGTTGTCGAACGTTTGACTGCGCGCCGTCGGAACGAGCGCTTTGTTCAAGACTTCTTTGCAGAAGACTTTGCTGCCTTCGAGACGCGCCGCCTTTTGGTTCGGGCCGAACGCTTTCAAGCCTTCCGCTTCGAACGCGTCGACCAAACCGGCGGAAAGAGGCGCCTCCGGCCCGACGACCGTAAACGCGACCTTCTTTTCCTTCGCGAACGCAATCAAGGCGGGGAAATCTTTTTCGCCGATCGCGACGTTTTCGGTCTTCGCGTCTTTCGCCGTTCCGGCGTTCCCCGGCGCGACGTAAACTTTGCTAACTTTCGGGCTTTGCGCTAATTTCCAAGCCAACGCGTGTTCGCGTCCGCCGCTACCGACGACCAAAATTTCCATTCTCGTTTCCTCAATCAATAAATATCGTTACCCGAGCGACGCGCGTTTTTGCGTCGCGGCTTTTGCGGCTCGCGAATCGTCTTTTCCCGACTTGCCGCGCGTCTTACGGGTCAATTATAATCGTTTTTCGCTCGTTTGAAAACGGGCCGCGCCCGAAAAAAAACGAGTTTTGCGTTCTTTTTTCCGTCGTTTTCTTCCGCGAAACGTCAACCGCGGTTAAAGAACGCCGAAATCTCCGGCCAAAACGACCAAATAATCGTAAACGGCCCGAAAACGAAGAGCCAATAGGCAAAATAGTGAAGTTTTCCGGCCTTGAGCCAACGCATCAAATAAATCAACGCGACCAACCCGACGCCGAAACTAACCGCCGCGCCCAGCAGGTAAAGCGACAAAAGCGGGTCGTTTTGCAAGTCGAGCGCTTTCCCGGCCTCTTTGTAATCGCCGATCATATCGATAATTTCGAGAAGCGCGCCCCCGGCGATGACCGGAATCGACAACAGGAAGGAATACGTCGCCGCCGTTTCTCGGGAAAGTTTGCGCAAGACGCCGGCCGCGATCGTCGAACCGCTCCGCGAAATCCCGGGCAAGACCGCGCAACCTTGAACGACGCCGATAAACAACGCGTCGAACCAAGAGGTTTGCTCGAGCGTTTTGCCGTCGGTGAACGCGTTCGCTTCCCCCTCGTCCTCGGCGCTCAAACGCTCCGCTTCTTCGAGATATTCGTCTTGCGCCGTCTTTTTCTTGCCGCGCACCAAGGTCAAAAGAAGAATCCCGGTAATAATGAAGCAGAAACCGGCGACTTTCGGACTGTCTAAAAGCGGGTCGGCGAATTTTTTCATCGCCAAGCCGATCGCGACCGTCGGAATCGTCCCGACGACGATCAGCCCCAACGTCCGCGGCGTCTTGCAAAACGCTTCGTAAATTTGCCGCCAAAAATAAATCAACACCGCGCCCAACGTTCCGGCGTGCAGTAAAATATTCAACGTGAACATTTTCTCTTCGTCGAGAACCGCCGAATCGCGGAAAAGGATATTCCCCAACACTGTAAGGTGGCCGGAAGAGCTGATCGGAAGAAATTCGCCGATCCCCTGCACGACCGCTAAAAATAGAATTTTAATCGCGTCCCAGTCCATACGCTTTCAACTCTCCTCGACGTCGTTTCGATTAATTTCGTCTTTAACAATCGGCGTTTCCGTTTCCGCCTCGAAACGCTCGCGCCGTTCCAACGACTTTAACGCAATCGTCCAACCGCGTCGCTTAACTTGCGCCGTTTTCCCAACTTTTCCCGCGGCGCGGCGTCCGTTCGATTCGTCGACCGCGCAAAAAACCCGTTTCCGCCAAAGAAACGGAAACGGGTTTTCGGTTACGCTCGACGCTTGTTCGCGTCAACGGCGCGAATCAGTTGCTCTTCGGCGCGCGTTGGCGGAAGTAGTAATCGCTCGTTTTGCCTTCCGAGACCGGCGCGGGTTCGGCGCCCGGAACATACGTCGGCGCGACAATGCCCGAGGAACGCGGAGCCGGTTCGTCGGTTCCGGTGTAGATCGGCGCGATCGGAGTATCGGAAACCGTCGTCGCGGGAACGCCGTTTTCGAGCGTCGAAACCCCGCCCTCTTCCTTGTAACGGGTAACTTGCGCCGCTTTCTTGTAACCGACGCGAACGAGGAAGTCGCTCAACGTCATCGTGCGGACGCCGTTCTTAGCCGCCGAATCAAGGAAACTTTCGCGCGTTTTCAAAATTTGGTCTTTCGTCGCTTGGTCAAGCGAAGCGTCCTTCTTCAAGACGTCGACGATTTCTTCTTCCGAAACGACGAGACGATAGACGCCGGAGTCGATCGAACCGACTTCTTTGCCGTCCGCGTCGAGATACGCCGCGACTTCGCCGCCGGCCAATTGAATCAAACCGATGATTTCGTCGAGGTCGGAACGTTCGTCGCCGTTAATATCGAGGCTGTAGTCGAGCGCGTAACGAACCGTTTCGCCCGGACGCCAAAGCGGCGTGTAGACAAGGTCGCCGGCCATAATCGGCGCCGACATTTCGTCTTCGAGAATGCGCGCTTCGCATTCGTGCGGGCCGAGCGCGGCGACGACTTGGACGCTCCCCTTCGACTTCGCGCCGCCGACGTCGATCGCGTCGGACGGGAAGACGTTGAAGGTGGTCAGCGGACGAATACCGTCGTCGGTTCCGACGTTCAAACGAACGACTTTGTTCGCTTGGTCGGCGTAAATAACTTCCGCGTCGGCGCGTTCAAATTCGGCGTTCGAAAGTTGGTCGACGCGACGCGCCAAGTCGGCGTTGATTTCGGCGAACTTCGTCGCGGTTTCTTTATAGTCGGCCGTTTCTTGCTTCGCGGTCGCGATCGAATCTTTCGCTTGCGCTTTGACGGCGTCGACTTCTTGCGTTTGTTTATTGAAGCTGTCGGTCAACTCGGCGTAGCTGGCGCGCGCGGCGTCGAGGTCTTTTTTATGCCCGGCTTGAAGTTGGGCGACCGTGTCGTCGAACGCTTTCTTTTGCGCGGCCGATTTTTCAATTTCGACGTTCATCGCGGCTTCGGCGGCGGCGACGGCGTTTTGCGCGACGACCAATTCGGCGTTCTTTTGCTTAAGGTTCGCGGCAAGTTTCGCGAGAGCGTCTTCGTAAGTCGTCGCGACGACCGCGGCGTTCCCCGATTCTTGGAACGCGCCGGCGTTGACGTCCAACGCTTTGACGCGTTCGGTCATTTTGTCGGCGAGAGCGGCGAGGTCGGCGTGTCCGTCGCCCAAACCGGCGACGCCGGCGACGTCTTTCACCTTTTTGAAACCGGCGGCCCAACTCGAGTTGTCGCTCGTCGCGCTCTTGAGTTGGTCTTGAACTTGCGCCAGTTCTTGCTTAGTCTCCGACAACCCTTTAAAACCGAAATAGGTCGTTACGCCCAGTATCAACGCCAAGACGATGAATACAATGAGGGTAATGACGACGCCCTGCTGATTTCGCATATGTAAGGCCTTTCCTTCCGCGGCTGCAAGCCGGAATAACGAACGCTCCCGACGACGTCTCGCGACGCCGGCGCGACGGCGCGTCGGCGCTTGAACGGTCGCCCAGCCGTCGAAATTTTTTGTTCAATCTCGCCCGTCGTTCGCGCCCGTCGTTTTTAAGGAGCGCGCCCGACGCTTCGAAGGCGCAAGCGCGCCTATTATCGATTTTAAATAAATCGCCCGTCGGCGTCAACGATATTCTCTCAAAATCGGAAATTTGTCGAAAAATATTCCGACTTTCTTCGCGTCAATTCGCATATTCGGAATATTGCGAACGCTCGACGCCGCCCGAAGTCGCGACGCTCAAAACGGGGCCGCGTCGTCGACGTTTTTCGAACCGCTCGATTTTGCCGGTTTCGGCGACTTTTCCGACGCGGCGTTCGCCGTTTTTTCGGGCGATTTCGCGGTTTTTAAAATCGCGCGAATCTTCTCGAGACGCTCTCCGATTTCCCGTTCCGCGCCGCGGTCGGTCGGGCGGTAATACTCCCGTTCGACGCCCAAATAGTCTTGCGCCGCGACCGCGCCCGGAGCGTCGTGCGCGTATTGATAACCGACGTGTCCCAACTCTTTCGCGCCCCGAAAATGCGCGTCGCGGAGCGCTTTCGGAACCGGCAAAATTCGCCCGGAGCGAACGTCGTCGATCGCTTCGAAGATCGCCGTCGTCGCCGCGTTCGACTTCGGCGCGCAAGCCAAATAAGCGACCGTTTGCGCCAAGTTCAGTTTGCATTCCGGGAGCCCGACCATCTCGCAAGCGGTCGCGGTCGCGACGGCCAACGGCAACGCGCTCGGGTCGGCGTTTCCGACGTCTTCGCTCGCCAAAATGACGAGTCGGCGCGCCAAAAAGCGGACGTCTTCGCCTCCTTCGAGCATCTTCGCGAGCCAATAGATCGCGGCGTCCGGGTCGCTTCCTCGGATACTTTTAATCAGCGCGCTGATCGCGTCGTAATGCGAGTCGCCGTCGCGGTCGTAAGCGACCGTCCGCCGCTGAACCGATTCCGCCGCCAGCTCTTTAGTAAAGACAATCGGTTCGGTCGGAATCGGCGGCGCGTCGAACGGCGCGTTCGCGTCCGCTTCCCCGAGCGACGAAAGAACCGCGACTTCGAGCGCGGAGAGCGCCCGGCGAGCGTCGCCGTCGCAGATCGCCGCGACGTAATCGAGCGCGTCTTCCCGCAACTCGATCGGATAGGCGCCGAGGCCCCGTTCGCGGTCGGTCGCGGCGCGGCGCAAAAGCGTCTTGACGTTCTCCTCCGAAAGCGGCTCGAACTGAAAAACGCGACTCCGGCTCAAAAGCGCGTTGTTGACGGTAAAAAACGGGTTCTCCGTCGTCGCCCCGATCAGCGCGACGACGCCCTGTTCGACCTCCGGGAGGAGAACGTCTTGTTGCGCTTTGTTGAAGCGGTGAATTTCGTCGATGAAAAGAATCGTTCGCGTCGCGGAGACCGACAGGCGTTCGCGGGCTTGAATCAGCGTTTCGCGCAACTGCTTCACGCCGTCCGAAACCGCGCTCAATTGCCGGAAAACGCAGCGGCTTTCCTTCGCCAAGAGGTAGGCGAGCGTCGTTTTACCAACGCCGGGCGGGCCGTAAAAAATCGCGGAGCCGAGCCGGTCGGCTTTCAAGAGGCGGCGCAACAACTTCCCTTCGCCGAGAAAACTCTCTTGCCCGACGAACTCCGACAACCGACGCGGCCGCATTCGCGCGGCCAACGGGAGCGCTCGCATTCGGTTTTCGCGCTCCGACGATTCGAACAACGACGACAAACGTTTCCTCCCGGTTCGCGCTCCAAAGCGCTCAAAATTAAAAATCAAAAGCGGCGCCCGAGAAAGCCTCGTTTCGCGCCGCCGTTCGCTTTCGCGTCGTTTTTCAATCGTCGACGCCGTTTTCTATCCCGACGCCGAACTTCAATCGCCGACGCCGTTTCCAATCCCCGCGCCGCGCTCAAACGCTCGACGTCGCCCCGCGATTCCGCGTTAAAAACTCAATTTCTCGCGAACGTCCGGGACGTCGGAATCGAGTTTTTGCAACAGTTCGAGGTCTTCTTTCGACCAAGATTTCGGAAGCGCGACGGCGCACTCGACGTAAAGGTCGCCCGGTTTTTCGCCGTCCGGCGCGACGCCCAATCCCCGCAAACGCAACCGCGTCCCGGTCGACGCGCCCGGCGGAATCGTTACCGCGACCGTTCCGCGCGGCGTCGGCACGTCGACTTTCGCTCCAAGCGCCGCTTCTTTCAGCGTTATCGGCGTTTTGACCGTTAAATCCTTGCCGAAACGCGAGTAAAACGGATGCGGCGCGATCTCGACTTCCAAAATAACGTCGCCGTTCGGGCCGCCGCCGACGCCGGGTTCGCCCATTCCGCGGAGCCGAATTTTCTTCCCGTCTTCGATGCCGACCGGAATTTTCGCGTCGACGGAGACCATTCCGCCGCGTTCGCGCCGAATCGTTACCGGAATCGTTCCGCCGAGAACCGCGGTCGCCAACGGAACCGAAACGGTCGCCGTTACGTCCTCGCCCTTTTGCGGAGCGGGAGAGCGTCGCCGTCGACCGCCGCCAAACGGGTTCCCGCCTCCTCCGAACGGATTCCCGCCGCCCGCCGACGCGCCGCCGCCGAACGCGTTCAAAATGTCCTCGAAGCTAAACGACGAGCCGCCGCCCGAGAAACCGCCGCCGAACGGATTCCCTCCGCCTCCGAACGGGTTCCCGCCCGCGCCGAACGGATTGCCGCCGCCGGCGCTAAAACGTTCGTAATCGGGCCCGAATTGGTCGTACATCCGCCGTTTTTCCGGGTCTTTGAGCGTTTCGAACGCCGTTTGCAGCTCTTGAAACTTCTTTTTCGCGCCCTCCGGGTCTTTCGGGTTCAAGTCCGGATGGTACTTGCGCGCCATTTTCAGATACGCTTTTTGAATTTCGTCTTGCGACGCGTTTTTCGAGACGCCGAGCGTCTTATAAAAGTCTTCCGCCATTATCTCCGTCTTTCTTCCCGCGTTAGCCGTTCTCGCCGCCGACGGCGCCAAAATCGACGCCGTTTTCCGCCGTTTTTACTTAACGCAAATTCGGCGCCGTTCGGTCGCCGCGCGTCGACTTTCGGTCAATGCCCGCAACCGGCGCACCCGGCTCCGGCGGGAAAATTCGGGTTGTCGATGTTGAACCCTTTGGCGGTCGGCGTGTCGAGAAAATCGATTTTCGTTCCGTCGAGGAAAAGCGCGAACTTTTTGTCGGCGACGACGTAAACGCCGTCGGTTTCGTAACGCGCGTCGATTTTCGAATCGAAAACCGTGTCGAAGCCGAGCGTGTACTGCATACCGCTGCACCCGCCGCCGACGATCACCATTCGGATGAACGTTTTCGGGTCGAGTTCTTGCGCTTGCATAATTTTTTTGACTTCGTCGGCCGCGCGCGCCGTCAATTTGATCGCCATTTTTCCCTCGCGTTAATTCCTTTTTCGATTATAAAGCGCTCGCCGCGCCGTCGCGGTTTCGCCGCTCGTTTTTACGTCCGTTTTTTTCCGCCGCGCCGCTCGTTCGCGCCGTTGTTTGGCGTTGGCCGCCGCGTCGATTCTTTATATTATACGCGTTTGCGGCGACGCGAAAAGAGCCCCCGCGCCGCCGGACGGAACGTTTTTCCGCGTCTTTCCCTCTTTTTCGCGACGCGCGCTTGACTTTCCGTTTCGAATCGTTTAAAACGATAAACGACGGCGCCGTTTTCGCCGTCGTTCGCCGTTTTCGTCCTCTTTTCTTTTTCCCAAGGAGTTTTCCAATGTCGTCGCGACCGTTCGCCCTTTCCCGTTTTTCCGTTCGACGTTTCGCCGTCGGCGCGCTTCTTTTCGTCGGCGCCGTTTGCTCGCCGTCTTCCGCTCTTTTCGCCGAAACGCCCGTTTGCCCGCTCGGCGACGCGTTCGAGTTCGCCCCGGAACTTAGCGACGAGTTCGACGGCGCCGCGCTCGACGCCGAAAAATGGTTCGACTTCAACCCGGCTTGGCGCGGTCGCAAACCGGCGCTCTTTTCGCGCCAAAACGTCGCCGTCGCCGACGGAACGCTCCGCCTGACCGCGAGCTTGATGAAGCCGGAGGAAGTCGACGTCGAAAACAAAGTCCGCGGATACGACAAATATTGGAAAGCGATCGTCAAGAGCCGCGAAAAAATCGCTTACGGCTACTTCGAAGCGCGTTGCCAAGCGATGCGCGCCAACGTCTGCAACGCGTTTTGGCTTTACGACCCGCACTCCGACCGCCCGGACGTCAAGTACGTCGAAGGCGAATTTTCCGAAGAAATCGACGTCTTGGAAGTCTTCGGGAAACCGTCGGAGCCGAGCGCGCAAAACGTCGTTTGGGGAACGCTTCACCGTTACGCGACGCCTTATCTCGAGTCGATCGTCAACAAGAAAAAGGACAAGCTGGCGAACAAAGGCTTCAAATTTAAAGCGCCGTTCGACCCCGCCGCCGACTTTCACCGTTACGCGGTCGCTTGGACGCCGACCGAAATCCGTTGGTTCGTCGACGGCGAGGAAGTTTTCGTTCGCGAAAACGACTTCTTCCATCGCCCGTTGCACGTCGTTTTCGACTGCGAAATTATGTTCGACTGGATGGGCGAGCCCGACCCGGCCGATCTTCCGGCGACCTTCAACGTCGATTACGTTCGCGTTTGGCGTTTAAAAGACGCGAACGACGCCGCGACGCCCGACGCGAACGCGGCGGCCGCGAAACGCTAAAACGTCGAACCGCCGACGGTCGCGAAACGCTCCTTCGCTCAACGCGAAACGCTCGGTCGCGGCGGGAAAAGCGCTCGACTCGACGTTCCGGCGTTCGTCGGCGCGTTCCAAGTCGGCGTCGGCGAGTAAACCGGCGCGTTCGAGCCGCCGACGGTCGAACCGGGCAAAACGTTCCGTCCGAACGACGTTTCCGGAATCGTTTGATAATTCGCGCTCGGCGGGTAAACGCCGGACGGAACCGCGTTCGCCGGATAACTTCCGGACGGAGCGGCGCCCGGTCGCGTCCCCCAATTATTGAGCGGCGAAACGCCTTGCGGCGCGGCGTTCGGATACGCCGGATTCGTCAACGTCGCGGCGGCGGAGTTCGGGTTCGCGTCGTATGTTTCGTTATCGCCGGGCAAGACGAGCGGTCGACCGTCCGCGCCGGTTCCGAACGTCGTCGCGCCGCCGACGCCGCCCGGGTACGACGCGTCGAAAGAGCCGCCGATCGCGCCCTCGACGCCCGCCGTTTGGAAGTCCGCCGGCGGGGTCGTCGTCAACTTGCCGTTTTCGTCTTGATAGAAGACCATCCCCTCCATTAATTCGGGCGTTTTCTCGTATCGCGACATATCTTGCGCTTGCGCCGCCGCTTTGCGTCGGGCCGCGCTCGCCGCCGCGTTCGCATACGTCGCCGGAGCGACCCGCGACGCGGCCGGAGCCCGATGCGGCGGAGTGAAAATCGACCGATTCGCGTCCGACTCGCCGTCGCCGCGTCGCGTTTGCGCCGCTTGGAAGAGGACGCCGAAACCTTGCGTGAAGAGCGGATTCAACGAAAATTCGTTCGGGTTCGTCGGCGCCGGAACGTTCGGACGCGGACGACGCGGCGCTTGCGCTCGTTTGGTCGACGCGGCCTTTTTCCCTTTCGTCGCCGTTTTTTCTTCCGTCGCGCCGTCGTTGTCGTTTTCCGCGTCGCCGTCTTCCGGCTCGACGGAATCGGTCGACGACGCCGCGTTGCGAATCAACCGCGTATTCCCGCCGCCAAGTTTCCCGGCGTTTCCGTTCTTTTCGTCGTCTTTTACGTCGCCGCTTCCGTCGTCGGACGGCTTTTTGACCTTAAATTTCGGGCCCTTGTAAGAACCGAGCGCCGACTGCACCCAACTCGCGGAGAGGTCGAGCGGTTGCGGAGTCGCGTCGATCCATTGGTTTCCTTCGTCGTCGGTCGCGACGGTGCGAACGTAAAACGGCGTCGTTTCGGCGTCGGTTGCGTACCAAAAAAACATTTCTCGTTCGGAATCCAAATCTTCGCCGACGCGCGTCCAGGGGCCGTCCAAACTCGTCGCTCGTTCGACGGCGATCGTCGCCGGTCGTCCGCGCCGCGCTTCCTCTTCGATTTCGCTCGGTCGGAACCAGCGAAGAATCAAAATAAGGCGGTCGGTTCCCTTTTCCTTCGCGGGCCCGACCGACTTAATTTTCCCGGTCGCCGGTTGCGTCGGCGCGGCGGTTTCGGACGCTTCGGCGTTTTCTCCTTCGCCGCTCGACTTTTCGCCCTTCGCCTTGCCGCGCGCCAAATCGAGAAGGCGACTCGACTTCGCTTCCGTTTCGTTCGGCGTTCCGAGCGGCGCGGCGTCGGCGGCGTTCGAGTCGTCGTTTAACGCGAACGATTCGGACGCTTCGGTCGCGACGCCGGCGTTCGTTCCGCCTAAATCGCCCGCTTCGACAAAGCGATAAGCGCGCGTCGCGCTGAACGCGTCGGTTCCGTTCGCGAAACGAGTTCGCAACGCAAACCAATAAACGCCCGGTTTCGGCGCTTCGAACAAGAAAGCGGAGGCGCCGTCTTCCGGTCGGACGCCCGCGTAAGAATACCAAGTCGCCCCGGCGTCCGGCGAACAAAAAAGCTCGACCGACGCCGCGCCTTGCGAATCGGCGGTTTTCGGAAAAGTAAACGGAACGCGGCAAAGCGCCCCGACGTTTTCGCGCGGAACGTCTTTCGGCGCCGGAAGTTGAACTTCGACCTTGTTCGACGGCGAAAGGGAACCGGTCGCCGCGTCGGTCGCTTTCGTCGCGCCGCTCGCCCCCGTCGAATTGTCGAGTCGAGCGATTTTTTCGACGGAACCGCCCGAAAAAGCCGCGAACCGATTGTTAAAAACGTTCGTTTCGTTTATAATAGATTGCGCGAGGAGCGTTCCGCCGTCGAGCGCGCCCGCCCAAAGAATTGCGATCAACGCCCGTTTCGCGATCAAGCCGAATTTTCGCGACGCTCGACCGTTTTTCGCGCCGTTTTCAAAACGGCGCGCGCGGCGTTCGTTCGTTTCGTTTTCCCAACGCGGTTTGTTCGTTCGACTCAACATTTTCGACGTCTCCGACGGCGGCGCTCGCGACGTTCGCCGAACTTTCCGAAGAAAGCGGCGACGCCGAACGCCGATAAAACGACTATATATTAATGAAAGTCGGGACGCCGCGACCGTCCGCCGCCGTTCCCGCTCGACGCGGCCTCGCCTCCGTTCGTTTGCGTCGTCGTTTCCTCGACGAACGCCCGGAGAACGCGGCGCGTCGTTTCGTTCATCGGCGCCGATTTATCGCGTCTCGACGTTTTTTTCGGAAACGCCGGTCACTCCGGTCGCGCAAACCGGCTAAGACGCGCCGACTCGGCAAAATACGCAAACTTTAACGTTCGTCAACCTTCCCAAAGCCAACGCCAAGAAAGAGCAAGAAAGAGAACGTCGCCTATGTTCCGTCCTGAAATTTTCGCCGCTTTGAAGGGCGCGCCGACTTCGCTCGCGTCGTCCGACGCGCTCGTCGGACTGATCGCCGCCTTAACCGGGTTGGGAATTTTCGTCGCCGTCGCCGTTTACGTCTTATCGAAACTGCGCGGCGCGACGGGCCCCGCGAAAACGCCGAGCGTTCGCGACGATCTCGTTAAATTCGGCGCGCTTTACGAGTCCGGCGAACTGACGAAAGAGGAATTTTCGCAAATTAAGCGTTCGTTCGCCGTCGCGCTCGACGCGGAACTCGCCGCGAAAAAAGCCGAAGCCGCGAAAAATTCCCCGGAAGCCGCCCGGAACGCGCGACTCGCGAACCTCTTGCGCAACGAAAGACGCTAACGCCGACCGCCGGCGTCAAACTAGGCAAGCGACGCAATCTCGATAAAACGCGCAAAAGTTTTGTAATTCGCCGAAAAAAGCCGTCGCGCCGTTTATTCTCGAAAAAACGAAAGTCCGAGCCGCTCGCATTTTTCGCAAGACGCGGGCGACGCCGGGCCGATTCCTTCTTTTGCGCCGCGGAACGGATTTGCGCGGCGCTCCGATTCGCTCCGACAAAACGCGAACTTGTTTTTCGCGCGAAAAAATTTTCGACTTTTTTTCGCAAAAAAAACGCTCGATTCCGTTTTTTTCGTCGGCGGCGACGTATAAAGTCGACGAAGGACGCCGTCGCTTCGCGTTCGAAACGGGTTCGCTCGTTTCGACGTCGACCGAAAAAAATCGTTTCGCCCGCTCGCTCGACTCGGTTGCGTTCGCGGTTTCTTTTCGCGTTTTCGCAACGCCGATAAGAAACGCCGCGCCGCCCGAATCGACCGCGACCCGCAAAACAACGCGCAAGGAAAGGCCGCGTAATGACCGAAGAACGCAACGACTTCGACTCCGCTCGAAGCGAAAATAAAAAGAACGCTTACTGCTCGTTTTGCCGCAAAAATTACCGCGACGTCGGCCCGCTCGTCGAAGGGCCGGGCGAAGTTTACATCTGCGGCGACTGCATCGACTTATGCCAGTCGATCTTAACGCAAGAACGCAAACGCCGCCAAGGCGAGGGCGCGCCGTTCGCTCGCGTTCCGTCGCCGCGCGAAATCGTCGCGAAGTTGGACGATTACGTCGTCGGGCAAAATTTGGCGAAGCGGACGCTCGCGGTCGCGGTTCACAACCATTATAAGCGGATTATGACGCAAAACGACCTCGACGACGTCGAAGTCGGCAAGTCGAACGTTTTGCTCCTCGGCCCGACCGGTTCCGGAAAGACGCTCCTCGCGCAGACGCTCGCTCGGATGTTGGACGTTCCGTTCGCCATCGGGGACGCGACGACGCTGACCGAAGCGGGTTACGTCGGCGAAGACGTCGAAAACCTTATTTTGAAGCTCCTGCGCGCCGCCGACTTCGACGTCGAACTGGCGCAACGCGGGATCATTTACATCGACGAAATCGACAAAATCGGCAAAACAAGCCAAAACGTCTCGATCACTCGCGACGTTTCCGGCGAAGGCGTTCAACAAGCGCTCTTGAAGATGCTCGAAGGGACGGTCGCGAACGTTCCGCCGCAGGGCGGGCGCAAACACCCGGAACAGCAGTACATTCAGGTCGACACGTCGAACATTCTGTTCATTTGCGGCGGCGCTTTCGTCGGGTTGGATAAGATCGTCGAGAACCGCCTCGGGAAGCGTTCGATCGGTTTTTCGACCGTCGGCGGTTCGCGTCGGAGCGAAACGTCGGAGACGCTCGCGAACGTAACGCCGGAAGACCTTTGCTCGTTCGGGCTGATTCCGGAACTCGTCGGGCGTTTGCCGGTCGTTTCGTCGCTCGAACCGTTGTCCGAAGACGCGCTCTGCCGAGTCTTGCGCGAGCCGAAAAACTCGCTCGTTAAGCAGTATCAGAAGCTCTTCCGAATGGAGGACGCGGAACTCGAATTCTCCGACGACGCGCTCCGAGCCGTCGCCGAACTCGCGACCGCCCGCAAAACCGGCGCCCGCGGACTCCGCGCCATTATGGAAAGCGCAATGCTCGACCCGATGTTCTCGCTCCCCGACCGCGCGTCCGGCGAACGTTACTTCGTTACCCGCGAAATGATCGAGGGCAAAGCGCCGATTTTGCCCGAGCCGCAAGAAGCGAGAAAAAGCGCTTAAACGACGTTCGCCGAAACGTTAAAATAAAGCGTTAAAAACGCCTCGAAACGCCTCGAAACGCCGCGTCCCGCCCGACGCGGCGTTTTTTACGTCCGCGGCGCGTTTCCGTCGGCGACGAAGAAGACGTCGACGCGACGCTTTTACCCGTTTCGTCGAAACCGTGCTAAAATCGGCAAGAATCGCCGCCCGCGCTCTTGCGCTCGCCGCTTTTTTCGGGTAAAATAAGGAAAACGCGCCCGGCGAACGTTCGCGGCGCTTCCAATTTCCGGACTTTTACTCGAATTTAGGAGCAGTTTCCGATGAAAATTATTTTCGCCGCCGACCCGTTCGCTCTTCCCCTCCGCAAAGCGATCGTCGAACACCTTAAGAAAAAGGGCCACGAAGTGATCGACTTCGGCGCGTCCGAAGAAAATACCGATATCGCGTACTACGACAGCTGCGTCAAGGCTTGCGAAGCCCTCCAACGCGGCGAAGGCGAACGCGGGATTCTCCTCTGCGGCACCGGGATGGGGATGAACGTCATCGCGAACCGTTTCCAAGGCGTCCGCGCTTCCGTCGTCGAATCCGTTTTCGCCGCCCGTATGTGCCGCGCCATCAACGACGCGAACGTTCTTTGCCTCGGCGCGATGATTTGGGGCGACTGGATGGCTTGCGAAGCGGTCGACGTCTTCCTGAACACGAACCTCGGCGACGGTCTCGAAGACCTCAAAGACTTCCTGCAACAAGCCGCGAAAACGGTCGAAAAGATCCAACCGTGATCGCTCGCATTTCCGTCGCGGGCCGCTAATCCGGCGCCCGACGGTTCCCGTTAAACGCGAAACGGCGCCGAGTTTTCCGCTCGACGCCGTTTTTTATCGCTTTTTAACGTTTTCTTTTACCGCTTTTTATCGTCGTTCAGTCGAGCGACGCGCCGTCGGCGGTTTCGCAGAAATACGCGGAGTATTTCCCTTCCAAATGCGGGAAAGCCGCCAAATATTCGCGCGTTACCTTCGCTTCGATTTCTTCGATTCGCGCCGGGTCGACGAGCGCCATACAGCAGCCTTTGAAACCCGCGCCGGAAAAACGCCCGCCGTACGCGCCGTCGGTTCGCGTCATAATCTCGTACAGCTTCACCAACTCCGGCGACCCGGTTTGCCAGTTTTCGATACTGCTGCGACCGCTCGCGAAGGAAAGTTCGCCGAACGTTTCAATATCGCCGTTTCTCCAAGCCTCGGCGCCCTTTTCGACGCGTTCGAACTCGGTATACCAGTGTTCCGCGCGAAGCCGCCAGTTTTCCGGAAGTCGATCTTCGAACTTGCGGAAGACCTCGACCGGAACGTCGCGGAGGTTCGTTTCGCCGAACTTGCCGTACTCCATTCCGGCGTAAGCCTTCAAGGCGTAAGCGGCGCTTCGGCATTCGTCGACGCGCATATTGAACGCCGACCCGGCCAAGCTCCGCTCCAAACCGCTGAAGAAAACGGCTATTTTGAACGGTTTCGCTTTCGGGCTAACCGGAATCAGCTCGTAACTTTCGTCGCGCAAGTCCATATAGAGCAAGGCGTCCTTGCGGCAGTAAACTTCGCAACTTTGGTCGAGCTTGCCGCACGCGACGCCGACGTATTTGTTCTCCGCTTCTTGCGCGATCGTAATGAGTTCGCTCGGCGAAAGTTTGACGCCGTTGACCTTGCAGAGCGCGGTCAAGAACGTAATGATCACCGCCGCCGACGACGAGAGTCCGCCGATCGGCAGCTCGCCCTCGACGACGCCGCAGAGTCCGACGTTCAACGGATAACGCGAGTTCAGCGCGACCGTCGCGCCGCGGAGATGGTCGGCCCAGTCGTTTTGTTTATGATCGGGCGTCGAATGGACGTGCCACTGCGCGCGTTTGTCGAATTGCAACGACTGAATCTCGACGACGCCGTTGTGTTTTTCGGCGTAAGCCATCCGGATTCCTTTGTCGATGGCGAACCCGGTGATCTTGCCGAGTTGGTGGTCGGAGTGCGCGCCGATCGGGCAAACGCGGTACGGCGTGAAAGCGACGCCCTCCGGAGCTTTTTTGTAAGTCTTTTCAAACGTTTCTAACGCGTTCATTCTTCTTTCCTTCCGTCGTTTTACGTCGTTTCGGTTCAGTCGCGGAAGTAAAGGTCGCGGGTGTAGACCTTGTCGAGGACGTCGGCGATATCGTCGTTGTAACGGTTGGCGACGATCACGTCGGCAACTCGTTTAAATTCTTCGAGGTCGCGAATCACTCGGCTGTTGAAGAAGCGCTCTTCCTTCATCGTCGGTTCGTAAATAACGACTTCGATGCCTTTAGCCTTGACGCGCTTCATAACGCCTTGAATCGAGCTTTGGCGGAAGTTGTCGCTCCCGGCTTTCATCGTGAGACGGTAGACGCCGACGACTTTCGGATTTTTGGCGATGATTTGGTCGGCGATGAAGTCCTTGCGCGTTCCGTTGGCGGCGACGATCGCGGAAATGATGTTCTGCGGCACGTCGTTGTAATTCGCTAAGAGCTGCTTCGTGTCCTTCGGGAGGCAGTAGCCGCCGTACCCGAACGACGGGTTGTTGTAGTGCGTTCCGACGCGGGGGTCGAGCCCGACGCCGTCGATGATCGACTTCGAATCGAGTCCGCGAACGGCGGCGTAAGTGTCGAGTTCGTTGAAGAACGAGACGCGGAGCGCTAAATAAGTGTTCGCGAAGAGCTTGACCGCCTCCGCTTCGGTCGGGTTCATGAAGCGCGTTTCGATATTTTCCTTAATCGCGCCCTCTTGCAAGAGCGAAGCGAACGTCCGCGCGGCCTTTTCGAGTCGACGGTTACCGACCGGCGCGCCGACGACGATGCGGCTCGGGTAAAGGTTGTCGTAAAGCGCCCGCCCTTCGCGCAAGAATTCCGGACTGAAAAGGATATTGTCGCACTTAAAATCGCGGCGCGCTTTCTCGGTAAAGCCGACGGGAACGGTCGATTTGACGATAATCACCGCGTCCGGATTGACTTCGACGACTTGCTCGATCACCGACTCGACGGAGCTTGTGTCGAAATAGTTGCGGCTCGGGTCGTAATTGGTCGGCGTCGAAACGATCACGAACTCGGCGTCTTTGTACGCGGAGTCGCCGTCGGTCGTCGCGACGAGATTCAACTTTTTGTTCGCAAGATAATCTTCGATTTCCGCGTCGACGATCGGCGATTTTTTCGCGTTCAACATCTCGACTTTTTCGGAAATCAAGTCGACGGCGACAACTTCGTTGTGTTGCGCCAACAAAACGGCCATAGAGAGGCCGACGTAACCGGTTCCGGCGACGGCAATTTTCATTTTACGCTCGCTGTTGTTTTGCTATTTTACGCTACGCTCGACCGCGACGTTTCGACCGTTCCAAGAAATGTGTCGACGCGAAGGTTCTCCTCTTCCCGTCGACGCGGAACGACGCCGCGAAAGCGTTCGTTTTCATAAGTTTTAAACCGCCAAAAGCGATCTAACCCAACATAATATAGCGCGCGTTTAAGTCCCTACGAGGGCGACTCCATGGCGACTTTCGGACGCAATACTTTTCATATCGGCGGAGGCGGCGCCAAAAATTAGGCGCGACCGTTTGTTAAGCGATAATTTCAGCTCCCCGATTTTAATCTTAACAATTTTACCCGTTTTGCCCGACTCGTCAACGGGGAGCCTTCCCGCTTCGCCGTTTGAAAAAGTATCGCGAAAACCGCTCAAGTCGCCCGCTCCAACGAACGATAATACGATAGCGGACTCGACGCGAAAAGTCGCTCGACGATAAAGCGGAAACGAAACTTTTTAATAAAAATTTCCTAATTTTCCGCGCTTGTTCGCTTCGTTTCGCATAATAGGGGAGAGTCGGCGTCGACGGAACGGCGCCCTTTCGGTCTTCCGCCCGCGCGAACGCGACGAAAGACGTTTCAACGGATTGAAAAAACAACGATTACAATGCCGAATAAGTTCATAAAAACGACCGCGACTTGGGTCGCGACGCTTGCCGCCGTCGCGGGCGTCGTCGCCGCGTCTCGTTGGCGCGAACCTCGTTTTTCCTCCGACGCGCTTGTCGCGAACGTCGCGAACGATTTGGACGTCGAACGCGAAACGGTCGAGTTTTCGACCGACTTCGACGAAGCGACGCGGCGCGCGGAAATCGAAAACAAACCGCTTCTCCTCTTCTTTATGGCGCAAAATTGCCCGCACAGCCGCGCGATGCTCGACGACGCGTTCTCCAACGAAGAAATCGCTCGTTTGTCGCGTAAATTCGTTTGCGTCGAAATCGACGTCGACGGCGAAAACGGCGAAAAGCTCTGCCAAGAATTCGGCGTCAACGTGTCGCCGACGATTCAATTCGCCACTTCTCGCGGCGTTTTGCTCCAACGTTTGACGCGCAATCAACCGGCCGCGCTCCTCGAACGTCAAATGGAAGCGGCGTTAACGTCGGTCGCTTGGCGCGCCGCTCGAATGGAAGAGGACGCGAATTCGACTTTCGTCCGCTAATAATCGTTCTCTTCCGCTCCGCCTCGACGCGTTTCGCCGTCGCCGAGTTTGCGTTAAAAAATAAAAAACGCCGAACGTTCGACCGCTCGGCGTTTTTTCGTTTCTTGCGTTTTAACTTTTCGCGTTCTTTCCCGTTTCGTTCGGTTCTTCGGTTCGCGCTCTTTCCCGATTATTCGCCGACGACGGCGAACGAAACGTCGTAAACGCCCGCTTGCGCGCAAACGACGAGAATCGGCTCGATCGCGCCGTAAGGAACGTCGCGGTTCGTCCGAATCCGCGCCGCGACGGGCCCGGTCGCTCGACTTTTTTCGCGAACGAGCCGCTCGCGCAACTCCGGAAGCGAAACGCGCTTCGCGCCGATGAAAATCGACTCCGCGTTCGGAACGTTGACGATCAACTTGCCGGTTTCGTCCTTTTCCGCCGTCTCGCCGGACGTTTCGCGCGGAAGCGTCATCTCCATCGCCGTTTCCTCGCTGATCATTTGACTCGACATAACGAAAAAAACGATCAGCAAAAAAGTAACGTCGATGAGCGGCGTCAAATTGAACGCCAACGATTTGGGTTTCGCGCCGTTTGCCGATTTCATCGCGCGCCTCCGTTCGCTCGATTGGTTTCGACGGAAAACGCGACGCTTCGCTCGGTTCCCCGAAACGTCGCCTTGTTTTCCCGTCTTGCCTAATTTAACTCAACTTCGTCGTTTCTGAACGCGACTTAGCGGTTCTCGCTCGTCGCCCCGTCGTCAATCCGGAACGCCCGCCGCCCAACCGGCGAACCGCTCGCGGTAAAATTCGAGGTAGGCGTCTTGCTCGATCGCTCGACGCGCCCGTTCCATCAAACGCTGATAATAAGTAATGTTGTGAATCGTCAACAAAACCGGCCCGAGCATTTCGCCGGTAACGAAAAGGTGCCGAATGTACGCGCGACTCCGCCGACACGCCGGACACGGGCAATCCTCTTCGAGCGGGCGGTCGTCCCGTTCGTACCGGGCGTTCCGCAACCGCATCGGGCCGTAATCGGTGAACGCCATCGCGTTGCGCCCGTTGCGCGACGGCATCACGCAGTCGAACATGTCGACGCCGCGCAGAACGCCTTCGAGCAAATCTTCCGGCCGTCCGACGCCCATCAGGTAGCGCGGTTTGTTCTCCGGCATGTGCGGCGTCGTCGCGTCGATGCATTCGTACATCGCCGACGGTTCTTCGCCGACGCTGAGTCCGCCGATCGCGTACCCCGGGAAATCCAGCTCGGCCAACGCTTCGGCGCAACGGCGGCGCAAGTCGAACTCGAGACCGCCCTGCACGATCCCGAACTGCGCTTGGTCGTCGCGAGTATGCGCTTTTTGCGAACGCGCCGCCCAGCGAATCGTCCGCTCCATCGCGTCTTCGACCGCTCGCCGCGTATTTGGGAGCGCGATAACGTGGTCGAACACCATCGCGATATCGGCGCCCAACGCTTCTTGAATCGCGACCGAACGCTCCGGATTCAACGCGATTTTGCGACCGTCGATGTGCGAACGGAAAACGGCGCCCTCTTCGTTAATCTTCGTAAGTTTCGCCAACGAAAAGAGTTGAAACCCGCCGCTGTCGGTCAGCATCGGCTTTTTCCAACCGCAAAACTTGTGCAACCCGCCGAGTTCGCGGACAATTTCTTCGCCCGGCCGCAACATCAAGTGATAAGTGTTCCCTAAAACAATTTGCGAACCGGTTTCTTCCAACAAACCGACTTCGACGCCCTTCACCGACCCGCGCGTTCCGACCGGCATAAAGGTCGGCAGTTGCACGACGCCCCGGGGAGTCGTAAATTCGCCGCGACGCGCCGCCGTTTTCGCGTCCTTTTTCAGCAACTTATATTCAAACAACGTTAATTTTCCCTATTTCGAAACCGCTTTTTCGCCGCGACGCGCCGCCCGATTTCCGCCGCCAAGTCGCCGTTTTCCTTCGCTTGCGCTTAAACCGTCGTTTTTCGCGCCGTCGTTTTCATTCGCTTGCGCTTAAACCGTCGTTTTTCGCGCCGTCGTTTTCATTCGCTTGCGCTTAAACCGCCGTTTTTTCGCGTCGCCGTTTTCCTTCGCTTGCGCTTAAACCGCCGAATTTTTGCCGTTTTTTCGGCGCGAGGCGAACGTCGCCAGTCTGTTTCCGTTCCGACAAGAAAAAACGACCGTTCGCCGGAATCGTCGCCTGTCGCCGACGCGCCGCCGCACGGTCGCTTCAATAACTCGATCCGCCTTTTTCCGAACGCCGACTTACGCCGACGTTCGAAAACGCCCGTCGCGCTCGATCAATCGCCGCGGAGCTTGACGTTGAAGTTGACCAATTTTTCGCGAATTTCCTTCAAGCTGGTAACGCCGAAGTTCTTGCATTCGAGGAGTTCGTCCGCCGAACGCTTGACCAATTCGCCGATCGTTTGAATGTTCAAGCGATGCATACACTTGCGAGCGCGCACCGACAGTTTGAGATCGGCGACGTCGCGCGCCAAAACGCTTTGTTCTTCCGGCGAAAGTTGTTGCGTTTCGACCGTTTCGACCGGTTGACGCTCGGTCGAGTGCATCCCGAGTTTGAGGCCCTTTTGTTGCAAAATTTCCTTAATTTCGGCCAAGGAGGTTTCGCCGAAGTTTTTGCTGCCGAGTAGGTCTTGCTCGGTGTGTTTGCAGAGATCGCCGAGAGTGCGAATCTTCATGTCTTCCAAGCAGTTGCGGCTGCGGACGGAAAGTTCGAAGTCGGTGATCGGCAAGCTCAACACGACGCCCATACGGTCGCGTTTGCGTTGTTCGTCTTCGTCGAAGCGCATATCGTTCGACGCTTTGACGTCCTTCAAGAAGAGCGCGGCTTTGGCGTTCGTCGGGAAGGAGTCGAGGACGCGTTGGAAGCAAATGATCGCTTGATCGTACATCTCGAGGTCTTCGTAAAGAATCCCGAGGTTGACGAGCGTGCCGACGTTCGTCGGGAAGTGCGCGACGGCGCGTTTGTACAGTTCGAGCGCTTCTTCGTCGTTCCCGCGACGTTCGTTTTCGAGCGCCAAACCGAAGAGCGCGCCCGGATGGTTGCGGTCGACGGCGAGCGCGCGTTCGTACAACGCGATCGATTCTTGCGGATTGCCGCCGATAGCGCCGACGGTCGCGCCGCGTTGGTACAGGTATTCCGCCGTTTGTTCGATGGCGCCGGAGAGGCAGTCGAGTTCTTGCAAACTTTGCGACAGCCGGCCCATTTCGCGGTAAACTTCGGCGCGACCAAGAGCGCACACGTCGACGTTATAACCGGCCGATTGCGCGGTATTGTACGCGGCGATCGCTTCGTCGTATTCCTTGTTGACGGCGCGGAGTTTCGCAAAATAGAATTGCGCGAGCGCGCCGCCGTCCCCTTTTTTCAGGGAGGCCAACGAATCGGCGTAATTTCCGACCAAGAACTCGCAAACGCCGAGCTTAACCCGAACCGCCGGGCTCAACTCTTCTTCGTCTTTCGCTTTGAGTTCGCCGATCGCTTCTTTTAACTCGTCGAATTTTTTAAGATCGCGAGCGATTTCTTCGCGCAACTGGTCGATTTCGCGCGGCCCGAACGAACCGCCGTACAACACCAGTTGTTTTAAATCAAACTCATGGGCGCCGATCGCCATAACGGTTGTCTCCTCAAACTTTTTTCGCGACGCGCCGTCGTTTCAGCAAACGCGGCCCGAGCGCGGCTAAAATCACGCCCTCCCAATTAACGGCGTCCTTTCATTTTAACAACGCGAGCTATTTTTTCAAGGGGGCGGCGCCGTTTCGCGGGGCTCTCGGCGATTTTTTTTAGAAAATTTCAAGAAAAATTTTACGTCGACGCGCTAAACGTCGACGCTTCATTCGCTTCAACCTCTTATTTCAACGCCGTTTAAAAAACATTCGCTCGAACGAACGACGGCGCGGCGAACTCCGAAAAAATCTTAAAAAATTTTTAAAAACGTTCGTCCAACGCTCCTTTTTTTGCGCGCGACCGTTTTTTTCGTTAAATTTGGCGGCGCAAAAAACGGGTCGCCGCATTACGCAAAGCGCCCGTTTTCGCCATTTTTCCTAATTGCGCAAGCAAGCGTCGTTTAGTCGCGGTTCAGCGACAACAGCAAATGCAGAACGTAATAGAAAAGCGTCATCAACGACGCGAACAGTTCGATCGACGCGACGACGTCCATCGATTCGTCGCAGCGAAGCATCACGTTCGACGTGTCGTAAAGGATGTAACCGCAAGCCAACGCGATCATCGCCCCCGCGAACACGGCGCCGAGCGCAAAGCCGAACAGCATCGACGCGACGATCAAGCACAGCGCGGCGAGCGTCGCGAACACCAAAAACGACCGCAGGAACGAAAAATCTTTGCGCGTAACGAAAACCGCCGCCGTCAGCGCGACGAAGAGCGAAATCGTCAGCCCCGCCGCTTGCCCGATCAACCGTAAACCGCCGTCGGTAAAGTGGAGCGCGACCGCCAAAATCGGCATAAAGATCAGAACGTACATCGCGACGTAAAACGCCAGCGCGACGTAATGCCCGACCTTCGTTTTCGACGCGTTCAAAATCGCGTTCGCGACGAACGGCCCGCCCAAGCAGAGCGCCAAAAGAACGATTCCCGTCAGTTTGCCGCTCGCGGTGAAAAGATTGACGATCGCGTCGCCGCAAAACGCGAAAAGGAGCGTCTCGATCGCCGCGAACGCCGCGACGGCGCCGGTCAGGTTGAGGTAGGTTCGCGTCAAAAAGCGCGAGCGCGCCCCGACGTCTTCCAAAAGCGAAACCGCGCCGCGTTCCATACCGCGAGCCGCATTGTCGTAATATTCCATTTTCGTTTCTCCTTTTTATTATCGCGTCGTTTTTGAGACGGCGCTCAATATTCGTTCGACGCAAACGTCGTCCGTTGCGTTCGTCGCCGACGCGTTATCGATCAAACGTTTAACGTCTTTATTCTTAATTATACAAAAAAGGCGAGAAAGCGACAAGAAATAAACGTCGACGAGAAAAAATTTTTCGATAAAAACAAGAAAAAAAACGCGCCGACGTAAAAACGTCGGCGACGCGTTTTAAATTGGGCGTTTTAGAAAGACTTTGCCGCTCGATATGAACAAGACTTGCGCGACCGACGCCGCGTTCCGGCGTTCGACGGCTTTCACAGCCCGGTTTCGCGTTCGAGCGCCGAAATTTTGTCGACGCGGCGCGCGTGTCGATCGCCGTCGAAGGGCGTCGTCAACCAGATGCGGACGAGCGCTTCGATTTCGGCGACGCCCAAAAATTCGCCGGAAAGGCAAAGGACGTTCGCGTCGTTATGCCGACGGCTCAATTCGGCGGCGACTTCGTTGCAACAGACCGCCGCGCGAACGCCGCGAATTTTGTTCGCCGCGACGCACATCCCAATGCCGGTGCCGCAAATGAGAATCCCTTTGTCCGCTTCGCCGGACGCGACCGCCTCGGCGACCGCCGCCGCGACGTCCGGATAGTCGACCGCTTTCGTCGCGTCGCCCGTTTCTTCGCGCTCAAAATCCGGTTTGCTAATTTCAACTTGTCCCGGCGCCGTTCGTTTGAGCGAATAAATCGCGATCTCTTCGTCCGACTCGGCGCGCTCGCTTTCGTCGAACGAATCGGAACACGACGCGCCGGAAATCAAATGCGCCCCGACGAGCCGTTCGCCGTATCGTCGAGCCGCGGCCAAGCCGGCGTAATGTTCGCGAAGAAGGACGTCCGCCGCAATTTTTTGAGCGATTTGAGCCCCGCGATGATCGCTTCCGAGAGCAATGCGCATTTTGATTTTCCCCTTTCGACGCCGCTTACGCCGCGCGCCGTCAAGTTCGTCGTTCCGTTTTCCGGTTGTTTTTTCGACGTTTTCTTAATATTTCGTCGCGTCGAACCTAAACGCCGTTCGCGTTCTCAACGCTCCGATTACCGTTCCCGCCGCCCGACGCAAACGAGAAGAGAGGCGGGAATATTTTAAGTTAAAATTGGATTTATTTTACCCGAGAATTTAATTTACGCAAGAGCGTTCTTCGAAAAATTTATTGAAAAAAGAAAATTTCTACTTCAAAAGGCCTTTAAGACCGCCTTTGCGCGCCCGTTTCGACGCGACGCCGGAACGAAAATCCGCCGTTGACCGGAACGTTTTGCCCGTTCACATACGCCGCCGCGTCCGACGTTAAAAACCGAACGACCGCCGCGACCTCCGCCGCCGTCCCCCAGCGTCCGCTCAACGACTCCGCCGCGACGCGCTTCGTCGCCGCCTCCGAAGCGACCGCGCCCCAAGTCGTTCGAATCCAGCCGGGCGAAACGACGTTGACGCGAACCTCCGGCGCCAGCTCTTGCGCGAGCGACCGCCCGAACGAAACGACCGCGCCCTTGCAAACCGCGTACAACTGCGCCGTTTCCCCCTCCATTCCGCGCTCGACGCCGTCCCAACCGAACAAAACCAGCGCCGGAGAAGCGCCGCTCGCCGTCCCTTTTTCCGCCGCCGTCCGTCGAAACGCCCGAGCCGCGTCGCCGAACGCCCGAGTCGTCGCGACCGTCGCCGCGACGTCGACCGCCCAAACGCGCCGGAGCCGTTCGTCGAAGGTCGCCGCCTTCATTTCCGGCGTCATCAAGTCGACGCCCGCCGCCGCGACGAAAGCGTCGAGTCGCGGAACGTCCGTTTGTTGCGCTTTTTTCAACGCGTCGAGAACGCCGTCGACGAAACCGCCGACGCCCGCTTCGGTCGCAAGGTTCGCTTCGAAAATCTCGACCGAAGCGAAGTCGCCGCCGTTGCGACGCGCCCAGTCGGTCAGCGCCGCCCGATTCCGATTCGTCTGCAGGTAAAGCGCGACGTTTTCGCCGCGATACGACTCCGCGACGGCTCGTCCAATCCCCCCGGAAGCGCCGGAAATCACGACGTATTTTCTCGCGTCGCCGTTATTTTGCGCCGTTTGCATTATTCGCCTCGTTTCGCCGTCTCGCCTAATTTCGCTCAAACGCCGGTCGCCGTCGCCGCTTTTCCCGCCTCCGTCGCCGCTTTCTCCGCTTTCAGAAGGCGATATTCGGCGATCTCCTTCTTTTTCGTTCGATATTCGATTCCCAAAAAGACCGCCGCGATCGCGAACGCCAACGCGTCGGAAATCGGGAACGAAAACCAACAACCGTTTAAGCCGACGACGCCGCACGCCTCGAAAATCCGCGGTAAAAAGTAAAGGCAAGGGAGCAAAAAGAGCAACTGCCGCAACAATGTCAACATCAACGCCAAAATCGGCCGCCCGTGCGCTTGGAAGTAGCCGCCGGCCAAAATGTTGACGCCGACGAACGGCAAGCCGCACATCACGAAGCGAATCGCGCTCGTTCCCAGCGCCAATTTCTCGTCGTACCCCGGTTCGCTCGAATTTAAGAAGAGCCAAACGAAGGGTTTCGGCCAAAGCATCAGGACGAACCAAGCCGCGAACCCGGCGACGACGACGACCTTCAGCGCCAACGTCAACGCCGGCAAGACGCGATCCGGTCGTTTCGCGCCGACGTTGTACCCGACGATCGGCTGCAAACCTTGTCCAAGCCCTAAAAACGGCATCAGCACGGCGTTGGCGATCGCGATCGCGATTCCCATCACCGCGACCGCGACGTCGCCGCCGTCGAACGCGTAATTCATCGCTTCGCCGTATTTCCGTCCAAATTGGCCGAGCATATTGTTTTGCGTTACCGACAGAATCATCGCGCAAGCCTGCGTCGCGAACGGAACGCCGCCGAGAACCGCGATTTCTTTCGTCAATTTCCAATTAAAGCGACAACAATATTTCCACCGCCAACGGAGCGTCGTTCGACCGGAAAAATAGAGCCAGCAAATCCAAGCGGCGCTGACGCAACACGCCAAGACGTTCGCGAGTCCGGCGCCCCAAATCCCGGTTTTCAAATAAAAGAGGAAAAACCAGTCGAGCGCCGCGTTGACGATCGCCGCGATGAACATCGAGACCATCGCGATTTTCGGTTTCCCTTCGGCGCGGATGAAATTGTTGACGCCGTAAGCGATATGTTGCGGAAAGACGCCCCAAATTAACACCGACAAATACGACTTCGCCAACGGCATGACCGCTTCGGTCGCGCCGAAAAGTCGCAAAAGCGGCTCCATAAACGCGATACCGAAGGCGGTAAAAAGAACCGAGGTCGCGGCGGAGAGGAAAAGCGCCTGCCCGAGCGCCTCTTCGGCTTGCTCGTTGTTCCGCTCGCCGAGTTTGATCGAAATGATGATCGTCGCGCCGGTGCCGATCGTCATCGCGATCGCCAAAAAGATCAAAATGACCGGAAACGCGACGGTAACGGCGGCGAGCCCGTCGGTTCCGAAACATTGTCCGACAAAAACGCGAGCGACGAGGTTGTAAGTCGCCATCACAAACGCGGCGGTGATCGCCGGAAGCGAAAATTCGAAAAGGAGCCGTCCGACGGAACGCGTCTCAAGAAATTCCGGATTTTGCGTTTGCGCCATAATTCGTTTTCCTCCAAGAGTTTGTCGCTTTCGAGCCGCGACGTTGAAGAGACGGGCGTTTCTAAAACGACCGCTAAACGATTATACCGCGTTCGCGCCGGACGCCAAGGGGGAGCGCCCGCGTCTTTCGCCGTCGACGCGTCAAGAAACGCCGCGAGCCGCGAAACGCTCCCAATTGGAACGCGTCGCGGCTTCGACGACAAAATCGACGGCGGCGAGCGGAAACGCGGGGCGCATTTTGCTCCGCGACGCGTCAAGAAACGCCGCGAGCCGCGAAACGCTCCCAATCGGAACGCGACGCGGCTCGAGACGGCAAAAAAAGTCCGCAAAGCGTTCGAATCGCTCGACCGCTTCAGACGTTATTTCGATTAACGGCGGCGAGCGGAAACGCGGAACGCTCCCGCCCTCAAACGCCGAACTTACTCAAACTCAACTCAATTAAAAGAGTTTGACGTATTTCGGCAATTCGCCGATCAACGGGCGCAGGTATTCGACGCAAGCGTCGGCGACGCGAAGGTTTTCCGCGTCGACGTATTCCGGCGGCGTCGGTTGCGATTCGACGACGCGGCGGCGAGCGGAAACGCGGAACGCTCCCGCTTCAAACGCCGGAATTGCGGTCAAACAGTCGTCAACCGTCGCTAAACTCAACTCAATTAAAAGAGTTTGACGTATTTCGGCAGTTCGCCGATCAGCGGACGCAGGTATTCAATACAAGCGTCGGTAACGTAAAGGTTTTCCGCGTCGACGTATTCCGCCGGCATCGGTTTCGCTTCGACGGCGACCGCGTCGAGCGGAGCGGTCGAGTATTCGACTTTGTACGGGTCGTTCGAAACGCGATCCATCGTAACCATCACGCCGCTCTTCCCTTCGAGCGCGAGTTCGACGGCGCGACGGCCGCAGTTCCACGCTTCTTGAATATCGGTCGCGACCGCGCGGTCGGCGCCGCACATCGGGAGCGATTCGGTGATTTGGAATTCGCCGCGGCACGGAAGACCGTTTTCGCGTTTGAGGTGTTTGCCGAGCATCTTGTGGAGCGCGATCGCGACGCTCGTCCCGGCCATCGCGCCGAGTTCTTGGTTGCCGAACTTGTCGACCGTCTTTTCGGTTTGAACTTCTTTGCCGTCCGCGTCCAACGAGCTGACGACGACGCCGTTCGCGTCGCGAATCCCTTCGCCGCAGACGACGCTGACGAAGCCGTATTTGTCGAGCGTTTCTTGCGCTTTCGCGATGAAACGGTCGAAGTTGAAGGCGATTTCCGGAACCAGAATGATGTGCGGAGCGTCTTCGCAATCTTCCTTAGCGCAAGCGGCGGCGGCGGCCAACCAACCGGCGTCGCGACCGATCGTTTGGAAGATAACGAATTGGTCGACCTTCTTCATATCGCGCGCCAAAACGCCCGCTTGTTTGACCGACGTCGCGACGTAACGAGCCGCCGACGCGAAACCCGGGGTGTGGTCGGTCGCGAAAAGGTCGTTGTCGACCGTCTTCGGAACGCCGAGGCCGCGGAGGTCGTAACCTTGTTCGCGGCAGTATTTTTCGACGCGGCAGATGGTGTCCATCGTGTCGTTCCCGCCCGCGAGGAAGTAGTAACGAATGTTGTATTTTTTCAGTTGTTCGAGAATGCGCGGGAAGTCGGCTTCTTGAACCTTGTGGCGGCAGCTTCCGAGGGCGCTGCCCGGGGTCGTTTTGAGACCTTCGACGACGGCGGGGTCGATCGTCGCGAAGTCGATCAGCTTATCTTGCATAAAGCCTTCGACGCCGTATTGCATCCCGTAAACTTTGTCGATTTTCGAGTCGGCGCTCTTTTGACCGAGTTCGAAGCAACCTTGAACGACGCCGCAGAGGCTCGAGTTGATGACGCTGGTGGGGCCGCCGCTTTGACCGACGATCGCGTTCCCTTGGAACATAATTCTCTCTCCTAAAATCTTAAATACTATTTGCGACAAAAACGCGCCGTTCGACGCGCTTTCGTCTTCTTTCGTTATTTTCTTGCCGTTTTTCTTGCGCCCGTCGCCGACTCGCTCGCGGCGAACCGACCGACGCTTCGCCGCGCCGACGTTCGCCCGACGTTAAAACTTGCCGACCCAAGAGACAAGTTGCGCGAAAAATTTCGCGTACTCGGCGCCGATTTCGACGAAAAGACCGTCGCCGAGCGCCGCCGGAAGTTCTTGGAAAACGCGCTCTTGGCCCCAGTCGACCATTCCGCCGATCCAGTGCGGAGCGACGTCCGACGCGAACGCCGCGACGCGTCCGGCGCCCAAGTCGTCGACGACCAAGAACGGGTATTTTTCGACGAACTCGATTTGAATATCGTCGGCGTTCAAGTCGGCGGCGACCGTCTTTTTCCAAGTCGTTTTCGTTCGGATTCCTTCGAGAAGAACGGTCGCGCCCGCTTTCGCGTCGAAACGGTTAAAACCGCCGACTCCCGGCGCCGTTTCCCAAGGCAAATCGGCTAAAATCGGGTGGTCGAGCGTCGTCGGACGGAGCAACACCGGCGACCAATAGTTGCGACGGTCGTCCGAATCGCTCATTTCGACCGGCAAAATTTCGGCCAACGGCGAATTATGGTACTCGCCGAGCCGCCCGAAATAGCTCTCCCAACCGCCGAGCATCAGCAAACCGGCGCCGTCTTCGCGAACGCGCTCGACGATATGTTCCATATCGCCCGCCCCGAAGCAGGAACGCGGGTAGTCGCTGACGACGTAAAGCGAGTACGCCCGATTTTGGAAGTCGGCGCTCGGCGACGTTCCGGAGTCGACGCGGTCGAACGCGATTCCGCGATTCGTCAAGACGCCGCAAAGATACGCCGCCGCTCGCGTCGCGTCGTCGTCGCCCAAGTAACAAACGCGTTTTTCAAGTTGCATAATTTGCCCGCTTTCTCTGTTTTAACGTTTTCGGAGCCTTAAACGACCGTTTTCGAACGACCGCGACCGCTCGCCGCAACGCTCTTAAGGCCGCCGCGACGTCGTTAACGCCGCCTCGACGGAGCGGACGTTTGCGCCGCGCTCCGTCGTTACAGTCGCCGCGTTTCGACTATTTCGACAGTTTTTCCGCTTCCGCGAAGAGGTCTTTGCAGCGTTGCGGGACGAAAATGTCGAACTCGGCTTCGCGAATGAATTCGTCGCAACCGTTTTCGCGTTGCATTTGAATCGTGATGTCGATTTGCTTTTGGCTGACGTAACTCAAAAGACCGTTGATCTTGCGTTCGAAGAGGTCTTCCGAAACGCGAATGCGGAGCGTCGGCGGGGTAACGAAGTTGCTGTACGTCGCGTATTCGTAAATCGCCGGAATTTGCGGAATCGGTTCGCCGAGTTCCGGCCAAATCGTCCCTTGCGCGTGGAAGATGCTGATCATCGCTTCCGAATTGACGAACTTATGATCCGGGTGCAGGTCGGTGATCGTCGGGACGAAAAGACGCGTCGGACGGGTTTGGCGCATCAGCCAAACGAGCGAGTTTTGAACGCCCGCGCCCCCCGCGATTTCCGGGCCTTCGCCCGGAGCGCCGGTCGCGAAACGGCGGCCCGCTTGACGGTTGAGCGAACCGTCGTCGTGTCCGAGGAAGTAGAGGTTTTCCGCCGGGAGCCCGAGCGCGGCGAACGAATCGGCGCATTCCTTGCGGCGCACGTCGGCGATCGTGTCGCGTTCTTCCGGCGTGCAGTACCCCATTTTGCCGTTCGTAACGACGCCCGCGTAAGTCTTGATTCCGCTAAAAAGCGACGCGATGAACGTCAAACCGCAACCGGCGATAATGTCGTCGTCGTGCGGTGCCAAGAAGAGCCAACGCTCTTCGTCGCCCTTCCAGTTCGGAAAAATATCGCCGGGATTCGCCGACGAAATAACGCCCGTTTCGGAACGACGATCAAAAGAAACGAAGGAACCGCTCATTTTTCACCCCTCAAAAACCGTTCAAATAATTAAGGCTAACCCCAACGCTCGACGGCGCTTCGCCGAATAATAACGAAAAACGCAAAAAAACGCGCCGACGCGGCGAAAACTCGTCGACGCCCGTTTCCAGGCGCCGACAAGGCGACAAAACGCCGCCTTCCGCTCGACGCGACCGAACGAAACGCCTTTCAAAAACGCGCTTCGTCGACCGTCGGGCGGCGACGTTTCGTCTTCAAAAATCGCTCGACCGCGCAAGGAACGCCGCGTCGGAACGCCCTCAAAGAGCGTCAAAGCGGCGACTTCACGCGGCAAGCGGAGTCAAATTCGACTCAACCGACGAATTCGTTCCCGATTTTGCGGGCGCGTTCCGGTTTGTCGAGGTCGACGCCGAGCGCGACGCCCGTTTGAACGAGCAAATTCCAACCGGCGACGAGTTGAAGGAACGTGTCGAAACCGCAGATCGACGGGATTTTGATCGTCGGGAAGATCGTGTCTTCGGACGAAATCGCGACGACGGTAACGCCCGCGCGACCTTCGATGAGTTCCTTAATCTTTTCGCATTCGGACGGGAACGGATCGACGAGAATGCAGGCTTCGCCGGCGCGCATAATTTCTTCGACGCCGTGCAAGAGGTAGGTGCCTTCGAGGTAGTCGCTCTTCTTGCGGGTGATTTCGTTCGTTTTGAGCGTCAGTTCTTCCGCGACGCCGTTGTTGCGACCGGCGAAGTAGAGAACCGGCGCGTCGGCGAGCTTCTTGACAACGTCGGCGTCGATTTCCGCTTCCATAATTTCGGTCATCGCTTTGGCGACTTCCGCTTTCTTTTCGCAGCAGCAGCAACCGAGGAGGTTCGCGAGAACGGCGTGATAGACGAGGCCTTGTTCGACGACGCTCTTCGTCGCGGCGACGGCGTCTTCTTTACCGCAGGAGAGGAGAATCGTTTCGTTAGTAACGTCGAAAATTTTCGTTCCGGCGTTCGCGGTAACGCCGACGAGGCGTTGGTGGCCTTTGTCTTTCAGGTTTTTCAGGAGACCGACGATTTCTTTCGTTTGGCCGCTGTTCGACGCGCCGCAAACCGTCCAGTTCATAAGGTCGTATTCGGCGGCTTGGAAGGAGCCTTCGGTCGCGGCGGTGAGCGCCAAGCCGGCTTTCATCGCGTTGTAAATGAAGCTCTTGGCCGGGAAAATACGGCTCGAGCCTTCGCCGGTGAGGAAAATGCGCCCCGTGCCGCGAACCATATCGGCGACCGGCTTCATTTGTTGGAAGTCGAAGTTGGCGACGACTTCCGCCGTTTCGAGCATTTCCTTAACCAACGCGAAATTCTTGTACTTGGCGTCGTTCAAATTCATCGTTTCTCTCCCCAATCGCGACGCTTTTCCCACGTCGCGTTCGTCTCGTTGTTTCTTCTCCGAAAGCGGTCGACCTCTCGACGTTTCGGCTTGATAATCGAATCTCGTTTCGCGGCGGCGAAACGCGTCGACGCTTTCGCTCTCGCCCGTCTTCTTTCGCTTCTTTTAGCGAAAACGGCGGGGGGGCGCGTCGCGGCGTTTCGGCGCGATTCCCTTCATCATATCAAACTTTTCAAGGCTCGACAATAGCCGCGACGCGAAAAATCTATATTTTGCGACGTATTTGCCCGCCGCGCGACTTCATTCGCCGTTTTATTTTGCCCATTTTAACGTCTTTTATTCTCCCTTCGTCGCGGTCTCTCGCAACGCGTCGTCCTTTCCCCCTAAATTCCCCTATTTTACCATTTTCGCCATTACTCTCAAATTGCGCCGTCGAAAGTTTGCCGTTCGGTTCGCCGCGCTTCTTTCTTGAGCGAAAAAACAGGAATTTCAACAAAAAAAGCAAAAATTTCGGCAAACGCGCCAAGTCGGTCTTTACGCAAGCGCAAAATGTTGGAATAATAGGGTAACGTCGACTTTTTTAACGAAACGTCGAAACGCTAAGACGGCGTCGGGCGAACGCCGCGAACGCGACTTTTCGAAAAATCGCCCTTAATATATTAATAACGACAAAATCGCCGAAGCGACCCGCTCCTTTCGCGCCCTCGAACGGATTCGACGGACGAAAACGACGCGACGCTCGGCGGCAAACGGCGCTTCAGAAGGAACGAACGAAGCGCAAGAGGCCCCGGCGTTATGAAAAAATCCGAACAACGAGCCGACCGTTCGCGTCGCGCTTCCCGACTCCTCGTTCTCGCGGCGGCGCTCGCTTTTGGAACGGCGTCGACGTCCGCGAACGCTCAAACCGGAACGCAGTTGACCGTCGACTCGAACAAAAATCTCGCGCATATCGACGGCGGCGTCTCTTCGATCGTTTTTACCGGCGCCTACGCGCTGACGCTCTCCGACGGGCAAACGTTGACGCCGATTCTCCTCAACCAAGCGACCGGCGCGATTTTAAACCTCGGAACCGGCTCGACGACCGGCCAAACTTGGCGCGCCGCCGGGAACAGCCCGCGTTGGACCGGAACGACCGTCCTCGGAAGCGGAAACGAACTCGTCCTCGGAACCGACGTCGCCAACCCGCTCGGCGCCTTCTCGACCGACGGTTCGACCGCGTTCGGAACCCTCGAACTCCAAAACGGCGCGACGCTAAAAGTCGCCGCCGACGCTCCGCTCGCCGATCCGACGACGCCCGAATCCCCGCAACCCGCCCAAGTTTCGCCGAAAACGAACGTCGAAACGAAAATCGGCGCGCTCCGAACGGCCTCGAACGCCTCCGGAACGCAACTCGCCGACGCGACGGTCGACGTCGACGCCGGTCGAACGCTGACCGTCGAAAACGGACTCTCCGTCGACGCGAACGTCGGCTTGTCGAAAGTCGGCGACGGCGTTTTGCAGCTCCTCGCCAACGCGCCGAAAACGCCGGTCGGGCCCGGAACGTCCGGAAGCGGAAGCGGCTCGACGGCGAAAGCGACGACCGCCTTTTCGCTCGGTCGGTTGAACGTCGGCGCCGGAACGTTCCGAATCGCGAACGGAACCGGAAAAGTCGACGACGCCCAAATTACCGCGACCGCGATCGCCGTCGGAAACGGCGCGACGCTCGACCTGCGCAAAGCCGGAACCGTTCAACTCGCCGGGAACGCGGGCGAAGTCGTCTTCTCCGCCGCCGACGGTTCGACCGTCAACCTTTACGCGAACGCGAACGGCTCGACCTCCTTCCAAGCGACGACGTACAACACCTATATCAACCTCGGCGCCGCGACGCTCGACGTCGTCTCCGATCTCCAAGGGGACGCCGCCCTCAAATCGCTGACCGTCTTCACGACCGAAGGCGTCGGGCAAACGACGTACTCCGCCGAAACGCTCGCCGTCGTCGACAACGTCCTCGGCAAGCGTTACGTCGTCGACTTGAACGCGTCGAACGCCGAAAAGCTCGTCCTCGCGCTCGAAGACGCCCCGACCTTCCAAAGCGTCGGGCAAACGCCGAACGAACGCTCGCTCGGCGCCGCGCTCGACAAAAAGATCGCGTCCGGGAACTACTCCGACGCCGAACGCGCTTTCCTCGACAAGCTCGAAAACAACCAACGCGCCGTTCCGTTCTCGCAACTTACCGGCGAACTGCACGCGTCGACGGTCGGCTTCGTCTATATGAACAATTTGACGACGACGCAAACGCTCCTCGACCGGCTTCGCGCGAATTCGTTGGTCGCTTACGGCGGCGGAGCGAGCTCGGTCGCGCCGATGAATTACGAAGCGGGCGCGCCTTACCAAGGCGGAGCGGCGGGCGGCTACTTCGATACGAACGGCGTCTACCAATACGAAACCGGAACCGACCCTTACGGCTCCGGCGTCGCGCCGATTTACGAAACCGGTTACGGAACGCAAATCGAAGGCGGTTACGAAAACGGCGTCGTTCCGACCGGAACCGTTCCCGCCGGAGTCGACGGCGGTTACCCGACCGCTCCGCTCGGTCGGCGGCAATATTCGACCCTTTCGACGCTCCGCGGGCAAGCGCAATACGGCGACCCGGGCACCCTCATTTACTCCGCTTGGTTCGCGGCGCTCGGCGGCTCCGTCGACGCGAAGGAACGCAAAAGCGCGAACCCTTACGACGGCGACCAAATCGGCTTTCTGACCGGGCTCGACTTGTTCGGCTCCTGCGACTGCCGCTTCGGCGCGTTTTACGGTTACCAAAACAACGAAATGAAAAACGACGCCGTCGCCGGATACGGCAAGCTCGAAACGAAAAACCATCTCGTCGGGCTTTACCATCAATT
The DNA here is from genome assembly GCA_017937485.1 of Thermoguttaceae bacterium. Classification (GTDB taxonomy): domain Bacteria; phylum Planctomycetota; class Planctomycetia; order Pirellulales; family Thermoguttaceae; genus RUG369. Next base: position 78,452 of record JAGBDN010000024.1, read on the forward strand.
CGGCGACGAAGCGGTCTACAACATCCTCACAATTCGCGGCGGGTACGACCGCTACGACACGGCGCGGCAGGTCGACGTTCTCGGCGCCCGCGATTCGTTGGCGGCGAAATACGACGGTTTCAACGCCGGCGCGACGTTCGAACGCGGCGCCAATTTCGCGCTCCAACCGTTCGTCTTCTCGCCGTTCGTTTCGGTCGACTACAACTTCCTTTACCGCGAAGCGTTCGAGGAAACGTCGACGACCGGCTCCGGTTACGCGCTCCGTTCCGGCTCGACGAACTATCACAGCCTCCGCGGAATCGTCGGCGCGCGCCTGTTCCTCGATATGTATCCCGGCGATCAGCACGTTCGAATCGGCGCTCGCGGCGCTTACATTCACGAGTTTCTCGACGGTATGTTCGGCGAAACCAACGTTTCGTTCGCGGGCCTGCCGACGACGGAATTCCCGATTTACGGCAACGCGCTCGGTCGCGACTGGGGGCTTGTCGGGCTTGGAATCGACTGGGCGCCGATTCCCGCTTTCCTCGTTTTTTATCACGCCGACGTTTTGATGAACGAATACGTCGACGACGTTTACAATTCGGTCGGGCTGTCGTTCCGCTGGTAAAAGCGACGCGTTCCGCCTATCCGCCGCCTTGTCGAATCTCACCGAAAACGCAACATTAGAGAAAACGCGCAAATTTTAACGTTATGACGCCTTCGATTTTAGAATTCGATTACGCGCTCGTTCGCGCTTGTTTGAAAAACAAGAAATTCGCTTGGGAGGATTTCGTCGACCGTTTCGCCGAACAGACGCTCCGCGTCGTCGAACGAGTCGCGGAGATTCGCCGCGTCGCGCTCTCGGAAGAGGAGAAAATCGAGCTTTGCGAAGCGATTTTCCGGTCGTTCCGCTACAACGACTACCAACTCCTGCGCGAGTTCGCGTTTCGCAGCGCCGTTTCGACCTATTTGACCGTCGTTTCGTACCGCTTGGCCGTCGCGCTCCTGAACGACGAGCGCTGACGACGACGTCAAAATAACGGGAAAAAATACCGTAACGCCCCGTCGACGCTCCGAAACCGACGTCGCGCCGAAAAAAATTGGAAAAAAAGAGCCGAAAAGGGAAAAACCGGGCGTCCGCGCCTTAGGGGTCGCTTGCCAAGAGGAAGAAGACGCGTATAATAGGAAGTTTAAACGGGGGACGGGTTCCGCCGCCTTCCCCCGACCGTCCCGAGCCGTCCGCGACACGTCGCCGACGCCGAGGACGACCGATTCTCCGAGGCGCGCCGTAAAACCGCCGTTTCGCAACGACAAGCGGCCAACGAACAAGAGACAAGAAGAGGGAAACAATGCTTAACGCGGACGATTTGAAAGAAATCGGCGTAACGTTCGACGACGTTCTCCTGGAACCCCAATACAGCACGACCGTTCCGTCCGAAGTCGACGTTAAAACCCGGCTGACGAAGCGCGTAACGCTGAACATTCCGCTGATCAGCGCGCCGATGGACACCGTTACCGAAAGCCGTTTGGCGATCGCGCTCGCGCAAGAAGGCGGCGTCGGCGTTATCCACAAAAACCTTCCGATCGACGTTCAAGCGGAAGAGGTCGCGCAAGTCAAACGCTCGGCCAACGGCGTCATTCGCAACCCCGCGACCGTCGGCCCGAGCGCCAACGTCCGCGCCGTTCGCGAGTTGATGGAAGTCCACAACGTTTCCGGCGTTCCGGTCGTCGGCCCGAACAAAGAACTCATCGGCGTCGTTACGAAACGCGACCTCCGCTTCCTCGACAACTGGGAACTCCCGGTTTCCGAAGTGATGACGAGCGAAAATCTCGTCAAAGCGCGCGGGCACGTTACGCTCGAACAAGCCGAGAAAATTTTGATGGAAAATAAGGTGGAGAAACTCCTCCTTGTGGACGATAATAATAAATTGACCGGGCTTATCACGATTCGCGACGTCGATATGATGCGCCGCTATCCGAACTCCTGCAAAGACGAAGAAGGCCGACTCCGCGTCGGCGCCGCCGCGGGCGTTCACGACTACGAACGCGTCGAGCGTTTGGTCGCCGAAGGGGCGGACTTCGTCATCATCGACAGCGCGCACGGCCATTCGTTGAACGTCGTCGAAACGATTCGCAACGTGAAGAAGCGTTGGGACGTCGACGTGATCGCCGGCAACGTCGCGACCGCCGAAGGGTGCAAAGCGTTGATCGACGCCGGCGCCGACGCGGTCAAAGTCGGTATCGGCCCCGGTTCGATCTGCACGACGCGCGTCGTTTCCGGCGTCGGCGTTCCGCAGATCACCGCGATCAGCCGCGCCGCGAAAGTCGCGCAAGACGCCGACGTTACGGTCATCGCCGACGGCGGGATTCGCTTCTCCGGCGACATTGTGAAGGCGTTGGCCGCCGGCGCGCGCGCCGTGATGTTGGGCAGCCTCTTCGCCGGGCTCGACGAAGCGCCGGGCGAAACGGTTCTTTACCAAGGCCGCACGTTCAAACTTTACCGCGGAATGGGGTCGATCGGCGCGATGCAACGCGGCTCGAGCGACCGTTACTTCCAAAAAGGTCAAGTCGTCGGCAAACTCGTTCCGGAAGGCGTCGAAGGGCGCGTTCCTTACCGCGGGGCGCTTAGCTCTTACGTTTACCAACTCGTCGGCGGTATTCGCGCCGGGATGGGTTACTGCGGCGCCGAAACGATCGAAGACCTGCGCCAAAAGGCGAAGTTCATTCGCATTTCGGCCGCGACGGTGCGCGAAAACCATCCGCACGACGTTACGATCACGCACGAAGCGCCGAATTACAGCGGCGGCGACTGCTTCTAAATCGTTTTAAGCGGCGTTCAACCGCGCCGCGAAAATAAACCGAACAGCGCGCGGCGAGTCGACCCGAACTCGCCGCGCCGTCGAAGCCAAAATCGGGTGGCGGTTTCGACCGCCGGACGCTCGACGTTTTAATCGGCGCCGAGCGTTTTGACGTTCCGCGTCGCCGTTCAAGAGGAACCAAACGCGGCGAACGTCGACTTTTCGTAAAAATTACCGCGTCTTTTCAAGGATGAAAAGGCTCTTGTCGTTGAAGCAGGGAGGCTCCAAATGGTATCTCGTCGACTTTTCGGTCGAGCGCGGACGATTTCGCGTTCGCTCGTTTCGTCTTGTTGCGCCGTCGCGGTTTTGAGCGGCGCCGCGTTCGCTCAACAGTTCGCGCCTCCGGCCGAGGCGGAAAATCTCGACGCCCGTTTGACGCGTTTCCTCTCCGACGGCGAATCGATCGCCGCGACGCAAACCGACGGAACGCGTTTTGTTCGCCCGAACGTCGCGACGCAAACGCCCGCCGTTCCGACGGTTAAACCGGCGCCCGCGAAAAAATCGCCGATTCGTCAAACGAGCGCGACTTTCCAAAGCGTCAAACCGTCGCCGATTCGCCAAACGCAATACGCCGCCGCGCCGACCGCCGACGCGACCGCTCAACTCGCCAATCCGCTCGGCGGAAACGACGCGCCTTACGTCGACGAGTGCCCGGATCCTAACGATATGCCGTCGATTTTGGACGTTCCCTACAAAGTCGTTCCGAAACCGGGGCTCTTCCCGGAACGTTGCCCGCTTCCGGACGACGATTACGTCCGCAAAGCGCCGACGCCGATCGAGTTCACTTGGAAAGCGTCGTCGTTGTGTTACAAACCGCTTTATTTTGAAGACGTTCAACTGGAGCGACACGGCCACTACTGCCATCCGCTGTTGGTTCCGTTCACCGCGCGCGCTCGCTTCTTGTTGACGATTCCGGTTTTGCCGTACTTAATGGGCGTTTACCCGCCGAACGAATGCATTTACGACCTCGGGCATTACCGTCCGGGCGACTGCGCGCCGAACATCTTGAACCCGGTTCCGATTTCGTTGCGCGGCGGTTTGATTCAAGCCGGAGCCGTCGTCGGCGCCGCGGCGATCATTCCTTGACGCCGATCGCAAACGCTCTTCGCGTTTCGACTTAAAAACGCAAACGCCGTTCGAGTTTCCCGCTCGAACGGCGTTTTTCGTTTGAATTTTAGCGTTTAGCGTTCATTCGCTTCGCCGCGTTTCGGTCGACTTCGGCGGCGTTAGCGAACGCAGATACTCGGCGATTTCCGCGCTCGCGATTTCGGTCGACCAAACCCAATGATGCTCGACGTCGTCTTGCGCGACAAACTCGACGCCGGCGCGAAACGCCTTCGCCAACCGCTCGGAACTCTCGAACGGAACGAGCGCGTCGGGCCGAGTCGCCAAAATCAACGGACGAACGTCGACCTTTTCGGCGAACTTAACCGCCTCCATTCGATAAGGAACCGTTAGCCGCGTCGGGCCGTAAAAAATCGGCGCGAAGTTGTTGAACAGGTCGAAACCGTCCGCGTAAGGCGCCGCCAAAATCAGCCCGGCGACCGGGCGCTCCGACGCGACGTAAGTCGCGACGCCGGTTCCTAAGCTGAATCCGAAAACGACGATTCGCCGCCCCGGAAACGCTTTAACGGTCGCGTCGTAAGCGGCCAAACCAAACGCTTTAAGCGTTCGTTCCGCCGTTTCGCCGCCGCTCTCGCCGTACCCGGGATAATCGCAGCAAACGAAGTCGAACCCGGCGAGCGGGCCCGGTTTCCGAACGACGTCAAGCGTTCGCGCCGCCGAATTCCCGCCGTTCCCTTCAAAATAAAGGACGACCGGGCGCTCCGACGCCGCGCCGCCGAGCAAATTTGGAGAATTTAGCGAGATCGGGTCGTTTAGGCGCTCCGCCTCGTCAAGCGACCCTGCGTCGTTTAGGAAAGCGACATTCTCCGCTTCGGCGAACGCCGCCCAACCGGAAATCGCCGTTCCGTCGTCGAGCGTCGTTTGAATCGCCGCGACGTTCCCGGTCTCCGCCGCGATTCGCGTCAACTCCGCCCGCGCCGCCGGATCGTCGTTCGGATGAAAGAGAAAAAACGGCGCGATCGTCCGAACGCCGACGTTAAAAATCGCGAACGCCGCGACCAACGCCGCCGCGACCAATCCGGCGCGACGCAACCTCGTTCGCCGCGCCGCCGTTCGCTCCGGCGCTTTCGTCGCTTCCTCCGCCTTCCCCAACTCTTCCATTTTCGCTATTTCCTCCAATCTTTCCCGTCGCCGACGTCGCTAAAGCGTCCTTTTCCAACGACATTTTATCGATAAAGTCGCGCAAAACCGCCGCCGCGCGCTCGCCGTTTCCGGTCGCCTCCGCTTTCTCAATTTCCGCGATCGCCGCGCGCAACGCCGCCGTTAGCGTCGCCGTCTGCGTTCGCAACGTTTTGGCCAACTCGTCGAACGACGCGGCTAATTCAACCGCCAAAGGCGCCGACCGCGTCCACCACTTTTTCGCGATCATCGGCGCGTTCACCCCAAAAAGCTTAACCTTCCACGTCCCTTCCAATTCCAATAATTCTAATTCCACCGCCTTGGCGACGCCCATTCGCGTTTGAGCGATCATCTCGGAAACGTTTTCCGCCGACGTTTGCAAGCGGCGGAAAACGCTGGAATTCGCACTATAAAGCAAACTCGCCAACTCCGCCGCCGCGCCGTCGCCGGACGACGCAAAAACTTCGTCCTCCAATCTTTTTTCCGCGCCGCGCAGCTCCTGTTCCAACGACTTGAAAGCGCTCTGAAAAAGTTCCCCCAAGCGCGTCCAGCCGTCGAGCAAAAACTCCCAATTTTTTTGAGCTTCTATTGAAACGCGAAAACGGCTCGGCGCGAACACTTTCGCAATCTTGCGCCGATAATAGTTCGTCGTCGCGACTTGCATTTTCTCGTCGACCGCCGCAAACGCCTTCTTAAAAACGTTCCTTCTCTTCCCGCGCGTTCGCGTTTTTCCTTCCGACGCGACGCCGTTTTCCGCGCCAAAATCGCCGCCGTCCGAGACGCTCGACGCGTCGGCGCCGCGAGCGTCCTTCGCCGTCTCCTCAAGTCGCTTCGTCGTTTCGCGAAGAGCCGCAAACGCATTTTCCTCCGCCTCTCGCCGTCGTCGTAGTTCTCCCCATTCTTCGTTTTTTCTGTTCATTTTTCGACTTTGCCCGCCCTAAAGCGGCGACGCGTTTCGTTTCGCCGCCGCTTTATCCATTCGACGCTTTTACGCGCTTTCGCTATTTCCTCCAATCCTTCCCGTCGCCGATTTCGCTAAAGTCGTCCGCGACCCACCAACGCGCCTTGTAAAATCTTGCGCCGTCGAGCGTTCCGACCGGCGTTTCGACGTCGTTCCCCCAAGTCGGACTCGGCGTCCACCACTCTTCGACCGGAAGAAGAATCATCGGCAGACTCCCGTTCGGCGTCAGCGAAACGCTTTTAACGCCGTGTCGGTTCGGCGCGACGCGTTTGTAAATATCGTAAAACTCGCGTTTTACCGGATCGAAAACGCAAATTCCGGCGCCGGTCGAAACCAACGCGTCGAAACCGGGCGCCCCGTAAAGGTCGTGTCCGCCGCGAGCGAGACCCGTCAGCTTGCCGCGCCAAATTTCCTTCAATTCCGGTTTCGCTTTCGTTCCGACGTACTCGTATTCGACGATTTCGTCGTTTCCGAGCGCCCAAAGAACGCGGCGTTTCGCGTCCCAAACGACGCCGTGTCCGCCCCGCAACTCGTATTCCGCCGCGACCGGAGTCGGCCCCGTCGCGCCCGGAGCGTCCGGCCCGCTCGCCTCTTCCGGGAGCGCGTAAAGCCGAATTTTCGCGCCGGTACTCGAGATCGCGACGATATTTCCGTCCGGCAACACCGCCGCCGAGTGCGGATTCCCCGGCGCGTGTCCGTAAAAGAGCGTCTTTTTGTCGGCGCGGCGAACGAGCGCGACGCCGTTGCCGGACGCGGTAATCAAGACGCAACGGTCGCCGTAAGCCGGTTTACACTCGCAAACGGTATTGAACCAACGGCGATGCTCCGGCGCGATTTCCGGCGCTTCCGCCGCGCTCCAATACCAACGAATCGACGCCGGGTCGTTCCAATCGGAGTCGGCCTTAAAAATAACGGCGCGCGGGTTCTTTTGCTCCGCGCCGAGAACGTCGAGCCCGGTTCGCGCCGGAATCTCGAACGGTTTTCCCAATTTCGAACGCAATAAATCGGCCAACTCGGCGGCGCTCTTCAACGGTTGCGCGCCCAAACTCGCGTTTTCTCCCGCGACAAGCGCCGAAGCTCCGCCCCCCAACGCTCCGGCGACGCAAACAAAGCAGAACGCTCGACGGCTCAACGTCGACGACAAATTCTTTTTCATCTCAACCTTTCCTTCTTCTAATAAACGACGCGCTCAAACTCGCGCCGCCCCCATTATACCGAATCGAACGCCGAAAAAAAAGCGACCGCCGAGCAAAATCGCCGCAAAATCGAAAATTTTAGGTTTCGCCGCGTTAAAACCGCCGGAAATCGCGATTCCCCTTGCGTCGCCGCGACTTTTTTGGTATCGTTCGCAAGTCGAAGCGTCGTCGCTTCGCCCCCGTTTCCCCATTATCGCCAATTTGCGCAAATCGCTTAAATTCCGATGAAAAAACGCCGTCGTCAATTTTATCGCCGCCGCCCGCGAACCGTCGAAGAAGTCGGCGGCGACGGCCAAGACTCGTTTCTCGACGTCGTTTCGAACCTCGTCGGCGTTTTGATCATCCTCGTTATGATCGCCGGAACCCGCGCTCGCAACGTCGCCGCCGACGCCGCGCTTGAAAACGCCGCCGAAACGTCGTCCGTCGCGTCGACGGAAGAAAACGCCGCGCCAACCGCTTACGTCGCCGTCGCTCAAACGCTTGCCGAAGCGCGTCAAAACGTCGTTCGCCTTCAAAACGAAACGGAAGACCTCAACGCGCGAACGCTCGACGTCGAACGCCAAGCCGACGCCGCGGAAAGCGAATATCGCGCCGTTCTTCAAGCGCTCGCCGAAATCGACGCCGAACTCGAACTCGCGTCGCGCCGCCGCTCCGACGCCGATAAAATCGCGTTCGACCTCAAAAGCGAAATCTTCGAAAAAGAAAAGCGCCGCGACGACTTGCGTCAAGAAAAAGACGCGCTCGCCGCCGCCCGTCCGCAAGCGACCGTCCTTGAAAATTTACCGACGCCGATCGCGCGCCAAGTCGACGGTCGCGAAGGTTTTTTTCGCCTTAAAAACGGGCGTCTTTCGCACGTTCCGCTCAACGAATTCAAAGAACGCGTTCGACTTTACTTCAAAAACTTTCGCGGCGATTTCGAGAAAAAAGAAATCGAAGACACGTTCGGCCCGTCCGAAGGTTATTCGTTTCACTTTTTTGTCGACCTAGAAAAACAACGTTCCGGCGACGAAATCGTTTACTCGGCGAATTTTCGGTACGGCGAGTGCGTTCCGCAAGACGACGAACTCGGCGAACCGGTCGACGAAGCCTTGGCGAACCCGAACTCCGTGTTTCGCGAAAAACTCCTAAAATACGTCCGCGACGACACGACGATCACCCTTTTCGTTTACCAAGATTCGTTCGAATATCTTCGCGACGTCAAAAAATTCCTTTTTTCCGCCGGTTATCAACTCGCGTTGCGCCCGCTTCCGAACGACGCGCCGATCGCAACCTCGCCGGAAGGAAGCAAATCGGCGACCTACTAACCGCCTCGTTTCCCCCGTTTCCCCGTTTACCGCGTCGACTCGCAACCGACGCCCGTCCCTCGAAGGCAACAAAATGACGCTCAATAATCCGGTTAAAATCGGCCCGCATCGTTGCGGTCGCGGCGAACCGCTCCTCTTGATCGCCGGCCCCTGCGTTCTCGAACGCGAAACGGCGCCGCAAATCGCGACGCGCCTTCGCGAAATCGTCGCCGCCCTCGCCGCCGACGGCGTTCCGCTTCAGCTTGTTTTCAAAGGCTCGTTCGATAAGGCGAACCGCACCGGCGTCGGCTCGTTCCGCGGCCTCGGTCTCGACGAAGGGCTCAAACTTCTCGCCGAAATTCGCGAAGCAACCGGTCTTCCCGTTACGACCGATATTCACGAGACGACGCAAGCGGCGCCGGTCGCGGAAGTCGTCGATTTACTGCAGATTCCGGCGTTTCTTTCGCGCCAAACCGATCTTCTCGCCGCCGCCGCGAAAACGGGCAAGCCGGTTCACGTCAAAAAAGGTCAGTTTATGGCGCCGCAAGATATGAGACACGTCGTCGCCAAGCTCGAAGCGTTCGGCTGTTCCGACGTTCTCCTCGGCGAACGCGGCACGTTTTTCGGGTACGGCGCGCTCGTCAACGACTTCCGCTCTCTTCCGATAATGCGGCAAACCGGCGCCCCGGTCGTTTTCGACGCGACCCACAGCGTTCAAGAACCGAGCGCGGCGGGCGGCGTCTCCGGGGGAAAACGCGAATTCGTCGGCGCGCTCGCTCGAGCGGCCGCGGCGGTCGGTATCGACGCGCTTTTCCTCGAAACGCATTTCAATCCGGACGAGTCTCCTTGCGACGGCCCGAATATGATTCCGCTCGACGAATTGCCCGCGCTCCTTCGCACGGTCGTTAAAATCCGCGAACTCGTCGCTTAACGCTTCTCGCCGCGCCGTCGAACAAACGTTTGCCGACGCGGCCTTTTATTTGCGCGACGGAAATTTTTCTTTTAATTCTCAACTTACTTTCCGCCGCGTCTCTTTCCCTGTCGCCGAGCGCGCTCCGCTCGACAAGAAATAAAAAAACGCAAGACGCGAAAAACGTCTTGCGTTTTAGTAATTCAGAAGCGAACGCCGTCGCGCTTAACCGCCGAACTTAGAAAAAGTTCCGACGCTCGCCGTCGAATTTCGATCTTGCGATCATTAGCACGCCGGAGCGCACGGGGCCGGAGCCGGAGCGCACGGAGCGCACGGAGCCGGGGCGGCTTCGCAAGCCGGAGCGCACGGGGCGCAAGCCGGAGCGCAAACCGGAGCGCAGAAGCGAACCTTCAGGCAACGGAATTTCTTAACGAAGCAGGGCTTCTTGCAGACCGGGGCGCACGGAGCGCATTCGACTTTCGCCGGTTCGCACGGAGCCGGAGCGGCTTCGCAAGCCGGAGCGCACGGGGCCGGAGCGGCTTCGCAAGCCGGGGCGCACGGAGCGCATTCGACGGCGCAAACCGGTTTGCAGCACGCGATTTTCGCGGCGAAGCAAGCTTTCGCGTTTTTGACGGCGCAGACGGTCTTGGCGACGGCGGATTTCAGCGCGACGCACGGACGAATGCACGGAACGGTGATCGTCGTGCAGGTCGGGGCGCAAGCCGGAGCGCACGGGGCGAGGTCGCAAGCCGGGGCGCACGGGGCGACGGCGGCGCACGGAGCCGGAGCGGCGGCTTCAGCCGGAGCGGCGTCTTGAGCGAAAACGTTCGCGGAAGCGAGAGCGAGGACGACAGAAAGAAGGATACGAGTCTTCATCTGTAAAAATCTCCTAAAATCGGGTTGTTTAGTTTTTTGGCTTTCGCCTTTTACATCACATTGTTATTATCGACCTTCGGTCTCTAATAATTTAATTGTTTTCCGTAATTTTTTTATTTTGCGTAAAGCGCTTATCTTAAATCCGCGTCTCTACGATTTAAGTATATACCCGCTTGCGCAAAACTTCAAGCGGCGTTTTTCTTAAATCGGAAACTTATTTTATTTTCGCCGCGACATAATCGTTCTCTTCGGAACAACTAGTCGCAAAAGCAAAAACATTAAACTTTTCAAGCGCTCCGTCGACGCAAAATAGTTTGTCTATCGCGTTTCAACGCGTCGTCTTCTTACTCTGGTCGTTCGGAACGTCCGCGCTTACGTCAAACCGCCTATTTTTCACAAAACCTGCAGTTTGCGCAAAACAAACGTCTTTACCGTTTTCACCATTTTAACGCAAGTTTCTTAAATTTTCAAGTCGTTTCGTTATTTTTTTTTATCGAAACTAAACTTTTACGCGTTATTCAAACGGTTATTCCGATTTTAACGATTTATCCGCCGTTTTAATCGTTCGGCGATTCGACGTTTGCTTTTATCGGACGCTTATTCCGCGAAAATTGCTTTTTTTAACGTTCGCGGTAATAAAGAACGGCGCGCGAAAAAAAGGGCTTATTCTTGCGCCGCTCGAACGTCGCCGGAACCGCCTCCGGAAATTACGCCGGGAAACGGCAAGGGCGAAACAATCGCCCAGATCGCGCGTTCGCGTCCCCAATACTTGCGAGCGACGCGAACGACGTCGGCGGCGGTCGTTTGACGAATCGCTTCTTCAAACTCGCGTTCGCGTTCCTCCGCGGGCGTTCCCGGAGCGACGCGGTAAAATTCGTCGAGAATCAACCGCGACGTCCGCTCTTTTAAACCGACGTATCGACCTTTTCGCCGTTCGATAATTTGTTTTTTTGCTCGACCGCACACTTCTTCCGATATTAACGATTCTAACGCCTCGTTAATCGTTCCTAAAACGCGACGCGACGCTTCCGGAAGGCTTTCCGGCGCCGTCGTCCAGCGAATCGCCATATAACTCGGCGCGGCCCCCGGCTCCAATTCGACGCGAAAATCGCAATCGCCGTCGAAATCGTTCCGCAAACGTTCGGCCAAGCGTCCGCCGTCGCCGTCCGCGCCTTCCCAAATCGCTTGCAAGACGAGCAACGCGGCGCAGTCGGCGAGTTCGGACGCCGCCGGAATCGGCGCGGCAAGGAGCGAACTCCCGACGCTTGCCTCGCGCGCCAACTTAAAACGACGAATCGGTTGAGGCGGCGCGTTCGGACGGTCGAAATTAATCGGTCGAAAATTCGGGTTCGCCGGAATCGCTTCCAAACAATCGAGGGCCTCGTTGGTCGCCGTCGTTCCTTCGAGCGGGCCGTCGACGCCGACGATTAAATTTTGCGGCGAAAAAATTTGCCGCCAAAACGCGCGCAAATCGTCGAGCGTCGCCAACGCGACCGACTCCGGCGTTTCCGCCGTCGCCGCCGAAAACGCCGACTCGCTCGGAACCGATCGCGCCAAAATATCGTCGAGCGTTTCGTCGACGCTCTCCGAACGTCGCGCAAGAGCCGCCAAGCGCCGCGTTTTCGCCCGTTCGAATTCCTCTTCGTCGAACAGCGGGTTCGTCGCCGCGTCGAGCAAAATCTCGAACGCCGCGTCAAAATCTTCCTTCAAGACGGTCGCCCCGATCGCGATCGTATCGCGCCCGACTTCGATCTCGAACTTCGAACCGATCGAGTCGAAAAACCGCGCGACGTCGGAACGCGAAAACCGCTTCGACCCTTTGTCGAGCAATTCCGCGAGCAACGCCGTCCGCCCGGCCGTCTCCGGCGTCTCGACAAGCGCGCCGGCCAACGCGACGAACCGAACGTCGATCAGCCGCTCGTCCGCCGAATCGATCGCGAAAACCCGCAAACCGTTCTTGAACCTTCGCTTCGTCAAACGAAGAGTCGCCGGTTCGAAACGCTCCGGAACGATCAAGCGCGGCGCCGTTCCCTTCGGCAAAACCGCGATTCGACAAAAAACGTCCCCCAACCGCTCTCGAACGACGCGTCCGACCGCCGCCGCGTCGACTCGACGAATCGCCTCCCAACGCCGCGCTTCAAAATCGGGATCGCCGGTCGCCGCCAACGCCTCCGCCCGCTTTTCCAGCGCCGCGACCGGGTCGCGTTCGCGCGCGGCTCGCGCCGTTTCGAGTCGTTTCTTCGCCGCCGCCGTCTCCGCTTCGGAAGGGCCGGCTTCCGCAAGCCGCCGCAACTCGGCTCGAATCGCCGCCTCGGCAATCGGCCAATTCTCCGGCGCGACGCTCGAACGAATCTCGAAAAAACCGCGAACGCCGAACGGAAGCCGCGAACGCGCCGCGACGTCGAGCGCCGGAATCTCGCCGTCGACGACTTTTCGCGTTAAGCGACCGTTCGCGCCGCCGGTCAAAATCTCCGCCGTCGTTTCAAGCGCCGCCGCGTCCGGGTCGCTCCGCTCGACGGTCGGCCAAGCGAGAACGAGCGTCGCCGTCGTCCCCGGCGCCTCGACGAACGCGTCGCGACCTCCCGTTTGACGCGGTTCCGAAGGCGGCTCCGTTCCAAACGGCGCGCTCCGCCGAACGCCGCGACAACTCGCCAAAATCGCCGCCAACGCCTCTTCCGGATCAAACGGCCCGGCGACCGCGAGAATCGTTCGATTCGGCGCGAACCGCGACGCGTAAAACGCCCGAACGTCGTCCGCCGTCGTCGTTTCCAAGCGTTCGAGCCGTCCGTCGAGCGGTTCTCGAAACGGCGACGCGACATAAACCGTTTCCGCCGTCAAATTCTCGACGAGCCGTTCGCGGTCGTCCGCCGCCGTTTCGATTCGCCGTCGCGCCGTTCGGAGGCTCCGCTCGACTTCCGTCTCGTCGAACGTCGAGCGCCAAAGCGCGTCGGTCGTCGCCGCGAGCGCCGTTTCGAAACGCTCCGCCGCGACGTCGAGCGCCAAAACGGTTCCCTCGCGCTCGGTTCGCGCTCGCAGTCGCGCGCCGCAATCGTTCGCCGCGCCGTTTTGCAAAATCTCGTTCGCTTTTTCGGCGACAAGCGAAGCGGTCGAGGCGGCGATTCCGCTTCCCGCCGCCTCGCGTTCGCCCAACGTTCCGGCGTCCCGCAAAACGACGCGAATCCCGACGCGCCGCTCGGTCGTTTTCTTCAGTAAGACGCGCAAACCGTTCGAAAGCTCGTAAAAAAGAACGGCGCCGGAATAAACGTTTTGCCGAACGACGCGCGGCGCGAGTTCCCGACCTTCCGCCGCGAACGACGTTTCCGAACGCGGCGCCGGTTCGAACGACGCGAGGGGCGCGCCCGGCGTCGGAACGGCGTCCGTTTCGAACGTCGAAGTTCGCGACTCGGCCCGACGGCGATACTCCTCCGCCTCCGCGACGCGCTCGAACGCTCGCCGCCCCAACGGAAGCGGTTCGGTCGTCCGCTCCGTCGCGTCCGTCGTTCCGATTTCGTCGGCTAACTTCGCCGCGTTTTCTTGCGTTTTGTCATTAATACTATAGGGAGCGTTTTTTCGCCCGTCGAGCGTCGTTATTTCGTCCGCCGCGATCGTCGCGATCGGCGCGGCGAAAATCACGCAAAAGAATCCTAAAAAAAGTAAACTCGCCGCCAAGCGATTACCGATAAGCAGGGTAAGCAAGACCGTTCGAAATTTCACCGTCGTTTTTTCCGCGTTATGGAAAGCGTCGACGCCGCCGTCGGGCCCGTCCCGATTTTGCGCGTCGTCGAAATCGATTTATCGTCATTATTCCACAATTAACGGAAAAAACCAAGCGACGCGGCCCGTTTTAGAGAAATTGCGAAGAAATTTTCGACAATTAATCTCTATAACCGAAAAAAGCCGCAAGTCGCGCGGGGAAAAAGTACGATACTATGCCAAACGGAAGCCCTCCCCGGCAGGGATTGCCGGTCGGGCTCTGCGCCAAGCAATTTTGGCGGACGCTCCTGAACGAACCGTTTCATTCGTCGAAAGCATTCGGTCGATTTCGGGCGAAACGTGAAAACGTTTCGCGATGAAAACAAGCGGAATCAGGAACTTTTAAGGTCGACGTCGTTTCCGGCGTCGACGCGGCGACGCGCTCGTTCGACGGCGGTCGACGCGAAAAACAAGACAAGATGCTCATTCTTGAAAATCATTCGTCAAGGAAGTTAAAGATGAAAAAGATGAATTTGAGAATCGCCGCGTGCATGACGTTGTTCGCGGCGGCGATCGCGAGCGGCTGCTTCGGTCTCGGCGGTTTTTCGCTCGGTATCTTCAGCGTTCCGGTTCCGGTTAGTCCGTATTTCCAAGGCGCTTACGAAGATATGGCCTTCGAGAAGGATCGTTACGGCCAAGTTCCGGTTCTCCCGCCGATCGTCGACGGCGTTCCGGAAGGTTTGGACGCTCCGTCGGACGACGAAGTGATCCGTCTCCTCGAAAAAGCGAAGCCGAACAACGGCGGCGTTCCGTTCCTCGAAACGCGCTATCGCAACAACGTCAAGATTAAGAAAGAACTGATCGCCGATTACGTCGACCCGCCGCGCTTCTTCCCGATGGTCGGCCCGGTTCAAGTTCACCACGTCCACTACAAGTGCACGGTTTACTTCGAACAAAACGTCCGCGTCGGTTGGCCGATTCCTTACTCGATCGAGAAAAAAGACGCGCAAGAAGTCATTTACATCGACAAAGACCACCTGCACGCCGTCGCGCAAGCGCCGGGTTCGGAAGTCCAAATGGGCGCCGAGGCTATGCCGCAACAATTCTAATTCCGAGGCGAACGTCGAACGGAAGTTCGCGGGCGTCGCTTGAATCGACCGAATAGAAAACGGGAGGCTCGAAAGGGCTTTCCGTTTTTTTTTTGCGTTTCTTGGAAATCGACGCGTTTCGTTCCGCCTAACTTCTACGAAGCGTCTAACTTCCGACAAATTTTTCGACGGAACCGTTAATTTTGCGTTCCGCCCCGCCTCCCCCCAATTTTTATCGCATTTTCTTACAAAAACGTTTGACTTGCGACGCCGCGCCGGTTAAAATCAAAAACAAGAAATCGGATTCGATTTCGTTTATTTTTATTCGCGTCGTTTCGTTTCGACGCGTTTCGTCGATTTTTTTTAGTCGAGGTCGTTTTATGTCGCGCAAAATTTCTCGTCTTGGCGGTTTTACACTCGTCGAATTGTTGGTCGTTATCGCGATTATCGGTATTTTGATCGGGCTCCTTCTCCCGGCGGTTCAAGCGGCTCGCGAAGCCGCGCGTCGGATGCAATGCACGAACAACCTGAAACAGCTCGCTTTGGCGATCCAAAACTACAACGACGCGCACGGCAAGCTCCCCGGTTTCGGGTTCGGGCTCAACGACAACCAAACGCCGGTCGCGAGCATGCTCCCCTTCATCGAACAGTCGGCCCGCTACGACGCCATTTACGCGCCGTCGGACAACGTTCAAGATTACGACCCGTACCGCGGCGACGAACGTTGGAACGGTATCCTGACCGCGTTCCTCTGCCCGTCGGACGGCGCCGCCGGTTCCGCTAGCGACGATAAACCGTCGCCGATCAACTACTGCTTCAGCAAAGCCGACTATATCGCGGGCGGTTACGGCGTTTGGGGGAACACGCGCTCGCCGTTCGGTTTGCGTCAACGCTCCGACGAATACAAAGACACCGACTGGGGCGGCGGGAGTTACGCGATGAGCGCGATCACCGACGGCACGAGCAACACCGTCGCGCTGAGCGAACGCGTCGCCAGCCCGAACGAATTCGGTTCCGAAAAACGCTCGATTAAGGGCGGTTTCGCGAACAATTCCAGCGCTTGGTCGATTCTTCCGAACGCCTGCCTTGCGAAACGCGGGAACGGGAACGAATACGCCGAGGGCGTCGCGACCGTCGGCGGAAGCGGCGAAAACGCTTACTATTACACGAACAATAACGCGATGTTCCAAACGATTTTGCCGCCGAATTCGCCGAGTTGCGCCGGGAACGCGACCTTCACGCAACCCGTTTACGTTCCGCCGACCAGCAACCACAGCGGCGGCGTCAACGCCGCGATGTGCGACGGTTCCGTCCGCTTCATTAGCGACACGATCTCCTGCGAAACCCCCGGAACAAGCGGCCTCGCCGGTTGGTACAAATATTGGGGTTACGCGACCGGCAAGTCCCCGTTCGGCGTTTGGGGCGCTCTTGGAACGATGAACGCCGGCGAAACCGAAACGCTTTAACGGCGCGTTACGCAATCGCAACGCTAAAGAAATAAGGAGGCTAAAATGAAAAAACTCGCGTTGGCGCTCGTCGCGGCGCTTTGTTGTTCGCTCGTCGGCGCCGGTCTCGTCGGCTGCTCGAAAGCGCGAATCAAAGGACTCGTTCCGGTCGAGGGCGTCGTTACGTTGAACGGCGAGCCGGTTTCCGGCGCGACGGTTATGTTCGCCCCGAAAAAACACGACCCGTCGCGACCGAAAGGAAGCGCGCAAGCCGTTACCGACGCGTCCGGCAAGTTCAAAATGTCGACGCTCGACCCCGGCGACGGCGTTTTCCCGGGCGATTATTACGTTACCGTTACGAAAGACCGCGTCGAAGGCGGGTTGTCGCTCGAAGAGGTAAAGCGTCGCCGCGAAAACCCGGACGCCGCCGACGAACCGGAACCGGAGCAAACGCTCGTTCGCGAACTCCCCGATCAATACGCCGATATTAACTCGTCCGGCCTCGACCAAACGATTCCCGCCGAAGGAAATAAAAACCTCGAACTCGCGCTCGAAGGCGAAGTCGACGCGACCCCGCGCCCGATGAACTCCGGTCGCGGCGCCGGGCCCGGTATGCGCTAATCGCGAACGCCAAACGGCGAACCGAACAAAATTCGCCGAAAGTTTCCCGACCGAAACGGAAAGTTAAAAAAGACTTTCCGTTTTTTTTTGTTAAAAATTGGAAAAAACTCTTCTTTTTTGTTGATTTTCCGGAAGCCGTTCGATATACTTTCGTTATACGACGTCGAAAGTCGCGCTTTTTTTGCGTTTTGGCGTCGCGTCCGAAACCGCGGGCTTTATCCCGTTCGAAGCGGTTTCGGGTTTTGTCGTCGATTTACTTTCCTAATAATTTAAGAAAGGGATATGTTATGAAGTCGCCCAAAATGTTAAAATGGGGGGGGGGGGGCAAGAAAAACCGTTTAGGTTTCACCCTCGTCGAACTTCTCGTCGTCATCGCCATCATCGGTATCTTGATCGGTCTTCTTCTCCCGGCGGTTCAAGCGGCTCGCGAGGCCGCGCGTCGGATGCAATGCACGAACAAACTGAAGCAAATCGGCCTCGGTCTCCAAAACTACGCCGACGCGAACGACGGCTACTTCCCGGCCGGTTGCGGCAAGTTCGCGAAACAAGCGGTTCCTTGGGCCAACACGAGTTGCTTCGTGATGCTTTGTCCTTACGTCGAAGAGTCGGCGCGCTACACGCAAATTCTCGCGACGGGCGGCAACCCGATGAGCAACCAAAACGCCGCCTACAAAGACGCGCCGGACTACCTGATTTGCCCGAGCGAAGCGAATCCGGACGGCGACTGGCGCAGCAACTACTGCGCGTCTTACGCCGACTGGCCGGACACGTTCCCCGCCGGGCACGTTTCGGTCGTTATGTCGTCGAGCCACGGAAATTACAACGATTACTGTTTCAATCCGCGCGCTCCGTTCATCAGCGGTCTGAAATTCGTCAAAATGTCGGCGATCACCGACGGTTTGAGCAACACGGTCGGTTTCTCGGAACGCGTTATCGCTTCCGGTAAAAACTCGATCAAAGGTTCGATCGCGCTGAGCGGTATCAGCAGTTCGGACGGCAAGCGTCCCGCGTCCGGTTGGAGCCCGAGCGTCTGCGCCGCGTTGCGCGACTCGCAAACGCCGGGTCTGTTGCAATCCGGCGTTTCCCGTTCCGACACTTGGACCGGTTGCCAATGGGCCGACGGTCGCGTCCAGTTCACCGGTTTCAACACGATTCTCCCGCCGAACTCGCCGACTTGCGCCGACCGTTCCGACTACGGCACGATCGTTGCCAGCGCGTCGAGCAATCACAGCGGCGGCGTCAACGTCGCGCGCCTCGACGGCTCCGTCTCCTTCATTAGCGAAACGATCGACACGTCGTCCTATTCGGGCGGCTCGAACGGTCTCGAGCAATACCCGGTCGAATCGGGGCAGTCCCGTTACGGCGTTTGGGGCGCGCTCGGTTCGATCGACGGCGGCGAAACGGACACGCTTTAACCCTTTTACATCGGAGTTTGCGTCGCAACCGTTTACGGCGTAACCAACGAAATCGGAGAAATTAGCGAAACGAATTCCGTTAGCGAAATCGCCGACTTCCGCTCGCCGCCGCCGACGCGACGCGCTCCGATTCCCGCGTTTCCGTTTTTTCCTTCTTTATTACTCGACCAAGAGAGAAAATCGCAACGATGAAAAGATTTACGTTACTTCTCGCCGCCGTTTTGAGCGTCGCGTTCCTCGGTTGCGGCCCGAAAGGCCCGAAAAAACCGGACGGAATGCCCGAGTTGTTCCCTTGCGTTCTGACGCTGACCAAGGGCGGCGCTCCCGTCGACGGCGCGATCGTTACCCTTCATCCGACGTCCGGCGACTCGCAATGGAAACCGAGCGGCGTTTCCGACGCGCAAGGCGTCGTCAAACTCGCGACTTACGGGAATTTTCCGGGCGCCCCCTCCGGTTCGTACAAAGTTACCGTCATGAAGTCGGAGCCGATTCCGGAGGAAAACCCGATGGGAATCGACGCGCCCAACGGAGGCGTTTACGAAGCGTCGGACGTTTACGTCGACGATAAATACGCTTACGCGCCGAACACGCCGCTCGAACTGGAAGTCGCCGCCGGCGCTCCGACCGAAGCGACGTTCGAACTCGATTGACGTTCGCCGTTTCTCCGTTTGTTTTCTTTTTTTCGGTTGCGACGCGACTTCGCCTCGGCTCCCGACGGGCCGCGCCGCGACCGCTCTTGACGCCGCCGAACGAAAACCTTATTCTTGCCGCGACGCGACGTTTTCGCGCTTTTCGGTCGCCGCGTCTCTCGTTTTTCGTCGACTTTTCCCTTTTTTCCCTTTCGTTTTCGGCTTTCGTCGGTTTTCGCCAACTTGGCGTCGTCAAGATAAGCAATTCGGGCAAAATGCGCAATTTACATCGTTTTATTTCCGCCGTTATTTTCGCCGCTCTCGTCGCCGCGTTCGTCGTTTTCCCGTCGAGCGCCGACGCGCAGGGTTGGCGGCTCTTCGTCGACGACGTGAAAAAAGAGGCGCAAGACAAGCGCGACCGCGAAAACGGCGTTCCGACGTCCGACGACGGCGAATTTTCCAACATCGCGCCCGACGGAGCGCCGCTCGCCCCCGACGCCGACGCAAACGTTGAAACGCCGCCCGACCCGAACGCCGTCGACCCGGCGGAGTCGCTCGGAGACGCGGAGGATTATTACCCGGTCGACGCGGCGCCGTCGCAATACGCGCCTCCGCTCCCGTCGTATCGGAACTTCCCGGAAATGAAAAACGACGCGCGGCTCAACGACGTTTGCTTCGTTTCGCCGACGAAAGGTTGGGCCGTCGGCGACCGCGGAACGATTTGGACGACCGTCGACGGCGGCGCGACTTGGAATCTCGCCGACGTTCCGACCGACGCGAATCTCTTCGCCGTCTCCTTTTTCGACGAGAATTTCGGGCTCGCCGTCGGGGGCCGCGTCGTTCCGGCGACCGGCGTCGGGGTCGGCGTTTTGCTCCGAACGATCGACGGCGGAACGACTTGGGGCGTCGTCGAAACCGCGTCGTTCCCGATTCTCCGCGACGTTCGCGTTCTCGACCCCGGAACCGCTTGGGTCGCCGGCGACTCGTCGGAGCTTTATCCGTCCGGGCTCTTCGTCAGCTCCGACTCCGGCCTCACTTGGACGGCGGAGGGCGGCGCTCGGCGCGGCGGCTGGCGTTCCGTCCTTTACGACCCGGCGCAAAAACTCGGCGTCGGCGTCTCGACCGACGGCGCGCTGCAAACCGTTTCCGGAGAAAAAGCGGCGAAAAAGTCGCTCCCGTTCGGCGCGCGGCGGCTCGACGACGTCGTTTTCGACGCGGCGTCCGGAACCGTTTGGGCGGTCGGCGAAAGCGGGCTCGCGACGCGCTCCGTCAACTTCGGCGCCGACTGGTCTCGCGCGCCCGGCGTTTTTCCGAACGACGCGGGCCGATACTTCGACCTCAAATCGGTCGCGGCGCTCGACGGGTTCGTCGGCGCGGTCGGCTCCCCCGGAACGCTCTTCTTTTACTCGGACGACGGCGGCGCGACTTGGGCCGCGTCGCGAACCGAAACGCGGGCCCCGCTTCGCAAACTCTTTTTTCTCGACCGGTTAAACGGTTGGGCGGTCGGCGAGTTCGGGACGATTCTCGCGACGAAAGACGGCGGTCGAACTTGGACGCGCCAACGAGACGGAGGCCGACGCGTCGCGCTTCTCGGCGTTTTCGGTCGCGCGGACGACGTTCCGTTCGAAGCGCTCGTTCAACTGGCCGGCGACGAAGGCTTTTTGACGGAAATCTGCTTGACCGCCCGTTCCGACGAAACGGAGCGAACCGGCGCCGAAATCCCGCTCGTCGAACGCCTTAACGAAGCGGTCGTCGAAACCGGCGCTTCCGGCGCGACGCAAGCCGGGCTCTTTTCGCTCGACCCGGCGGAAAACGGCGCGACGCTCGATCAAATTTTGGCGCGTTTCGACCGCGAAAACGACGGCGACGGTCTCGAACGCTTCCGAGAATACCTCGTTCGGCAAATTCGGATTTGGCGACCAAGCGTCGTTTTGACCGCCGACCCGCTCCTCGACGCGCCGGAAGTCGTCGCCAATTTCTCCGCGTCGAACGTCGACTTAACGACCGGGCAAGGAACCGCCGCTCTCCTCGGCGCGCTTTCCGCCGACGCGAACCGCCTCGACGACCGCCCGAGCGACCCGTTCCGA
This sequence comes from Thermoguttaceae bacterium, assembly GCA_017937485.1. Taxonomy (GTDB): domain Bacteria; phylum Planctomycetota; class Planctomycetia; order Pirellulales; family Thermoguttaceae; genus RUG369. Next base: position 99,737 of record JAGBDN010000024.1, read on the forward strand.
ACGCTGATTTGGCGCTCTCTCCCCGGCGCGATTCAAGCCGCCGCCGACCCGACCGCTTATCCGGAACATCTAACCGCTTGCGGTCTCGACCCTTGGCGCGTTTCGAAAGCGACGCTCGCTTGCAAAGGCAAGAAGCAAGGAAACGTTCTATTAGACGCTTCTTACTTTTGCGGAACATTGGGGCGACCGGTCGGCGAAATTGCGAAAAACGCTCGCGAAATCCTCGGCGCCGACGTTAAAATCGCCGAAACGACGAACTTTCAAACGCTTTTCGGCGGGTCGAACGCGACCGACGGCGGCGCGGCGAACGCGAGCTTTTTTGGCGGCGTTTCGATTCCTCGCGGAAGCGAAGCGCGGCGCGCGGCGCAAGTCGGTTTGAGCGGACAAATCGACGCGTTGAGCGAGCGAGCGACGGTTCGACGGCAAAAGCTCGGCCTCGTCGACGCGTTGACGCGTCAAAATGCAAAAAATAGAAAAAGCGGAGAACTTTTGCTCGCGCAACTGCGAACCGAAACGCGCGGCGCCGACGTCGATTTCGCGATCGATTATTTGACGCAAGCCGGGCGCAACTTCGCGAAACTCGGGAATTGGCTCGCGGCGGAGGAGGCGTTTTCGGTCGTCGCGCTCGACTTGGCGGCGGAGCCTAAAGCCCGCGACGCGTTGACTTGGCTCGTCCAATATTATTGCGGTTCGGAACCGGCTTGGCGCGTTCAGGAGACGAACCGTTTCAACGAAACGAACGTCGGCGTTCCGAACGCGCCCGATCTCGACGCGACGACGGCGTCCGGCGGAAGCGGTTTGATCGGCGGCGTTTTTAGCGGCGGAAACGGCGGCGCGGGCGGCGGTTTGGTCGACGCGCGCTCCGGCGGCTCCGCTTCGAACGTTTCCTCCGCGTCCGAAACGCCCGACGAGCCGGTCTCGTCGAACCCGACTTTTATCCCGGAAACGCCGGACTCCGCCGTTTTAGGAACGACGCCCGGTTCGCGCTCTTCCCTTGCCCTCGCCCCGTCGGCGACGCTCGGGCCCCGGTTGACGAACGCGGCGAACCTCGGCGAAACGCTCCGCGCGGTCGCGCCGGAAACCTTTATGTCGCCGCAAGTTCGCTTCCCGTTGGCGGCGGCGCAACGGGCGCGCGGCGACGTCGCGGGCGCGCTCCGTTATTATTGGAACCGTTCGATCGCCGACCGGGCGAGTCTTTGGGGCGCGCGGGCGCAAGCGGAATATTGGCTCGCGACGCCGGAACGCTCGGTTCTTCCGAACGGCGAAAACGGTTGTCCGTTCGCGACCGCCGTTTGTCGACGTTCGCCGGGCCGTCCTTATCTCGACGGCGTTTTCGAGCCGACCGTTTGGGACGCCGCCGTTCGCTTTCCGCTGACGTCGCCGTTTCAAGAACTCCCGCCAAATCGCGAGTTGGAAGCCGCCGAAATCGCGCTTCGAGACTGGAAAGCGGAGAACCGCGCCGCGTCGACGGAGTTGGGAACGCAAGTTTCGCTCCTTTGCGACGACCGCTTTTTATACGTCGGCGTCGTTTGCCCAAAATCGGCGTCGTTCCGTTATCCGGCGGTCGACCCGGAAAACCCGGAGCCGCCGCGACCGCGCGACGGCGACCTTTCGGCGTCGGATCGCGTCGAGTTCCGAATCGATTTGGACGGCGATTACGCGACGGCGTTCGAGTTCGCGTTCGACTGCCGCGGCTGGGCGTCGGACGAGCTTTTCGGCGATAAAACTTGGAATCCGGGCGTTTTCGTCGCGAAAAACGAAACGAACGCCGATTGGACGCTGGAAATCGCGATACCGTTCGAAGCGTTGGCGGCTCGCCCTCCGAAAAACGGCGACGTTTGGCGTTTCGAAGCGCGCCGAATCGTCCCCGGCGTCGGGGTCGAGTGTTGGAACGTCGAAAACTCGAACCGCGCCCGCGACGCCTTCGGCTTCCTAACGTTCGAAAATTAAGCGTTTTCTTCCCGTTTTTTCCGTTTTTTTTCCCTTTTTTCGGTTCCGAAAAACGCTTGCAATCGGCGTTTGCGTCCGTTATAATAACGACGGCGAGCCGGTTCGCAGGCGTTTTGCGTTTTTCGACCTTTCGCCGCGCCGCCGTTCGGCCTTTCCCGTTTTGTCGTCGATTTAAGGAGATTTCCCGATGAAAAAGTTCGTCCCGTTTTCGTTTTCGTCGATTTCGCCGCTTTGTTCGCTCGCTTCGTTTCGTTTGAGCGTCGCGACGTTGGCCGCCGTCGCGGTCGCCGGGTTTGGCGATTTTACGCAAATCGCCCCGTTTAACGCCGATTTCGCGCCCGTCGCCGTTCGCGCCGACGAAACCGCCGACTCCGGCGTCGTTTGGGCTCCGCTCTATCGCGGCGTCGAGTATTCGCAACTCTTCGTCGAAACGCCGGTTCTCAACAAATGGCAAGTCGTCAAAATCGACCTCCAAGCGCGCGGAATCGAGTTCGTCGCGACCGGGCGCAACAAGAATTACGAACCGGAAAAACGCGAAACTTGGCGCCAAACGACCGCCGATTTCCTCGACGAAAACAAGCTCGCCGTCGCCGTTAACGCCAACTTTTACAATCCGTTCAACGCCGAAACGATTCGCACCCAAGGCGACTCCAACCTCCTCGGCTTCGGCGCCAACGACGGCGTTCTCGTCTCCAAACCGGAGCCGGGCCGCCCGGCGTTCGTCGTTTATAAAGACAAAACGGCGAAAATCGTCAACCTCGACCCGAATATCTCCGACGACGAAGTCAAAAAGATTCAAGCGGGCGTCGCCGGAAGCCAAGTCGTTTTGACGGGCGGCGCCGTTCCGGAAATTAAGAACAAAGACCGGCACCCGCGCACCGCCGTCGGGATTTCCGCCGACGGACGTTACGTCTACTTCCTTATCGTCGACGGTCGCCAACCGAAACACAGCGTCGGCGCGACGCTAACCGAAGTCGGCGAAACGCTGAAATATTTCGGCGCTTCCGAAGGGCTCAACCTCGACGGCGGCGGCTCGACGACGCTCGTTTGCCGCGGTCTCGACGGTTTGTCGCAAATCCTCAACAGCCCGGCCAACTCCGGCGTCCCGCGCAACTTGCGCAACAACGCCAACGCGATCGGCGTCAAAGCGGCCAACCTCGCGCCGAGCGTTCGCGAACGGTTCGAAAAGAAAATGAAGCGCGCCGCCGAAAAAGCGGAAGAAGAGGCGCAAAAAAAGGCCGAAAAAGCGAAAAAAGCGGTCGAAAACGGAGAAGAGGCGAAATAAGCCGCGAATCTTGACAAAATCGCTCGACGCCGGATAATAAAGGGAGCGGAACCGCTCGAACCGTCGCGCTCGCGTCGCCGATTTCCGCGCCGTTCCCTTCTTTTTATCGAATCGAAAAAGCGTCGAGCGTCAAAAAACGACGCCGCCCAACCAAAAAACGGGTCAAAGATGAAAATTTTAACGATCGAATCGAGTTGCGACGAAACGGCCGCCGCCGTCGTCGACGACCGCCGCCAAGTCTTGGGCGCTTCGCTCGCGTCGCAAATCGACGTTCACCAACGTTTCGGCGGCGTCGTTCCGGAAATCGCGTCGCGCAATCACTTGGAAGCGATTTTGCCGGTCGTCTCGGACGCGTTGGCGCAAGCGGAAACGACGCTCGACGATCTCGACGCGATCGCGGTCGTCAACGCGCCGGGGTTGGCGGGGTCGCTTCTCATCGGGTTGACGGCGGCCAAGGCGCTTTGCGTCGCGGCGAACAAACCGCTGATCGCGATCAACCACTTGCAGGCGCACATTTACGCTTGCCGGGTCGCGTTCGACGAAGACCTCTTCCCCTGCGTCGGGCTGATCGTCAGCGGCGGGCACTCGAGCCTTTACCGCTGCGCCGGGCCGATCGACTTCGAACCGCTCGGAACGACGATCGACGACGCCGCCGGGGAAGCGTTCGACAAGGTCGCGTCGATGTTGGGCTTGCCTTACCCGGGCGGCCCGAGCATTCAAAAAGCGGCGGAAAGCGGGAATCCGAAAGCGTTTCCGTTCCCGCGCCCGATGCTGAACGACCCGGAGCGGCTGCAGTTCAGCTTCAGCGGTCTCAAAACGGCGGTGCGGTACAAGCTCGCCGGGGTCGGCAAGGTCGATTTTTCGACGACGCAAATTTCGGAGCAAGAGCGCGCCGACGTCGCCGCGTCGTTCCAAGAGGCGGTCGTCGACTGTTTGGTCGGCAAGTCGGTTCAAGCGCTGAAAAAGTGCGGAATGAAAACGCTTTGCGTCGGCGGCGGCGTCGCGGCGAACGCTCGTTTCCGCGAGAAAATGGAGGACGCGGCGAACAAGAACCGCTTCAAACTTTACGTCGCGCCGCCGAAGCTCTGCACCGACAACGCGGTAATGGGCGCGGTCGCGATCGAACGCTTTAAAGCCGGGCTCTTCGAACCGCTCGACTTAGATATTTTCCCCGGCCTCGTCCGCGACGCGCAGTAAACGGCGGCGTCAAACGCGACGCGCGGTAAACGACGTTTTCGCGACGCGGCGAAAAAGAACCGCTTCAAACTTTACGTCGCCCCGCCGAAGCTAGCGCCGACCAACGCGGCAAAGGGCGCGGTCGCGATCGAACGCTTGAAAGCGGGGCTCTTCGAACCGCTCGACTTCAACGTCTTTCCCCGGTCTCGTCCGCGACACGCGGTAAACGCCGAAACGCCGTCGAAACGCGACGCGCGGTAAACGCCGAAACGCCGCAAAACGCGACGCGGCGAACAAAACCGCGTCAAACTTTACGTCGCCCCGCCGAAGCCAAACGAAACGCGACGGAAAAGAATCGCCCCCAACGTTGCGTCGCCCCGTCGAAACTTAGCGGCGACGGACGCCGACGCGCGAACGCCGTCTTAACGAACCGACGTTCGCGCAACGCTTTAACCTTGGAAAACAAACGGATCGCTCGCCGCGCATTTTTCGCGAATCTTCGCGACGACGCGCGCTTCGTAGTTCCCCTCCGTGTCGCCCGTTTTTCCGGCTTCGTCGAGAATCGCGACCGCTTCGTCGAAACGTCCGAGTTCTCGCGCGATTTCGGCTTGAAAAGTCGCGTCGTCGGGGGCGATTTCCTTCGTCAACTCGCCAATTCGCTCCAAATTCTTTCGCCAACGTTCTTTATCGGCGTCGCTTTCCCAAAGCGCGGCTTCGTTTTCGGCGCGCGTTCTTTTATCGACGCGGTATCGAATCCGGTCGTTGTAAAGCCGCCAAATTTGCGTTCGGACGTTAAATTCCGAAACGCCGGTCTCGTTTTTCTCTTCCAAAAAGCGAACCGAGTCTTCGAGGTCGAGAAATTCGAGGTACGCTTCGGAGGGCCCCCATTGGGGCGCGTCGGGGTCTTCGCTCGGTTTCAGGTCGCGAACCCAAAAAAGCTCGCCGCATTTCGGGCACTTTGAGAAACTCGGAAACGACGGCAGCATCGGCGCTTCGCGTTTTCTATCGGAGTAATAACGGGCGCCGAGCGTGTTGCCGCTCCAAAGTTGACGTTGATAAAGGGTCGCGCCGCAACGCGGGCAAGCCAACCGAAGGGGATCCGCGATCATCATTGTTTTGTCCTCCTCAATCCGAAACGCCCCGACTCGCGTCGTTCGCAACGCGTTCGCGCAACGGTTTCGCCGCAAGTTTAAAAATAAAAAACGCCGAAAAGATTTTAGCGACGCGAACCGCCGCCTTCCTATTATACGCGTCCGTTTTGCGAACGACAACGAAAAACGGTAAAATTTCAACGCCAAGAAACGAAAAACGGCTCGCCTCCGCTTCTAAGAAACGGAAACAAGCCGCTTTAGTCGTTCGGTCGACTTAACGCGCCGAAATCATTCGCCGAAGTCGTCGAAGAAAATGCTTTCGCGCTCGACGCCGAGGGAGTCGAGCAAATCCAACACGGAGTCGGTCATCACCGGCGGGCCGCAGAGGAAATATTCGCAGTCTTCCGGCGCTTTGTGGTCTTTCAAGTAGTTTTCGTACAAGACCTTGTAAATGTAGCCGGTCAGGCCCGTCCAATTGTCCTCCGGTCGCGGACGCGACAGCGCCAAGTGGAACGAGAAGTTCGGGTACTTTTCTTCCAGTCGCTTGAAGTCGTCGAGGTAAAACGCTTCGGCCAACGAACGCGCGTTGTACCAATACGAGATTTTTTCGCCGCGATGCAAACCTTCGAGCATCTCGAAAAGGTGCGAACGAAGCGGAGCCATCCCGGCGCCGCGCCCGATGTAAATCTTTTCGTTCGGCGTGTCGCGGACGAAAAATTCGCCGTAAGGGCCGCTAACGGTAACCTTGTCGCCCGGTTTCAGGCTGAAAAGATACGACGACATCTGCCCGGTCGGGATTCCCGGGAACGGCGGCATGCCCGGCTTCTCCGCCGGCGGGATCGCCAGACGAACGTCCAGCATAATGATTCCCTTTTCGCCCGGATAGTTCGCCATCGAGTAGGCGCGCGTTACCGGGCCGATATCTTCGCTGACCAAGTCCCAAAGTTTCGCTCGATCCCAGTGCGCGTGATACCGCTCCGGAATGTTGAAGTCCGTCTTGTAATTAATCGTCAGGCCGCCCGGTCGCTCGATTTGAATGTAACCGCCGGCTTTGAAGTCGACGACTTCGCCCTCCGGAAGGTCGAGGATAAGCTCCGTAATGTCCGGCGCGACGAGTTCGTTCGAGCGAACGACGCACTCCCACTTTTTGACTTCGAAAATTTCCGGCGGAATTTCGATCTTCATATCTTGTTTGACCGGCGTTTGGCAGGCCAAGCGGACGCCTTCTTTGATTTCCTTGCGCGTCATGTGCGCTTTTTCGGTCGCGAGGATTTCGCCGCCGCCCGAAAGGACGCGCACCTTGCACTGACCGCAGGAACCGCCGCCCCCGCAAGCCGCCGGGACGAAAATTTTGCAGTCGGCCAACGTGCCGAGGAGTTTGCCGCCGGACGGAACCGTCAACGTCTTCGACGCGTCGCCGTTAATCTCGATTTGCACCGAGCCGCCGGGCGAAAGAACCGACTTCGCCGCCAAAATAATCGCAACCAACGCGAGAACGATCGCCGTAAACGCGACGACGCCCGCGATAATAATTCCAACGCTGCTCATTGTTCAATTCTCTCCCTCGGATCACATTCCGGAAAACGTCATAAACGCCGTCGCCAGTAATCCGGCGGCCATAAACGCGATACCCAAACCGCGCAGCCCCTTCGGAACATGGCAGTATTCCATCTTTTCGCGAATCCCGGCGAAAATAACGATCGCCAACGCCCAACCAATCCCGGAGAAAAGCCCGTAAAGGCAGCTGTCCGCAAAGTTGTAGTCGCGCTGTTGCATAAAGAGCGAACCGCCCATAATCGCGCAGTTGACCGTAATCAACGGAAGGAAAATCCCGAGCGCGTTGTAAAGCGGCGGGAAGAAACGGTCGAGCGTCATTTCCAAAATTTGCACGATCGCCGCGATCACGCCGATGAACGTGATGAACGCCAAAAAGCTCAAGTCGAGCGAAGCGAGGGCCGGAACGCCCGTCCACGCCAACGCGCCTTCGCGCAACACGTAATTGTAAAGGAGGTTGTTGACCGGGAGCGTGATCGCTTGAACGACCGTTACCGCGATCCCCAACCCAAACGCCGCGCCGACTTTCTTCGACACCGCGAAAAACGTGCACATACCTAAGAAGAGCGACAACGCAAGGTTTTGCGTGAAGACACCTTCCATAAACATCGTAAAAACGTGTTCCATCGTTAATCTTCCTTTGCGAAAGAACCGCTAAACGGCGCCGCCGAAACGCTCGAAACGTCGAACGCTCAAACGGCGAACCGCGCTTCGGCTCATTCGTCGTCTTGCATCCCCTTGCCGTAAGTTTTGAGAACCCAGATAATGCCGCCGATCAGGAAAAACGCCGCCGGAGCCAGCACCATCAAGCCGTTCGGAACGTACCAACCGCCGTTGTTAACCGTCTTCAAGACCGTGAAGCCGAAGAGCGTGCCGAAGCCGAACAGCTCGCGGAAAAACGCGACGATCATCAAGACGACGCCGTAACCGAGACCGTTCCCAATCCCGTCGAGGAGGCTGACCGTCGGGCCGTTTTTGATCGCGAACGCTTCCGCGCGCCCCATCACGATGCAGTTCGTGATGATAAGGCCGACGTAAACCGACAGCTGCTTGCTCAAGTTGTACGAGAACGCCTTCAAAATTTGGTCGACCAAAATCACGAGCGTCGCGATAATCGCCATTTCGACGATCATACGAATCGAGCCCGGAATAATTTTGCGAATCAGCGACACGCCGACGTTCGAAAACGCGGTAACGAACACCACCGCCAGCGTCATCGTGAACGCGTTGTTCAGATTCGTCGTAACGGCCAGCGCGGAGCAGATGCCGAGGAGCTGAACGAAAACCGGATTGTTCTTAAACAACGGTTGGACGATATTTTCTTTCACCGCCGAGTTCATCTTTTCACCAGTCCTTTCAGTTTTCGCTCGCTTCGGACGCTTCCGCCGGAGCTTCCGCTTCGGTCGCCGGAGCGTCGCCGCGCAACGTTTTCAGATACGGGCCGTAACCGTTCGGGCCGAGCCAAAAGTCAATCGTGCCGTTGACGCCGTTGCAGGTGAGCGTCGCGCCGGAAATGCCGTCGACTTCGGTCGCCGCGTCGGTCGCGGTTCCTTTAACGACTTTCACGACCGGAGCGCCGGTTTCGTCGACCGCCGTTTTGCCGTTCCATTTCGCCGTCCATTTGGGGTTCGAAATTTCGCCGCCGAGGCCCGGGGTTTCGCCGTGTTCGTAAAAAACGAGCCCGGCGACCGTCGTCAAGTCGGCGTTCAGCGAAAGAAAACCGTTCATACGCGACCAAAGCCCGGTTCCGCTAATCGGGAGAACGAGCGTTTTCAGCGCGCCGGTTTCGTCGTTGAAGCGATAAACGACCGCTTGTTTCGGGGCGGTTTTGATTTTCGCGACGTCTTGTTCCGGCGTCAGCGCGACGACGTTCGTTTTGTCGCTCTCGACCTTGTTCGGGTCGGCGTCCGCGACGACCGCGCCGGTCGCCAAGTCGACGACGACGATTTCCGCCGTTTTGAACTTTTCGGCGACCTCCGCTTTCGTCGCCTTGCCGTCGGTCGGAACGAGGCCCGCCGCTTTCAGGACGTTGACTTGTTTGTCGAGAAGTTTGTTTTGATCTTGCAACCCTTTGAGCGCGACGCTCGAAAAGGAAACGATAATCGCGCAGACGACGCAAACGCCCGTCGCGACGCCAAACGTTTTAAAAATCGATTCGTTGTTCATTGTTCCTTTCCTCGCAATCCTTACCGCGCTTCGAGTCGCTTAACGCGGCGGCGAATGTTCGCGTTGACGACCGTATAGTCGATCAACGGAGCGACGCAGTTCCCGAAGAGAATCACCAACATAACGCCTTCCGGATACGCCGGGTTCATCGCGCGAACGACAATCACCAACGCGCCCATCAGGAAGCCGTAAATATATTGTCCGACTTTCGTCGCCGCCGCGGTAACCGGGTCGGTCGCCATAAAGACCATCCCGAACGCGAAACCGCCGAGGACGAAGTGCCAAACCGGGCCGAGCGTCGCCGCCGGGAACGCTTCGGTAATCGACGGGCAACCGGCGAAGATCGCCGCCAAGCCCATTCCGCCGACGAACATCGACGCCATAATGCGCCAAGACGCGACGCCGGTCAGGAGCAGAATCGCCGCGCCGATCAAGCAGGCCAGCGTCGACGTTTCGCCGAGCGAACCGGGAATCGTCCCGAAGAACGCGCTCGCTTGCGTGTAACCGGCGTTCGTCAGCGCGTCGACGCCCTGCGAAGCGTAAGAAAGCGGGGTCGCCTTCGAAACGCCGTCGACCGCCGTCCAAACTTGGTCGCCGCTAATTTGCCCGGCGTAAGCGAAGAAGAGGAAAGCGCGAGCGACGAGGGCCGGGTTCATAAAGTTGCGACCGGTGCCGCCGAAGATTTCCTTCCCAATAACGACGCCGAACGAAATCGCGAGCGCGACCTGCCAAAGCGGAATCGTCGCCGGAACGATCAACGGGAACAAAAAGCCGGTAACGAAGAAACCTTCGTTGACTTCGTGTTTGTTAATCGCCGCGAAAAGGATTTCCCAGCCGAGACCGACGATCATCGTAACGATATAAATCGGCAGGAAGTAAACGAGCCCGTAAAGGAAACAGCCGACGACGCTCGTCGGTTCGAAAATCGCCGGATAAAAACCGTTGATCCAGTTCAAAATCGCGCCGTGCCAGTCGGTCGGAGCGGTCGCGCCGGCTTCCATCAAGCGGTTCGCTTGCAAACCGACGTTGTACATCCCCGTCAGCGCGCAAGGAAGCAACGCCAAGACGACCGTAATCATCATTCGCTTGAAGTCGACGCAGTCGCGAACGGCGCACGTTCCGGACGTTTTCGCGTTCGGCGTGAAGAAGAAGGTGTCCGCGGCGTCGTAGAGCGGGTAAAGGAACGCGAACGGTTTTCCGGGCGCGAAAAACCGCTTTTCGGTCGCGTCGAGCGCTTTTCTGACAAATTTCATCTCATTCCTCCTCTTTCATCGCCGCGTTCAGGAGCGCGCGGAGCGTTTGGCCGTAGTCGTTTTTCCCGAAGTCGACGAGCGTGAAAAGCGCGAGGTCTTCTTCGTCGAGCTCGAACGCGCCGAGTTTTTCGCATTTTTCCAAGTCGCCGATTTCCAACGCTTTGAAGAGGAACGTCGGTTCAAGGTCGAGCGGCGAGACTTTGTAGAACGTCGGGTTCGGGAAGACGGCGCGCTTGCCGCCGTGTTCCGCCGTCGTCGGCGCGAACGGCGTTTTCGCCAGCCACTTCGACGCGACGGTGCGAGCCGCCGAGAATTTTTTGAAACCGGGGAGCGCCCAACCGAAGAACTCGCGCGGGTCGCCGTCGCCGATCGCGGAAATTTGGTTGACGTAACGCCCCAAACCGCAAAGGTCGCCCTCGGCGGCGCGCCCGCAAAGGACGCTTCCGCTAATAACGCGGTTCGGGCCGTCTTTCAGCTCGCCGTCGACGATTTCGTCGAGGCAGGCGCCGACCGGAACGCGGAGCAAACGCGGATTCTTGACCGTCGGCCCGGCCAACGAAACGACGCGCTCCGTTGGAAGCGTTCCCTTGCCGAAGAGCGCGCCGACCGCGATCGCGTCTTGATAACCGATCGACCAAACGACTTTGCCGAGACCGCAGGGGTCGAGCGTCGCGATATGCGTCCCAGTCAAGCCGGACGGGTGCGGGCCGGAGAACGAAACCGCTTCGACGTTCGGAACCGCTTCGACGGCGGCGATAAAGTCGGCGGAATATTTCGCGTCGCCGAAACAGACCCAAAGTTTTTTCCCGCAAATTCGGCTCAAAACGCGCAACCCGTTAACGAAATCTTCGCTCGCCGCTTCGACGATCGGCGCCGGGTTCGGCGCGTGCGGGTTCGTGTCGCAAACGTTGACGAAAAGCGCCGCCGGAATCGCGTCGATTTTCGGGATTCGGCTGAACGGACGCGTTCGGAGCGCCGTCCAAAGCCCGGACTTCACGAGCGTTTCGCGGACTTTCGTCGGGCAAAGCTCGGTCAAGGAGTTCGCGTCGAACTGCTCGAACGCGACCGATTCCTTCGCCGCTTCCCCTTCCGCGACGTCGATAATAATCGAACGGAAAGCGCGTTTTTCGCCGCGATTGATCGACGCGACGACGCCCGCCGCCGGAGCGACGAACTTAACGCCCGGGTTCTTTTTATCCTCAAAAAGCGGTTGACCGAGCAAAACTTTTTCGCCGACTTCGACGAGAATCGTCGGCTTCATCCCGACGTAATCGGGCCCCGTTACCGCGACGCGTTTAACGCTTTTCTTTTCGGGCGCGCTCGTTTGATCCGGCGCTCCGGTCATCCGCAGGTCGAGCCCTTTGGTTATTTTGACGTATTTCATCGGCTTGCGACGCCTTTCCTCTATGATTTGGGAAGAAAATTCCTCGAACGATTTCGCCGTTTCGCCGCCGCTTTCGCAACGCGCCGCCGCGAAGGCCGACGCTCAATAATCCAAGACGCAAACATCGTAAAGCGAACGACTCGACCGACGACGCCAAAACGCCGACGGTCGACGACGAATCGGGTAAGCGCGGCGCAAACTCGACCAAACGACTCGCGAAACCGTTTGGGGGAATCGAGCGCCCGAAACTTACCGTTTATTCCTCTAAGTTTAAACGATATTTCGATATTGTCCAGCAGGCGCCCCTTAAACTTTTACTGTTTCGCGCTTTTTTTTACATTTTCGCGAGCGTCGCCGACGCGTTTATTTTCCCTGTCTTGCGCAGACGCCCCAGATTTCACAACGCTCGTCTTTTTTAACGAACCGATTTTCCCGTCCGTTTTTATTCGCGTCTCCCTTACGGCGAGTTTTTTCTTCAAATCTCAACCCGAGAGTTAACCGCGCCTAACCCCTTCCTATTTTAACATTAGAAAAAACTAATTCTTCATCCTTTTCCATCGCGCCGCACGAACGATTTCATTCACAGTTTGAAGAAAAGAAGAAAAATTGGAAAAATTTTCACGAAAATACCAAGAAAGAGCTTGAAAAACGCGCTTGCAACCGTCATAATAAAGAAGTTCGACGGCCCTAAGCGTCTCGTCGCGCGGCGCTCGGATTCGAGCGTCCCGACCGCCGCCGTCTCCACGATAAAAAATTGTTCGAACGATTTATCGAATTTTTAACGGAAAGCGAATTATGTCGAAACACAGTTTTGCAATGTCGATCGCGACGGCGCTCCTCGCGTTCGTCGGCGCGGTCGCTTCGGCGGCCGAGTACAAAGGGCCGATCGAAATGATCCCGACGAAAGACGGCTCGACCCTTTACGTTTTGAATAAAGACTCTCGCGAAATCGCCGTCGTTTCGGTCGCCGAAGCGAAAGTCGAACGCTCCATTCCGGTTCCGGGCGACCCGAACGATATGTGCCTTAGCGCCGACGAAAAAACGGTTTACCTTGGTCTCGGCGACTATCAAGGGAAAATCTGCGCGCTCGATCTCGCGACCGGAAACGTCCTCGGCGAAGGCGTCGTCGGGCACACGCCGTGCGGCATTTGCCTCTCGCCGGACGAAAAAACGCTCTACGCGTGTCTGCGTTTCGAAGCGAAACTCGCGAAAATTTCCCTCCCGAGCTTCGCCGTCGAAGCGACGTACCCGGCCCTGCACGAACCGTGCGACGCCGTCATCACGCCGGACGGCAAGTCCTACTTCGCCGCGAACTTCCTCCCGAACGACCCGTCCGACGGCGCGAACGTCGCCGCCGAAGTTACCGCGCTCGACACGGCGACCGGCGAAACGAAGAACATCCGCCTTCCGAACGGCAGCTCGTCGATGCACGACGTCTGCATTTCGCCGGACGGCAAATACGTCTACACGACCGCCATTTTGGCCCGCTACCAACTCCCGACGACGCAAGTCGAACGCGGTTGGATGAACACGAACGGTTTCAGCATCATCGACGCCGAAAAGCGCGAATTCGTCAACACCGTCCTCCTCGACAGCGTCGACTTAGGCGCCGCGAACCCGTGGCCGATCGCGACGAACGCCGACGGTTCGAAGATTTGCGTCGGTTTGGCCGGCTCGCACGAACTTTGCGTCGTCGACTGGACGAAAACGCTCGAAAAGCTCCAATCGCTCCCGAAAGACGCCGAAGAAGCAAAAGAAAAAGGGCTCCCGTCGGACGCGACGACCGCCGACCAAGTGCCGCAAAACTTGGCTTTCCTCGTCAATATGAAAGAACGCGTCAAATTGAACAAGCGCCCGCTGCAAGCGAAAGCGCCCCGTTGCCTCGCGGTCATCGGCGATAAAGCGTATCTCGGGATGTACTACACCGACAACATCGTGGTCGTCAATATGAAGGCCCGCACGATGCGTCCTAAAGAATTCGTCAAACTCGGCCCGACTCCGGAAATGGACGCGGCCCGTCGCGGCGAACTCGCCTGGAACGACGCGACGCTCTGCTTCCAAACGTGGCAAAGTTGCGCCAGCTGCCACCCGGACGCCCGCTCCGACGCGCTGAACTGGGACCTCCTCAACGACGGTATGGGCAACCCGAAAAACGCCAAGGGTATGCTCCACTCGATCCTCCTTCCGCCGGCGATGTGGCACGGCGTCCGCGACAAAGCGGAAACCGCGGTTCGCACCGGGTTCAAATACATCTGCTTCTCGAACCCGCCGGAAGAAACGTATACCGACATTGAAGAGTATATCAAATCGCTCAAAGCCCTCCCGAGCCCGCGTCTCGTCGACGGCAAGCTGAGCGAAAAAGCCCTCCGCGGCAAAGCGCTCTTCGAAAGCGACCGCCTCAACTGCACGGAATGCCATACCGGCGAATACTTCACCGACCAAAAGATGCACGACGTCGGGTCGCGCGCCGAATACGACCATAAGGCCGAGTTCGACACCCCGACGCTCCTCGAAGTTTGGCGCACCCCGCCCTATATGCACGACGGGCGTTACGTCGACCTGCGCGACGTTTTCCTCGACGGTATGCACGGCGACGTCAAAGGCGACGTCGGTTCGCTGACGGAGGAAGAAGTCGACGACTTGACCGAGTATCTCCTTTCGCTCTAAGCGTTTGCGCTTAACGCTCGAGCTTAGCTAACGAACGAGCGGCGACTTTCGCCGGTCGCCGCTCGTTTTACGTCGTTGCGTTTTTTCGCTCGACTTGGTCGACGTCTTTCTCTAAACCGCGCATTTCCTCTATCTCCGCAAAACAGCAATTTAAGCAAACGACAAAGCGCGAAAAAAGCGTTTTAATTCGTTCAACAAACAATTACCGCGCCAAACCTAGAATTTTGCACGGCGGTCAAAAAAAAACAAATTTTCGCATTTCCCGGCAAAAACGCTTGATTCGCCGTCTCGCGCCCGTTATACTTTAAAAACAACCGGGAAGGACGGCGTTTTTTTACGCTCCGTATCTTCGTTTATTTCAATACTTACCATTTTTTCAACGCCATGCGTTCGTTATTTCGCTTAAATTATCTCGCCGTCGAGGCCGACGCGCTTCGCCGGTTGTTTCCGCCCCCCATCATTATCATTTATAGACGGAGGCATTTATGCAACGCAGCATCGTCAATCGTCGCGGGTTCACCTTAGTCGAACTCTTGGTCGTGATCGCCATCATCGGTATTTTGATCGGGCTCCTTCTCCCGGCGGTTCAAGCGGCCCGCGAGGCCGCGCGTCGGATGCAATGCACGAACAACCTGAAACAATACGGCCTCGGCATGTGCAACTACGCCGACGTCAATAATTCGCGTCTTCCGTACGGTATGACGCACCCGACCGGCGGTTGGAAAAATTTCGACGGCAACCCGGGCAAGCGTTCGTCTTGGGTTCCGCGCATTTGGCCCTTCATCGAACAAAACGCGCTCTACGCCGAATACGACTTTAAAGTCGGCTTCTTCGAAGAGCCGAACTGCGCCTACAACGACCCGAACGCGAAGCGTCCGGTCAACACGCCGGTCGAATTCTACTACTGCCCGAGCGACCGTCCCGGAGCGACTTGGCGCGCCGACCCTTACTCGCAAGTCCGCGGAAATTACGTCGTCAATATGGGGAACGACTGGTTCTGGAACCCGAACGTCGCTTCGATGCCGTATAAAAACCCCGGTTGGAAGGGCGCGCCGTTCTACCTGAACCTGACCGTCGGGCTCGCCGAAATGACCGACGGAACCTCGAACACGATGCTTCTCTCGGAAGTCATTTGCGCCGCGAGCGACTCCGCGTTCGACTTCCACGGCCAACTCTTCAACGACGAAGGCCCGGGCGCCGCGTTCATGACCGTTACCGGCCCGAACTCCTCGACGCCGGACAGCTGCTACTGTTACCAAGGCGCCAGCGGAAGCGCGTTGAATACCGACGACCCGTTCATCCCCTGCACCGGAACCCCGCTTTCCGGCGACGAACGCTACCAAGCGGCGCGCAGCAAACACTCCGGCGGCGTCAACGTCTCGATGGCCGACGGTTCGGTGCGCTTCGTTTCGGAAACGGTCGACCTCGAAATTTGGCGCGCGGCCGGCAGCACGAAGGGCGGCGAAACGAAAAGCCTTTAACGTCGGCGCTTAACGTTCGTTCTTTTTTTCCTCGAACGCCGTTCGGACTTCGACCGCTCGAACCCGAACGCGTTCCCGTTTAACTCCAACGAAAGCGACGTTTAAAATGAAACGATATTTTGCGACGGCTCTTGTTTGCGCCGCGTCCCTCGCCTTCCTAACCGGTTGCGGCGGCGGCAAAAACGAAGTCGAAATCAACGGCGCCGCGACGCTCGACGGCGCGCCGATCGACCTTGGAATCGTTCAATTTACGAACGGTTCGTCCGAGGGCGGCGGCAACGTTCAAGACGGTTCGTACACCGCGAAAGTTCCGCCCGGCGAGCTGACCGTCCGCGTTCGCGGGTACCGTTACACCGGCCCCGAGCCGGAAATTCCGGAACCGCAACCGGGCGCTCCGCCGTCGACGCCGCCGCAACGACCGCGCGAACCGATGACGCCGGAGTCGATGTGGCAAAACCCGACCTTCAAGATAACCGTTAAAAAAGGCGGGACTTACGACTTAAACTTTGTCTCGGAAGAAGCGGAGTGATTCGCCCGTTTTAACGTCGAAAACGCGTTCGCGACGCTCTTTTCCGTCGAGAACGCGTTTTTCGTTACCGCTTTATTCTTTTTCGGCGCGGCCTTCGAGCTTTCCCGCCTTTCCGGTCGCGCAACGCAAGGAATCGCAATGTTTACGAAACACCGAAATAAAAAAATCGCCCGAATCCTCGCGACGGTTTGCGTCGGGGTTCTCGCGACGTCGCCCAACGTTTTCGCCGACGACGCCGGACTCTTAGGACGTTGGACGTTCGACGAATCGACCGCCGACGCCAAGCTGGAAAACTCGGCGCAATCCGACTTTAGCTCCGTTCCGAACCGCCCGATCCCTCGTTGCGAAGGCGTTTTCGGCGGCGCGCTCGACCTCTCCGGCGCCTTCGCGCTCCCGATCGACGCGAAAATTCTCCCCGCCGACCTTCAAACGACGTCGGTTAGCGCTTGGGTTCGCCCCCGCAATTTAAGCGTTTACCGCGAAATCCTCCGCAAAGAAGACGGCGACCAACGCTATCTCTTCTCGTTCCAACACGACGGAACGATTTTATCGCTAGGTCTCAATATCGCCGGGACTTACGTCGAGTGCGACGCGCCGCTTTCGCCGTCCGACCTCCTCGACGATACTTGGCGCTTTGTCGCGGCGACCTTCGACGGCGAAACGATGCGCGTTTATCTCGACGGTCGCGAAATCGGTTCGTTAGCGAAACCCGGCGCGTTGCAAGTCGGTTCTAACGCGCCGTTTACGATCGGTTCGAGCGGAGGAACCGGCGAATTTTTCGACGGCGGTCTCGACGACCTGCGCCTTTACTCTCGTTCGCTTTCAACCGACGAGATTTCAACGCTTTACGCCGAAGGTCGAAAAGTTCTCGATCAACGGGACGCCGCCGCGACGACTTTTGTTAAATCGTTTTATCGCAAGGGTTCGTCGTTCGTCGCGACGCTCGCCGACGCTCGCCGCCGACTCGCTTCCGACGCCGATTTGAAAGCGCGCTTCGACAGAACGTCGCAAGGCGTTTTTGCGCGGTTAGTTAGAACCGATTTCCCGGAAGACGCCGAGTACTTCGCCCGCCGTTTCCAAGTTGGTATCGGCGATTACTTGACGTCGCCAAACAACCGAATGAAGGCGGAAGCCGAGCGCGTTCGCGATCTTTACGTCGAGTACATGCCGTTAACCGACGAGCAGTGGTCGCGCTTAACTCCCGAAGAAACAACGCGTTGGCGTCGCGTCGAAGAAGTCGCGAAAGCGTTCGACGCCGCGCTCGCCGCTCCGGAAAACGTCGACGAAACGCGCTGGTTCGAGTTTGCGTTCGAAATGAATCGCGAGGTTCAAGAGCGTCCGTACCAACGCGAAGCGGTCGCGCCTTACGTCAAGCCGTCGACGCCGTCGGTCGTCGATCTTTCGCCGGAGGAGGCCCGAGCGCAACTCGAACGCGATTGGCTCTTCCAGTGCGACGGAGCGCCGACGCTCGAACGCGTTCGCTTCGAACTCGACCGAACGGCGAAACTGATCGAAAACTTCGAAGGCGACGTCGACCTAACCAAAGAAACAACGGATCTTGCGACGCTTCAAAAAGAAGCCGAAAACTTTGCCGGCGACGTTCGCGACTTCTACCTCCGCGCTCGAACGCTCAAACGCGCCGTCTTCATGAAGAATCCGGTCGTCGACTTCGACTCGATTCTTTACGTCGATTCGCCGTATCCGCAAGGGAGCGAATGGCGGCACGAGACGCGGCACCGACTCGGTTACATGGCGGTTCCGGGCGGTCGCTTGATGATTCGCAAAGGCTTGTCGCCGCTAGGAAAAGAACGAATTTTAGCGCCGAGCGAACCGCTCTCCGGCTCTTTTTGGCGCCCCGATCTTTCTTGGGACGCGAAGAAAGTTCTCTTCAGCTTTAAACCGCACAACGAGAAGGCTTTCCATCTTTACGAAATCGACGTCGACGGACAAAATTTGCGTCAAATTACGTCCGGCGCGTTCGACGATTTGGATCCGATTTACCTTCCCGACGGCGAAAACATCGTCTTTTCGACGACGCGCGGTTATTCTTACGTCCGCTGCATGCCGCCGACAAACGCTTTCGTCCTCGCTCGAATGAAAATCGGAAGTCCCGACGTTTACTTGATTTCGCGCAACAACGAACCGGACTACTTGCCGTCGATTTTGCCGGACGGTCGCGTCGTTTTCAGCCGTTGGGAATACACCGACAAACCGTTGTGGCGCTGCGTTAGCCTCTGGACGATGAACCCGGACGGCACGCAAACGCAAGTCCTTTGGGGAAACCAATCTGTGTGGCCCGACCTGCCGAAAGACGTCCGCGCGATTCCCGGCAGTTCGCGCCTGATGTTCACCGGGAGCGCCCACCACGACTGGTTCGCCGGTTCGGTCGGAATCGTCGACCCGACGAAAGGCCTTAACTTCCCGGACGGCTTGACTAAGGTAACCGCCGACGTGATCTGGCCCGAGAGCGGCAACGGCCCGGTCGACCCGATCGAGTCGCCGAACTATCGCCCCGCCGGCAAGTACTCCGCGTACGATTCGCCGTATCCGTTGAGCGAAACCGACTTTCTCGTATCCGCTTGCCGCGACGGCAAATACGTCCTATTGTTAATGAACGTCGACGGCGACCGCGAGCTGATTTGCGAAGGCGTCCACAACGTTTTCTACGCGCAACCCCTTCGCCCGCGGGAAGTTCCGCCGACGCTCGTCGACCGCGTCGACTGGCCGACTCGCGAAACTCGCGACGCTCCGGCGCCCGGCGTCATTTACTCGAACGACGTCTACGAAGGCGCGCCGCCGGAACTTCGCGGCAAAGCTAAATATTTACGAATCCTCAACATCGAACCAAAAACGTACACTCTCTGGAACGACCGTCCGTACATCTCGACCGGCCCGGCCGTTTCGATGGTGCAATCGGAGGGCGTGAAGCGCATTCTCGGAACGGTTCCGGTCGAAAGCGACGGCAGCGTCTCGTTTTACGCGCCGTCCGGCGTCGCGCTCCACTTCCAGCTCCTCGACGAAAACTACAAGTGCCTGCAAACGATGCGCTCCTTCACCGGCGTGATGCCCGGCGAACGGCGCGGCTGCGTCGGTTGCCATGAGTCGCAAATCGCGACGCCGGCGCCGCAAACCCGTTCCATCGCGGCGCTTAGAGAACCGTCGACGATTTGCCCGCCGCCCTGGAACGACATTTCGGTCAGTTACGAGCGTTACGTCCAACCGACGCTCGATAAACATTGCGGTTCGTGCCATTCCGGTTCCGGCGAAGCGAAAGACGTGTTCGATACGACGCTCCGCCCCGGTTTCCTGCACTTCAAAGAGCCGTACATAACTCTTGTCGGGAACCCGAGTTGGGCCGCTCCGCCGAAGATTTACCGCTCCGGAACGCGCGGCGCTTGGTCGAACCCGACCGAAGCGGAACTCCCCGAGGCCCCCCCCGGTTTTGGTATCGCCGACACGATTCAAGTCGAAGCGTACTCGACCGTCGACCCCGCCGGTTACGCGACGCCGAAGCCGATGGAGAAACTTTCCTACGCAAGCCGTTTAATTAACAAGTATTGCGTTAAAGAGCATTACGGCGTCGAACTCGATCCGATCGAGATGCGACGTCTCATCGTTTGGGTCGACGCGATGTGCCCGTATATGGGCGGCGACGACGTTCGCTCGGCGCCGGATCCGAAATTCCAAGGAAGCGATTGGCTCGCGGTTCCGCCGCGTCTCGAAACGGCGCCGGTTGTGAAACGCCCCGGCCCCTTCGACGCGTTCGGCGACGACGAAGCATACGCAACGCCAAGCGCCGAAGCGATTTACGGCAACCCCGCCGACGACGCGCGACCGACGTTAAAAACCGCGCCAAGAATAAACGACAAGAAGTAACTTCGCCAAGAACGACCGACGCCGACGTTTAACCTTCCGCGTCGGTCGTCGTTAATCTTGATAATCGACGTCGTTCGTCAAATCGCGAACGCCGTTTTTTTTTATCGCTCCGCTTCCGTCTTTTTAACGCGCTTTACGTTAATAAAATCTTCGACAACAACGTTTCGAACGTTTTCTTTTCCCGACTCGAACGTAACGCCGGAGATCGCCGGATTATAATTGACGACGTTTTCGATCGTCGAATCGGTCAGCGACCCGGCGATTAAGACCGCGTGTTTCGACGACGAATGCACGTTGCGAATAACGAACCCAAACGTATCGCCGACGGGAGTTACGCCGCCCCAAGCCGGGTTGGCGTCTCCGATGCGAATCGTCGCGCGGTCGTAACCGGGCGTCGGCGCCGTGTCGGTCAGCGAATCGAGCGTTATCCGATAAATCTTGATACCGGAAGCGTTTAGAAACCGAACGATTTGATGTCCGCCCGCCGAATATCCGACGACGTCGCGGATAACGACGTCGCGAATATCGTTGTCCGCGCTCGGGTCGGATTCCGAAACCTCGGTGGAATCGAGACTTCCGCCGTCGCGCGCCTTCGTTCCGATCGCCGTCAGCGCGACCAAATCGTCGCCGGTTCGTCCGCGAATCGACTCGATCGTTATATTGCGGCAACCTTTGCGCAAGTCGACGCCGTCTTGATTGAGCGTAAAGACCGACTTCCCGTCGATTTCGCGACGCTCCGTACTGTCGAACGAAATCCGCGCGACCCGTCCGAACTCGCATTTTTCGAGCGAAATTCCCCAACAATGGGAGTTAACGACCGTCAAATTTTCGATTCCGAAATTTTTCACCTTCGCGAAAAGAACGCCGATATTGCGCCAATCGCCTGTTTGCGACTCGCCGTCTTTCCCCGCGTCGGTTCCGTAAGTTCTTTCGCCGAGGCGTTTTCCGCTGTCGCCGGTTGCGCGCGGTCGATCGGCTCCTTCGAGTCGAGCGTTCCCGACGCCGACGACGAAAATATTTTCGAGCGGCTCGACCTTTTTAATCCCCGGCCCGGCGTTCGCCGAGCGAATAAAGTTGTCGCGGCAGTTGTCCGACAGTTTTAAAACGCTATTTTCCAAGAGTAACGTCGTATTCGCCGGAAGCGAGATCGCGCGGTCGAGGAGCCAATGCGTTCGGGACGACTCCGCGTCGGGACGTCGCGCCGGAATCCGAACTAGCCCGCCGAATTCCGGCGCCGCCGCGACGGCTTGTTCGATCCGTTCGGAATCCGTTCCCGTATAAGCGTTTGGGTCGTTCGCCGCCGGTTCGTTCGCGACGCTCGCGCCGCCGCCGCAACCGCAAAGCGCGACGCCGATTAACACCGCCAAGACCATTCTTCGTTTCATTATCGTTCTCCTTTAAAGCGGAAAGAGCGACGCTTAACCCGTTGAAAAACGGCGCGTTCGGAGCCGTCGCAACCCCGAACGCGCCGTCGAAAATCGCCGTCGACGTTAAAACGTCAATGTTGCGGCGCCGTAAACATCGGCGAAACCGGCGCTTCCGCTCCGTTCCAATTCTCGCGCAAGCCGATTCCGTCGAGCTTTCGCCCGGAAACTTCTTCGAGCCAACCGCGCAGCGCCGCCGAGTCGGTCAAAAACGAATCGACGTTTTCCGGCGTTTCAACCGTTCGCAACGTATTGCCGACAAAGACGTTCAGACCGTCGCCGTTGCGGTTGAAGAGCCCGCAGTTGATCGCGTCGTTCCCGATAAAATAGTTGCGGTTCGAATTCTCGAAAATCTTATCGAAGAACGGATAAGCGTCGATAAACGCTTGTTTTCCAACGTTTTCCGGGAAACGTTCCTTAACGAAGGTTTGATAGCGTCCGTCGCTCCAAGGCGAGAAGCTGAACGCCTGTTTGCAATCGACAAAAACGTTGCCAATACTGAGGTTATCCTTCCCGCCGTGAATCTGAATTCCGCCAAAATTCCCGCCGGACGAACGATAAAAAACGTTGCCGATCATCGCGACGCCGGAAATCGTGTCGTCCAAACGGATTCCGGCTTGTCCGCAGAGCGCGAACGACGACCCGATGTGCCGCCAAAGGTTCTCCTCGATAACGATTCCGCGGAACGTCGGGTCGCAGAAAATATCGATTCCGGACTGATCGCTGTATTCGTAAACGACGGAGTGGACTTCGTTTCGGGCGATGTAAATATCGTTGCCGTCGGTGCGCATCCCGTGGTGCGGCGAGTCGCAAATCAAGTTGTTCGTCGCCGCCAACCCGCAGCCGTTGAACTGCAGCGCCGGAGCGTACACGCGGTCGATTCGGCTGAAATCGCTGATAAAGCAGTTGCTAAGCCAATGGTTGGCGCGCTTTAACGTCGAGCGGTCGCCGCCGCGAATCCGAACGCCGGACGCCCCGAGTTCGCGGAGTCTCGAGTCCAAAATCCCGCAAAATTCGCCGTTTAGAATCAGCGCGCCGTTCCCGCCGAACTGTTCGATCTTGCCGCCGACGAAGTACGACTCGACGCAATTTTCGAACGCGACCGCCGTTTCACGCCCGCCCTTTAACTCGATATTTTGCAACAGAACGCGTCGCGAGTTTTTCACGTCGACAAAACGACCGTCGAAAACGTCGAATTCGACGGACGCCGCTTTCAACGCGTCGACCGACGACAAGGCGTCCGGCGCGTAAAAGTAGAGCAGACCGGCGTTTCGGTCGACGTAATATTCGCCCGGCGCGTCCAATTCTTCGAGAACGTTGACGAAATAATAATGGAAGCGCCCGTTCGCGTCCGGGTAATCGACCGTCAGCGTCTTGGCGTCGCGGTCGATTTTCTCGACGCGGCGGAAGTTCGCGGCCCATTCCCAAACGTAAAGCCCGAACGCCCAAATATCGTCGGCGTCGGCGTTTCCGGAAATTTTCCAACCGTTTGGACGGTCGAAATCGTATCGCAGCGTCGTCGTTTTTTTGCCGTTAACCTCGCCTTGCGAAACGACGTCGCCAAAGTCGAGGGCGGCGTCCCCGACGTTCGGCCAACGCGCCAACGTTTGCGACTCGCCGTCGACGTAAAGCGAAGGAATCGGCGCGACCTTTTCGCCGACGCCGTATCCGCGCGTCGCCAACCGACCGCAATCTTCGACGCCGGCGGCTTTTAAGTCGGCGACAAAAATTTTCAAGCGCGCCGTTTCTTGGAATCGCGACGCCGCGTCGGCAACAGCCTTCGACGTTTGAGCGCCGTCGCTAAGCGTTTGGAAATTATCGACTTCGAACGCTCCGGTCAAGACGGCTTTCGCGCCGGACGCCGGTTTGACGACGACGTTCGCGACGCCGTCGAGCGCCGCGGTTCGGGCGACTCGGTAAACGCCGTCCGCAAGTTCAACAACGACGGCGGTTCCGTCTTGTTCTTTCGCGTTCTTCGCCCAAGTTTGCGCGATTTCGAACGCCTTGGCGAGCGTCGCGACCGGCTTTTCGCGCGAACCGTCGGCGGCGTCGCTCCCGTTCGGCGCGACGAAAATCGTTCGTTTCTTCGCGGCGTTCAACGCTTTTAACGTCCCGTCGTATCGCCGTTTAGCGTCTTTTTCAATTTTCTGAACCGCGCCGGCGGCGTTTCCGAGCGCGTTGATTTCTTCGAACGTCGCCCATTCGTCGCTAAACCTTTCTCGCAAGGTCTTTTGCAACCGTCGCGCTTTCGTCGCGACTTCGGCGCCGCAACGCTCGGTCGACGAACAAGCCGTCAATGCAAGCTCGATTTCGCCGTATCGGCTCAACCGCGCGTTGCGAACCGCTTGCGACTCGGCGTCGTTCGTTGTTTTTGCTTCCGCCAAAAGCCGTTCCGCTTCCGCGAACGCAAGTTTCGCCGCCTTCGCGAAATCTTTGTCGTTCAACGCTTTCGCAAGCGCGGTTCGGCGAGCGGTCGCCTTCGTTTCCTCCGGAACGTCGAGCGCTAAAATCGTTTCGATTTGCGAATCGTCGACGGCGAGATTCGTCGCGTTTCCGGCGTCGACAAAGAACGCAAGCGCTTTCGCCGCGTCAAGTTCCGCTTTCGGGCGCGCGGCGTTGCGCTCGGCGACTTCGGAAGCGGTCAGCGGGCGTTTCCAATATTCGAGTTTGTCGACGAACATTCGGTTCGAACCGACTCCAAAGCCTCCAAAACCGACGCTTAGCGGTTGGTCGAAAACGTCGATCGGCCCGGAATACGACGCGGCGCCGACCTTTTCGCCGTCGACGTAAAGCGTCATTTCGTCATTTTCCGCGTCGTAAACGGCGACTACGTCTCGCATTACGCCGGGCAAAAAGCCGCGTTCCGAACCGACGCTCACCGCGCTTTTTTCTTTAACTCGCCCAATTTGGAAGGTTATTTGTCCGGTTCTCCAACTGTAATGAGCGCGAAAACCGTCGTGCCAACCGCTCGCGACAGAAAATAACATTCCGAGTCCGTCGCCGTTCCCGACTTCGTTCCCCGGCGCCTCCAGCTTGAAACGCAAAGCGACCGAAAACGAACCGGTCGAAAGGTCGGGTTTCGGCCCCTTAACCGCTTTGTCGACAAGGATTTTACCGACTTCGATCGTCGCGTCTTGGCCAAACGCCGTCGACGCGAAGCCGCCGCTTCCGCCGACGACCGACGACGCGACTAAAGCCGTCGCGCCCGCCCAAACAGCCGCCCTTCGAAGCGTCGATTTTACGTCGGTTGCGCCGCGTTTTCTTTTACCGCGTTCGTTTTTTCTTCGAAGCGGCCAATATTGTCTTAACGTCATTCCGGTTTCTCCCTTCGTTTGCGAATCTAGCGCCGAATCGCCGGTTAACGCTTCAACGCAACCGACGCGGCGACGCCTTTGATTATACCCGACGCGAGGCGGCGTTTCAAGGAAATTTTGCCGCGATTACAAGAGAAAATCGGAAAAAATCGGGACGCGAAAAACGGAAAAAACGCGCAAAGCTCGCAGTTCGTCCAAGAAAACGGAAAACGACGCCGCGTCGACGGTCAAATTCGGCTTCTTCGCCGCTTTTGGAACCGCGTCGCAAACGTCGTTTTCTCAACGCCTTCAAGATTGCAGAAGCGTTTGAACCCGCGCCGAGAAACGCGAGGAACCGTTTGACGTTCGTCGCCGACGCGTTCGCCTCGGAAGTTCGCCGTCGCGACGGAGAACGCCGAAACAAAAGGCGACGTCGACACAACGTCGACGTTAAACGCCGGAACGCGACGAAATCGGCCCTCGACGCGCAAACGTCGGTAAAACAGCCGCTTCCGTCAAGCAAAACGAAGTCGAACGGCTCGACGTCGGGAACGCGTCGTCGAGGAAACGTTAAAGTCGGGTTTAACCGCCGCCGGCGCAAACGTTTGCGTTTCGGTCATTTCCGTTCTTTCGCGACGTTCCGAACTTGGAAACGCCCAACGAAAATCCGAAAAGACCAAATCAAACGCAACGCGCTAAATCGGCGCGGTTTAAAAGTTTCCAACGCGTTTTTCGACGGTCCGCCCGGTTTGCCCGACGTTCGAAAAAGCGCCGTCGAAACGCAACGCGACAAAAGCCGCGACGTTTCTTAACGTTTTTCGCCGTCGTCCTCGCGACGTCGTTTAGTTCCTAAGCGAAACGTCGACGTCGCGTCAAGCAAACCGGTATTCGCGCGTTCCATCGCGGCCGCCGCTTCTCTTAACTCCGCGTCTCGAAGCGACTTGCGGAACTAAGGTTTCGCGGGTCGTCGCGTCGAAGTCCAGCCGTCCGCCGTTTCGTTTTCGGTCGCAAGTTTCCTTGGCGACGCGAATTGCAAGCGCCCTTGCCGCGTTTTCCAGCGTTCTTCAACGCCTTCAAACAACGCCGCTTGCATCGAAAATCGGCTCGTTCGGCGGTCGGGCCGTCGGCGCGACGAATCGGACGCTCCCTCGGCGGAACGCGGTCGAAAGGTCGAACCTAAGGCCGTTCGGAATAAAGGGATATTTCGGGCCGAACCGACGAAACACGCTGCGAACGCGTTTCGTCGGTCGACGCGAAACAGTCGGCAAGTCGCGACAATCGCGGCGACGCTCGAAGGGGACGAAAAGGGAAAATCCCACTTTCGCCCGCCGACGAACGTTCGAGGCGACGCCGATCGACGCGAACTGCGGAACCGCGCGTCGAACGACGGTCGAATCGCAAGTCGCGCTCGCGTCCGCCGTCGCCCGTCCCGACGCGGGTTTCGACAATAAAGTACCTCGCCGCGATTCCAAGGTCGCGCTCCGGCAAATTTTACTCGTTTTTATGTTTTCCCAAACTTCACAAAACGCCTTAATTTCCGAACTCCAACATTTAACCCAACCCGTTCTTCATTCGCATCCTTCTCATTTACCCAAACAAAAACAGCGTAACCAGCATATTTTATCCAATTTAACACTTTCCTACCCAAACTTGACCTAAAAATTCTTTTCTAGAAAATTTATTCGCCCCCCTTTTCGAAAACATAACGGCGCGTATAATATATAAAATTGTTTTGGACTCGCCGCCAAAAGGTTTCGCGTTCTCGGCCCCCCGAATTCGCGACGCTCTTCGCAACGGCGCCGACGAAGGTTAAAGGACGCCGTTCATCGTCCGAACGCCCTTTTCGTTTCGCGCTTTGTCATTGAACGCAAGTCTAAACTTAACGCAAATTTCCAAAAAACGCAAAGGATTTTGCCGAACATTCAAAACTAGCGGAGTCGACCGGCTGCGTTTCGCCGTTCGCTAGTCGATTTCCCAAACGAAACAAGGTGATTAATATGACGATTATGACCAAAGAAGAAAAACAAGCGATCATCGCCGAATACCGCCGCAGCGATTCCGACGTCGGGTCCCCGGAAGTCCAAGTCGCGTTGCTGACGAAAAAAATCAACGCGTTGACCGAACACATGAAAATCCACAAAAAGGATTACTCGACCCGTCGCGGTCTCCTTCAAATGGTTAGCGATCGTCGCAGCCTTCTCGACTACCTGAAACGCGAAGATCAATCGCGTTACGTTACGCTCATCAAACGCCTCGGCATCCGCAAGTAGTCGTTTTTGCAACGTTTGCGGCGTTGGGCGCGCCGCGAGCGTTTTTCGCGAGCGCGCCGTTTTCCTTTTTCTCTTTTGGCCGTTCTTTAAATTTAACGCCAAATCTTCGAAAAACGACCGGCGCTCTCTCCCGCGGAAAGTCGTCGAGCGACGCAAAACGCGTCGTTTCATACGTTGCGTTTTCTCGTTCGTCGCGACGTTTCCTCC
The DNA here is from genome assembly GCA_017937485.1 of Thermoguttaceae bacterium. Classification (GTDB taxonomy): domain Bacteria; phylum Planctomycetota; class Planctomycetia; order Pirellulales; family Thermoguttaceae; genus RUG369. The sequence continues at coordinate 127,343 of JAGBDN010000024.1, forward strand.
AAAAGCGGAACGACTATCGCGTCCTCCGCGACGCGGCGTTCGTCGTTCATTAATAGATAAAGAAGAGCGCGTTTTCGATTTCGGCGTCGCGTTTTGACCGTTAACCGTTGCGACGCTTTCACTTCGCGTTTCATTGTCGCCGAATTTCCGGCGCGCTCTCCCTCGAAGAAGTCGACGCGGCTTCTCGCATTCGGCTCGGCGGACGAAGCAGGTTCCGACGAGTTTGGTAGAAAAGAAAAAGGTAAAAAAGTTGAAAATTAGAGTCGAAAAACAAATTGGCGCCGGTTTATTTTGGATTGAAACGGGCGAACTCGCGAAACAAGCGCACGGCAGCTGCCTCATCGGCTACGACGACGTTTGCGTCCTCTGCGCGACGACGACCGCTCCGAGCAAACCGGGCGCGGACTTCTTCCCGCTCACCTGCGATTACCGCGAACGCGTCGCCGCGGCGGGCAAATTCCCCGGCGGCTTCCTGAAACGCGAAGGTCGCCCGGGCTTGAAAGAGGTTCTCACCGCTCGACTTATCGACCGCCCGATTCGTCCGCTCTTCCCGAAAGGTTTCTACAACGACGTTCAAATTTTCGCCAACGTTTTGGCCAGCGACCAACGCGTCGACCCGGACGTCATCGCGATGAACGGCGCCTCGGCCGCCCTCCAAATCAGCCCGCTTCCGTTTGACGGCCCGCTCGGCTCCGTCCGCTTGGCTTGCGTCGACGACGAATTCATCGTCTTCCCGACGGTCGACCAACTCGAAAACAGCGAACTCGACCTCATCGTCTCCGGGAACATGGACTCCGTCCTGATGATCGAAGGTTTCGCCCGCGAACTGCCGGAACCGAAGATGTTCGAAGCGATTATGACGGCGCACAAGTACATCCGTCAAATCTGCGAACTGCAACTCGAACTCGTCGCCAAAGTCGCGCCGGAAAAAATGTCGTTCGAGCCGATGAACACGACGCCGATGTACGACGCGTTGATGGAAAAATTCTACGACGAATTCCGCGCCGCGAAGAAAACCGCCGGCAAACTCGCCCGCGCCGAAGCTTGCTCGCTCGTTAAAGACAAGGCCCGCGCCGAGTTGATCGTCGAAACCGACGAAGACTCCGACGAACCGAACTACTTCGCGCCGGAATACTTCGAAGTCGCGTTCAACGATTTCGTCGAACGCGTCGTCCGCGACATTATCCTCTCGAAGGAACGCCTCGACGGTCGCGGTGTGAAGGAAGTCCGCCCGATCGAATGCCGCGTCGACGTGTTGCCGCGCGTTCACGGTTCCGCCCTCTTCTCCCGCGGCGAAACGCAAGCCCTTATCACCGTTACGCTTGGGACGGCGAAAGACGAACAGCGCGTCGAAGGTCTCTTCGACGAATACACGAAGCGCTTTATGCTCGACTACAACTTCCCGCCGTATTCGGTCGGCGAATGCAAGCCGTACCGCGGCGTCGGTCGTCGCGAATACGGGCACGGCGCGCTTGCCGAACGCAGCGTCAAGCCGGTTCTTCCGGACGCCGACGAATTCCCGTACACGGTGCGCGTCATCTCCGATATTCTCGAATCGAACGGTTCGAGCTCGATGGCGACCGTCTGCGGCGCGACCCTCGGTTTGATGGCGGCGGGCGTTCCGATTTCGAACCCGGTCGCCGGTATCTCGATCGGTCTCGTCAAGGAAGAAGACGGTCGTTGGATCACGATCACCGACATCATGGGCGACGAAGACCACTACGGCGACATGGACTTCAAAGTCGCCGGGACGCAAAACGGCGTTACGGGGATCCAACTCGACCTCAAGACGAACGGCATTTCGAAAGAAATCGTCGCGCAAACCCTTAAACAAGCCCGCGAAGCGCGCATCGGCATCTTGCGCAAGATGCTCGCCGCCGCGCCGCGTCCGGCCGAAAACATTTCCGAATACGCGCCGCGCCTCCTCCGCACGAAGATCGACCCGGACAAAATCGGGCTCCTCATCGGCCCGGGCGGCAAGACGATTCGCGCGATTCAAGACGCGACCGGCGCTTCGATCGAAATCGACAACGACGGTTCGGTCAACGTCGCGTCGAACGACCAAGCGAGCGCCGAAGCCGCGTTGAAGGAAATTTCCCGCCTCACCGCGACGGTCGAACTCGGCAAAATTTACGAAGGCGTCGTTACGAGCATTCAAAACTTCGGCGCGTTCATCGAAATTCTGCCGGGCCGCGACGGTTTGTGCCACATCAGCGAGCTGTCCGACGAATACGTCGACAACATTCAAAACTTCTGCAAACTCGGCGACAAGTTCGACGTCAAGGTCATCGCCATCGACGACCAAAACCGCGTTAAACTCAGCCGTCGCGCCGTTTTGAAAGAACGCGGCGAAACGGATCAAAAGCAAGACTGACGCTTTTAGTCGGGCGAACGCTTTTTAGCCGTTAGCGATTTAAGCGTCGAGCGCGACTCGTTTTAGCGAGTTCGCGTTCGACGTTTTTTCTTTTCTTGCCGCCGTTTTCTTTCGTCGCGTCGTTTTTTCGCGAAATTTCTCCCGCGTTCCCGTTGCAAAGCGTTGATTTTCCGCGTACAATAAGGAGGGAAACGCCGACGTTTCGCCTTCTCGTTTTTTCTCTTCCGCCGCCCTTTTGACGAAAGCCTCCGCCGATGCGACCGCGCCCCGACTTTTCCCATTCGCAACCCCTTGCCGACGTTAGTTTTCCGCCGCGCGCCCATTATTTGGACTTCATCCGCGGCGCGACGGTCGTTTTGGTCGTCGTTTATCACGTCTTTTTCGCTCGGAACCATGTTCTCGGTTTCGGAGGTCTTCTCCCGACGAACGGCCCCGGTTTCGGCGACGCGTTGACGACGTTCGTTTACCCTTGGTTGATGTTTTCGCTCTTTTTGGTCGCCGGAATCTCGGCGCGCTTGTCGTTGAACCGCCGCTCGAACCGCGAATTTTTCGGCGAGCGAACGGCGAAACTCCTTGTCCCGTCGACGCTTGGCGTTCTCGCGTTCCATTCTTGGACGCTCGGCGTTTTGACGACGACCTCGGCGCCGGGTCTCGCCGACGCGCCCCTTCCAACGCCGGTTTTCGCGCTGATTTGCATTCTCGGCGGCCAAGGCCCCCTTTGGTTCGCGCAGCTCCTTTTCGTTTACTCGGCGCTCCTCGTCCTTTTCCGCCGACGCCCCCAAAACCGCGCAACCGTTGCCAACCCAAGCGTTACAACTGCCGAATCTTCCGGCGAAACGTCCCTTTCCTCGACGTTCGCTTGGACGCTTTTCTTCGCGGCGGCGACGCTCGGCGTTTGGGGTTCGGCGCAAGTTTTGAATACGCCGGTGATAACCGTTTACCGTTTCGGGATTTACGGTTTCGCGTTTTTCCTCGGCTATCTCGTTTTTCACCGCGCGGACGTCGAAGCGGCGCTCGTCCGAACGCGTTGGTTTTGGGGCGTTTGCGCGCTTGTTTTCGGCGTCGTTTATTTCCGGCGTTTTTTCGGCGCCAATTACGCCGACGATCCCGTTTTGCGACATTGGTTAACCAACGTTTACGCTTGGACGGCGACGCTCGCAATCCTTGGTTTCGCCAAACGTTACGCCGACCGTCCGACGCGTCTTTCGACCTTCCTTGCGCGAACGAGTTTCGGCCTTTACGTCTTCCATATGTTCTTCGTTTACGCCGCGACCTTGCTTTTCGCCCGCCTTTGCGACGTCCCGGAACCGCTCGAAATCGCGCTCGTCGCCGCCGTCTCTTTCGCCGGTTCTTACGCGACGTACTTCGCCGTCCGACGCGTCCCCGGTTTGCGTTTCGTCGTTCTCGGCCTGCGTCGTCGCGACGTCGAGCGAAAAATTGGCGAAACCGGCAAAAAATCGAGTTTTTTCGGAAAAAATTAACGAAGGGGCGTTTAACAATTCGCGAAAATCGAGTAAAATAGTGAAAAGCCGCGACGCCGGAACGACCCGAAGCGCGTCGGCAAGCCAACACCTTGCAAGGAGTCTATTCAAATGAAAAAAGTATTCGGTTGGAGCGTCGCGACGGCGGCGTTCGCGTTGATTTTGGGCGCGTCGGCTTTCGACGTCGCGACGGCGCAAGAAGCGAAAAAAGCGAAGAACGTCATCCTCTTCGTCGGCGACGGAATGGGCTTTAACTCCGACATTCTCGGGACTTACTGGCGTTACGGCGAAGCGGACGCGCAATCTTACCACAAGTTCCCGGTGAAGCTCGGCGCGGCGACGTTCTGCGTCAAAGAAGAGTACGACCCGAAAAAAGACGACGGTTACCCGGTCGGCAAAATTTGGGAAGGCCCGGAAAAAGCGATGCATCGTCTTCAAGACAACTGCCCGACGACCGACTCCGGCGCCTCCGGCACCGCCATTAACACCGGCGTCAAAACGCAAAGCGGTCGCGTTAACTACTCGAAAGACGGCAAAAAACTCGAAAACTTCGCCGATATGAACTACCGCGCCGGTCGCTCGGTCGGCGTCGTTACGACCGTTCAAATTTCGCACGCCACCCCCGCCGCCACGAGCGCGCACAACATAAACCGCGGCAATTATGAAGAAATCTCGAAAGAGCAAATCAACGACCTCCCGTTGACCGTTCTCTTCGGTTCCGGGCACCCGGCCTACAAACGCGGCTCGAAAATCAATAAGAAGCCGGAAGACCTCAACTATCAATTCGTCGGCGGGCGCGAAGTTTGGGAAGCCGTCTCTAAAGACGAAGGTTACAAGGGTTGGAAGTTCATCGACGAACGCGAAAAGTTCGCCGAATTGGCTAAAATGACCCCGGATACGAACCCGACCGACCTTCCGAAAAAAATCCTCGGCGTCGGGCGCGACTTCGACGACCTCCTCCCGGTCGACGGTTTCGCCGACGACGAAAATTTCGTCAAAGAACGTTATTCGGAAGAAGCGATCGCCAACACGCCGACGCTGACCGATATGACGCTCGGCGCGCTTAACGTCTTGGCGCAAAACGACAAAGGTTTCTACCTGATGGTCGAAGGCGGCGCGATCGACCACGCGAACCACGGTCGCAACGCGCAAAACTCGGCGCTCGAACACGCTTCCTTCTCGAAGGCGATCGACGCCGCGATCGCTTGGGTCGAAAAATACTCGTCTTGGGACGACACGATTATGATTATTACGTCCGACCACGAAACCGGCTGCATTTGGGGCCCGGGCACGTTCGAAGATATGGACGAAAACGGCAAATTTGACCCGAAAAAAGACGAATTCAACGAATTTGAAGAACTCGAAGAGTCGGATATCGGCGAATGCCCGGAAGTCCAATACCTCTCGTCCGGCCACTCGCACTGGCTCGTTCCGGTTTACGCCAAGGGCCAAGGCGTCGAGTCGGTCAAAGAATTTATCCGCGGTAACGACGAAGAAGCCGGCGAAATGTGGGACTTCAGCGGCGATTTCATTTACAACAGCGACGTTTTCAACCTGATGAAAGCGGCGTCCGGCTTGAAATGACTTCGCAACCTTCGACGGCGCTTAGCGTTACGTCGTCGAATCGTTAGCGCTTGACGCGTTTTTCCGCTCCGATATAATAAAACGTCGGAGCGGATTTTTTTTGGAGCGAACGCGCGTTCGCCGTTCTCGCTTCCGCCTTATTTCCTTCCCAACCAACGACTTGCGATGCAAAATCCTTGGGCTCTTTTCGCGTTGGCGACGCTCGCGCTTCCTTGGCTTTTTCTTCGCCGCCGACGTCCGACGACGCCTCCGCCGCGCGTTTCGTTTCCGGCGGTTCGTTTGCTCGCGCCGTCGCTTCGCCGCGCCGTCCGCCGTAAAGAGCGGCGGCTAATCGTTTTAGCGGCGCTTCGTTCGTTCGCGCTCCTAACGCTCGTTCTAATCTGGGCGATACCGTCTTTCCCCGTCTTTCCTTTTTTTAACGACGCGCCTCAAACTTCCGCTAAATCGGAACTTAACGCAACGTCTCAACGTGTCGCCAACGGGAAAATCGACGGTCGCTCGATTCGCGTTCTAATCGTCGACGGAAGCGACTCCGGCGCTCCGTTCCCCGACGCCCCGCAACTTCAAAGCGCCGCAAGTCGTTCAAACGACGCCGCGTTTTATTTGGCCGCCGCGCTAAACCACAATTTTGACGCGACGCAACCCGTTGAAACGCAAAATCTTCCGCAAGTCGAACTCGTTTCGTCCGCCGACTTTGCGCTGACGCCGACCAACGCGTTAACCGCATTCGACGCGATTTGTTGGGTCAACCTTTCCGCCCCGACCGACGCGGAACTTGCCAAAACGGAACGCTTTCTCGCCGCCGCCTCGTCCGACTCGCCCCGCGCTCTCCTAATCTTCGCCGGGTCGCGAACCGACGCCAAACGTTGGGACACCGTGTGGCGCCGCTGGAAACTCGACGTTCAAACGCTCGCCGTCGCGTTCGAACCGGCGACCGGCGCTCTCGACGCGTCGACCGACGCCGCCGTTCGCGACGCGTTTCAAACCGTTGCAAACGTTAACGTTAAAGAGAGTTCCTTCGCCGCCGCGTTCCCCGGTTTCGAGCGTTCCGGCGTCGACGCGCTTCCCGTTTGGCGTTCGTTCCCGCTCGTCGGCTCCGACGCTCTTCCCGTTCTCCGCGACGCGCCGTCCAACGTTCCGACGCTAACTCGTTTATCCGCGCCGAATAACGGCGTCGTTCTTTGGTGCGCGACCGCGCCCGACGCGACCGTAAGCGCGCTCGCGTTCGCGCCGTCCTTCGTCCCGCTCGTTGAAAAAACGGTCGACTTCGCGTTGCAAGAATCGTTCGCAACCCGTTGCCGTTCCGACGTTTCCGACGCCGTCGTTCCCAACGAAACGTTCGCCGACCGCGCCGACCAAACGCAAAAAAACGTCGACGCGCCGCTCGAGAAAACAAGCGCGCGTCGGCGTTTAGGTCTTGCCTTTTGGGGAATTTTCGGCGTTCTCCTCGCGTTTGAATTTTGGCGTTCCGCGCCTCGACGCGGTTCGAACCCTTTAACCGTTTAACCCGTTGTGTTGTCGTCGGTTAAGGCTCGTTAGCGCGCCGTCTTTTCCCATTGCTTTTCGAGCCGAACCGCCGAAATTTTCATCGCGGTTCCCAACTTTTGCGCGAAAAGCGAAACGCGGTACTCTTCGAGCGCCCAACGGAAGGTTTCGAGTTCCGGGTCAAAAATTCCGGCGTTTTCGTTCCGCTCGAACGCTTCGCAATACCTTTCCCAATAAGCGTTTAACTCTTGCGCAAACGCGGAGTCGGTCGCGGCGCCGCCGTTTTGCCATTTCTCGAACCGCGCCGAAATCGCCTTGAAGTAACGCGGAAACTCCTTCAACCAATTCCAAGGCGTCGTCAAATAAAACCGCGGCTCCGTCAAACGCGCCAAATGTTTCGCGGCGTCGACCGCGACCGCGTTCGCCGCGCCGCCCCGTCGTTTTTCAATCGCCAACCGCGCTTCTTGGTAATTTTCGAGAAAGCGAACGATCCATCCGGCGACGTCCTGCGTCGCGTACCCGATTCGCTCCCGACCGCGCTTCGCTAAGTTGTTAAATTCTCCCTCGTTAGTAGGAAGCGACTTCGCGTCGTCTAAGTCGAGCGCCCGCGCCCCGATCGTTTCTGCGAGCGCCGCCGTTAAATCGAAATCGGCGATCGCTCGCGAAAACGTTTGTAATTTATCGAGTTGCGGCAACCAACGCGCTTGCGTTTTCAGATCGCGGGAGTTCGCCAAGTTAAAAAGCCGAATAACACCTAACTTCGTATTGCGAAACGCTTTATCTTTCGAGTCGAAAAGCCGCGTCGCGACCGTTCGGGCCTCCGGCGCGCTCGGCGAAAACGAATTTGTTAAAAATCGCGGGTCGCAAAGGGCCGGATAAGCCGAAACGGTCAACGAACCGCGCGAAATCGAAATCGATTCCGGGAGCGTTCCGAAATCCCAAGTCGTTAAACCGTCGCGGTTCCATTGCGGGTCGACGACGGCGCCGATCGATTTATTCATCTCGACGCCGAGTCGTTCGCGCAGTTCCCCGGCGTCGCGCCCCTCGGCTAACAGTTCCCCGGCGTCGTCGACGACTTTAAGATTCAAGAGCAACTCCGGCGGCGTTCGTTCGAGATCAAAATCCGCGACCGTCGTCCGACGCCCGGCAATTCGGCTAACTTCTTGCGCGACAACCTCTTCAAGCGAACCGTCGCCAAACGAAATCCGCTTGACAATCTCCCGCGCGGTATCCGGAATCGGAACGATTTCGCGTCGAATCTCCTTCGGAAGCGTCTTCAACATCGCGACGATCTTCTGCTCGACAAGTCCCGGCACCAACCAACCGAGTCGACGCGTTTCAAGTTGTCGCAGGCCCTCCAACGGCACGACGAGCGACGCGCCGTCGTCCGATTCGCCGGGGCTAAACCGATATTTCAACGGCAGTTGCGAAGCTCCGTCGAACGTCGCTTCGTCCGGAAACGCGGCGGCGGTCTCCGCGTCGATCGCTCCGGCGCAAAAGTCGTCGAGTTTCGCAAACAACGCCTCGCGCTTCTTTGGCGGCGCCTTCTTCCACCACTTTTTGAGCGAAACGGCGTCGTAAACGGCGTCCGGCAACTTTGAGTCGTAAAAATCGTAAATCGCGTCGAGCGACTTAACAAAATTGTACTTTCGCAACTTATCGCGAAGTCGTTCGGCTTCTTCAAAAACGGCGCAATTATGTTCGAAAAACGGTAGCGAACAGTCGAAGTCGCGATTCACAAGCGCTTCGTAAATAAATATTTGACGCGACTTAACCGGGTCGATCGGGCCGAAATTAACGCGACGTTTCGGAATGATCGTGAGTCCGTAAAGCGTCGCCCGTTCGTAAGCGTGAACGCAACCGGTTTCGCGATTCCAAAACGGGTCGCGGCGCGTCCGTTCGAGGAGCCGCCCGCCGATTTCCTCAATCCAATCCGGATTAATGCGCGCGACAGTCCGTAAATAAGCCCGCGTCGTCTCCAAACGCTCGGCGCCGACCGCCCAAGCGGGCTTTTTCTTGAGCCCAGAGCCCGGCCAAAGAACGAATTTCCCGGAGTTGGTCGAACGATATTCGTTTCCCGTCTCTTCTTTTTGAGCGACGCCGTATAACAACCCCGCTAAAACGGAGCGGTGAATCGCGTTGTAATCGTCGCGACGTTTCTTCACTTCAAGCGATTGTCCTTTAACGAGTTGCAACAATTGAACGTAAACGTCCGACCACTCGCGCATTCGGTTATAGGAGAGGAAATTCTCGCGGCAAGCCTTGCGCAATTGGTTGCGCGACGTTTTGTCCTTCAAATTTTGCCAAAAGTCCCAAAGTTTGAGATACGACATAAAGTCGCTGTTCTCGTCGAGGAACGGCGCGTGCTTTTCGTCCGCTTTTTCCTGTTGTTCGCGCGGGCGTTCGCGGGGGTCTTGAATTTCGAGCGCGGCGGCGATAATCAAAATTTCGCGCAAAGCGTCTTCTTCGTCGGCGGCGAAAATCATCCGACCGATGCGCGGGTCGATCGGAAGCCGACTGAGTTTGCGCCCGATTTCTGTTAATTCGTTATTTTCGTCGACCGCGCCAAGTTCGAACAACGTTTTGTAACCGTCGACAATAGAAGCGTTTCGGGGAGGATCGATGAACGGAAACTTCTCGACCGCGCCGAGTTTGAGCGCTTTCGTTTGCAAAATGACCGACGCTAAGTTCGTTCGCTGAATTTCCGGCGTCGTGTAACGCGGTCGCGACAAGTAGTCGCGCTCGCTAAACAACCGAATACAAACGCCGGGCCCGACGCGTCCGCAACGCCCCGCCCGCTGGTCCGCCGACGCTTGGGAAATCGGCTCGACCGGCAAACGTTGCGTTTTAGACCTTGCCGAATAACGACTTATACGCGCAGTTCCGGGGTCGATAACGTAACGAATCCCGGGCACCGTCAGCGACGATTCGGCGACGTTCGTCGCGACGACGATTTTGCGCCAACTCGTTTTGCCGAAAATCTTTTGTTGCTCGGTCGACGGCAGACGAGCGTAAAGCGGCAAAATTTCCGTTTTTCTTCGCGCGTCGTCTCCCGGTATCTCGTGTTTTTTCAGCAACTTAGCCGTCTCGAAAATATCGCGCTCGGTCGGCATAAAGATCAATATATCGCCCCGTTCGCGACGCGCCAACTCGTCGACCGATTCAAGAAGCGTTCTTTCGAAAGCGTCTTCGTCGTCAAGTTCTCGTCGTCGTAAATCGTTTCGTCCGTTTGGATTACGCTCCAAGAAATCCGCGGCGTTTTCTCGTTCGCGCTCTTCCTGACGCAACTTCCACTCGTCGACCGGTCGATAGAGCGTCTCGATCGGATAAGTTCGCCCGGAAATTTCGATGATCGGCGCCGGTCCCTTGCTCGACGTAAAGTGTTCCGCAAAACGCTTTGCGTCGATCGTCGCCGAGGTGATAATCAGTTTGAGGTCGCGTCGCGTTCGCAACACGCGCTTCATCATCCCGAGCAAAAAGTCGATGTTGAGCGACCGTTCGTGCGCTTCGTCGACGATAATGACCTCGTAACGGTTGAAAAATCGGTCGTTTTGCGATTCGGCGAGCAAAATCCCGTCGGTCATCAGTTTAATCAACGTTTTATCCGACGTCTCGTCGTTAAACCGCACCTTGTAACCAACGTGTTGTCCTAACGGGGTTTGCAACTCGTCGGCGACGCGTTGCGCAATCGAACGCGCGGCAAGACGCCGCGGTTGCGTGTGCCCGATTAAACCGCGCGCTCCTAACCCCAGTTCTAAGCAGATTTTAGGAAGTTGCGTCGACTTACCGCTCCCCGTTTCGCCGCAAACGACGACGACTTGATTTTCCGCGATCAATTTTTTCAATTCGTCGCGACGTTCCGAGACCGGCAAATTTACGTCGTAAGTTATTTTCGGAAAGGACTTTCGACGTTGTTCTACCTTTTCCGTCGACGCGTCGCAATCGTCGGAAAGTTCGCGCAACTTTTGACGCCAACTTTCAAGCGCCGCGTCCTCAACCTTGCCGATAGGTTGCGACGCCGCGTCCGCTTGTTCTTGCGCCAACTTTTCAAACTCTTGCTGCAAACGAACGAGGCGACGACGCAGCGGTTCGCGATCTAAAAGAAACACCTTAGCCAACTTACGTTGGACGCGATGCAACGAAATTTGAGAACTCATCGAATTATTCGTCGAAAAACTTTCGAAAACGTCAAAACTTAAACCAAATAAAAACCGACGTTTGCGTTAACAAACGCCGGTTTCGACCGCTCGCTTTTCCTTCCGAAGAGACCGAGCGGCGCGTTAAAACTTTACGTCAACCGCGCAAAATTCCGTCGCCGTAAACAACGTATTTATAACTCGTTAAGTCGTCAACGCCGCACGGGCCGCGAACGTGAAACTTGTCGGTGCTGATGCCGATTTCGGCGCCGAGCCCAAATTGACCGCCGTCGTGAAGGCGCGAACTCGCGTTGATCATCACCGCCGCGCTGTCGATTTCCGTCGCAAACTTTTTCGACGCTTTAACATCTTTGGTAACAATAACTTCGGTGTGTCCGGAGCTATGTTCGTTAATGTGTTCGATCGCTTCCTCGATAGAATCGACCACCTTAACGGAAATAATCGCCGCCAAATATTCGCGGTAAAAATCGTCTTCCGTCGCTTCCAAAACGTCGACGTTCGGAGCAAGGGCGCGCGTCCGTTCGTCGCCGCGAATTTCGACGCCGTTATCTTTAAGAGCGGCAAGGAGTTGTGGAAGCGCCGTCGCCGCGACGTCCGAATGCACGACCAACGACTCGACCGTGTTGCAAGTCCCAAGACGCTGGCACTTAGAGTTGACGAGAACTTTCTCCGCGACGTTCAAGTCGGCGTCTTTATCGACGTAAAGATGGCAGTTTCCCGCAAAGTGTTTAATGACCGGCATTTGAGCGTTTTCGGTAACGCGTTTGACCAACGCCTCGCCGCCGCGCGGAATCGCGACGTCGACATACTGCGGCAACCGAAGAAACTCGTCGACCGCGTTACGATCTGTCGTGTTCAAAAGTTGCGCCGCGCATTCCGGCAAACCGACTTCCCGCGCCGCGTCGGCGAGAACGCGTCCCAGAATCGTGTTCGAGTGGAACGCCTCTTTCCCGCCGCGCAAGACGACGGCGTTTCCGCTCTTGACGCAAATTGCCGCGGCGTCGGTCGTTACGTTCGGACGCGATTCGTAAACGAAGAAAACGACGCCGATCGGCGTGCGCACTTTTTGCACTTCAAGACCGTTCGGGCGAATCGTCGACCCAATCGTCGCGCCGATCGGATCCGGAAACGCGGCGATTTCGCGCAACGCCGTCGCCATTTCACGCAACGTCTTTTCCGACAAGGTTAAGCGGTCGATCATCGACGCTTTCAAGCCGCTTTGACGCGCCGCTTCGAGGTCTTTCGCGTTCTCGGCGAGGATTTCGTCTTTGCGCTCTAAGAGTTTGTCGGCGCACAAGTTAATCCATTCGTTTTTCTTGGCGCCCGAAACGGCGGCAAGAGCGCGCGACGCTTTTTTCGCGTCCTTCGCAACGCGCAAACAATATTCGCTAAGGTTTTCCATCGTCATCTATCTTCTTTATTTTCAACGATTATATTCGAGCGCGACGTTTAAACCAAACGTCGATTCGGCGATTACATCGTCGGCAATTTTCCGGCGGCGACCAACTCGAAAAGTTTCGGAATGAGACGCCGCGTCGCTCTCGCTCGGTGGCTAATCGCGCGCTTGATTTCCGGCGCAAGCACCCCAAACGTGCGGTGAAATTCGACGACTTCAAACAACGGATCGTAACCGAAGCCGTTGTCGCCGCTCGGCTTAAACAAAATCCGACCGCGGCACCGTTCTTCCGCTTCAAACTCGATTTCGCCGTTAGGCGCCGCCAAGACCATATGGCAAACGTAGTGCGCCGTTCGTTTTTCGAGCGGAACGTCGGATAATTTTTCGAGCAAAAACTCGTTGTTGCGTTGGTCGGAACGCGGGTTTTCCCCGGCGAAACGAGCCGAACGGACGCCGGGCGCGCCGTTCAAAAAGTCGACGCAAATACCGCTATCCTCCGCGAGAACAAAGGTTTGCAAATGTCGCGCTTGCTCGATCGCTTTTTTACGCGCGTTCTCGGCGAACGTTTCGCCGTCCTCGACGACGTCGATCGCCTCCGGAAACTCGGCGAGCGTTCGCAACGTAACGCCCGTCGGCGCAACGATTTCCGTCGCTTCAATTCCCTTGTGCGCGTTGCCGGTGCCGAAAATTAAATAAGGTCGTTTCGTCATTTTTTCGAAAATCGCGTCTTTTCGACGCGTTCAAAAGTCGCCGACGCCGCGCTAAATTACCGCAACGTCGGCGTTTTCAAGGGTTAGCGACGTTCGCTCGTTCAAACGAACGCCGCGCCAAGCGATGACTCGCTTAAAACAATTCGGCTAAACTCTTTAATCGTTTACTTTCCGAGTTCGTCGGCGAGTTGCGGCAAGTTGTAAATACTGCGAACCGCTTCGCGAATCCCGGTCGAGTGAACGAGCACGGCGCGCGAAATTTCGTCGTCGTAAGTGAAGTTCAGCACGAGAGATTGGATGTTTCCGTCGAAGATCAACCCGACGACTTCGCCCTTCGAGTTGACGGCCGGGCTTCCGGAGTTGCCGCCGATAATGTCGTTCGTCGTAACAAAGTTGATCGGCGCGTCCATCGGCGCTTTGCCGGCGGCTTCCGCGTCGAGCCAAGATTGCGATAAGTCGAACGGATCGGCGAAGTTATGTTCGCGCGCGTGTTCGTAAGCGCCGCTAATCTTCGTTTCGAACGGGACTTGCGTTCCGTCGTCTTCCGTGTAACCGGCGACTTTACCGAACGAAAGGCGGAGCGTAAACGTCGCGTCCGGATAGACTTCCGTTCCGTAAACGGCGAACCGAATCTTCGCGATTTTGGCGTAGGCGGCGCGCGACGGGCCGGCGACTTCCGCTTCGTTGTAATCGCGGAGAGCGCGAGCGGTCGGCTCGACGGCCAACGCCAAACGAATCGCCGGATCGTCCGATTTTTGCAGGTCTTCCCAACTCATATCGAGAAGCGACTCGCGGAATTTACGGTCTTTAAGTTGCGACTTTTGAACAATTTGCGTCGCGCGAGATTTCGGCGACAGACCGTCGAAAATCCCGTCGAAGTCGGCTTGCGGAATCACGACGGCGTCGAGCGCGCGCCCGCCTTCGACCGCTTTCGAATATTCGTAAAGCATCGAAAGACCGTCGGTTAACATCATCGTTTCGATATCGGCGTCGCCCCCGAAACCGCCGAGCAAGCCGTTGCGCGTTCCTTCGAGCGCGTCGCCGCGATACGCCGGGAGACGCTCGGCTTCCGGCTTCGCCATTTCGGAAACGTAACGCACGATACCGCGAGCTTGAGAAACCGTCGCGCTCGTGAACGCTTCGTTCGCTTCGAGGAGGTCGTGAGCGAGATAACGCCCGCGCCAACCGGCCATGATCGTTTCGATTTCCTTCCACGGGTCGGAAGCCGCGTCGATTAAGTTCTTTTCGGCGGCGAGTTTACGCAGTTCGTTTTCCGCGTCGACCTTCTTTTGCATCAGCGCGACCGTTTGCAGACCGTTCAAAATCCCGCCGCGATTCTTGCGCGAGTTTTGAATGCGGAAGAGCGAAGTCGCGATACGACGGGCGTTTTCGTCGTTTTCGGAACCGAAAACTTGATACGCTACTTCGCGTCGTCGATACTTGTTCATCATATGCGGGTAGTAGACGTCGCGTTGGTATTGCAGGTCGGCGACGGTGTTGAAGCGGTTCGTGCGCGCCGGGTGTCCCGAGACGAAAACGAGGTCGCCTTCCGAAGCGCCGTTATCGCTCCATTTAAGGAAGCGTTCCGTCTTCATCGGCTCGCCGTTTTCATAAGCGCGGAAGAACGTAACGTCGAGGTTGTAGCGCGGGTACTCGAAGTTGTCCGGGTCGCCGCCGAAAAAGCCGACGCTTTCCTCCGGCGCGAAAACGAGTCGCACGTCCTTGATTTCTTTGTAACAATAGAGGTGGTAAAGTCCGCCTTGGTAAAGCGTTACGACTTCGCAACGCAAGCCTTTTTCGGCGTTGGCTTTCGCTTGAATTTTCGCGATCGTTTCCTTGCGAATCGCTTCGGCTTCGGCGGGGGAGGCGTCGGCCAAGGCGGCTTCGATTTGGTCCGTTACGTCGACGATCTCTTGCAAAACGATCAGGCCGGGGTTCGGGCACTTGATTTCGTCTTCGAGTTTTTCCGCTCTAAAGCCGTTCGCGACATAATCTTTTTCCGCCGTGCTAAGCGCCGCGATCGTCGAAAGCGCGACGTGATGATTCGTCATAATCAGCCCGTTCGACGAAACGAACGAGCCGCTCCCGCCGGAACCGAAACGAACGCTCGATTTTTGCAGGTGTTCGAGGAAGTCCGGCGTCGCTTCAAATCCGTATTTTTCCTTGATTTGGCGAGTCGGCGGATTCGAAAAAAGCCACATTCCTTCGTCGGCTCGAGCGGTAAAATTCGGAAGGAACGAAGCGAGCGCCAACGCGGCGGTCGTCGTCAAACGTTTCTTCATAAGTCTTGTCCTTTCATACGTTGCGTCTATCGTTTGCAAGTGCGACGGATAAACGCTCGATGATAACCAATAAAACGGAATGGCGCGGCGTCGCGCAAGTGTTTCGCCGCGTTAAATATTAAACAACGTCAACAAAGTCGCCGTTCGTTCATCGGCGACTAAATGTCAAACCTTCAATTTTTATCGAGCAAGTCGGAACGTTTCGACGCAACCAACGTTTTTTCAACGCTTGTCGGGTCAATTTTGCGACAGCAGTCGACGAGTTTGTCGGCGAAATCTTGCAACTCGACGCGCCATTGGAGCGGGTCGCCTTCGACCGGTTCCAACTCGACGAACTCTTCAAGGAGCAAAATCAAACGCAAGAGGTGTCGGAAAACAATCCCTTCTTGTTTTTGCAAACGCTTGGCGGTAATAAACTTATTGAAGTCGCCTTTGAAGTCGAGAATCAATTCGCCCGCCGCCCAAACCGGCGTCGTTCGCAACGCGACGCCCGGATACTCGAAATCGAAAAGACGTCGCAACTTCGACGCAAAATTCAAAACGCGAACGCGTTCTTCGAAACGTCCGGCAAAACGTCGGCGGCGCTCCCAATCTTCGCGCTCCTCTTCCTCCGTCCGCGGAACGAGTTCTTCGACCGACGCTAACCCGCGTTGCAACAACTCTTTGTCTAAACGCGACGTCGCGAGACGTCCCGGCGGCAATTCGTCTTGATCCGGAACGCGAAGGCAGCGGGCGACCGGCGCCGGCGTTTCGAGAACGGACTCGAACGCTTGAATTCGCTCCGGCAGGTCGGCGGCCCCGAGTTGTTCGAGCAGAAACGCCCCAAAGACGGGATTTACGCCCCGAAGTTTGGTCAGCGTTTTCATTTTTTTCGTCGGGTAGGCGCGCGCCGCTTGGTACGACTCCGCCAAGGCCAACGCTTCCGCCGACTGTTCGAAGGACGCTAAACGTCGCGATTCCTCGACTTGCGACTCATCGACGTTTTCGTCGTTCGCGTCCGATTCCGGCTCCGGTTGGCTTTCGTTCGCCGCCTCTTCTTTTTCCGACGTTTCGCTCGGCGCTAACGCTTTGCCGTCCAACGCGTTAAGCGTCGACGCGTCGGCGATTTGCGAACCGTCTCCGGAGTCGAAAAGGTCGGCGCCGCCGAAAAAATCGAAACCGTTCGCGTCGGCGTTCGGCTCCGGTTCCGGCGCTTCGAGACGCGCTTTTTCCTTCGCGAACGCCTCCGGATCGAACGAATCGTCGAGCGTCGGGTCGACCAGCGCGTTCTCGTCGAAAATCCCGAAACCAAAGGGTTTAGACTTGCGCTTTTGATCCTTATATTCGCGTTCCAACGCCTCAAGTTCGCGACGCAGTTCCCGTTCCGCTTCGAGCGCGGCGGTCGTTTGCGGAACGCCGAACGCGACCGGGTCGGGCTCCAAGCGCGCAAATCCGCCCCGCCAAAGGGTTAAGAGCATTTGGTCGAGCGATTTCTTCATCGCTTCCAAGCGTTTCGCGCCGGTCAAGCGTCTGGCGACGAGCGTTCTAATCGGCTTGACGTCGGGACTTGCGTCGATCATATGCGCCAACAACCGCCAAGGCAGCGGGCCGCGACTCGACAACTTGCCGGGCGACGCGTTGCGCAACTGCTCGAACTGCTTTTCCGACCAATATTGCTCGCGCGGGTTGCGGGTCGGCGCCTTTTTCTTCATCTTTTTCTTGGCTTCGCGCAGTTTCGGGTCTTTGACGTCGTCCGGAATTTGGTCGTATTTTTCGCGCCAACGCTCGATACGAACGTCGTCCTCGTGCGCCAACGCGAAGACGTAACCGCAGTCGTCGTATTGCGGTCGCCCGGCTCGCCCGAAAATTTGGTGCGCCGACGACGCGTCGACCAGCTTTTTATCGCCGGGAGGGCCGTTCAAGAGCGTCGGCAAAACGACCGAGCGCGCCGGGAGGTTGATTCCGGCCGCCAACGTCTCGGTGCAAACGCAAAAAGAAAGGAGTTTACGTTGAAAAAGCGTTTCGACGAGCCGACGATATTTCGGCAAAACGCCCGCGTGGTGAACGCCGACGCCGCGTAACAGTAGTTGCCGCAACTTCGGCCCGGCCCCGGCGCTCAGGTCGTGATTGTCGAGTTCCTCGGCGATCGCCTTTTGGCGCGCGGCGTCGATAACGTTGCGTCCTTTAACGACTTCGGCGACGTCCCAACACGCGTCGCGGTTGAAGCAGAAAACAAGCGCGGGCGTGAAGCGTTCGTCCTCCGAACCGGCGCACATCGATTCGAGATGCTCCGGGAGCAACTTGTCGCCGACCCATTCGTACACGAGCGGCGTTTTGCGCTCGGTCGACTGCACGAGATCAAGTTTGCGGTTAGCGGTCGTCCGGAGCCAAGAAACGAACTCGTAAGCGTTGCCGACCGTCGCGGAAATCAACAGCGTTCGGATGTGCGCCGGCAACAGCCCGAGCGTAAACTCCCAAACGACCCCGCGTTCCGGATCGGCGAACTGGTGAAATTCGTCCATCACGACGACCGAAACGTCGTCGAACGAGAAAACCGGCGCGTCCGGCTCCGGCGCGACGAGCGCGGCCCCGGTCGAGAGTTCGGCGCCCGGCGGAGTCGGAACGGTCGGCGCGGCGGCTTCGCGGTTCGCCGTTTCGTCCAAAGCGCCCGCGTTATCGTTTTTCTTTTCCGACGCGTCGTCTTCCCAACTCGTCGCCAACGACTTTTTCGCGTTCAGCGACGCGGCGGTGATTTTCGGGCGAGACTCGCCGGTTTCGTCGGCGTTTTCGTCTTTAGCGCTGAAACCGCGCCAAGTTCCCGGCGTCGAACGTTGCGCGAACTCGGCGAACACGTCGGACGCTAAGAGCCGATTAAAAAGGATTTCCGCGACGACGACGAGAATTTTCGCGTCGATATTTTCGCGACGGTTGCCGGTAACGAGCCCGACGTCGGAACGGTCGAACCCCCAACGCTCGGCGGCTTCCTGCAATTCGACGTATTTTTGTTCGGTGAGCGCGATAAGCGGCGTCGTGTAGTACGCTCGTTTGCCGGTTTTGAGCGCTTCGAAGAGCCCGGCTTCGGCGACGGCGGTCTTCCCCATCCCGGTCGGCGCGCAAACGAGGACGCCCTGTTGCGACTCGAACCAAGCGCAAATCGCTTCCTCTTGGAAAGGATAGGGGGTATAGGGAAGCTGGTCAAGATATTGAAGAGCCAATTCGTCGCGCGAAATTTCGTTTTCCGGCGTCATCGTCGTCTTTCGTTGCGAAGCTAGGTTAAATACGTAAAATAAGCGGCTAATCTCGTTTGTCAAGACGCGCAAAATTTTAACCGCGAGATTACGGCGCGCAAAAATTTGAGGTCGCCGCCGTATTAATTATACGCGACGACGCCGTTTTGGGAAGGCCCCGCGTCGTCGCCGAACGAGGTTTAAGCGCGATCGCCGTCAAGAGAAAACGCGCCGCTCTCGTCGAGGTCAAGAAAAAGAAAAACGACGGCCCCGACGAGCCGCCGTTCCCCAACTAGAAAATATCCCCGACTGGATTCGAACCAGCGACCTACGGTTTAGGAAACCGTCGCTCTATCCTACTGAGCTACGGGGACGCGATCGCGCACGACGCGACAAACGCGGTAAAAACCGACTCTTGCGCGTTCGGAAACGCGAACGGAAAACGAACGCGCCGACGCGTAAGAGCGGTCGGCGGCGCCGTTTCGTCCGTTTTATTGTACGCGCCGACGCGGCGACGTCAAGGGGCGCCGCGCCTTGCGATTTAGTCGCGGTAACCGTTCGGGTACTTCTTTTGCCAGTTGTACGCGTCGCGGCACATCTCTTCCAAACCGAGTTTCGCCGACCAACCGAGCGCTTCGTTCGCCAAGGTCGGGTCGGCGTAACAGGTCGCGACGTCGCCCGGGCGGCGCGCCGTCAACTCGTAAGGAATCTTCACGCCGTTCACTTTTTCAAACGTCTTGACCAAATCCAACACGCTGTAACCGGTTCCCGTGCCGAGATTGTAAACGCTAACCCCCGGTTTCGCGTTGCGATACGCGGCGACGTGCCCGAGCGCCAAGTCGACGACGTGAATATAGTCGCGAACGCCGGTGCCGTCCGGCGTCGGGTAGTCCGAGCCGAACACGCTCAATTTTTCGCGGCGACCGACCGCCACTTGACAAACGAACGGCGCCAAGTTGTTCGGAATCCCCAACGGGTCTTCGCCGATTTCGCCGCTCGCGTGCGCGCCGACAGGGTTGAAATAACGGAGCAACGTAACGGAAATATTTTCGTTCGAACGAGCGAAGTCGCGCAAAATTTGCTCGATCATCAACTTCGTCCAGCCGTAAGGGTTCGTGCAGCCGGTCGGCTCCGTTTCTTTAAGCGGCACGTTTTGCGACGTACCGTAAACGGTCGCGGAGGAGCTGAAAACGATCTTATTAACGCCGAACTCCTCCATCAGCTCGCAGAGAACCAAGGCGGAATCGATGTTGTTGCGGTAATATTTCAACGGTTGCGCGACCGATTCGCCGACCGCTTTATAACCGGCGAAGTGAACGATCGCGTCGAACTTAAACTCTTCGAAGAGCTTACGCGTCGCGGCTTTGTCGCAAACGTCGACTTCGCGGAGCGCGACCTTTTTGCCGGTCAACTTTTCGACGCGTTCGATCGACTTCGGCGAACTATTGCTAAAGTTATCCGCGACGACGACTTCCGAACCGTCGTTCAAGAATTCAAGCGCGGCGTGCGAACCAATGTAACCGGCGCCCCCGGTGAGAAGAACAGTCGCCATTTCGATTTCCTTTCTGCAAAACGCGTCGCGTCTCAAACGCCTCGACGCTTTAAGTTCGGCAAGCGGCGCGCCGCTCGTCGACGCCCTTCTCTATTTTACGTTCGCAAGCCGAATCGTCAAGGGGCGGCGACGACAAACGCCCTCGCCGTCAATAAAAAAGACGCGCCAACCGAAGTTCGCGCGTCCTTTTTCAACCGAGTTTATTTTAACGACGTTCAAACGAACGCGTCAAAAAAACGATTACCAGTTGTTATTGTTGTTGCCGTAACCGCCGCCGCGATTATTGTTATTACCGTAACCGCCGCCGTAGCCGCCGCCGTTATTATTGTTGCCGTAACCGCCGCCGTAGCCGCCGCCGTTGTTATTGCCGTAACCGCCGCCGTAACCGCCGCCCGAGCTGCTGCTGCTCCCGGAGCTGGAGTTGTAGGTGAACATACGGAGGAGTTGGCTAAACATCGGTTGCGGAGCGACCAAGACGTAACGACGGTCGCCGCTGACGCCCGCGCTGGTCGAGAAACCGGCGCCAAGCGAGATGTAGCTGATGATCGGCATATGACCCGGATCCGGTTCGACGTAGGTAATTTGCGGCGCGTCGAGGTTTTCGTTTTCGACGGCGTCTTCCGCTTTGTAACCGCTAACGTATTTGGCCGCTTGGTCTTGCGCGACGTTCGAGCTAATCGCTTCGGCGCGAGCCGAACGGTCTTGGAAAGCCGCGACGCGTTGCGAAAGTTCGCGAGCCGAACGCGCTTGAAGTTGGTTCAAGGCGGCCGCGGCGGTCAGGATTTCTTCCTTAACCTCTTCTTGACGGCGACCTTGGTCGAGTTGAACGGTGAAACCGACGTCTTGGTCGTCTTTCAGTTCGATAATCTCGACGGCGGAATGTTCGTTATCCGTGCCGACGTTCGTGCGGATTTTGACCGTAACCTTGTTTTGCGCGACCGTGCCCCAACTGCGGGAAATCAGGAAGTTGTAGTCGCCCGAGAAACCGGCCGGGCAGGTGTAAACGCGACTGCGGAGGCCTTCGCGGTTCGCTTCGAACGATTTCGACAGGTCGGTCGAAACTTCGGAGAGAACGCCGCCGGCCGCGGTGCGTTTTTGAGCGAACCAGCAAACGGCGCCGGTCGGCTCTTGAACGGCCAAGTCGAGTTCGGCGTCGCCGGCCCATTGAAGTTCGACGATCACGTCGCGGAGGCTCGCGGCTTGAAGTTGCGCTTCAAACGCGGCGGCTTCGGTTTCGCGACCTTCGCTCTTCATTTTTTCGATCAGGTCGAGCGCGATTTCTTGGCCTTCTTGTTCGACCGCTTCGACGAGATTGCCGTCCCAAACGATCGACGCGATCCCGAGCGCGACCCATTTCAGCGATTCTTCGTCGTTTAATTCTTTCGCCAACGCCAAACCGCGAACATACGGTTCCGGACGAGTCGGCGCGACGCGAGCGACGTCGCGGTAAATTTTCAGGGCGCGTTCTTGCGAACCGACCTTTTCAAGGTACATCGCCAAACCCATCAGAACGACGGGGTCGCCCGAGAAGTCGGCGACGGAAAGGATCGCCGTTTCAATTTCTTCTTGCGGGGCGTTCGCGCGAATCAACGCGGCGGCCAACGCTTCGTACATCCACGGGGACGCGTAATCGTTGCGCAGAGCGCTCTTGATCAACGCGACGGCGGAGGCCGGTTGCGATTTCGTCAACGCGACGACTTGTTCCATCGTTTCGAATTCGAACGCTTCGCGAGCCTTGTCGTAGTCGGCGGAACCGGCTTTCGGGGCTTTCGTCGCGAAGTAGGCGTCCCATTTCGCGTTCAGGTCGACCGGAGCTTGCGCGAGGGTGCCGCGCGCTTCCGATTTTTTCGCGGTTTTCGCGACTTTCGCAGGAACGGCGAAGAGACCGGCTTCCGGAGCTTCTTGCGCGTCGCCTTCGAGGAAGTTGCGCAGAATGGCGTCGTTCGGGCCTTCGGCGTTTTCGGCTTTCTCGGCTTTCGGAGCGCCGACGGTCGGGACGTTCATCATACCGCCCATCATACCGCCCATACCGCCCATCATGCCGCCGCCCATGCCGCCCATCATGCCGCCGCCCATGCCGCCCATCATGCCGCCCATGCCGCCCATCATGCCGCCCATGCCGCCCATCATGCCGCCCATGCCGCCCATCATGCCGCCGCCTTGGTTCGGTTGCATAATGAGGTCGGCGACGGAGTAGAGACGCAGACTGGTCGAAATTTCCGGGTTGGTTTTAATTTCGTCTTGGGTGGTGATGAACAGCGCGTCGTTCAGGATGCAGAAGTCGAGGTCGTAAGGACGCAAAACGATCTTCAGCGCGTTGCGGAGCGAAACGCCGGTCAGGTTTTCTTGAATCATAATCGACGAGGGGGGCCCGCCGGCTTCCGATTCTTCGATATTAATATTGTCGAAAACGACGTTGATATCTTTGCCTTCTTCGCGGAGTTGACGTTTGACGTCTTCGATCCACGCGGACAAGGTGAGGTCGGAATCTTCGCCGCCCTCGACGTCGACTTTCACGTTAAGCGCTTGGCCGATGCGTTGTTCCGCTTCGGAACCTTGAAGGTTCGTCGCGCTATATTTTTCTTTACGAACTTTGGAGAGATTGAGCCAAACTTCCGGTTCCGGATAGGTGATCGGCGGTTCGTCCGAGACCGGAATGTGCGCGCGTTCGACGGACATCAACGCGTCGAGCAAACGCGGACGACGTTTCAGCCGCAACATTTGGTTTTGTTCCCAAGCGTCGGTCAAACGAGCGACGTTCGCGGCTTGCGTCGGGAGCGCGGCGTTTTCGCCGGCGATCGCGGCGGCTTCGTCGGCGGCTTCCGCGGCCAAGACGAACTTGCTTTCTTTAATCAGCGAATCGAAGCGCTTCATAATTTCTTCGACTTTCAGCTGATTCTTTTGGCGCGCTTTTTGCGCTTTAACCGCGGCGTCGACGATCGCTTGATTTTGCATCGCGGCGTAATCGCGAACCGCTTTTTGTTCTTTTTCGAACGCGATTTGTTCGGCGCAGGCGCTCAGGTCGTGCAGAATCAGCGCGCGGTCGGCGGCCGAGAGAACTTCGGCGCGCTTGACGTAAGCGATTTGCATTTTAACGCTTTGGAGCGCGGCGTCCGGGTTGTTGCGGGCGAGTTTGCGCGCGTCCGACATCGCGACTTGCGCTTGCGTCTTCATTTGTTGCGTCATCACGCGAACGTTCGCGTTGGACGCTTCGAGCAAATTCGCTTGATTTTCGTTTTTAATCGTTTGTTCGGCGCGAGCGAAGAGTTCGTCGACGTCGGAGTTCACCGCTTTCGCGTCTTCGGCCGGGAGGCTGACTTCGACGAATTCGGCCAAACGTTTCGCGTCTTCGGCGTTTCCGTCTTCGACGGCTTGCTCGACGAGTTCGAGCGCTTCGTCGGTCGCGGCGTTCAAGGCGACTTGACGCGCGGCGAGCATTTCGGAACCGGCGATCGAAAGAGTCGCGCCGGAATCGGCGGCGGCGTCTTCGACGAGACGATAAAGATATTGGTTGCTCGCTTCCGAAGCGCTCGGGGCGACGCTCCAAGCGATTTCGGCTTCGCGACCGTCGGCGACCGTCGCGGGGATCGAAATTTCGACGTTTTCGTCGAGAGCTTCGGTCGTTTTACCGACGACGTAGGTTTCGCGGTCGCTGCGGATCGGCGGGAGCGGGCTCGGATAAACTTCGGCGCCGGCGATCGTCAGCGCGTTTTCTTCCGGCCAGTAAACGGTCGCGGTCGCGGCCCCGGCGAGGCGGGAACCGGCTTCTTCGGCGGTCGCTTCTTTTTCGACGACGTAACCGCCGGTGCGGTTGGCCAACGCGCCGAGAACGTCTTCGTTGACGGTCGTCCCAACGCCGAAAGCGTTGACCGGGACGCGAGCGTCGACGAGTTTTTCGACCGTTTCGCCGAACACTTCTTCGTTGAACGCCGCGCCGGCGCTGACGCCGCGACCGACGAAAACGATCGAACGGTCGGCGTTTTCGTTATAATCGAACGAATCGGCGGCGACGGCAAAGGCTTTTTCAAGGTCGGTCGCGCCGAGCGGAGCGCGGGTCTTCAACGAAGCGACCGCGTCGCCGAGTTCTTTCGAACCGACCGAGACGTAACCGTCGGTCAACGCTTCGACTTCGTTCGAAACGACGAACAGTTGAACGCGAGCGTTCGCGGGGAGGTTCGCGATCATCGACGCGACCGCCGCTTGCGCCTTCGCGCGAACGTCGGAATCTAATTGAGACGCGGAGAAGTCGACCAGAGCCGCGACGTCGACGAATTCCGACGTCGATTCGACGGCGTCCGCTCGAAGCGGAACCAAAAAGCAGTTCGCCCCGTCGCTTAACCGATAGGTCTCCATGGAAACTTCAGATTCCGCCCCTTGCGCCGCGCCGCCGACAAACGTCAGCGCGATCGCCGCGGCGGGCAATATTCTGAATAGGCTCTTTTTCATACGCACAGTCCTTCTTCTCCGAAAATCATTTTGAACCGATTGGAATGGAAGCCGAAAAAACGCGATCACGAAACCGTATGCGCTCAGTTTCGCGCTTCCGTTTTCGCTCGTCCAAACATTTTTTTGCGCCCGTCGCCGTCCGCCGACGGGAACCGC
Source organism: Thermoguttaceae bacterium (assembly GCA_017937485.1). Classification (GTDB taxonomy): domain Bacteria; phylum Planctomycetota; class Planctomycetia; order Pirellulales; family Thermoguttaceae; genus RUG369. Next base: position 152,172 of record JAGBDN010000024.1, read on the forward strand.
GTCCTCGCGTCGAACGTTCGCTCGAACGTTCTTAAGCGTCGACGCGGAAAGAACGGCGTCGATCAAACGACGCGCTCTTATCCGTTATACCTCGAACGCTCCGCTATTTCAACCGCTTTTATCGACCGCTCCGCCAAACAAACGTTAAAACGACGCCCGTCCGTCGGAACGATCGAAAAAATCGCTACTTTTGTTCAACAAAACCGCCCCGACCGGCGCGTTCCGCTTTTTCGGCAAAAATTCCGCGACCGTCAAAGGCGGTCGTTTCGAGCGTCGGCGTCGGAGCGTTCAAACAAGAGCGTTCCTCTTTTTAATTTTAATCTTCTTCGTTAGATTCGCAAGAAAAATTTTCTCTTTTTAAAGATTTTTCGGGAAAATTCCCCCTCCCGCAAAGATTTTTACAATTATAACGATCGCGCCGTTTCCCCTTTTTGCCGCGCCTTACGTTCGCCGAGGCTCCGCCGACAATTTGCAACGAGAAAATCGCCCCCTCGTCTTGAAGAAACGACGCGTTTCCCTATAATTAATACGTCGACGTTCAAGACGGTCGCGCCCGCGCCGCCGTTTATAACGCGTCGTCATTCTCTTTAACTTCCCAACTTGCCTATTTTACCAATCGACCGGAGTTACGTATGAGCGACGCCCCGCAAGTTCCGTCCGTCGACGCCGTTCCGATCACGCCTTGGGAGCCGACCGAATCCGGCGCGATTCCGTTCGTTCACCTGCACACGCATTCGCATTACTCGCTTCTCGACGGCGTCGGAAAGCTCGAAGCGTTGCTCTCGCGAGCCAAAGAGCTGGAAATGCCGGCCCTCGCGCTCACCGACCACGGCAACCTCTACGGCGCGCTCGAATTTTACCAAAAAGCGCTCGACGTCGGCGTCAAACCGATTCTCGGCTACGAAGCGTATGTCGCGCCGATTTCGCGCTTCGACAAAACGGAAAAGCGCTCCTATCACCTCACGCTTTTGGCGACGAACCGCAAGGGCTACGAGAATCTGCTTTTGCTTTCGTCGTTGGCGTACACGGAAGGTTTCTATTATAAACCGCGTATCGACCGCGACTTGTTGAAGAAACACAGCGAAGGGCTGATCTGCCTTAGCGGCTGTCTCGCCGGAGAGGTCGCGCGCACGCTCGCCAACGGGAACGGATCGCCCGAAGCCTACGCCAAAGCTCGCGACGCCGCGCTTTGGCACCGCGAACTTTTCGGCGACCGCTACTATCTCGAGTTGCAAGACCACGGCATCGCGGAGCAAAAGATCGCGTTGCAAGGGACGCTCCGTCTTTCGCAAGAGCTTGGCATACCGACGGTTATCTCAAACGACGTTCACTACGTTCGCCGCGAGGACGCCGACGCGCAAGACCTCGTCCTTTGCGTCAACACCGGGAAATTCCGCACCGATCCGAACCGAATGCGGATGGACTCCGACGAATTTTACCTCAAAAGCGGCGCCGAAATGATGGAGCGCGCCGTCGGCTTCGAAGACGCGGTTTGGCGTTCGCTCGAAATCGCCGACCGTTGCAACCTTGAACTCGAACTCGGCAAACGCTTTTTCCCGATTTTTATTCCGCCGGATAATAAAACGCCGGACGAGTACCTCCGCGAGCTTTGCATTCAAGGCCTTAAGCGACGTTACGCCAACAATCCGAAACGCTTGATTAACGGCGAGCTTTCGGAGGAGGTTATGGCGCGCCTCAACCGCGAACTCGGCGTCATCGCCAAACTCGGTTTCGCGACGTACTTCCTTATCGTTTGGGACTTCGTTCGCGTCGCGGAAGAGCGCGGCGTCCACCGCACCGCCCGCGGTTCCGGCGTCGGCGCGATCGTCTGTTACGCGCTCAATATGTCGCACGTTTGCCCGCTCGAGTTCGACCTCCTCTTCGAACGGTTTTTGGACGAAAACCGCATCGAGGCGCCGGATATCGACATCGACTTCGAACAGTCGCGGCGCGGCGAAATCATCGACTACGTTAAGGAACACTACGGGCCGGAAAAGGTCGCGCAGCTCGGCGTTTTCGGCACGATGGCGGCGAAAATGGCGATTCGCGACGTCGGACGCGCGCTCGGCCTGCCCTTGGCCGACGTCAACGCCGTTACAAAGCTCGTTCCGGACGCGCCGAAAATGACGATCAAAAAGGCGTTCGACCAAAGTCCCGAACTCGTCAAACTTTACGAAGAAAACGCCGAGGTTCGCGAACTCATCGACTACGCGAAGCAAACGGAAGGCTTGGCGCGGAGCGCCGGAACGCACGCTTGCGGCGTCGTCATCGCTCAACGCGCGCTGACCGACTTCGTTCCGGTGCAAAAGCTGACCGGAAAAGACGAACTCGTTACGCAATGGCAGGGCGCGGAAGTCGAAAAAGCCGGGCTCCTGAAAATGGACTTCCTCGGCTTGCGCAACCTCTCGATTCTCGCCGACGCGGTGCGCATCATTAAGGAAACGACCGGAGAAACGGTCGACCCGTATTCGCTTCCGCTCGACGATCCCGAAACTTACGCGCTCCTCTGCCGCGGCGAAACGAAGGGCGTTTTCCAGCTCGAAAGCTCCGGTATTCGCGAACTTCTGATGAATATGCGACCGGACAACTTCCGCGACATTATCGCCGTCCTCGCGCTCTACCGTCCGGGCCCGCTCGAAGGCGGAATGGTCGACGACTACGTCGACGTTAAACACAAACGCAAAAAAGCGGAATACTTGCACCCGGTGTTGGAAGAGGTTCTCGCCGAAACGAACGGCGTTATGGTCTACCAAGAGCAGATTATGCGCATCCTGAACCGGCTCGGGAACATTCCGCTTTCAAGCGCGTACACCTGCATTAAAGCGATCAGTAAAAAGAAACACGACAAAATCGCGAAGTTCAACGACGACTTCATCGCCGGCGCGGTCGCGAACGGCCTCGATAAGGAAACCGGTCAAAAACTTTTCGACCTTATCAAAGTTTTCGCCGGATACGGCTTCAATAAATCGCACTCGACCGCTTACGCGAACGTCGCGTACACGACCGCTTACCTCAAAGCGCACTATCCGGCGGCGTTTATGGCGGCGCTCCTTTGCGGCGACATTTCGGCGCGCAACTTCACCAAACGCGACAAAACGGTCGAACACGTCGACGACTGCAAGCGAATGGGAATCGAAGTGATCCCGCCGAACGTCAACCTTTGCGACGCTCGTTACAAAGTCGTCGACGGTAAAATTCTCTTCGGTTTGACCGCGGTGAAGGCTTGCGGCGACGACGCGGTCGCCGAGATCGTTCGCGCTCGCGAAGAGGGCGGCCCCTTCAAAAGCATTTTCGACTTTTACGAACGCGTCGACACGAAGCTCGTCGGGCGCGGCACGGTCGAATCGCTGATCAAATGCGGTGCGTTCGACTGTTTGGGGGCTCGCCGTTCGCAGCTAATGCAAGCGCTGGACAAGGCTTACAAAAACGGTCAAGCGGTCGCGGAAGACCGGGCGCGCGGTCAGCGCAGCCTCTTCGAAGAAGCGTTCGGAGCGCCGGAAACGCCGAAAACTCCGGAAGAGGAAATGGCGGAAAACCTCCGCGGTCTCCCGAACGTCGACGATTGGTCGGCGAAAGAAACGGCGACCTACGAGAAAGAAACGCTCGGTTTTTACGTTACCGCGCACCCGTTGGGCGACTGCCGCGAAAAGTTGCAAATGTACGCCTCGTCGATCGCGAAGGTAACGCAATTTCAGAACCGCGCCTTCGCGACGATCGGCGGCTCGCTCTCCGGCGTCGACGTGAAAACGTCGAAGAACCCGAAACCGGGCCGTCCGAGCCAATTCGCGATTTTCCAAGTGGAAGACCTCGACTCGTCGATGCGCGCGATTATGTGGGCCGACGCGTTCGCCAAATACGGTCATCACCTAAAAAACGACGCCGTCGTCTTTTTACGCGGACGACTCGAGAAAAAAGAGAAGGAAAAACCAGAAGGCGACGAGGACTCCGAAAGCGGCGTCGAAACGACGTTTTTCGTCGACGAAGCGATTCCGTTCGAAAACGCCGACCAAGAGATGACGCGCGGCGTCGCGATTTGCCTGAAAGAATCGTCGATCATAAACGGCGGTTCTCGAACGCTTTACGACATCCTCAAGACCTACCGCGTCGGGAAAGACGGAAACGCCCGCGGCTCCGATCTCGAAATCCGTCTCCTAATGCGCGACGGAACCCGAGCGACGCTAAAATGCCCGGAATTTAAACTCGATATGACAAGCGAAATGCGACGCCGTATCGAGGAGCGTTTCGGCGACGAAGCGTTCCAACTGATCCCCGCGCCGCAGAAACAAGGCGTCGCCGAAGACCCGCGCGACCGCTGGAAACGCCGCAAACCGGCGGACAAATCGGCGAATTAACGGAAACGACGCGGCGCCGTCCGCTGAAAAATCAATTTTAACGTCTTATTTTTTAACGTTTTCATTCAATTAAAGAAAGTTTTGCAATGAATCGAAGAGATTTTCATCGCCAAATGATCGGCGGCGCGCTCGGAGCGTTCGTCGTCGGCGCGACCGGACTTCCCGTTTTCGCGGAATCGCAAGCGCTCCAATACCGCAACCCGAACGGCGTCGCGGCCGACCCGTCCGTCCTGCGCAAGCCGACCGGCGAAGTCGTTAAGTTTGACGGCAAGTATTGGCTTTACTACACTTCCGAAAAAGGAAACGTCCGCGGGTACGAAGTTCGTTCGACCGTCGATTTCGTCGAGTGGAAGGACGAAGGCGTCGCGTTCGACGCGACCGGAACCTGGGCCCGCGACGCGTTTTGGGCGCCGGAAGGGTACGAAATCGACGGCAAGTTCTACCTCTTTTTCAGCGCGCAAAACGCCGACTTCCCTTGGACGACCGCCGAGAAATTCAACATCGGCGTCGCCGTCGCCGATTCGCCGCGCGGGCCGTTCAAGCTCCTGAAAGACGAGCCGATCTTCGACCCCGGCTATCCGATCATCGACGCGAACCTCTTCATCGACGACGACGGAACGCCGTATTTGACCTATTCGCGCTGCTGCTACCAACACGCCGTCGAGAGCGAACTGGCCGCTAAAGTCCGCGCCGAAGGGAAGTTCAAGGAAATCGAAGAAAGCTGGGTTTACGGCGTCAAACTGACGAAAGACTTTAAAAACGTCGACGGCGAACCGGTCGTTCTGCTCCGTCCGCCGGTTAAACTCGACGACGCGCAAGCCGAATGGGAAAGCCGCTCCGTCGCGTCCGGCGAAGTCAACCGCCGCTGGACGGAAGGCTCGGCGTTGTTCAAGTTAAACGGCAAATACTACGTTACGTACTCCGCCAACTTCTTCGGCGGCGACTGGTACGCCGTCGGGTACGCGACCGCCGACGCTCCGCTCGGGCCGTATACGAAAGCGGCGAACAACCCGATTTTGGAAAAAAACTCCGACAAGGGCGGAATCGTTCGCGGAACCGGACACGGCAACGTTTTCTTCTCGCCCGACCGCTCCGAAATGTACTACGTTTACCACGCGCGCACCGAAGGACACGACCGCAAACTCTTTATCGACCGTATGTTCGTCGACTCGAAAGGCGTTCTGACGGTCGACGGCCCGAGCGTCGACCCGCGCCCGATTCCGGGATTCGTCAAGAAGTAAGAAGCGCCGCGACGCCGCGTCGACTCCTTAAAACCGGCGACTAACGTTACAAGTCGCCGCCAAGAAACGCGAAAACGTCGAAACCGTTTCCTTGACGGGAGTTCGGTTTCGATGTTTTTTATTTTTCGACGCTTAACGCAAGGTCGCAAGCGCGCAAAACCGCCGTCGGCGCGTCGGGCGACGTTTATCCGCCGCTTCGCGTTACAAGTCGCCGTCAAGAAACGCGAAAACGTCGAAACCGTTTCCTTGACGGGAGTTCGGTTCCGACGTTTTTTCCTTTCGTTCTCACCGTTTGACGCCGCGTCGCAAGCGCGCAAAATCGCCGGGGGGACGCGCCGTCCAACGTTTGAACCGCCGCCGACGCGCCGTTCGTTTCGCGCTTTCGACCGGTCGCTAACTCCGCTTATTTATTACGATTGTCGACGACGCGGTTCAGTTTCCCTTCGCTGCGCGGAAGCGAGTTCGGTTCGACGAACGAAATCTTAACGTTAATGCCGATGGTGCGTTGCATCTTTTCGCCGATAGCGCGCTTGAACGCTTCGACGGCGGCGACGTTGTCGGCGAGTTCCGCGAACTTTTCGGCGCTCAATTCGACGCGCGTTTCGATCACGTCGAGCCCGGTCGCGTTCTTCGACAAAACAATTTGATAGTGAATCAACGTCGGGTCGACCGCCAAAAGCGACGCTTCGATTTGGCCCGGGAAAACGTTGACGCCGCGAATGATCATCATATCGTCGGAGCGGTGCGAAATACGGCTGATACGGCGAACCGTGCGACCGCAAGCGCATTGCTCGACGACGATCGACGTAATGTCGCGAGTGCGGTAACGAATGAGCGGCGTCCCGCGTTTGCAGAGCGTCGTGAAGACGAGTTCGCCGATTTCGCCGTCCGGAAGCGGTTCGAGCGTTTCCGTGTCGACGATTTCCGGGTAGAAGTTGTCTTCGAAGATGTGAACGCCCGCTTGGCAAGCGCATTCGCAACCGACGCCGGGGCCGGAAATTTCGGTCAACCCGTAAATGTCGTAGGCCTTAATGCCGGTTTCCGCTTCGATGGAGCGGCGCATTTCTTCCGTCCAAGGCTCGGCGCCGAAGAACCCGGCGCGCATCTTCGTTTCTTTCCAGTCGAAGCCGATTTTTTTCGCGTGGTCGATCAGGTGGAGGAAGTAGCTCGGCGTGCAGGAGACGACCGTGGCGCCGAAGTCGCGCATCAGCATCAGTTGACGTTCGGTGTTCCCGCCGGAAATCGGAACGACGGAGCAACCGAGTTTTTCGCCGCCGCCGTGAAGCCCCAAACCGCCGGTGAAGAGGCCGTAACCGTAAGCGTTTTGCAGAACGTCCGTATCGTTAATACCGCAAGCCGCGAGCCCGCGAGCGACCGACGCGTTCCAGACTTCGAGGTCGCCGCGCGTGTACCCCATCACGATCGGTTTGCCGGTCGTCCCGCTGCTGGCGTGATAACGAACGATTTCGTTGCGCGGCGCGGCGAACATACCGAACGGGTAGGTGTCGCGCAGGTCGGTCTTTTTGACGAACGGCAGTTTGCTAATGTCGGCGATCGACTTGATCGAATCGGGCGAAACGTTGTGTTCTTCCAACAGGTCGCGATACCATTGAACGTTCGCGTAGACGTAACGAAACGTTTCCATAAAGCGTTCGTTTTGGATTTCGCGAAGCATTTTCACCGGGATATAATCGGGCGCGCTCGTCATCGTATACTGCGACATTCGTTTACCTCCGTCCTTGCGGATCGCTTGCGCCGCGACGTTTTGCGCTTTCGTCGTCGACGCGTTATCAAAGCGTTATAAAAAACGAGAAAAGCCGGTCTTTTCCGGCGCCGCCGCGCGCAAAGCGTTCGACTTGCGTCGCGTCGATTTTCTCGGCGCTTTGGCGCTTGCCCTTTCCTTCTCGGCGACTACGTTATTATAAAAAATTTTCCGCGTCTGTAAAGCGGCGCCTAACTTTTCCGCCCGTTCGCCGACCGCCGTCGACGAACGTCGGCAAACGGTTTTAACGATTCGACGCAAACCCCGTATTTTAACGCGTTTTCCAACGAAGCGGCGTTTTGTCGAAAAATTTTCGAAAAAATGAAGAAAAAAACGAAAAGACGGGCGTTTTGCGTTGACGCCGGGGCGCCCCTTCGTTAATAATATAGATTATGGCGGCGAGAGCGTTAAAAGGTTGGCGCCGCAAATTTTGTTTATTTTATCGTTTGTCGAAAGCGAAGACGCGTCGAAAACCGCGACGCGTTGCCGGTTGACGAAAAAATTTTAAAAAGACGACCTTTTTTTCTCGAAATCAAGGAAATTTGCTTGCTTTTGTAGAAAAAAGTCGTCATAATAGTTTCGGACGAGAAAAACGACGGCGCGCGTTTTTAGTCGCGATATTGCGAAGCTCGCTTCGGTCGCTCCTATTTTTCGCCCGAAATCATTTTAATTCGTTTAATAGACTCGTTACTCTTCAGGAACCAGCGAAAATGGCTAAAGAAAAGAAACCTTGCGCGAAAAAAGCTTGCGCGAAAAAAACGGAAGTCAAAGCCGAAAAAAAAGTTGAAAAGCAAGCGGTCGAAAAGAAAGTCGACGAAAAAGCGAAACCGTTGACCAAAACGCAAATCATCGCTCAACTTGCCGAGGCTTCGGGGCTCAGCAAAAAAGACGTTTCCTCCGTTGTCGACCAACTCGGCGCGCTGATTCAATCGAGCCTTGCGGAAGCCGACAGCTTCACCTTGCCGGGTCTCGTTAAGATTGAAAAACAATTCGTTCCGGAAAAACCGGGTCAAGACAACGTTCCGGATCCCTTCCACCCGGGCCAAACGATCAACCGTCCGGCCAAACCGGCGCACTGGAAGGTTAAAGTGAAGGCGCTCAAAGCGTTGAAAGATATGGTTTGACGCCGACGTTCGTCGTTAATTAAGCGACAAACCATAACGGCGGTTCGTCCGCCGCGCGCAACCTCGCGTCGAGTCGTTGACCGCGCGAGGTTTTTTTACGCCCGCCCCTCTTGACAAAGGGAAAAATTTCCGCAAAATAGGACTAATTTGACGCGGAAACGTCGCCGCCCCCGCCCTTGCGTCGCGGTTCGTTATACGCTCTGTTTTCCCTTCCTCCACCCGCTTCTAACGCGTTCAAAAACCGATGTTTAAGCGGAACGCTCGCGCCCTTGCGAACGCGCGGTTCCGCCCCAAACGTCGTCCCGACGAACGCGCACCAAGGACTCAACGCAATGACTTCGAACGCTTCTTCCTCTTCTCTTTCCCGTCCGCGCCGCGTTTTGCTGAAAATTTCCGGCGAAAGTTTTTGCCCGGAAAACGACCGCGGCGTCTCGATGGATTCGGTCAACCACTTGGCGGCGCAAATCGTCGACGTCGCGCAAAGCGGCGTGCAAATCGCGGTCGTGATGGGCGGCGGCAACATCCTCCGCGGCGCGCAGTTCAAAGCGGCGAACTCCTCGATTCAAGAAGCGACGGCGCACTATATGGGCATGCTCGCGACGGTCATTAACGGCCTCGCGCTCCAAGACGCGATCGAAGCGCAGGGCCAACCGACTCGCCTGATGACGGCGCTCCCGATGGACGTCGTTGCCGAGCCGTACATCCGCCGCCGCGCGCAACGCCACCTCGAAAAGGGTCGCGTCGTCATCTTGGCCGGCGGCACCGGCAGCCCGTTCGTTACGACCGACACCGCCGCCGCTCAACGCGCGCTCGAACTCGAAGCCGACGTTATCCTCAAAGCGACGAAAGTCGACGGCATTTACAGCGAAGACCCGAAAAAGAACCCGAACGCAACTTTCTATTCGGAACTGACTTACGAAGACGCGATTCGCCAAAACCTCCGCGTGATGGACTCCGAAGCGTTCGCGAAGTGCGCCGAACACAATATGCCGATTATGGTCTTCAACTTCCGCGAACCGGACAACTTCAAAAAAGCCGTCCAAGGCGAACACGTCGGCACTATCGTCCGCTCCGCCAAAAACTAGTTCGGCCCTTTCCCCTTCCCTTGGTAAAAAGCGAAAAGTAAAAACGGAAGCGGCGACCGTCAAAAACGCCGCCGTTTCCCTAAATTAACGCAAAAAACGCGCTCGAGCCGAAACTCGAACGCGTTTTTTTACGTTCCGACGGTCTCAACGCCGCCGTTTTCCGCGACGTCAATCAAGCGATCGGCTCGCCCTTGACGTTATCCCATTTCGACGAGGTCGCCCGCACTTTCGCGACGACGTCGACAAACGCTTCGAGCGCGGCGTCGACTTCCGCGTCGGTCGTGTAACGGCTGAGGCTGAACCGGAAATTCCCCTGCAGCGCGCCCTCCGGAACCTTCATCGCCGACAGGACGTGCGACGGTTCGAGCGAGCCCGACGTGCAGGCCGACCCGCTCGAAACGCAGACGCCGGCTTCCGACATCAGCATCAAAATCGCCTCCCCTTCGGCGCCGTAAACCGCGACGTTCAACGTGTTCGGCGTGCGCGGCGCGTCCTTGCCGTTGACGACGACCCAAGGAATCCGCGCTTCGATCTCCGCCTGAAGCCGGTCGCGCATTCGCTCCATTCGAGCCGCGGTCGCTTCGCGGTCTTCCGCTTCGAGGTCGAGCGCTTTGGCAAGCCCGATAATATAAGGAACGTTTTCCGTCCCGGCGCGCCGTCCTCGTTCTTGGTGCCCGCCGATCAGGAACCGTTCGACCGGCGTTCCGCGTCGGACGTAAAGCGCGCCGATTCCCTTCGGAGCGTGAATTTTGTGCCCGCTAAACGAGAGCATATCGACGTTTGCGAACGCGCCGTTCGGTTCGTCGGAGGTCGCCGTTCGACTCAAATTGATCGGCAGTTTCGTAACGCTTTGCGTCGCGTCGCAGTGGAAGACGATTTTCGGATCGGTTTGTTTCGCCAACCGCGCCAACTTCTCGATCGGGAAAATAACGCCGGTTTCGTTGTTCGCGTGCATAATCGAAACGACCGCCGTTTCGCCGGGCCGCAACGCTCGGACGTACTCGCGCAAATCGATTCGCCCTTGCGCGTCGACGCCGACGTAATCGACTTCCGCCCCTTCGCGTTCGAGTTGACGGCAAACCTCTAAAACGGCCGGATGCTCGACTTTCGTCGTGATAACGCGGTTGCGTTTCGGGTCGACGCGCCGCGCCGCCTTCCAAGCGCCGACGATGGCGGCGTTGTTGCTTTCGGAAGCGCAGGACGTGAAAATAATCTCGTCCGGATACGCCGCGCCGAGCCGACGAGCGACGGTCGCGCGGGCTTCGTCGAGTTTGCGCGCCAACGCTTCGGCGGGAGCGTACATCGAGCTGGGGTTCCAGTACTCCGCTTCGAAGTAAGGGCGCATCGCGTCGAGGACTTCCGGCGCGATCGCGGTCGTCGCGTTGTTGTCAAGATAGATAAACTTTTGGGCGGTTTGGGTCGTTTCGGTCATATTTTCGCCTCGACTTTCTTGGTTTCGTCGAGCGTCTCGCCGTCGCAAGCGGCGGGGCCGTTCTTTCCTTCTATTAATATCGCCGTCGCCGTATTATTCGACGTCGGCGCCGGACGCGTTTTGCTCCGCTTGACTTCCGCCGATTCCCGACGGTTCGCGGCGAAGCGTCCGCTTTTCGATATTATACCCGAAATTTCCCGTTTGGCTAGCGGCGCGTAAAAGTCGACGCAATTTCTTAACCGCCCGCTTTCTCTCAAAAGTAAGCGAAAATCAAATCGCGCCCTTCGCTTTCCGTCGTTCAACGTCGCGCCTCGCCGACGCAAAACCCCGCCGCGACGACGCCGAGCAAAACCGCGAAAACGAGAAGCGCTCGCCGACGTTCCGACGCGTCCGTCGACGTCGTGTCGCTTTCCGACGTTTTTTCGGCGTTCTCCGTTATTTCCGTCAACGCCAACCCTTGTATTGGCGGCGCTTGCGGAGGCGTCGTCGCTCGTTCGATTTCGGCGCGGTAGGCGTCCCCCGCCTCGCCGAGCGGAAGCGTTCCGATAAACTCGATCAGCTTTTTATTCCCGGTCGTCTCGTAACTCCCGGAAGCGCCGTGCTTTGCGACCAGTTCGGCGTGCAGTTTCGCGATTTTCTCGACCGTTTCCGGCGCGGCCTCCCAATAGCCTTTGCGAACCGTTTCGAGCATAACGGCGGTCATATCTTGAAGCGCGGCGGGGTTTTGCGTCTCGAACCATTCGCGAATCCCGAGACTGCGGGCGTCGTCGACGAAAACGGCGGTCGTCTCCTCCCAAACGGACGCGTCGATCGTCTCCGGTTGCGCGACGTTCCAGCCGTAAAGGTTGCGAACCGTCTTCGCGGTCGACGCCGCCGCGCCCGCTCCTTCGCGTTGCAACCCTTTCAAATATTTAGGGTTCCAAAGCGTCGTTCGCAGCTCTTCGCGGAGCGCCGCCCGAGCCGTTTCGACGCGCGGCTTCGTCGGCGACCTTAAATCGTCGAACCAAATTTTCGGATCGCTCCCCGTTTTTGCGCGAACGGCGGTCGCAAGGGTCGCGAACTCGTAAACGTGGTCGAGTTTCGCGGGCCCCCAAACGTTGGACGAACGCGACTGCAACATCAGTTCCGTTCCGTCGAGATTGTATTCGAGCAGTCCCTTAACCGGCGTTCCCCAACGACTTGCGTCGCGATAGACGCCGGACATATTCGCGAGATACCGTTCGGCGACTTCCGTTTCGTCGTTCCAAAGGTCGCCCCGTTCGACGAGCCGCATAATCCCGGTTCCGTACGAGAGCGCGTTCGTCGAACCGAAGACCCGCGCCGTCGCAAGTTCCGCCGCCTCCTTGGGTTGCGTTCCGTTTTCGGAAACGAGCCGCTCGGCGATTTTCGCGACGTTTTCCCGAACGAAATTCGGAAACGCGTCGTCTTCCGCCTCCGCCGCCAATCGAACGGCGCGGTCGATCGCCTCGATCTTCGCCCCGAACGCGTCGCGGAACTGCCCCGACGTTTGAACGAGAACGTCGATTCGCGGCCGCCCGAGTTCGCTCGACGGAATCAATTCGAGTTCCGAAGCGTTTCCGCGCGAATCGTATTTCACCCGAACGCCAAGTAAACAAAAGACTTGCGCGATCGCGACGCCCCGCGTTCGAATCGACTCGCCCCCCCAAAGAACGCAAGCGACGCGACGCGGCCAAGCGCCGCCGTTCGCTTCGCGATGCGCCGCCAACACGTCGTCGGTCAATTTCGCGGCCAACCGCTCCGCTTCCGGCGTCGGCAATTTTTGAACGTCGAGCCCGGCGAGGTTCCGCCCGGTCGGCGCCGCGTCGTTGTTGACTAAAAAGTCGCCCCCGGTCGACGGCGGAATGAAGCGTCCGCAAAGTCCGTCGACAAAGCGGTTAAGTTCGAGTTCAAACGAATCGCGCAACCGTTTCTCGGCGTCGTCTTTTGCAAGCGTCGTTTGCGCCGCCGTTTGCGCGACTTGCTCGTCCGTCCAAGGGCGTCCGACAACGTGTAAACCTTCCGTAACGCTCGCGTCCTCGTAACGATGCAGAACCTTGTGCAACGTCTCGACTTGCGCGTCGTCGAAGACGCGTCCGGAGCGTTCGAACTCCGCCCGAAACGCCGCGTCGTCAAACGCTCGAAACGCCGGTTCGTCGAGCAAATCGTCGAGCAGATTCGACCGCAAAACCGCCGCGACGAGAGCCGCCGCCGTTTCGTTTTTGAGCGCGGAATCGGTCGTTTCCAAATACTCGTGCAACTTAGCGTCGACCGTCTTTAAATCGCCGTATAACTCGCTTTGCGTAAACGGCGGCGTAAGGTGCGAAATGATCGTCGCCCGCGCCCGCCGCTTCGCGAGAAACGCTTCGCCGATGTTGTTAATACTGTACAAATAAAGGTGCGGTTTGTCCCCGATCAGCGCGTCCGGGAAGCAGTTTTCCGTCGTAAACGCCGATTTCCCGGGAGTAAACTCAAGCGAACCGTGCGTCCCAAAGTGAACGACCGCGTCCGCCGCGAAACCGTGTAGCGCCCAAAAATAAGCGGCCCAATAGAAGTGCGGCGGCGCCTTGTCGGTTCCGTGAACCGCGTCGAAGTCGTTGTCGTTTTTGGAGTAAGGAGCGTCTTCCAAAACGTCGGTCGACGGTTGCGGAATCAGCGCGACGTTCCCGAACCGCAGACGCGGAACCAAAACGCCGAACTCGTCGCCGACGTCGCGCGTCATATAGTCGCCCGGAGCCGCCCCCCAAACGTCGACGACGCGGCGTCGAACGTCTTCCGTCAAATTCTCGTTAAACCATTTTCGATAAACGTTTTCCGAAACAAACTCCGGACGCGCTTCCTCGACGAAACGCTCGAAATCGCCGAGGTTCCATTGGCCGATCGTCCGCCCTTCGCGCTCGATTCTAAGTCGAAATTCGTCGAGCGTTTGCGGAAAATCCGCGCCCAAATCGAAGCCTTCGTCGCGAAGCCGCGTCAACGTATTGTACAGCGACGGAACGACTTCGAGACTCTGCGCCGTCAACGCGTTCCCGCCCGGCGCCTTGTAAAAGAAAATCGCCAACCGTTTGTCCGCGTTCGACTTGCGACGCAACTCGACCCAACCGGCGCAACGTTCGACAAGCGCGTCGATTCGTTCCGAAAGAGCCCGCCGCGCGACGAACCCGGTTTCGTCGGCGTCCTTCGTCGCGATCGCGGTCGGTTCGATAACGCCGTCGAGTTCCGGAAGCGCCGTCGTCAACGCGTAATACGAGCCTGTCGCGCCGACCGGTTGCGAACGATATTCCGCTTCCGAAACGGAGAGACAAACCGCCGACAACACCGGACAATTCAACGACTTAAAAACGTCGACCGCCGCGCCGTCCGGGAGCGCTCGACCGCGCGGAAAGTAAATCGCCAAATCCGGTTTGACGTCGAGTAACAAATTCTTGTTGTTTTTCAAGTTGTAAATCGGATAAACGTCGAAACCGCGCGCTTCCAACTTCGCAATCAATTCGTCCTGCGGCCCTCGCTCCTCTTCTTTGAACGGTTCGAGAAACGCCCCGAAAAGCGCGATTTTAGGCGAGTTAGGCGGTAAGCATCGACCGTCGGCGTTGCGTCGCGCTTGAAACGCTTCGAGCGTCTCGTCGATTTCCGACCCCCAATAAAAATACCCGAACGGCGGCGCTTGTTTTGGCGACTCGACGTCAAACGTTAAACGCGACGCGGCGCCGTCGGTCTTTTCTTTCTTTTTCGCATCTTCCGCAACGTCTTCCCAATAAAAGATTTCCGAGCGTTCCGAACCGCCGAAATTCTCGGCGAGGAAAGCGACCGCCGACCGAACGTTTTCCTCGCAAGGGAACGACAAATATTCGTAAAACGCCGCCGCCAATTCCGGCGAAACGTTCGTCGCTCCTCGCGCCGCGTCGAGCGTCGCCGGAAACGCTATCGTCGCAATATTTTGCGCAAAAACTTCGTCGATTTTCGCCCGCTCTTCGTCGGTCGGCGTCCAACCGATCGCGCGAATCAATACGACGTCGCAATCGGAGAAGTCGGTCGACGCAAACGCTTCGCGCTTAACGGCTTCCGGCGCGAAGTTCGTTCCGGCGGTCGTCGAACGCCAAAGCGAGAAATCGGCGTCGCTCCAACCGACGAACGCCGCTTTAAACGTTCGCTTCGCGCGCTCTTTATCGACGGCGTTTTCCACCGACGCAACCGACGGCGTTTCTGGAAGTTGCGCCGATTCGTCGTTTCGACGGCAAGAAGTCAAAAACATTACGACGAACGCCAAAAAAACGACGGTCGCCGCGCGTCGCGCAACCGTCGCTCCTAACCTCCGACGTTTCAACGCGTTAAAAACGCCGCTCATTCGTTTTCTCCTCCGTTCGCGTTCTCGCTCGCCGCGTTTTCGACGCCGCGTCGCTTTTCTTTATCCGTCGGAACATAAACGACTTGGCCGTCCGGAAGTCGGTAAGCGCGCCCTAAAAGTTCGCCCTCGCCGCCGCCGTTTTCGCCGCTCGCCTTGTACCGTTTGAGTTCGCGCCCCTCCTTCACGACCAGCTCCATATCCGGTTTTCCCGGATTTACAACCGCCGTAAAGTCTTCGTTTTCAAAGAGAAGCGGCGATTTCCAATACGTCGCCAGCGCGACGATCAGCGCGACCGCAAACACGATCGCGACGTCGAATAAATTTTCGACCCCGGCAAGGAGCGACTCCGACGGCGCGTCGAACGCTCCGGAACAAAAACGCCCGCGCTTTCTCATCGTTCGCCTCCGTTTTCGCCGTTCGCAACGTCTTTATCGTCAACGTTTTCTTTCGCCTTTTTCGCGGTTTCGCTCAAGCGGTCGAGCGCGAAATTCAGGAAGACGACGTCGCGTCGAAAGCGGCGTTTCAACGTCGTCAAAACGAAAGAGCTTATCAGCGCGACGGTTAGGCCGACGACCGTCGTCGAAAACGCGACGACAAGATTCGTCGCCAACGTCTCCAAATCGCCCTTCGCGAGGCCGAGAAGCGCGGGGCCGAGCGGAATCAACGTCCCCATTAACCCCAGCGCCGGGCCCGTTTTAACGAGACGGTCGACCCGTTCGCAACGCTCTTTCATCGCGTTTTGCAACTCCGCGACCGTCTTTTCGACAAACGGTTCGTCGTCGATTTTTTCGGCGAGCGTCGCGAGCGTTCCAAGCGTTCCCGCCGCCGTTTGCGACGCGACCGCCGTTTTCAGAAGCGTTTGCGCTTCCGTCGCGTCGGCTTTTTTTCCGCTCGACCAAAGCGTCTCCAACTCTTGCCGTTTCGCAAGTTCGGCGCGTCGCGACAAACCTTCGCGAAGCGTCGTCCCGACGAACCAGCAAGAGGCGAAGAGCGCGGCGAGGAGTCCCAATTCGGTCGGAATCAGGAGCGCGGCGGAGATCGTGTAAAAGATTTGCGTCAGCGCGGCGGTCATTTTATTTCCTTATATTGCAACGTGTTAGCGTTCGAACCGCCAACGCGTTTTTTCTCTTTCGTCTTTTTTCGTCGACGCGACCTCTCGACGCGTCGCAAGTCTTTTTAGCGCAACGTTTCCGTTTCGTTTCCGGCGATCGTCGCGGCGGCCCGCCAAACGTTCAAATCGACCGTATCCGAAACGAAAGTCACGCTTCCGTCGGCTTTTAACGCGATCACGCCGCCCGGGTGAGCGCTCCGCGCGGCGAAAAAGCCGTAATTCGACACGTAAATATTGGGAAAACGCGAGTTCGGCGCCAAAAAAGCGTTAAAGAGCGTCGAATCGTACTTGCCGACGATCCAGCCTTTGCCGACGTCGGTTCGCCATTTCGGCGTTTCGTTAAGCAACGCTTCGAGTCGCGCGTCGGAAGCGTCCCGAATTTGCGCGTATTTCGACGCGTTCGCGGGCGAAAAGTCGGCCATATAAACGCCGCGAACCAAAGGATTTGCGCGAATTTCGTCAAACGGAACGTCCGTCAAATCTTTCATTCCGGCGCCGACCAAATATTCCGACATAACGACGGTAGCGCTCGTCCCGTCCGTAAACGCTTCGAAACCAAGGTTTGAGGCGAAATAAAACGCGCCGTCCGACGGCCCGCCGGCTCGTTCCGACTCGGCGCCGGTCGACAGCGAACTGTTCATTCGGAACGTGTTCCCAGTTCCGCTTCCGACGCAGTAGACGTAATTGTTCGTCGCGTAAACATCGTTAATATCGTCGGTTACCGTCGCCGGGCCGCCGCCGTCGCTCGGACAGCGCGTTCCGGAAAAGGCGGTGCGCGCCGGGACGACGTAAACGTCGTTCAGTTGGACGCTTCGGGTCGAACCGGCGCGGTATTTATACAGGTCGACGCTTAAGTCTATAGAATAACGCAAGTTCGTTTGCTCGACATACGGCGCCAAACGGGTATGCGGCGACACGCAGGAGTTCGCGCGCTCGGTCAGGCTCGGCAACTTGTCGAAGACCGAATGATAATTTTGCAACGCGACGCCCCATTGCTTTTGGTTGTTCATACATTGCATCCGCCGCGCCGCCTCGCGCGCCGCTTGCACAGCCGGGAGAAGAAGACCGATCAAAATTCCGATAATCGCGATCACGACCAGCAGCTCGACCAGCGTAAAACCGCGAATCGGCCTCAACGCCAAACCGCCCCGCCGCCGCGTTTTTACGTTCCCACCCATTTTCCCCATTTCTCTTTTTTCCGTTTTTATTTCACAAATTCGCCAAACTCGCGCAAAAATTAAAGACGCCTTCCATTATACCGGAAAAACGCAACGTCGAAAGCGGGGGGAGAAAATCTTGACCGTTTTGGGAGAATTACATCAAACGCGCGTTTCCTTCCGCTATTTTTCGCTTCTTACCTATTCAACCCAAACTCCGAAGCGCGGCGCCGAAAAAAAATCAAAAAAAGCGGTCGCAAGGAAAAAAACGCTGGAAAACGAGCGGCGTTTCCGTTATAATCGAGAAGGAAAAATCGCCCCCGACTCGACGGCGAGGGGGACGCGCCATTTTTTGCACATTTTCGTTTCACGGAGCGTTTTATGAACGTTTATTTAGGGATCGACGTCGGCACGTCCGGCGTTAAAGTGTTGGCCGTTCGCGCCGACGGTACGATTCTCGCAAGCGGCGTCGGGGAATACCCGCTTTACGCGCCGCGTCCGCTTTGGTCGGAGCAAAACCCGGACGACTGGTGGAACGCCGTCGTTAAGGTCGTCCCGGAAGTCGTTGCAAAAGCGGGCGTTAAGGGAAGCGACGTCAAGGCGATCGGCCTTTCCGGGCAGATGCACGGCTCCGTTTTTCTCGACAAAAACGACGCCGTTATCCGTCCGGCGATCCTTTGGAACGACCAACGCACCGCCAAGGAATGCGTCGAAATCGAAGCGGCGGCGGGCGGTCGCGACAAGCTGATCGAGATGGTCGCAAACCCCGCGATGAGCGGCTTTACCGCGCCAAAAGTCGTTTGGCTCCGCAACAACGAACCGGAAAATTTCGACCGCGTCGCGAAGGTGTTGCTCCCGAAAGACGAAATCCGCCGCCGCTTGACCGGCGAGTACGCGACGGAAGTTAGCGACGCCAGCGGCACGCTCTTCCTCGACGTCGCGAATCGGCGTTGGTCGAAACCGCTCCTCGACGCGCTCCAACTCGACGAATCGATTCTCCCGACCGTCTTCGAATCGGAAGACGTTACGGGCAAACTGACGCCGCAAGTCGCGGAACAACTCGGCTTAACGACCGACTGTCTCGTCGTCGGCGGCGCGGGCGACTGCGCGGCGGGCGCGGTCGGGAACGGAATCGTTCGCAGCGGCGTTCTCTCGACTTCGCTCGGCACGAGCGGCGTCGCGTTCGTTCACTCGGACGAAGTTAAATACGACAAACTCGGGCGCGTTCACACGTTCTGCCACGCCGTTCGCGGCAAATGGCACATGATGGGCGTTACGCTCTCGGCGGCGGGCTCGCTGCAATGGTTCCGCGACGCGCTTTGCCCGGAACTTTACGAAAAAGCTAAAGCAAGCGGTCAAAACGTTTACGAACTTCTAACGGCGGAAGCGGCGGCGACGCCGATCGGCGCGGACGGGCTCTTCTTCCTCCCGTATTTGAGCGGGGAACGGACGCCGCACGCCGACCCGAACGCTCGCGGCTGCTTCGTCGGCCTCACCCTTTCGAGCGACCGGGGCCGAATCGCGCGCTCGATTATGGAAGGCGTCGCTTACTCTTTGCGCGAAGCGATCGACATTTTCCGCGGTCTCGGCGTTCCGGTCGGCGAAATTCGCGCGTCCGGCGGCGGCGCGAAGAGCCCGTTCTGGCGCCAAATTCAAGCGGACGTTTTCGGAAGCAAAACGACGACGCTCAACTCGGAAGAGGGCCCGGCGTTCGGCGTCGCGCTCTTGGCGGCGGTCGGCGGCGGCGAATATTCGAACGTCGTCGAGGCTTGCGACGCGACAATCCGTCAAGTTTCGGAACTCGCGCCTAACCCGGACGCGCAAAAGAAATACGACGCGGCGTTCGCGGTTTACCAACGCCTTTACCGCTCGCTGAAAGCGGACTTCGAAGCGATTTCGACGCTCGGTTGACGTCGCGTCGCCGACGGCGTTCTTGATGCCGCGCCGTTAATTTTTCAACGCCGTTCGAGGCCGCCGCTTCCGTCGATTTTTCGACCGCGGACGACGGTCGCGACGGCGTTTTGTCTAAACGAAACGTTCTAACCGCGACGAACGCAAACGTTAAGCCGGAAGCAATAAAGAACGCTTCAATGAAAACGGAAAAATTGGTTCGTTGTTTATCGAAAGTTTGCGCTAATCGCCGTCGCTCTTCTTGCCCGTTTTGCCGCGTCAAGAAATAAAAAACTCGACGCTCTCTTAGGAAGCGTCGAGTTTTTTAACGGTTCGACGTTAAATTAAGCCGAGAAGACGCAAACGCTTAGCGAGCGGCGACCGCTTCGTTCGAACGGAGGCTCAAGTTGAACGCCAACGCGGTTTCTTGACCGGCGGTCAGCGTCGCGTGTTGAACGTCTTCGAAAACTTGACCGTCGCGGACGGCGACGACGCGAATTTCGAACGAGTAAGTTTCGCCGAACTCAAGGCTCTTCGCCGCGAAGGAACGGACGGCGCCGGTTTGCTTCGTGCGATAGCCGTTGACGTAAACGATCGCGTCTTCCGGAACGAGCATATTCAGGACGCCCGCGCCGACGGCCGGGTCGGCCGGGGGAGTCGGAACGGTTTCGACGTCGGTCGGAGCGCTAATTTGCGTCGACGGCGCGGCTTGCGGAATCGCCGGAGCGGCGGGGGCTTCCGTTTGGAGCGTCGGCGTCGGGGAAACGCCGGCTTCGATACCGCCGGTTTGCGGCAAACCGGTTTCCGGATTCAGCGGGTTCGTTTCGCCCGGGACGTAACCGTCGCCGCAGCAACGCGGAGCGTATCCGCCGTCGCAGGTCGTTTCGCAGGAAGTCCAGCACGGGTCGCACGGGCTCCAGCACGGATCGCAGACCGTCCAGCACGGGTCGCAAACGTAAGCCGGTTGGCAGAAAAGGCTGCAGTTGGAGAGGAGGTTGCGGACGCCGCGGAGGACGTTGCGAACCGGTTGGCCCGGAACATACGGCGAAACGACGCGCCCGCCCCAGCCGACGACGTAGGAATCGCACGGATCGCAAACGAAGGCGCACGGGTCGCAGTCGACCGCCGCCGGAATGCCGCCGCCGTAAACGACGCCGGTTTCGTCGCCGCAAGTCGCGCAACCGGAATAACTTTCGTTCGCGGCGCTCGCGAAGAACGGAGCCGGCGCGGCCATTTCGCCGATCGTCAGCGCTTCGCCCGCGAAGAAGGAACCGTCGTCGACGACGTATTCCGGTTCGGCGCTCTTGAAGAGCCCGCCGTCGAAAAGACCGCCGAACGCGAACGCGCTCGGAGCGGTCGCCAAAAGCGCCGCCAGCAACGACGCGCGCAACGTCAAACCGTTGATTTTCATCTCAAAAACTCCTCTCGAAATATGGAACAACGTCCGCGGACGTTTTTATTCGCTTACTTATTATAACGCGCCGCGAAGTTTCGCGTTTGCGTCGAAAAGTCGTCGACCGGCGAGTCGTCGGGCTTTTTCTTCAAAAAGAATCGACGACGGACGCGACGCTCGTCGACGAGGCGCGTCGCGCAACAAAATTAACGAAGATACGCAAACTTCCCTGCTTCGCTATTTTGTCTATATTTTCTCTTAAAATTTCGCTTTGAAAAGCCCCTATTCGCCGTTATTTCCCCCAATTTCTCAAAAAGGCGATAAATTTTAACGGTTATAACGGCGCCAACGTTATTTTGCTCTATTTCCCCAACGTTTTTAAGGCGTTTCAACTTTTTTCGCGCCGCCGACGGCGAGGTCGGGCCGATTAACGACGCTTCATCGGAATTATTATCGCCGAACCTTGCGCGGAAAAGCAAAAAAAACGCGCGGCGTCTTATATCCGATCCTTCCTCTAAAATCGCTACAACCAGCCCCGCGATTCACCCCAAAACTCACATCTTGCCTATTTCAACATTCTCGTCGTCGCGCTCTAAAAATAATTGAAAAAAACGAGAAAATTTTGTTATTTTTCCCAACCGTCTCCCCTACTTATTCGTCGTCTTTAGTATAATGGAGATAATCGCGCCGCGCCGTTCGCCCGTTCTTCCGTCGATTTTAAATTCGAATCGCTTCGGTAGGCTCTCGGTCGAACGCCGTCCCGGCGCCGCTCGTCCTTCGGTTTGTCGCTTTTCCAAGGAGAAAGACACAATGACGCCAACCTCAAATCGGCGCGCCAAACGCACTCGCCGTTTTGCGCCTTCCTCTCGCCCCAAGTCGCGACGTTCTCGAACGTTCGCCGTCGTTTCGACGTTTGGCTCGCTCGCCGCTCTCGCCGCGGTCGCGTTCGGATTCAACGATTTCCGCAACGCCCGAACGTTCGCCGTCGTTTCGACGTTCGCCCTTTTCGCCGCGGTCGTCGCCGGATTCGCGATCGCCGCTCGTTCCGAAGCCGCGCCGCCGCTCCGTCCGAACCGCGTCGTTCGTCCGGACGCCCCGACGTCGCCCGGCGGCCCGGTCGCTCCGGACGCGGCGACGAAATCGAATCTTCCGTTCGCCGGAATCGCGACCCGAACGCCGGAAGAAAAAGCGCAAGAACTCGCCGGCAAGTCGCCGTCGGAACTCCTCGACGCCGCCCAAAAGTTGGAGAACGAAGGAATGAGCGCCGACGTCGCCGTCCTTTGCGAAGCGGTCGTCGACTCCGCCGAAGCGACGGAATACGAAGCGCTTACCGCGCTCTCGACGTTAAGCGACGCCGTCGGCCCGGTCGCTTCGGAAGCGGTTTACGAACGAGCGACGCAAGCGCGTCCGAACTCTTGGCGGCTCAAACAAGCGTTCGCCAACGCGCTCGCTTGGAACGCCCGAGTAATCGGCAAACTGGTCGACGGCGCTTTTGTTCGCTCGGAAGGTTGGGAACCGGACGCCCTCGACGGAACGGCGTTCTATCGCGTTCGCGCGCTCCGTCTCCTGAACGAAGCGCTTCCGCTCGTTCGCGCCGAACAAGCGACGCTCTTCCCGAACGGCCTCGACGCTCCGATCGACGAAAAGGCCGCTCAAACGCTAAACGAAACGCTCGGTCTCCCGACAAATTCCGTCTCGCTCGTCGCCGACGCCGGTCGAACGGACGCCGAAGCGCGGTTTCGCTCGACTTTTTACAACTTCTATAACAATTTCGCTAAAATGTTTAGAAACGCTCAAACGTTCAACGGCGAACGCGACGAGCGTTGGCGTCTGCAAGCGAAAACCGACCTCGACGTTTTGCCCGATTGCGAACCGGTTTCGCATCGTTACAACGCGTCTCGAAGCCAAGGCGCCCCGGTCGACGCCGACGGCGACCCGATTTTCTTCGCGACGCCGGAAACGTTCGAAGCGGCCCAAAACGACGGCGAACGCGCGCTTTATATGGAGTCGCAAGCGTTCGCCGTCGGGAATCCCGCGGATCGCTTTCATCTCCTTCAAGCTCGCGGGACGAGAGCGCAAGCAACCTTTGGCGTACAAACGCTTTCCAACTACTCGCGCTACTTCCCATCGCGCGCCGACGAGCCGAACGCTCCGACCTCCGAAACCGGAATTTGGGATCTTCACACCCTCGACGATTCGGAAACGATCGCGAAGTTGGCGACCGGCGTTAAACGCTTTAAACTCCCCGACGACGAGAATTGCCTCGTCCTTTGGCGCGAAGCGCTCGAACACGCCGACACGCCTCAGTTGGGAGTCGGCGCCAAAGAACATTTGCTGTCGTTAATCGCGAAAGAATACGAAAATCGCCGCCAATTCGACAAGGCCGCCGACGTTTGGCGCGAACTCCTCGACGCTTGCGCCGACAGCCGAGGCTCGTACCCGAACGTCGCCCGCGAAGCGCTCGACCAAATCCTTAACCCTTGGGGACGCTTCGACTTAGCCGCGTCGAAAATCAACGGCGCCGAAACGGTCGTTTCTTACGTCGCCCGCAACGCCGACGCGGTCGAGTTCGTCGTTCGAGAAATCGACGCGACGAAACTTCTCGACGAATTCCGTCAAGTCGCAAACTCCAACCCTAACGCTAAAAACGACTTGTTCTCGCCGCAAATCGAATTTTTCCTTCAACGACAAGGCTTCGAGAAAATCGCCGAAAAATACCTCGGCCCCGAAGTCGCGCGCCGAACGGTCGAAATCGAACCGGCGCCGGGTCATTTCAATCGCCGACACGACATCGCTCTTCCGATCTCCCGCGGCGGTTTGTTTTACGTCGAAGCGACGGCGAAAAACTCCGAAAAGACCGCCGAAACGACGTCCGCGTTCTTTTGGAAGCCGGACGCCGCGATCGTTTCGCGCTCAACCGCCGACGGCGAATACTTTTACGTCGCCGACGCGCTGACCGGCGCCCCGCTCGCGAACGTCGAAGCCGAGCTTTTCGTCGTCGAAACGAGCTGGAACCGCGACGGAAACCGCCGAACGCGCGCCGCTCGCTCCGAAAAGGTCAAAACCGACGAAAACGGTTCCTTCGTCGTCGAGAAAATCCCCGGTTTCGGCGGTCTTAGCTCGCTGCTTAAATCGTCTTCAAATCGTTATTACACGGTATTTACATTTGTCCCGTCCGTGAATCCGAACGAACCGGCGCGTTTCGCTTATCTTGCGACGCATCGCCTCGACGCGCAACTGCGCCGCGCTCAAAACTTTACGAACGACGAAGCGAACGAGCAAGCTCGCGCCTATTTCGTCTCCGACCGCCCGCTTTACCGCCCCGGTCAAAAGGCCGAGTTTAAGTTTTGGCTCGGAACGGCGAAATACGACTTGCCGGAAACGCATCTTTGGGCCGGCAAAGAAGTTAAGTACTCGATTACGTCCCCGCGCGGCGACGAAGTGAAAACGCAAACGGTCGTTTTGGACGATTTCGGCGCGTTCGCCGGTTCGTTCGAACTCCCTAAAGACGCTCAACTCGGCGTTTATAACGTTCAAATTCGCGCGACGAACGACCGTCGCTGGTACGGCGGCGGAAGTTTCCGTCTCGAAGAGTACCGCAAGCCGGAATTTGAAGTTGCAGTCGACGCGCCCGCCGAGCCGATTACGCTCGGCGACAAGATCGAAGCGACGATTTCCGCGAAGTATCTTTTCGGCGCGCCGGTTACCGAAGGCGAAGTCTCATACAAGGTTACGCGAACGCGACACGACGAAACTTGGTACCCGGTTTTGCCTTGGGATTGGTTTTACGGCCCCGGTTACGGTTGGCTCCACTGCGACGCCGCGTGGTACCCAGGTTGGTCGAATTGGGGTTGGCGCCGACCGGTTCCGACTTGGTTCCCGCGCTCGGGCGGCGTTCCGGAGGTCGTTCTCGACGGAACGACGAAGCTCGACGCCGACGGAAAAGCGCAAATCGTTATCGACACGTCGTTTGCGAAGGAGCTTTTCCCGAACGACGACCAACGTTACGAGATTACGGCGGAAGTCGTCGACCGTTCGCGTCGCACGATCGTCGGAACAGGTTCCGTTTTCGCAACTCGCGACCCGTTCAAGGTTTGCGTTTGGACGAATCGCGGTTTTTACGACGCCGCGTCTCAAATCGACGCGTCGTTCCAAACGCGCCGCGTCGACGGCAAACCGGTCGCCGGCGAAGCGACCGTTCGTCTCTTCAAAATCGAGTATCGCCCGACGGACGCCGACTCGCAAACCGCGTCGTCGAACGCTTTAACCGCTCTTCATCCGGTCGAGTCGGAAGTCTTCTCGAAGCGCGTCGCGACGAACGCCGACGGTTTCGGAACGCTTTCGCTCTCCGCCGCGGAGCCCGGCCAATACCGTCTCTCTTGCGAAGTCGAGACGGCGCAAGGCTTGCGTCGCGAAGGCGGCGTCCTCTTGACCGTCGGCGCGACGACGCGAAGCGCCGAAAAGAAAGCCGCCGCGAAGAAAGCGGCGAACAAAAGCGCGTTCCGCTTTGGCGATCTCGAACTAACGCTTGAAAAATCGGAATTTAAAGTCGGAGAAACGGCGCGCGTTCAAATTGCGTCCGACAATCCCGACGCGACGGTTCTTCTTTTCGAACGTCCGGAACACGGGCTCGCGCCGACGAAACCGCGAATTATAAAACTCGAAAACGGAACGGCTTGCGTCGACGTTAAAATCGAAAAGCGCGATATGCCGAACTTCTTCGTCGAAGCCGGAACCGTCTCGAACGGCGAGTTTTACAGCGTGTCCCGCGAAATCGTCGTTCCGCCGGAAAGTCGCGTGTTGAACGTCGAAGTTCTCCCGTCGAAAGCGACGGTCGCGCCGGGTGAAAAAACGAAAATCGAAGTGCGTTTGACCGACCTCGAAGGGCGCCCGGTCGTCGGCCAAACCGTTGTTACCGTTTACGATAAGGCGCTCGAACAGCTCGCCGGTCGCGGCCCGAACGACGAAGACGTCCGCAAGTTCTTCTGGAATTGGCGCCGTTACGGACAATCGCCCAACTTTGCGACAAACCTTCGCGAAATCTTCCGAATCCCGGAAGGCGCCGACTCGAAAATGCGAGATCTCGGCGTTTTCGGCGGCGCGATCTTCTCCGCTTCCAACGCTTTAGCGCTAAACGCCGACGCGGAAGATTTCGCCGTCGTCGAAGAAGCGGCGATGGAAATGGACGCCGCGCCAATGCTGATGGGCGGCATGGGCGGCGCGCGTTCGGAACCGACGGCGATGGCGGCGCCCGCGCCTGCCGCGGCGATGGGCGCCAAGCCGGTAGGAGCGACCTTTAAATCGAGCGCTCGTATGCGTAGCAACGAATTTAAAGCCGCCGCGGACGCGGGTCTCGCCGAAACGGGCGCGACGTCGCAAAGTTCGGCGCAACCGGCGTTTGTCGAAGCGAAAACGCGCAAAAATCTCGCCGATCTCGCGTTCTGGGCGGCCGACTTGCTCCCGAATAACGACGGCGTGATCGAGCTGGAAATCGAGACGCCGGAGAACTTAACGACTTGGAAGGTCGCCGCTTGGTCGGTCGGCGCCGGGTTGCGCGTCGGCTCCGGAACGGCGGAATTCATTTCGCGCAAAGACGTTATCGTCCGTATGCAAAAGCCGCGTTTCCTGACGCAAAACGACGAAGCGGTTCTTTCGGCGATCGTTCACAACTACCTCGATTCCGAAAAAACGGTTCAAGTCTCGCTCGATTTCGACGCGGAAAACGCCGATTCGCCGCGACTTACGCTCGTCGAAAACGCCGACGGCGCCGCGCTGAACGCTCCGGGAATCGGAACGAACGCCGCGACGCGAACCGTCGTCGTTCCGGCCTCCGGCGAAGCGCGCGTCGATTGGCTCGTCAAAGCGCAAAACGTTGGCGCCGCGACGCTTACAATGAAAGCGCTCACCGACGAAGAGTCGGACGCGATTCAAGAAACGCTCCCGATTTTGGAACGCGGTATGTCGAAGCAAATCGCCGTTTCGGGTATGATTTCCGCCGTTGACGCCGCTTCGCAAGACGCTAAAGCGCCGCGCGAAGCAAAGTTCCGTTTGACCGTTCCGGAAGCGCGACGTCCTGAAACGACGAAACTGACCGTCCGTTTCTCGCCGACGCTCGCCGGGGCGATTTTCGACGCCTTGCCGTATATGATCGAGTATCCTTACGGCTGCAACGAACAAACGCTAAACCGTTTTCTGCCGTTGGTTATCGCGCAAAAAGCGCTCCTCGATTCCGGCGTCGACTTGGCGTCGCTCAAAGAAAAACGGGCGAACCTGAACACGCAGGAACTCGGCGACGCTAAAGAACGCGCCGCGCAGTGGAGTCGCAACGCTTCTCATGAAGCGGTTTACGACGTCGACGAAGCGCGAAAACTCGCGCAAACCGGCGTCGATAAACTCGTCACGGCGCAATGCGGCGACGGCGGTTGGGGCTGGTTCTCCGGCGTCGGCGAACATTCGACCGCGGAAATGACCGCGCTCGTCGTTCGCGGGCTCGTTTTGGCGCGCGCCAACGACCAAGCGGTTCCGGAACACGCGCTACAAAACGGGATTGCTTGGCTCCAAAACCATCAACGCGAGGAAGCGCTTAAAATCTTGCGCGGCAAAGTTTGGAGCGAGGAGCGCAAGGCGAAAGCCAACGCTTGGCGCCTCTATAAAAACGGCGCCGACGAGGCGGACGCGCTTGTTTATTACACGCTGTCGGAAGCGGGAATCCGCCCGGTTCCGTTCTCCGAAACCTTTGTCGACGCGCAAGATAAGGAAAACGTTTCGATTTCCGACAATCCCGCCGAACTCTTCGCGACGATGAAGGAGTTCCTTTGGGAAGCGCGAACCGAGTTGCAACTCTATCCGGCGTCAATGTTTGCGCTCGCGCTCGACGACGAAACGAAGACGCCGACGCAAGGCCAAACGCCGGAACTCGTCGAATCGCGCGCCGTCGCTAAGTCCCGCGTCGAAACGATTTTGCGTCGTTTGTCGCAGTATCGCAAGATCGACGACGAAAACCAAACGGTTTGGCTCGAACTGAACGACGTTCCCGGTTGGTATTTTTGGCGTTGGCACGGTTCCGAAATGGAAACGCAAGCCGCTTATTTGAAGCTGTTAAGTCGCGTCGACGTCGAAACGCTTCGACGCCTCGGGCTCGCCGACGACGCGCCGCGCCTCGTCAAGTACTTGCTTAACAATCGCAAACACGCGACTTACTGGAATTCGACGCGCGACTCCGCCGTCTGCGTCGAAGCGTTCGTCGAGTATTTGCGCCAAACGGACGAACTTGCAACCGATTCGAAAGTCGAGGTTTACGTCGACGGCGAACTGCGCAAAACGGTCGAATACTCGCCGGAAACGCTCTTCGAAACGGACGGAACGCTCGTTCTCGACGCGGCGCAAATCGCGTCGGGCGACCGCGAAATCGTCCTCAAAACGATCGGCGCGAATCCTTTGTATTACAACGCTTATCTTGAATTCTTCACGCTCGAAGACCCGATCGAAAAAGCCGGGCTCGAAGTGAAAGTCGAGCGGCGTTATTACAAGCTCGTTCCGAAGAAGGACGCGACGACGCTCGTCGAAGGCGGGCGCGGTCAAGCGGTTTCGCAACGCGTCGAACGGTTCGAAAAGATCGCGCTAAACTCCGGCGATTCGGTCGCTTCCGGCGATCTTATCGAAGTCGAATTGATTCTCGAATCGAAAAACGAGTACGAGTCGATTCTGCTCGAAGACCGCAAGGCCGCCGGGTACGAGCCGGTCGAAACGTCGAGCGGTTATAACGGCAACAATCTCGGCGCTTACGTCGAGTACCGAGACGACCGCGTTTGCTTCTTCGCGTCGCGGATTCCGCAAGGTCGGACGACCGTTTCGTATCGGTTACGCGCCGAGACGCCGGGCCGCTTCTCCGCGCTTCCGACTCGCGTCGAAGCGATGTACGCGCCGGAACTTAAAGGCAACTCCGACGAGTTCAAAGCGAACGTTCTCGACCGCGAAATCGGCGGCGACGCCAAGTAATTTCGTTACGTCGAGACGTTAAAAAAGGTCGAGCGTTCTTGGCGACGCTCGACCTTTTCTTTTACGCAACCGTCGTTTTTACTTCGTTTGCGTCATTTTTCTTCTTTATTTTCTTGCGCGTAATACTCGCCGATCGCCTTCATCGTCGCGGTCGGATAGTCGGTCGCGAAGGAAGCGCAGCCGGCGTCGAGGAGCGTCCAGTACGTCGACGCTTTATCGCCGTTCGTCCAAGAGAGCGTCTCAAAGGTAACGCCGCGTTTGCGCAACTCGGTTCCGCAGTAACGCAACACGTCGAGCGACGGTTTCACTTCGCCCTTATCGTCAACGACGACGTGCACTTGCAACGCGTCGAGGTCGGCGAAATTCTCGTCGCGAATTTTGTCGAAACGGTCTTTCAGGTCGTCGGCGGTTCCAGCCCAGGTCGTCGGCATCCAGAGCATCGCCTTCGAACGCGGCGCGACTTTCTTCCAAGCCTTGATTTCGTCGTATTTAGAGCTCGCCAAAATAATTTGCGGGTGAACGGCTTCGGTCGCTTTCGCCAAGACTTCGAAGTCGACTTGCTTCACGTCGAAGAAAATCATACGGCGCGGGTCTTCTTGCAACGCGGCCATCATCTCGTCTAAGTCGGCCATTTTTTGACCTTTAAACGCTTCGCCCATATAGGCGCCGACGTCGAGTTTGCGGCATTCTTCGTAAGTGAAATCTTTGACGCCGAGCTTCTTTACGTCCTCCGGCGCGTCCGGAATGATGCGTTTGAAGTTATTGTCGTGAAAGGACATAATGACGCCGTCTTTCGTCATGCGAATGTCGGCTTCCGGCACGACGTTGATCGCCCACGCGGCGCGGAAGGTTTCGAGCGTTCCTTCCGGCGCTTCGCCGCCCATTCCGCGGTGGCCTTGAACGAGGATTTCCGCGAACGGCAGATTATCCTTAACGTTCCAATCGGCGGGAGTTTCCGCGTAATATTCGTCGAGCGCTCGGAACGTAACGTCCGGGCGATCGGCGCCAAAACCGGCGCATCCGGCGTCCATCAGCGCTTTATGGAACGCGACGTCGGTCGCCAAGTCGGGGCAAGTTTTCGTCCGCCACGCCATCGTTTGGAACTCGATCCCGCGAGCGCGCAGCTCGTCGGCGACTTTGCGTAAACACGCGAGCGACGGTTGCGGGTTCCCGTCGGCGTCCTTCGTTACGTGAATTTGCAAACGGTTGATTCCTTTGAAGTTATTGGCGCGCAACTTTTCGAAACGCGCTTCGACGTCGGCGTCCTTCATTTTGCCGAGCCCCATCCAGAGCGTCGCGTCGGCGTTCGGGCAAACTTCCGCCCAACGCTCGAGGTGCGCTTCGTTACCGGACGTCAACGTTACTTGGAAGCGCACGTCGTAAACGGCTTTCGCAAGCTGTTCGAAATCAACGTTTTTCACGTCGATTACGACGCGGCGTCGATTATTTTGTTTCAACGCGTCGCAAATTTCCTCGATTGAAATAATTTTTTCGCCTTTGAACTGTTCGCCGCGGAAAGAACCAATGTCGAGCGCGCGGGCTTCGTCGAACGTTAAGTCCTCGACGCCCTTGGCTTTAAGTTCGTCGGGAGCGTTCGGACAAACGCGAGCGAAGTTGCCGTCGTGAAACATCAAAATTCGCTTGTCTTTCGTCGAGCGCACGTCGACTTCCGGCGTCCCGCCCATCTCCCAAGTCATTTCAAGAGACGACATACAGTTTTCCGGCGCCAAATCGCCCGCGCCGCGGTGCGCGACGACCGTTACTCTTTCGCGCGGAATGTTGCGCAACGTCCAACGCGCTTCGTCGCCCAACGTCGCGACCGGAAACGCCGCCAACAAAGCCGCGACCGACGCCGCCGCTTTCGCCATATTGAATTTCATATAACTTCCTTTATTCGCTTTATTTAAAGCCAAGAAAACAAAACGTCCCGACGCTTCTCGCTCGAACGCGCGAGCCGACGCTCGACGACGTCCGACTCGCAAAACGTCGGGTCGAAAACTTAAAACGCGGCGCGTTCTTCCCAACGAAACGCCGAGATAACGCGTCTTCGCTTTTTATTACGACGTCGCGACAAATTTACATCGCGTCGCTCAAACCTTCGATATTATCCGCTTCGACGCCTTCCATACGGCCGCCGAAACCGCCCAGCGCCCAGTAACGACGGCGCAACTCGTCCAGCGCGTTAAAAACTCGACTCGGGTCTTCCATATTTTCCATCTTGAGGATTCCGTCGGTCAGGTCTTGCGTAAACAGGCTGATCGTGCCGACGCCGCCTTGGAAGTACTTCTGGAAGAAGGTTTGCGAACTTTGAATATCTTTGACCTGCGCAATGTGCATCGAGTCGGTTTTCTTATTGAAAATCCCGCGCGTTACCAAAATCGTCGTCGCTTTCGGATTGTCGGCGTCGCAACGGATTTCAAATTTGACTCCGTAAACCGCGACGATCCAAGTCCAAGCGCGCCAAATCCAAAGGAGCGCCGGAATCGCTAAACAGACGCACCAAATCGCCAAAATTTTCGCGGACGCGCCGGATTTCGCCGTTTGCGCCGCGACCGGAGCCGCTTCCGCTTCGCTCGGTGCCGCAACCGGAGCCGCTTCCGTTTCGCTCGGAGCCGCGACCGGAGCCGCTTCCGCTTCGCTCGGCGTCGACGCGACCGGAGCCGCTTCCGCTTCGCTCAGAGTCGCCGCGACCGGAGCCGCTTCCGCTTCGCTCGGAGTCGCCGCGACCGGAGCCGCTTCCGCTTCGCTCGGAGTCGACGCGACCGGAGCCGCTTCCGCTTCGCTCGGAGTCGACGCGACCGGAGCCGCTTTCGCTTCGCTCGGCGCCGCGACGTCGAGCGAAGCGTCTTGCGCAAACGCTTGCTCCGTCAAGGATAACGTCGCGGTCGAAACGGGCGTCGGCTCGGCGTTTTCCGACTTCGGCTTCGTTCCGGAACAACTAAGCCGCGCGGCCAAGGCGACGAAAGCGATCGTAACGATCGTCAAAAAAATCATTTCCGGATAAAACGCCTTGAAAGAAGGACGCCCGGAGCGCCAAGGCCCGACGGGCGCGGCGGAAGCGTTCGCGTTTTTTTTCGCCATTATGCTAATCCTTATTGGCTAAATGTTGTTCGACAATGCGATACGGCGCGGAGCCGACCGACGCGCGGTCGTGGCGCCCGTTTCCTTAATTATATCGACTTCGCGTCGAAAAATCAAACGCGACTCGTAAATTTTTCGACGTCCGACGCGGCGTTATTTCCAAACGTCGCGCTTTTCAAACGTCGTGTGGAAAAGCGATTTGGCGCGCTCGCCGAGCGGTTCGCCGACGAAATCGCGGTAAAACGCTTGAATCTCCGGGTTGTCGCCGCTCGTTCGGAGCGCGACTTTCGCGTCGCCTTCGAAAAGACCGTCGGCGCGTTGTTGCCGCCAAGCGTCGTTCGGACGCCGCATTCCGCCGATCTTCGGTTGGCCGCCGCCTCCGACGCAACCGCCCGGACACGCCATTACTTCGACGAAATCGAACTCGATTTTACCGGTCGTTTTCAGCGTTTCCAAGAGCGGTCGAACCGCCGCCAAACCGCTCGCGACCGCGACGCGAACCGTTTTGCCGCCGATCTCGACCGTCGCCGTCTTCAACGCTTTCGTTCCTCGAAGCGGTTCAAATTTCAGCAGTTCCGCCGGCGGATCGGTTCCCTCGACGACTTTCCAAAGGTTGCGCAAGGCCGCTTCCGCGACGCCGCCGGTCGCGCCGAAAATTTTTCCGGCGCCGCTTCCGTTCCCGAGCGTCGAGTCGAACGGCTCGTCGTCGAGCGTCGCCGGGTCGACGTTGGTTTGCATCAGCCAAGACGCGAGTTCGCGGGTCGTCAACGCGAAGTCGAGATCGCGAATTTTCTCGTTTTTCCAATATCGCCCCGCCGCGTTCGCGTTCGGGAGAGTCGCTTCGAACTTTTTCCCGACGCAAGGAACGAACGCGACGTGCGTTATCGTCGCCGGGTCGAGCCCTTTTTCCTCGGCGAAGCGCGTTTTGATCGCCGCGCCTTGCGACAGGAGCGGACTCCGCGTCGTCGACAAATTCGGGATAAATTCCGGATAAAACGTCTCGACGAACTTCACCCAAGCCGGACAGCAGGAGGTGAAAAGCGGCCCCGCGTTCGGTTCGTTCAGACGCGCCCAAAGCTCTCGCGACTCTTCCTCGATCGTTAAGTCGGCGCCGAACGTCGCGTCGAAAACGAAATCGAACCCGATCAATCGCAACGCCGCCGCGAGCTTCGCTTCGAGGTTCGCGCCCGGTTCGAGCCCGAACATTTCGCCGAGCGAAACGCGGAGCGCGGGCGCCGTCGTCGCGACGAAAGTTCGCGCCGCTTTCCCATTTTCGCCGTTTTCCTCGTTTTCGCCCGTTTTCCTCGTCGCTTCGTTTTGCGCCGCCAGCGCGGTTTCCCGAATCGCCGACGCGACCTCGACGTAATCGAGCCGCTCGTGCAGGACGTTGAACTTACACGCGGTTACGCATTGCCCGCAGTTTACGCAGATTGTCGAAACGCCGTCCTTTAACGTATCGCGGCGGTACCAGTGCGAAATCGTTTGCGCCATACACGCTTCGTCGCACCGTCCGCAGTTCGCGCAACGTCGCCGTTCGTATGTCAGCGAAGGGTTGTCGGGCTCGACGACGACCGGGTCGCAAGCTCGTTTCTCCCTTTTGCGCAACGCCTTATACTCGCTAAACGTTTTGCAACCGTCGAGGTGATAAGGAAATTCGTCGTCCGCGCTTCCGTTCGCCGCCGCGTTCGGAGCGTCGTTATCGAGCGCCGACTGAAAACCGCGCCCCCGCCCGCGCCCGCGACCGCCGCCTTGCGCGAAGACGCTTCCTCCGCCGAGCGTCGCCGACGCGAGCCCAAGCGTTCCCGTTTTCAACGCTTGTCGCCGCGAAATCCGCGCGTTCGCTCCGCCTTCGAGCGCTTCAAGCGTCGTTTCCGACATTTCCGAGCGTTTCGCGCCGTCGTTTTCTTCGTTCCGTTTCATCGCGATTCTCCTTTTCGCACGGTTGTTTTTGACGCGACCGGTCTTTCGCCGCGCCGTTCGCCCGTTTTTGATTTTTCGTTCGACGATTTTTCAACGTCGCCGTTTGCTTCTATCGATTATAAAGGTTCGACGATAAAATCGCAAGCGGCGCTCTCGCGCAACGGTCGTTTTTCCTCGTTTTTCTTTAAATTCTATCCGCCGGCGCCGCGCCGCGCAAAGCCGTCTTTTTTCCGTTTTGGGCGCGTCTTTTGCTATTCGACGCAAACCGCCCAACTTACCGCCGTTTTAACCCGCAATTTCAAGACGCGAAATCTAGGTAAAATAGAAAAAATCTACAAAACGGTCTTGGCGCGGCAAGAGAAATTGAGTATACTGTTTAATAGGGGGCGTTCCGTCCCGACGCATTGAAACGCGTTCCGCCTCGGCGCGTTCCCCGTTCCCTTATTTCCCCTCATCCACCGCATCGCCAAGCAGACGAAAGACCGCCTTATGAGCGCCCTTCCCGTTTTGAACGTTTTTACGCGACGTTATTCGAAACGCCGTCGGCCCGCGCGCCTCGCGCCGTCGGCCCTTTCCTTCGGAACCGCGTTGACCGCCGCGCTCTTCGTCGTCGCGCCGTCGTCGGAAGCGCCGCGGTTGGCGGTTTTTGCGCAGACGACGCAAACCGCCTCGGCGTCGCAAACGGAAGACGCGCTCCTCGCCGCCGCGCTCGAACAGCATCGCCAAGGAAATTACGCGGAAGCGGTTCAACGGCTCGAAGCGTTTATCGCGCAACATCCGTCGTCGAAAAATCGCAATAAAGCGGAACTTTTCGCCGGGCACGCGCGCCTTGCGCTCGGCGAATTTATCGACCCGGAACAAACGGCGTTGGCGCGAGCCCACTTCCAATATATCGTCGACCAAGGCCCAAACGCCGAATATTATAAAGAAGCGACCTTCCACAGCGCTTATTCTTATTTCAATTTGCGCCAATATTCGGAAGCGCGCCCGCTTTTCGTTAAGTTCCTATCCGATTTCCCCAAAGACGCTTACGTTCAGTACGTTTATTATTATCTCGGCGTTTGCGAAGCGCAGTCGGGCGCCTATTCCGCCGCGCTGACTTATTTCGACCGCAACCTGACCGAATACCCGACGTCGCCGCTTCGCTGGACTTGCCGCCTCGAAAAAGCCGCGACGGTCGGCAAATCGGGCGATTATCAAGAAGCGGAAAAACAGCTGAACGCCTTGGCCGAGGATCCGGAACTTCCGACCGAAATCGCCGGGCAAGTCGTCGTTCAACGCGCGCTTTTGCAAATCGTTCAACAAAATTTCGACGAAGCGATTCGCATTTTGGACGCGTTCATTCGCCGTTACCAAACCGACGCGAACTCGGCGCAAGCCGTTCAAGACGCTTATCTTTACGAAGCCTACGCTTACTTCGCGAAGAAGGATTTTGAACGCGCGCTTCTTCTCGTCGAACAAATGGCGCTAACGACGGAAACCATCTCGCCGGAAACCGCGCTCCTTAAAATCAAATTGCTCGTCAACTTGAATCGCGTCGACGAAGCCGAAACGCTCCTAAACGCCCTCGAAGCGTCGCCTTACGGTCAAGAAACGCCGGACGCGATCGCTTCGTATCGCGCCCTTCTTTCGTTGGCGCGCGGCAATTGGGACGCCGCGATATCCTCGTTGACGACGCTCCTAAAAGTTCGCCCGACCGCCGGAAACTCCGTTGCGATCAACTATTACAACGCCGGCGCGAACTCGCCCGGACGTCGGCTCGCGCCGCACGATTTCGTCGAAACTTGCGGCGTCCTCATCCTTTCCTACGCGAGTCGTTACGCCGTCAAAAAGAATCCGACCGACGAAACGGCGCAAGAATCGGTTTTTCGAGCGACGGCCCGTTACGCGCGGTCGCTGAACGACCCGGCGCTGAATTTGATCGTCGATATGATCGACAAACGCCGTCGCGAAGCGTTGACGAAACCGATCGACTCCGCTTCCGGAAGCGTTTCGGTCGCGACGCCCCCCGGTTCCGTCGCGCCGACGCCCAATCCTTTCCTCAACCCCACCGATCCGAACGCGACGCGACCGCCGCAGCAAGGCGGTTCCTCGTACGCGCCCGGCGGCGCGACCGGAACGCCCGGTTCGCCCGCCGGAAACGCGCCCGGCGGCGGTTCCGGAACGCCCGGTTCGACGGGCTCGACCGATTCGACCGGCTCCGCGTCGACGCCCTTGACTCCGGTCGCGGCTCGCGAAGCGCTCGCCAAAGCGACCAACTTTTTCGTCAATCAAGAGTACGACCGCGCCAACGAAGTTCTTTTGGAAGCGATCACGTCCTCCGAAACTTTTTGGCAAGATTGCCCGGCGGAGGCGGCTCGCGTCGCGCTCCTGCGAGCGAACGTCCTTTACGCGCTCAACAAACGCGCCGAAGCGCAATTAATGTGCCAAGAACTCCTTTCCAACGCGCCGCACTCCCCGGAAGCGTCGGTCGCCGCGTTTTACCTCGGATACGCCGCCGACGCGCTCGGTCGCCGCGACGACGCGATCAAGTATTTGAGCCTCGCCGCGAACGCTCGAACGGTTTCGCCGCTCGCCGACGCCGCCCTTTACTACCTCGCGACGAACGAATGGGAACGCCGCGACGTCGAGCGCGCTCAACAGAATTTTTACCGACTCTACCGTTCCTATCCGCGCAGCGCCTATTGGAGCCACGCGGTTTGGGCGATCGCGAAAATTGAATTCGACGTCAAGAACGACGTCGTCGCCGAAGAGTTGGTCAACGAAGCCCTCGCGAAGAAACCGGACGCGGCGATCGTCGATTATCTCCTTTTCCTTAAAGGAGAAATCGCGTTGCGCGCCAAGGATTACGAAAAAGCGCGCGTCGCTTTCGAAATGATTATCGAACAATATCCCGACAGCGTTTTGCGCTCGAAGGCGACCAATCGTCTCAACGCGATTCCGGAACGTTTTCGCAATCCGAACGCCGCCGCGTCGACGACCGTCGCGCCCGCGCCGTCGAAGCGTCCGACCCCGACCGCTCCGCGCCGCGAACTTCAAGAAGCCGACGACGAAACGCCGCTCCGCTCGAACGCGCCGCGTCCCAACGCGCCGAACCTGCCGCCGAACGCTCTCGACGACGACCGTCCGACGTCCGAACGCCGTCCCGCGAACGCTCGCCCAAGCGCGCCGCCTCGCTCGAACGACGGTCGCCGTCCCGCGAACGCCCGCCCGAACGACGCGACGTCCGAACGCTCCAATTCGAATTCGAACGTTTCCCGTTATCCCGGCGCGAACGAATCGCAAGAGCGGCGCGTTTATCGCACCTCTTTCGCCAACGAAATACTCCGATTCTAGCGTTTGCTTCGAGCTTTTAACGTCGAAACGCCGCGTCCGCCGCGTTGATTTTCCGCGGCGACGCGGCGTTTTGCCGTTATTCTCCCGCTTGCGCCGTTTCGCTTGTCAACGTCGCGATTCGGCGGCGACCGCGTCGATCTCCCGCAAATATTGCGCGACCACCTCGGCCCGCGAAAACTCCCGTTCAATTTTTAAGCGTCCGCGCCGTCCCATCTCGCGCCGACGTTCGAACGGCGTCGCTAAAAAACGCTCGACCGCGGCGACCAACGAATCGACGTCGCGCGGTTCGAAGCCGAATCCGCTTTCTCCTTCCTCGAACGTTTCGAGGCAACCGGGAATTTTCGACGCTAAAATCGGTCGTCCGGTCGCCGCCCCCTCCAAAAGCGCGTTTGAAAGGCCCTCGTGATACGACGGCAACACAACCGCGTGCGCGGCGGCCAACGCCTCGCGGACGTCCTCTTGGTACCCCAAGTATTCGACGACGCCGACGTTCGCCGCGTTGAACGTCAAGTAATGAACGTCGCAACCGCGCTCGGTCGCGCCGACCATCTGAAAGACGACGTCGGGCCGCGTTTTGCGAATCCGTCGCGCGCATTCGATCAACTCGACGACGCCCTTGTCGCGCATCAAGCGTCCGATGAAAAGCAAGCGCGTTCCGTCGGCGTCGCTCGGGTAATCGACGTATTCGAACCGCTCCAAATTGACGCCGGAGCCGCGCGTCGCGACGATTTGTTCCGCCCGCGCCATCCGTTCGTCGATTAAGCGTCGAGCGATCGCGTCGTTTTGCGCGAAAACCCGCGCCGCGCCCTTCAAACCGCCCCGATAAAGCGCCGTCGCGAGACGACGCTTCCACGGAGCGCCGTAAAACGCCGTCCCCAAACCGGAAATCGTCGCGACGTAAGGCGTTCGCGTCGCGCGGCAAGCGCGTCCGCAATAAGCGTTCGGCTTTACGGTGAAAGTCAAAACCAAATCCGGACGCAACTTTTTCAGCAGTTTTCGATAAAATCGGCAAAGTTTCGCGTCTTTTAACGGATTCAGTCCCCGCGGCTCGATCGGCGTCGGAACGACCGTCCCTTTATCGGCGAACGCCGACGTCCGGAAATCTTCTTCAAACGAAAAAAAGAGTTCGTCGCCGCGTTCGTAAAGCGCTTCGACCAGTTCGCGCTTAAAATCGTAAAGAACGCGCGCTTGATTAATCGCGATTAAAATCCGCATATTTTCCCCGTTTTCTCGTTTTCGTCCTCTTTCGAACGGCGCCGTTTGTCGCCGCGACGCGTTTTCGTCCCTTTCGCCAACAAAAAACCCCGACGGCTCAAACCGTCGGGGTCGTTCGACGTCAAACGTCGATCACATCATCATACCGGCGGCTCCGGTTCCCATCCCCATTCCGCCGCCTTGCGAACCGTCGTACCGTCCCAGTTCGCGCGCGTCTTCTTTGACTTCGCGAATTTGGAGATAACCGTTCGGTTCCAAGATCATAATCTTACCCGGCGAACGCAATTCCGCGCCGGAAATCTTCGCGCCGCCGACCGCGTCGACCAAGCACGCGTCCGACACGTGGTCGACCGTCGCTTTGCCGCCGCCGCGACCGCCGCGTCCGCCGCGACCGCCGCTTTGTTGCGCCATTCCGCTCGCCGCGCCCATCATGCCGCCCATCCCCGTTTGCAACGCGCCGGCGACGTTGACCGGTTCGTGCGGCTTGCCCTTGAAGTTGGCGACTTGCCCAAGTCTCATCGACAAGTCTTGCGCCAACGACTCGGTCGCCGACTCTTGCTCGAAGTAAATCGACGCCAAGCGAACGCGCGGTTCGGCGCCCGGTCGCGCCGGAGCTTCGACGCTTTGCGCAAAGACGCGCGCCGAACGTCCCAACGCCGCCGGATTCGACGGTTCGCTGAAATCGGACGCGATAATCTTTTGCTCGGTCGCCGTCGGGTCTTCGACGAAACGTTCTTCGACGCCGTAGTTCGGGTTCGCCAGCAAAAGTTTCACGCGGTATTGATACGTTTTCCCTTCCTCGACTTCGAAGTCAAAGTAACGGAAGAGATAATAATCGACCGACGCGACCGTTTGCGCGTTCAACATTTGCTTCGCGACCGCTTCGCGATTGACGAGCCAATCGTTCCCGGCGCCCATACCGTTCGCGCCCATCCCTCCGGACGCGGCCATTCCGCCGGACGGCCCCATGCCGCCCATTCCGGAATCCATACCGCCGGCGCCGCCCGTCGCGGAAGCGCCTTCGAACGGGTCGCGGTCGAGCAAGGTGCTTTCGTCGATTTGGTTCATCGCCTCTTGCAACTTGTTCCAACGTTCGAGCTCGGCCGATTGCACTTCGATTTGTTCCGAGGAGTTCAACGGAATGTTCGGCAAGTTCGCGATTTCTTCGCCGAACGGCTTGTTCGCCATCGGCGGGCAGCTCATCGCCATCGGCGGATAAGAGGCGAACGTCGGCGCGTGATAGCTAAACCCGACTTGTTCCGACCCGACGCCGTTCCATTGGTTGTTCTCTTTCTTGATCGCGCGCAACACGTCGACTTTCGACCAAGCGACGTCGCCGTTCGGCGCGACTTCGCCGCGTTCCAGCTCGTAATAGAGGTAGCGCGGTTGGTCGCGAGCGTCGTCGAGATACTGCGCGTTCCCGAACAGGTCGCCGTAAGCGGCTTGTTGTTTGCGAATCGGAATCGAACCGGTAACGGCGATCCATTGGCGTCCTTTCGTTTCGCCGCCGGTTCCGCCCATCATACCGCCCGCGCCGCCCATACCGCCGCCGGGGCCGCCCGCGCCCATCGCTCCGGCGCCGCCCATACCGCCCGCGGCTCCGCCCATCGCGGCCGCCGCGTTGTTCGCGGTCAACTCTTTATACATAATAGCGCCGACGCAAGCGACCGCGCGCAGGTTTTCCACCGGAAGCGGTTTCACGCTCGGACGTTTGTTTTTGTCCGGGAAGAGCGATTGTTCCCAACGGTTCGGCGTTTCGTAAGCGTTGACGGTAACCGCGCTCTTGATCAACTTCGCGTATTCGCCGTAATCGTAATTGACGAGCGCTTCGTCGTATTCTTGCGGCGTAACTTCGCTTTCGTCGATGTGTTTTTCGGCTTTGTTCGCCGCTTCGGTGATTTGCTCCGGCGTCAACGTAAACTCTTCGAGCCCGGCGCCTCCGGCGAGCATCATTCCGAAAATCCCGACGGCGGCGGCGATCCCAATTTTCTCGCCGTGCAGGAAGAAGAAGTTGAATTCGTTCGCGCCGGCGTTCTTGCGTTTCGCTTTCGTTTTCGTTTTCGCCTTGGCGGCTTTCGCTTCTTGCGCCGCGGCTTTGGCCGCCGCTTTTTCCGCCGCCTTCGCTTCTTTATCGATATTTTTCGCGCACATGGCGTCCTCTTTTTTTATCGTTTAACCGTCGCCGCTCCGCCCGCTTTTTCACGTTTGCGAAACGGCGACAGCGCGTCGTCTGAATAAGGGATTCGAGCGCGACGCCTCCGCCGCGCTCGTTTTAACCCGCCGTCAAGGCGCGGGCGTCGCGGCTTCGGTCGTTTCCGGCTCCGTCGCGGCGTCGGTCGCCGCCGGAGCGGGCGTTTCGGCCTCGGCTTCGGTCGGCTCGGCGTTTTCGGTCGTTTCCGCGTCGGCTTCGGTCGCTTCGGTCGCGGCTTCCGCTTCGGCTTCGGCGGCGGCGATTTCGTCGGCGACGGCTTGGTTTTCCGCGGCTCCGGCTTCGGTCAGCGCGACGTCGGCGGCGTTTTCGGCCGCTTGCGCTTCTTTACCGGTGCCGAACGCGTCCTTATTCGGCTCGTTGTAAATGTTGATGACGCCGAAGATTTCGACGCGAATCGCGTCGGCGCCGTATTCGGACAAGCCGAGTTCGGAACGCCCGATCTCGACGCCGCCCGTTTCAGAACCGCCGGGGCCGCCCGCGCCGTCCATCGAACCGCGCGCGCCGCCCGCGCCGCCGGAAGCGCCGCCCGCCGAAGAACCGCCCATCGACGACGACCCCATCATCGAGGAACCGCCCATCATCGAACCGCCCATTCCCATCATATCGGCGGAAGCGGTCGTTTCGACCGGCATCGTAAACGGCACGTTGTTGTCCGGGCAAACGCGAATATGTTTCACGTCGATCGGCATCGCGCTGTTGGCGCAGCTAACGAGAAGCTCCGGCACGCGACGTTGGTCGATCACGACCTTCAAGCAAACCGGCATCATATTAAATTCGGCGAAGGACGGTTTGTCGCTCGCGAGAAGCGGTTTGCCTTCCAAGTCGAGATAACGTCCCATCAGGATGGCGTCCGCGGCTTGCATCTCGGCGGAACCTCCGCTCGACGACGACCCCATCGATCCCATCGACCCCATCGAGGACGAGCCCATCGACGAACTCATCATCATCGACGACGAACCCATCATATCGCCCATCGCGTTCGCGGCGGACGCGCCGGTCAAGTCGCCGATCGTCGTTTTCAAGGCGCCCCACTCGGTCGCGGCTTGTTGACCGATCAACATATTTTCAACGCATTTAACCGGCGCTTTCGCGATCGTGTCGTAATCTTTGTTCGTTTCGGCGACGACGCTAATCAACGCTTCGTAAACCCAGAGCGTCTCTTGCGCGTACCAAACTTCGATCGATTTCGGATACGCTTCGGATTCCCACGTCGGGAGGGTGTAAATTTCCGGTTCCGGCCAGTCGACGTTGCCGACGACGCGACGACGTTCTTTATACGGCGGAAGTCCCGGATATTTTTGTTGCGCCCAACTCGGGTCTTCGGTCGTCGCGCCCATACCGCGTCCCGCGGCTCCGCCGGCCATACCGCCGCTCGCCGCGGCGCCGCCCGCGGCTCCGCCGGTCA
>JAGBDN010000092.1 GCA_017937485.1 Thermoguttaceae bacterium
AAATCGAGCGTTTCTTTCGACGTATCAAGGACTTCCGGCGAATCGCGACGCGTTACGATAAACTCGACGTTATGTTTTCGGCGTTTTTAAACTTTGTAACAATCGTTATTTTACTTAACCGTTAATGACAACACGCCCTAAATTGCCATACCATGACGTAGGTGCGTTATGATATGGCAATTATTTTTACTGATATATGTTTATATTTGTTGACAATGATAAAACGCCAATATATTAATAAGGGGAAAAAATGCGAGCGACTTGGGGCGGCGAAACGAGCGAATCGAAGACGGCGCGACGGAAGCGTCGGGCAAACCGAACGGCGAACGCGGCGCTTTGGGCGGTCGCGGCGGCGTTGGGGTTCGGCGGTTGGGCGGCGGACGTTCGGCTCGAAGCGCAAGAACCGGCGGCTCGAGCGGAGATCGGCGTCGATTGGAACGCGTTCGACGAAGAGCTTGCGTTCGAGGAAGACGTCGAAAGTTGCGAAACGTCGGTAAACGACAACGACGATTCCAATAATAACGGCAATAACGGCGATAACGAAAAGGCGGAAAACGCCGCCGCGTCGACCGGGTTGGAAGTCGTCGCGAAGACGGAAAACGGCGTCTTGGCGCGGCTCGACGGCGTCCGAAACGTCCTGATTCTTTCCGGAACGCCCGCCGAAATGGGCGCGGCGCACGGTCGGCTTTTCCGAGACGACGTTCTCGAAATGAACGCCCGAATCGCGGCGGTCGGCGTCGCGGCGTCGCTGAAACTCGGCGAAAATTTCGCGGCGCGAATCGAGGAGGCGACGCGGCGAACGGCGCCGTTCGTTCCGGAGCGTTTCTTCGAGGAAATGGACGCGACGGCGGCCGCGACCGGCTTGGAACCGGCGCAAATTCGGCGAATCAACTCCTTTCCGGAGCTGTTTCACTGCAGCGGCGTCGCGCTCCGGGGCTCGGCGACGGTCGACGGGCGCGTCCTGCACGCTCGCGTTCTCGATTATATGCGCGACGTCGGTTTACAGAATAACGCCGCGTTAATCGTTTATCGTCCGACGGGGCGCAACGCTTGGTTGAGCGTTTCTTACGCCGGTTTCGTCGGAACGGTAACGGCGATGAACGAAAAAGGGCTCGCGATCGGCGAAATGGGGGGCGCCGGCGAAGGGAAGTGGGACGGTCTCCCGATGGCGTACCTGATGCGCCGCGTCGTC
The DNA here is from genome assembly GCA_017937485.1 of Thermoguttaceae bacterium. Lineage (GTDB taxonomy): Bacteria > Planctomycetota > Planctomycetia > Pirellulales > Thermoguttaceae > RUG369. Next base: position 1,193 of record JAGBDN010000092.1, read on the forward strand.
GAGGAGTGTTCGACGGTCGACGAAGCGCTCGCGCTGATGCGGTCGACGCCGCTTACCTGCGATTATTATTACGTCCTTTCCGACGCCGCCGGGAATATGGCCGCCGTCGAGGCGATCGCCGAACGCGATCCGGTTTTGCGGGTTATGCGGCCCGGCGAATGCGACCCGCGACTTCCCGGCGCCCTCGACGATTGCGTTTATATCTCCGGCCCGGGCGAGCGCGCCGACACGCTTTTTAAACGTTTGAACGAAAATTTCGGGAAAATCGACGTTCCGACGCTGATCGAAATCTTGAAACGGCCCGTTTCGATGAAGTCGAACCTGCACGACGCGATTTTCGCTCCGGAGACGCTCGACGTTTGGTTCGCCGAAGCCGGCGCGACGACGCCCGCTTGCGACGAGAAGTATTATCGGGCGAATTTGCGCGAACTGCTCGAATTTTACGACCGCGAACAAAGCGCCGCCGTTGAAAAATAAGGGAGAAACCGTCGGAGCGCGGAAGAGAAAAAGTCGCCGAACGTTGGAACGAGCGAATTAGGACGCGATTTCGAAGAAAATTTGGGCGAAAACGACAAATTTTGAAAAAAATCGGCGGCGGTCGCTTGATTTTGCGATAAAAATTTTGTATAACAGTTAGCGTTGGGAACGGGAAACCGTTGCGCCGCGTCGGCGTTTGTCGACTTTGAGACGTTTGTCGGCGCTTAAGACGGGTAACGTTCCAAAAGAAAATAACGACGGGCGGCGTCGGACGGCGATTTTCGCGACGGCGCGCCCCGACTTTTAAATTTTTAAGCCGTTATTAGATTCCGTTATTCGGCGGAGTCGCATTATTAGGAGCTGTAATATGAATCGACGCGATTTCTTTGGCGCCGGCGCCGCGATGGGCCTCGGTATGGCTTTGAATTCTTCGACCAACTTCGCCGCCGCGCAAACGACCGCCGAAACCGACCGTCGCGCCGAAGCGAAACTTCGCATTTCGAGCCAACTCGGCCCGGCCCCGGGTAAAAACGACGCCGAAAAGCTCGCCAATATGAAGAAATACGGCTGCGAAGCGGTCGAATATCACGGCGGCTGCGTCGGCAAAGGCAAAGAACACAAGGAAATGGCGAACGACGCCGGTCTTGAAGTTTCGGTCATCTGCTGGGGCTCCTGCAACGGCGACCTCTGCTCCGACGTCGTCGAAAAACGTCAACCCGGTATCGACGCTCTGAAACGCGCGCTCGAAACCGCCGCCGAAATGGAAGCTCGCGGCGTCATTTACGTTCCGGCGTTCAACGGCCAAACGAAACTGACGAACCAAGAAATCCGCAAACTTTTGCTCGAGTTCATGCCGGAAGTCGCGAAATTCGCCGCCAGCATGAACACGGCCGTTATCTTCGAACCGCTCTGCCGTATGGAAGCCTTCTTCCTGCGTCAAGTCGCCGACGGCGCCTCGCTCTGCCGCGACATTCAACGCATCGCCGGCACGTCCGACGACAACCCGGGCATTACCGTGATGGGCGACTTCTACCATATGGACACCGAAGAAGCGAACGATATGGGCGCCTTCATTTGCGCCGGTAAGAAATACCTGAAACACGTCCACCTCGCCGGCGGCGTCTCGAATCCGCGCCGCACCTTCCCGGGCGAAAACGATCGCAATTACGTCGACGGTTTCCGCGGCCTGAAATACATCGGTTACACCGACTTCTGCTCGTTCGAATGCGGTTGCGCCGGCAAAGACAAGGAAGAAGCGTTCAAGAAGACGATCGCGTTCCTCCGCGAACAATGGGAAAAAGCGTAATCGTTTGCGCTTAACCGCTTAGCGCCGCGAACGCGTTCGGTCTAAGAGGCGAGCGCGTTCGTTGGGCGTCGCGGCGTTTTCGGTTCCGCGGTCGCTTTGCGCGGAACCGAAAATTTCTTTTGGCGCGGGAAAAGATAAAAAAATATTGATAGCGTGTCGCGCGGACTTATAACGTGTCGACGCGAAAGATAAAATAAGCGCGATTTGGGGAAAACTCCTTAAATTAAGATTGAAATAATTTATCTATTTTGCCGGAATTGCCGGGTTTTTTGGAAAAAAAAGAAAAATAAAGGTTTTTTACCTTTACAAAGCGAACTTTTTTTGCATACTAGTTATTAACGCTTGCCGAACGACGCGCGTCGTAAACGCTATTTGTGGGAAAACGAACGTTTTTCCAACGCGAAAACGACTCCGACGATCGGACGAAACGGAAGCGAACGGACGAAGCCGACGGAACCGACGTTGAAAAACGGCGCGTTTTCCTTGGCGTTCGACTTGTCGCCGACGAGCAACAAATGAGTAACAGCAACGGTGATTTTTCGTCCCTAGCGGTCGGCTACGCGGCGGTTGTACGTATTTCAACCGTCTCGGCGCAAGCGGCTTTGTGCGCGGCTCTAGGATATTTTGTCGACCGGCGTTTTGAAACGGCGCCTTGGGAAACGGTCGTCGGCGCTCTCGCGGGCGCGGCGGCGTTCTGCGTCGGGCTTGTCGCGGCGGCGAAGCGTTTGGAACGCGACGGCGCGACCGCTTCGAAGGCGTCGGAAAACGTTCGAAAACGCGATAACGTTGACGCGGAAATTTCCGCCGAATCGTTAAAAACGGAAGCCTTGCGCGACGAGTTCGAAGAAACTTTGGCGCGCGCGACGGCGTTTTTCGCGGAAAAAACGGGACGGTCGGAAGACTCGGAGGCGTCGGAGCCAACGGAGAATTCGCCTAACGTCGGCGAAACGGAGCGGCGCCGATGAAGCGAGTCGACGACGTTTCCCAAGTTTCGGAATCGCCTCGACCGCTCGACGCGTCAAAAAAAGAAAAAACGTTAAAACCCGAATGCGTCGCTAGTTTAACGGCGCGCGTCGTCGGGTGGAGCGTTTACGCGAGCGTCGTGTGGGCGTTGATCGGTCGTTATATGCTGGGCGACGCGGCGGCGACTTTAACGATTCCGTGGATTTTAGCGGCGGTTTTTTGCGTTTCGAACGGCGCGACGGCGTTCGCGGTCGCCGCGTATTTCCGGTATCGCGGCGAAATCGGCGTCGGCGAGGTGTTTTACGGTATTTGGGCGCGAACGGGCGTCTTTGGCGTCGTCGCGTTGGCGTTCGTCGTTTCGGGCGAACCGACGGCGGCGCGAACCGGCTTGAAGGCGCTTCTCGTCGCGTATTTCGCGACCGCGCCGTTGCACCTCGCGGCGATTTTTCCGATCGACGAGCGGCGTTTAAAACGTTGGAAAAAACGGGCGAAAAAGAACGGATCAAACGATTATAGCGAATAAACAAGACAATCGCGGCGTTGGCGACGACGAAACGGCTCGTCGGAGCGCGGCGTTTGAAGCGGCGAATGAACGTCGCGACGATAATAACGATTTTAACGGCGGCGGTCGAGCGGCGACGGTCGCGACACTGGCTTAAACGCTAAGAACCAACGACGTTGGGGAAGAACGAACCGAGCGATTATGAGCGGCGAACTGATTAATATGGGCGATTTGGCGGGGCACGTTTCCGACGGTTCCGAGTACCACGTTCCGCAGTTTATGGGGCATTTGCCCGAGTTGCCGACGATTTGCGGCGTTCAGATTACGCGGTTTATGCTGGTCGAACTTGTCGTCGCGGTTTTGATGATCGCGATTTTCTTCCCGTTGGCCGCGAAGATTAAGTCCGGAAAGCCGGTGCGCGGGCGATTTTGGAACCTCGCGGAAGTTTTCCTCCTTTATCTGCGCGACGAAGTGATGACGCCGGCGATCGGCAAAAAGGACGTCGGGCGTTTCGCGCCGTTTCTTTGGACGCTCTTTTTCTTCATTCTCTTTTGCAATTTGGCCGGGCTGATTCCCTGGTTCGGCGCTTCTCCGACCGGCGCGCTCGCGACGACTTCCGTGTTGGCCGCGTCGACGTTCGTCGTGTTGGTCGGTTCCGGGATGAAGAAATTCGGCGTCGTCGGCTTTTGGCTCGGGCAAGTTCCGTCGATGGAGCTTCCGTTCGCGCTCGCGGTCGTCTTGAAGCCGATGATTTTCGTCATCGAAGTCGTCGGGCTCTTTATTAAACACGTCGTCTTGGCGGTGCGTCTTTTGGCGAATATGTTCGCCGGACACTTGGTTTTGGCGGTTTTGCTCGGTTTCATCGCCGGAACCGCGGACTACCTCGCGCTTTGGGTCGGCGTTACCGTCGGGAGCGTCGCGATGAGCGTCGCGTTGAGTTTGCTCGAACTCTTCGTCGCCTTTTTGCAAGCGTACATTTTTATGTTCCTCGCGTCGATTTTCATCGGAATGGCGCAACACCAACATTAATTTAGGACGGCGTCGCGACGGGCGTTTTTCCAACGTCGCCGCCTTATAAATAACGACAAAAAAACGAAAGAAGCGCTGAAAATCGGCGGTTCCGCGACGAAGCGAACGTCGAAGCGCGACAAATATTGAATAACAACTCGGTTTTCCGCCGCACGTTCGGCTTTTTGCGTCGACGGTTCGCGCGGGGAACGATAAACCCAACCGTATTAGGAGAATTTCCGTGAACAAATTCGCTAAACTCGTCGCTTTGACGTTCGTTTTCGCTCTCTTCTGCGCTCCGATCGCCGTTTTGGCGCAAGACGCGCCCGCCGCTTCGGAAGCCGCCGCCGTCGTCGCGGAAAACGCCGGATTCGACTTTTCGGGACTTTACGGGGTCGGCTGCGGTCTCGCGCTGATCGGCGCCGGGATTGGGATCGGTCGTATCGGCGCGAGCGCGGTCGAAGCGATGGCGCGTCAACCGGAAGCGTCCGGCAAAATCCAAACCGCGATGATTATTTCCGCCGCGCTCGTCGAAGGCGTTACCTTCTTTGCGTTGATCGTCTGCATGTTGAAGTAAGCCCGTTCGACGCGTCGGCGTTGGGTCGGCGCGAGACCCGAAAGTGAAAATGGGGTGTTGACATGAAGTTTAACGAGTTTAACGCGGCGGCGAACGGGTTCCGCGTCGCGACGGCGGCGGTCGGCGTTTTCCTCGCGGAAACGTCGGCGCTTTGGGCGTCCGAACACGGCGGCGAAGAGGCGACGTTGAACCCGATGGCTTGGCAAACCGACTTGGCGATTTGGACCGCCGTCGTCTTTCTCGGCTTGGTCGCGGTTCTCGGACGGTTCGCTTTCGGGCCGATCGCGAAGGCGCTCGACGAACGCGAACGAACCGAAATCGAACGTCGCGCCGCGCTCGAAAAGGCGAACGCCGACGCTCGCGCTCTCCTCGACGAGTACCGCGGCAAACTCGACGAGTCCGCCGAAGAAGCGCGTCGCGTCGTCGCCGAAGCCCGGGCCGACGCCGAGAAAATGGCGCGCGAAATCGTCGCCGAAGCGAAAGAGGCCGCCGCGAAGGAGCGCGAACGGGCGTTGAAGGACGTCGAAATCGCGACCGACGGCGCGCTCCAAACGCTCGCCGCCAAGAGCGCCGAACTCGCGACGAATCTCGCCGGAAAAATTTTGAAGGAGACGATCGACCCGACGCGCGGCGAACGCTTGCTCGGGGAAGCCGTCGACGAACTCGCTCGCAAGTAATTCGCGAACAAGGGCAACGAGCGGAAAAGGACGACGCGTCGCAACTTTAACGGCGGCGCGTCGTTGAAAAAGACGAATAATGAAACAGAAATTTGAACAAGAAGCGCGACACGAGACCGGATTCGCCGCCGACGCGTCGAGAGCGAAGCTAGCCGACGTTTACGCCGTCGCGGCCTTGGGCGCTTGCGACGCGCAAGGCGTTTCGACCGCCGAGTTTCTCGCCGAGTTCGACTCGTTCGTCGAAGTCGCCTGCGACGCGTTTCCGAAGTTCGAGGAAATCCTCGCGTCTCCGATGGTTGCGGCCGACGAAAAATTTCGAATCGTCGACGCCGTTTGCGGCGACGCGACGCCGATTTTTAAGAACTTCCTTAAAACGCTCGCCAAGCGCGGGCGGGGCGAACTGCTCCGCGACGTTCGGCGTCGTTGCCGACAAATCGACGCGGAGCGCAAAGGTCGCGTCGCCGTTCGCGTTACGACGGCGACGCCCCTTTCCGAAGAAGCGAAAGCAAGCCTCGCGGTCAAATTGCGGAAACTCGTCGGCGGCGAGCCGGAGCTTTTCGCGGTCGTCGATCCGGAATTGATCGGCGGCGTCGTCGTTCGCGTCGGAGACAAGGTCTACGACGCTTCCATCGCAAACCAACTGAACAACGCGCGCCAAGAAACGATTAACAGGAGCGTCCATGAAATTCAAAGCCGACGAGATAGCTTCCGTCATTCAGAAGGAAATTGAACGGTTCGAGACCCAAATCGACGTCCGCGAAGTCGGGCGAGTGATCGAGGTCGGCGACGGCATCGCCCAAGTTTACGGCCTTTCCGGCGTGATGTCCGGCGAAATGCTCGAGTTCCCGAACGGCGTCAAAGGCTTGGCGTTCAACCTCGAAGAAAACAGCGTGGGCGTCATCATTTTGGGCGACTACCTGAAAATTCGCGAAGGGGACGAAGTCCGCGGCACCGGCAAACTCCTGCAAACGCCGGTCGGCGACGCGGTGCTTGGACGCGTTCTCGACCCGTTGGGGAATCCGCTCGACGGTCGCGGCCCGGTCGTTACGAACGAATTCCGGTTCGTCGAAAGCGACGCGCCGGGCGTCGCCGACCGCCAACCGGTAACCGAGGCGCTCCAAACCGGGCTCAAAGCGATCGACGCGATGACGCCGATCGGGCGCGGCCAACGCGAGTTGATCATCGGCGACCGCAAAACCGGCAAAACGCAAATCGCCGTCGATACGATCATCAACCAAAAGGGGAAGGGCGTCAAGTGTTTTTACGTCGCCGTCGGGCAAAAAGACTCGACCGTCGCGGGGATCGTCGAAACGCTCCGCAAACACGACGCGATGGATTACACGACCGTTATCGTCGCGGGCGCGAGTTCGCCGGCGCCGTTGCAATATATCGCGCCTTACGCCGGAACCGCGATGGCGGAATACTTTACGTATAAGGGCGAACACGCGTTGATCGTTTACGACGACCTTTCGAAACAAGCGGTCGCGTACCGTCAACTGTCGCTTTTGATGCGTCGCCCGCCGGGGCGCGAGGCGTATCCGGGGGACGTTTTCTACTGCCACAGCCGCTTGCTCGAACGGAGCGCGAAGCTCTCGGACGACTTGGGCGGCGGGTCGCTGACGTCGCTCCCGATCGTCGAAACGCAGGAAGGCGAGGTTTCGGCGTACATTCCGACGAACGTTATTTCGATCACCGACGGTCAAATTTACCTGCAGCCCGACCTTTTCTTCCGCGGGCAACGTCCGGCGATGAACGTCGGGATTTCCGTTTCGCGGGTCGGCGGGTCGGCGCAAATTCCGGCGATGAAGCAGGTCGCGGGCGGGTTGCGCCTCGACTTGGCGGCGTTCCGCGAGTTGGAAGCGTTCGCGCAACTCGGTTCCGACCTCGACGCCGCGACGCAAGCGCGCCTCGACCGCGGGTACCGAATGAACCGCCTCCTGATTCAGGGCGTTTGCCAACCGCTCGACGAAATCGACCAAATTTTCGTCATTTACGCCGGGACGAAGGGCTTCCTCGACGACGTCGCGCTCGACGACGTGCAACTTTGGGAAAGCGAGTTCCTGTCCTGGCTCCGCGCGAACAAAGCCGAGCTTTGGGAGCGTTTGAAAGCGTCGAAACAAAAGCTCGGCCCCGACGAAACCGCCGCGATCGAAGCGACGTTGACCGAGTTCAACGACGACGTTTTCTTCAAGAATTTCGCGAGCCGTTCCGCGTCGTAAACGAGCGAACGGAGCGTCGATTTCGAACGCCGTCGCGGCGCCGTCCTCGAACGAGCGGCGCCGCGGAGCGTTCGGAGTTTTCCGAATTTTTTTCCGACTCCGTCGACTTTAACGCTTTTTTCGACGCGTCGTTCCCAACGACGCCGAGAGCGCGTTAACTCGGCGAACGTCGAACTTTACGAACCTCGAATCCAATGGCAAAAGCAAGAGCGCTCGACAAACGTAGAAAATCGATCAAAAATATTCGCAAAATCACGCGGACGATGGAGTTGGTCGCGACCGCTCAATTTCGCCGGGCGATGGAGCGCGCGGTCGCGGCGGGCGCCTATTCGGAGCGAATCGTTCGGCTCGTTGGCGATTTGGCGCGGGCGGGCGGAGACGCGTCGCATCCGCTTCTCGACGAACGCGAAAGTTCGAAAAAAGCGGTTTTGCTGATTTTAACGGCGAATCGCGGAATGTGCGGCGGGTATAACGGCGGCGTCTTGCGGACGGCGGTCGCTCGTTTGGAAGAGTTGACGCGAACGTTCGAAGAAGTAGAGCTTTACGTCGTCGGCAAGCGGGGGTTTTCCTATTTGACGTACCGCGATTATAAGATCGCGCGGTCGTTTTTCGACTTTGAGGACAAGCCGACTTTCGCGGAGGTCGACGCGATCGCGTCGGAGCTTCTCGAGCGATACCAAACCGGCGAAATCGACCGGCTCGACGTCGTTTATTCGAAATTTTACTCGATTTCAAAACAGCGTCCGAGCGCCGAAACGATCTTGCCGTTGACGGAGTTAGCCGCGACGGACGGCGACGAAAGCGCCGAAGACGCGCCGAGCGAAAGTCGACTGCAATTCGAGTTTTTACCGTCGCCGCGAAGCGTTCTGGAAGAGATCGTTCCAACCGCGTTCCGGGCGAAGACGTTCAAGTGCTTCCTCGACGCGGCGGTTGGCGAGCAAATCGCGCGAATGGTCGCGATGAAAGCGGCGACCGAAAACGCCGACGAGATGATTTCGTCCTTGACGACGACGTACAACCGAGCGCGGCAGGGGCAGATCACCAACGAAATCCTCGAAGTCGTCGGCGGCGCGAACGCGTTGAGTTGAAATCGCGGTTCGTTTTTGAAAATTTGAATACAATATTGTTTTGCGATACGTTCGTTTTGAGCGTTTTTCGCGTCGCGTCGGCGGCGCGAGACGTTTCCCTTCGAAGTAAGCGTTTAGAAAATCAGGCGTCGTAACCAATGAATCAAAATGAAAACCAAAACGTCGGTCGCGTTACGCAAGTGATCGGCTCCACTTTCGACGCGGAGTTCGCCGAAGGGCGGCTTCCCGCGATTTACAACGCTCTTTACGTCGAGAAAAAAACGGGGGACGAAGTTTCGCGTTTGGTCGGCGAGGTGCAGCAACACTTGGGCGGCGGGCGCGTCCGTTGCGTCGCGTTGGGGAACGCCGACGGTTTGGTGCGCGGAATGGAGTGCGTCGACACGGGGGCGCCGGTTAGCGTTCCGGTCGGAAACGAAACGCTGGGGCGCGTCTTCAACCTTCTCGGCGAACCGATCGACAAAGCGGGCCCGGTCGACGCGAAGGAATTTCGCCCGATTCACCAACCGGCTCCGGCGGTCGCGGAACTTTCGACGAACACCGAGATTTTCGAAACCGGTATCAAAGTGATCGACTTGTTGACGCCGTTCGTTCGCGGCGGTAAAGCCGGGCTTTTCGGCGGCGCCGGATTGGGGAAAACGGTCATTTTGCAGGAGTTGATCGCCCGCATCGCGAGCGCGCACGGCGGCGCGTCGGTTTTCGCCGGCGTCGGCGAGCGCACTCGGGAAGGGAACGACCTTTGGCGCGAAATGAAAGAGGCGAAAATCGGCGACACCGGTCGTTCCGTTCTCGAACAAACGACGATGGTTTTCGGCCAAATGAACGAGCCGCCGGGGGCCCGTCTCCGCGTCGCGTTGTCGGCGCTGACGATGGCGGAGTACTTCCGCGACAACCTCGGGACGGACGTTTTGCTCTTCGTCGACAACATTTTCCGCTTCTCGCAAGCCGGTTCGGAAGTTTCCGCGTTGCTCGGGCGGATGCCGTCGGCGGTCGGTTACCAACCGACGTTGGCGTCGGAAATGGGTGCGCTTCAAGAACGAATCGCGTCGACGAACCGCGGCGCGATCACCTCCGTTCAAGCGGTTTACGTTCCGGCGGACGACCCGACCGACCCGGCGCCGGCGACCGCGTTCGGCCAACTCGACGCGTTCGTTTACCTCGACCGTTCGATCTCCGAAAAGGGGATTTACCCGGCGGTCGACCCGTTGGCGTCGTCGAGCCGCGTTCTCGACCCGCAATACGTCGGTCAAGAGCATTACGACTGCGCCCGTCGCGTTCAACAGATGCTGCAAAAGTACCGCGAACTTCAAGACGTCATCGCGATTTTGGGCGTCGACGAGTTGAGCGAAGACGACAAACTGACCGTTCACCGAGCGCGCCGCGTCGAGCGGTTCCTGTCGCAACCGTTCCTCGTCGCCGAAGTCTTCACCGGCAAAAAGGGCGAAATCACTCCGTTGAAAGAAACGATTCGTTCGTTTAACGAAATTTGCGACGGGAAATGGGATCACCTGCCGGAACAAGCGTTCCTTTACGTCGGCGCCGTCGAGCAAGCGGCGGAGCAAGCGGAGCGAATGGCGGCGCAAGCCCGCAAGAAATAGAGTTGACCCAAAGGGCGGCGAAACGTCGGCGCGCTTTTCGACGAAGTAAGGCGTCGGCGACGTTTTGTCGGGCCCAACGAGGAGGCTGAAAAATGAAATGCGTTGCGGTAACGCCGGAAAAAACGGTCGTCGAACGGGAGACGAAGTTCGTCGTCGTTCCGCTTTACGACGGCGAATACGCGATCGGCGTCGGGCACACGCCGGTCGTCGGACGCTTGGGCGCGGGCGAGTTGCGGTTGACGCTCGACGACGATTCGGTCGAACGTTGGTACGTCGAAGGCGGTTTCGTCGAAGCGGCGAACGATGTTGTGTCGCTTTTGACGACGCGCGCTTGCAAATTCTCGGAACTCGACTTAAACGAGGCGACGCAAGCGCTTAACGACGCGTTAAACCGTCCGGCGACTTCTCCGGAACTGCGCGAAATCAAGACGAAGGCGGTCGCGACGGCGCGCGCTCGGGTTCGCGCCGCCGAAAAAGCCGCTCGGCGTTGACCGTCCGACGCCAAGAAAGCGAATTCGAACGTTAAGCGTCGAGAAGGCCGGAAAGGCGAGTTCCGACGTTAAGCGTCGAGAAGACCGAAAGGGCGAGTTTCGACGTTAAACGTCGAGAAGACCGAAAGGGCGAGTTCCGACGTTGAAACGTCGGACGGGCTCCGGCGGTCGCTGAAAAAAGAATTGAAAACGCGGACGTTCGACGAACGAAGTCGGACGTCCGCGCGTTTGTTTAAAAAGACGACGTTTTTAACCGCCGTCGTTAAACGAGTTAAGCGTCGCGACGGTCGCGAAAACGAGAAGGGAACGAAAAATGGAAGAGCGAACGACGACGGCGAATCGGCTGAACGCGGCGACGCGTCGCGTCGAAATTTTTGGCGACAACGTGTCGACGGACGGTCGCGTCGAGCGGTTGCGAACGCGCGCCGGGTTCGTTATTTATCGGATTGGGGCGCGGGTTTTGCCCTTTTTGCCGGGCTCGCTTTACTTGTTCGCCGATCCGACCGCGCCGCCGCGTTCGCCGGTCGAAGGAGCGTCGACGCAAAAAATTCGATCGACGCAAGGCGCGGAGAAGACGGGGGCAAACGAAACGAAAAGCGCGAACGTCGCCGACTTAACCGCCGCTAAAACAAACGGTTTCAACGCGGAAACGACGGCGAACTTGGGCGGCGCTCCGGCGATTCGAACGAACCCGACCGAATATTGGCTGATCGACGCCGGGAGCGGGAGCGACGAGTCGAACGCCGACTTGGAAAGCGCGTTTCGAACGATTCGCGAAGAGTTCGAACCCGGTTTCGCGCCGGAGAAAATTCGGCGGATTCTGCTGACGCACTCGCATATCGACCATTTCGGCGGCGCGAACGAACTGCGTCGGCGAACCGGCGCGGAGGTTTGGTCGCATTCGTTCGAAAGTCGCGTCGTTTCGTCGTTTAACGAACAGGCTTGCGTCTCGAACGTTCGGTCGTTTCATTTCTTGCGCGAAGCGGGCGTCGACGAAGCGGAGATTCCGGGGATTCTCGACGGGTTCGGGTTCCGCCCGGGACGCGCGAAGTCGACGCCGGTCGCGAAAACGCTCCTCGGCGGGGAAACGTTCGGCGCGTTGAAGACGTTTTACTTGCCCGGACACTCGCCGGGACACCTCGCGTTTCAACTCGACGACGTTATTTTGACCGGCGACTTGCTCCTTTCGAAGACGTTGACGCAAATTTGGCCGTCGCGATTGACGCCGCGAACCGGCGTTTGGAATTATATTCGGTCGTTGCGGACGTTGTCGCGAATCGGCGAGCGGTGCGAGCGGGCCGTCGGACGAAAGTTGGTCGCGCTTCCGGCGCACGAAGCGCCGATTTTCGACGTTCCGAACCGCGTTCGACAGGTCGTTCGCGGAATGGAGCGGCGCAACGGACGGCTTTTCGCGTTGTTGGAGGAAGCGGAGGAGCCGTTGACGACGCTTGAAATCGCGCGTCGAATGTACTGGAGCGGGCGACCTAACCGGGAATTTTTCGCGATTTCCGACGTCGCCGCGCGCCTTGAGTTCCTTCAACAACTCGGGTTGATTTCCGTCGCGAATTACGACGAAATTTCGGTCGCGAACCCGGCGCTTCGCTTCCGCAAGTCATTTGCCGACGCAGAAGCGGCTGAAAATGCGGTCGAGCAAATCTTCGGTGTGAACGGCGCCGACGACGAGCCCGATTCGGTCGAGCGCGACGCGAATCTCGGCGGCGACTAAAACTTCGTCGAACAGCGCGCCGTCGAGGAGGGCGAGCGCTCGGCGGAGCGCGTCGTTGGCCTCGCGGAGCGATTCTTGACAGCGGACGGCGGTCGACGGGACGATTTCGCCGTTTTCCATTTCGGCGCGGAGCCGGTCGGCGATTCGGCGGCCCAGCGTTTCGACGCCGAATCCGGTCGCGGCGGACGTTTCGAGCGGCGCGTTAACTCCTTGCGCCGCGTCGTTTGCGGCGTCGGCGGCGGGCGTCGTTTTTTCTTTTAACGACTCGTCTTGTCGTTTTGTCGTCGAGGCGGCGCCGTCTCGTTTCGTCGCGACGTCGAGCGTCGGAACGTCGGCGGGAATCCCGAGTTCGGCGCCGAAATCGGGCGGAAAGTCGGTCGACGCGGCGTCGCGACAGCGCAAAATGAGCGACGCGTCGGCGAAAACGCGTTTCAAACCGAGTTGCGCGAGTTGACGGGGCGAAAGTTCCGACGTCGCGGCGGCTTTTTCAGTTTCTCCGACTTTTGGGGGGGCTTGCCCGTTGGGAAGCGCGTTTGGCGCCCCGTTTTGCGGCGGCGTTTGATTTGTTTGAAAATCGGCGCTTTTTTGTTTGTTTTCAAACGCGCCGGTTTTTTCGGCGTCTTGAACGTTTTCGACGCCCGCCGAGTCGACGAGAACGAACGAAACGTCGTCGACGGTCAGTTCCGTTTCGAGATAATCGCGGGTCGTTCCGGCGACGTCGGAGACGAGCGCGGCGGCGTTTTCGGTCGCGGCGTTTTGCGCGCCGAACGTTTGAACGAGTCGATTGTAAAGCGAGCTTTTGCCGGCGTTTGGAAGCCCGGCGAGAACGACGCGCGGCGCCCGGTCGAGCGATCCTCGGGAGCGCGTTCGGTCGAGCGTTTCGTCGATTTGCGAAATCGCGTTTTGCAGTTGCGCCCGAATCTCGTCGGTCGAAACGAACTCAATATCTTCCTCGACGAAATCGAAACCGGCTTCGAGGTTGCAAAGAACGTCGAAAAGCGTTTCGCGGAGGGCGCCGAACGCGCGGGAAAGGTTGCCGGCGAGTTGTTCGAGCGCCGTTTGAAGTTCGCCGTCGGAGCGGGCGTCGATCGCGCCGAGTATCGCTTCCGCTTGCGTTAAGTCGATGCGACCGTTGAGGAAAGCGCGAAGCGCGAACTCGCCGCGACGCGCCAGCCGAGCGTTTCCGGTCGAGCAGATCGAACGGACGGCGGCGTCGAGAACCGGCGGCGCGCCCGGCAGGTGCAACTCGACGGCGCGTTGGCCGGTAAAACCGCGTCCGGACGGCCAATAAAAAAGGGCGCAACGGACGAGACGCGGCGGCTCGAACGGCGCGGCGACGCTTTGTCGTTTAACGGATTCTCGCGCTTCGTTGACGTCGGCGGAGTCGGAGTCGACGGGGGCGGCGAACGTCGGCGGCGCGACGGGTTTCGTTTCGGTTCCCCAAGGCGCGAGCCAACCGGAAACGACCGCCGGACGCTCGACGTTCGGAACGACCGCCGACGGCGAAACGGGGGCGAGCGGCGCGAGTTCTTCCGGCGTTTCGGGCGGGAAGTCGTCGGTCGGGCGGCGGAAAAAGAAGAGGGGCGCGACGGCGTCGAGAACCGCGTCGCCGGAGAGGCGAACGATTCCGCGGCGCGCGTTTCCTTGCGCCGACGCCTGCGCGACGATCGTTTCGTCGGCGTTCATCGATCTTGTCGCTTTCTTGTTTCTTAAAACGCCGTTCTTAAGGGCGCGTTTGAAAATATTGAAAAAAGTTACCGAAACAGAAAAATCAAAGACGGCGGAAACGGGCGTTGGAAGCGTTGTTTTTTGCCGGTTTTGACGATTGCGCGGCGACGTTTCCGCCGACCGTCGCGACGATTATACCCGATTTTGCGCCGCCGACAAGCGCCCAAAAACGGTTCCGGCGCGGCGTTCGTTCCGTTAAGCGGGACGGCGGAAGGACGCGTCGGCGCGATCGCGACAATACAAAAGAGCGGCGTTTTGCGAACTTTTCGCCTCGTTTGGCCCCTCGACGCTTGAAACGCAAAGCGACGTCCGTTATAATTAAGCCGTCGAAATTTTGGGAGCGTCGCGTGCGGAGCGGAAGCGAAGCGTCGGCGAAGCGCGGATTCGTTAAGAATGAAGGGAAGAGAAATGAAACGAACGATTTGGGCGGCGGCGCTCGGTTTCTGTGTCGGCGCGTTCGGCGTTTGCGGCGGACTCGGCGACGTCGCGTCGCTTGCGTCGGACGGTTCGGCGTCGACGCAAAACGTCGCGCTTCGGAATCTTGCGTTCGACGCGGATGTTTGGGCGTCGAACGAACACAGCGCGCCTTATACGGCGTTCGCGGCGATCGACGGCGACGTCGCGCCGAAGTTGGGCGGGGGCGACCGCGGGCGTTCTTGGGTCGTCGACGGCAAAAAAACGGGCGGAAAGGCCGATTTCGAGTTGAGTTGGGAGGAGCCGCGCGCCGTTTCGACGGTCGTTTATTTCGGGCGCACCGGGGCGGCGATGTTGAACGAGGTCTTCCGCGATTACGAAATTTACCTCGACGACGAGGAAACGCCGATCGCGACCGGAACGTTCGAGATGATTCACGGCCCGCAGTTCGTCGAGTTCGAAAAGCGCGAAGTTTCGACCGTTAAAATCCGATTTTTGAACGGTTACGAGGGCGGGCTCCATTGGGGCGCGTCCGAAATCGCCGTCTTCGAACGCCGTCCGAGCGACGAAGAGCTGGCCGCGGCGGTTAATCCGGAAGCGGCGCGACCGCCCCTCGAAGAGACGCTCGCCGGTTACCGCGACGCCGGAATGCCGGACGAAATCGTTTTCGCCGTCCGCAAACCCAGTTTCGACGGGCACTGGTACGCGAATATCGGCTATTACGCCGACAACGTTTGCCGTTTGCCGTTCCCAATGGGAAGCGGCGGCGGGATTTACGCTTACAACGTCGTTACGAAAAAGACGCGTCCGATTATTGAAGACCCGCGAGGGAACTTCCGCGACCCGCAAGTCCATTACGACGGGAAAAAAATCCTCTTTTCTTACCTCCCGGCGGGGAAAAAACACTACAGTCTTTACGTTATAAACGCCGACGGCACGGGACTTGCGCGCCTCACCGGCGAAGAGACGGACGAACCGCTCAAGCTCCCCGAAGGCGTCGAACCGTCGACGTCGACGGAGTTTCGTTCTTCCGTCGCGCCGCTCGGGAACGCTCGCGACTTCGCGCCCCCCGGTTGGGACGATTACGAGCCGACTTGGCTTCCGGACGATTCGATCGTCTTTTGCTCGACCCGCGCCAAGCGTTACGTCGGCTGTTGGACGACGCACGTCGGAACGATTTACAAACGCTTGCCGGACGGGACGATACGCGAATTGTCTTGCAACGTCGAGCAAGACAACACGCCTTGGGTTCTTTCGAACGGGCAAATCGCCTACATGCGTTGGGAGTACGTCGACCGCAGTCAGCTCGACTACCATCATCTTTGGACGATGAACCAAGACGGGACGCGCCAACAAATCTTGTACGGCAACCAAAAACCGGGCGCCGTCATTCTCGCGCCGAAGTCGGTTCTGGACTCGAACAAAATCGTTTGCACCTATTCGCCGGGGCACGGAATCAAGGAGCATTACGGGCCTATCGCTTTAATCGACCCGAGTTACGGCCCGGACGACCCGCGCGGTTTGAAAATTGTTTCGCGCAACAATAATCACAGCGACCCTTGGGCGTTCGACGAAACGAAGTTTATGACGGCGTCGCGGACGAAGATCGCGCTCCTCGACGAGCGCGGTCGGGAAACGACCCTTTACCAACTGCCGCAAGAGCTGATCGACCAAGGGTTTTACGTCGGCGAACCGCGCCCGCTCGCCCCGCGCGAACGAGAGCCGCTCTCCCCCGACGCGACCGACCCGACGCAAACGGAGGGAACGATCGCCCTCTTGAACGTTTACGTCGGTCGAAAAATGCGGGACGTCGAGCCGGGAACGATTAAGGAACTCCATATTTACGAAACGCTTCCGAAGCCGGTTTACTACAGCGGCGGCACGGAAATGACGAGTATGCGCGGCACGTTCACGATCGAACGGTTCTTGGGACGCGTCCCGGTTTCTGAGGACGGCTCGGCGTACTTCCGCGTCCCGGCGAACCGTCCGATTTTCTTCTTGGCGATGGACGCGCAAGGCCGCTGCGTCAAGCGGATGCACTCTTTTACGTCGGTAATGCCCGGCGAAAATTTGAGTTGCGTCGGCTGCCACGAGGAGCGTTACGAAACCGCCGCGTCGGACGAAAAGAACCGGCTGATGGAAATGATGAAGAAACCGCCGGTCGAAATCGAGCCGATCGAGGGCGTTCCGGACGTTTTCAGCTTCACTCGCGATATTCAGCCGATTTTGGACAAACGCTGCCTCGAGTGCCATAACCCCGACCGCGAGGAGGGCGGTTTCAACGTTTCGGGACACTGGTCGCCGATGTATACGATTAGTTACGCGCACCTGAATTGGCGTCGACTCTTGGGCGACAACCGCAACCGAGCGAAAAGCGACTTCGGCCCCTACGAGATCGGCTCCGGAGCGAGTCGGCTCTTGAAACTTATCGACGAGAAACACGGCGGCGTCGAATTGTCGAAAACGGAGCGCGACGTCGTTCGATGTTGGCTCGACGCGGGCGCCAACTACGCCGGAACTTACGCCGCGTCGGCCGCCGGAGCGATCGGCTATTATATGCTCAACATACCGGTTCGCAACGAGAAAGATTGGCCGGAAACCGCCGCGATGCAAGAGGCGATCGCGCGCCGTTGCGACGGTTGCCACACGCCTCCGGATCCGAAAAAGGGGTTCGGCGTTTACGACCTTTTCCGCGACTACTACTCGTATCGCAATCCGGACGACGCGACCGATATGTTTATTCCGCACGACTTGTCGCAGGCGCACGGACGTTTCAGCCGTTTGGAGATTTTCGACCTGTCGTATCCGGAGCTTTCAAAAGCGGTTAGAGGGCCGTTGTCGAAGGCGGCGGGCGGTCTCGGCGTCTGCGAGGCGAAGTCGGGCAAACCGGTCTTCGTCGATAAAAACGACCCGGATTACCGCGCGATTTTGGCCGGAATCGAGCGCGGCCGCCGTTACATTTTGGAGGAGGACAACCGCCCCGAAATGATCGTTCCGAGTCCGAACAACGGCCCGGACTGCCCGCAAAAGTTCGTTCCGCGTTGGGCGTACCTGCGCGAAATGATCCGATACGGAATCCTTCCGGTCGACGCCGACCCGAGCGCGAGTTACGACCCTTACGAACTCGACGAAAAATATTGGCGTTCGCTTTGGTATAAACCGGAAACAAAGAAGGGAACGGAGCCGAAACCGGTTGCGACGGAATAACGGCGCGATAATTTGCGTTTTCAAAGACTCGGCGAAAACCGGCCTTTGACGCGACTTCAGCTTTTCTCGAACGGTCGTTGGACGGCGCTTTCCGGGCGACGTCGGACGACCGTTTTTTCTTCGGCGGCGTCGCGAGCTTTTGGCGGAGCGCGGTAAAACGGGGCGGAACGGAGCGAAACGCGGAAATTTGCTGCGTTTTTTCGACTTTTTGCCGCTTTTAAGCGTTCGGCGCTTGAATCGCCGGGCGGCGTTCGATATAATTGACGGCGTCGAAATTTTTTAAGCGTCGCGGGCGGAGCGGAAGCGAAGCGTCGGCGAACGCGGAGTCGTTAAGATGAAGGAAAGAAAAATGAAACGAACGATTTGGGCGGCGGCGCTCGGTTTCTGCGTCGGCGCGTTCGGACTCGGCGACGTCGCGTCGACGTTTGCGGCGGACGGTTCGGCGTCGGCGCAAAACGTCGCGCTTCGGAACCTTGCGTTTGACGCGGAAGTTTGGGCGTCGAGCGAATACGACGGTTCTTATACGGCGCTCGCGGCGGTCGACGGCGTCGTCGCGAAGGCCTTGTCGCGTTCCGACCGGGGGAACGCTTGGTGCGTTCGCGGCGACCAAACGAAGGGAAAAGCCGACTTTGAGCTGACCTGGGAAGAGCCGCGCGCCGTTTCGACGGTCGTTTATTACGGGCGCACCGGGTCGTCGATGATGGAGGAGGTTTTCCGCGATTACGAAGTTTACCTCGACGACGACGAAACGCCGGTCGCGTCCGGAACGTTCGAGATGATTCACGGCCCGCAGTTCGTCGAGTTCGAAAAGCGCGAAGTTTCGACGGTTAAAATCCGATTTTTGAACGGTTACGAAGGCGGTCTTAATTGGGGCGCGTCCGAAATCGCCGTCTTCGAACGTCGTCCGACCGCCGAAGAACTCGCCGCGTCGGTCAATCCGGAAGCGGCGCAACCGCCCCTCGAAGAGACGCTAGAAGGCTTCCGCGAAGCCGGAATGCCGGACGAAATTATCTTCGCCGTCCGCAAACCGGGGTTCGACGAACACTGGTACGCGAACATCGGTTACTACGCCGACAACGTTTGCCGTTATCCGTTTCCGTTGGGAACCGGCGGCGGTATCTACGCTTACAACGTTGTTACGAAGGAGACGCGCCCGATTATCGAAGACCCGAAAGGGAACTTCCGCGACCCGCAAGTCCATTACGACGGGAATAAAATCCTCTTTTCTTACCTCCCGGCGGGGAAAAAACATTACAGTCTTTACACGATAAACGCCGACGGCACGGGACTTACGCGTCTCACCGGCGAAGAGACGGACGAACCGCTGAAATTGCCCGAGGGCGTCGAACCGTCGAACGCGACCGACTTCCGCATGTCGGCGGCGCCGCTCGGGAACGCTCGCGACTTCGCGCCCCCCGGTTGGGACGATTACGAGCCGACTTGGCTTCCGGACGATTCGATCGTCTTCTGTTCGACCCGCGCCAAACGTTACGTCGGCTGTTGGATGACGCACGTCGGCACGCTCTATAAACGCTTGCCGGACGGGACGATACGCGAACTTTCCTGCAACGTCGAGCAGGACAACACGCCTTGGGTTCTCTCGAACGGCCAAATCGCTTATATGCGTTGGGAGTACGTCGACCGCAGTCAAGTCGACTACCACCACCTTTGGACGATGAACCAAGACGGCACGCGCCAACAAATCTTGTACGGAAACCAAAAGCCGGGGACGGTTATCCTCGCGCCGAAGTCGGTTCCGGACTCGAATAAAATCGTTTGCACGTACTCGCCGGGGCACGGAACGACGGAACATTACGGCCCTATCGCCTTAATCGACCCGGTTTACGGCCCGGACGATCCGCGCGGTCTCGAAATGATTTCGCGCAACAATAATCACAGCGACCCTTGGGCGTTCGACGAAACGAAGTTTATGACGGCGTCGCGGACGCAAATCAAACTCCTCGACGAACGCGGTCGGGAAACGACGCTCTATCAACTTCCGCAAGAGTTGATCGACCAAGGGTTTCACGTCGGCGAACCGCGTCCGCTTGCTCCGCGCGACCGCGAGCCGATCGCCCCGGACGCGACCGACCCGACGAAAGAAGAGGGAACGATCGCCCTCTTGAACGTTTACATCGGTCGCAAGATGCAAAACGTCAAACCGGGAACGATTAAGGAACTCCTTATTTACGAAACGCTTCCGAAGCCGATTCACTACACCGGCGGCACGGAGATGATGAGCATTTACGGCACGTTCACGCTCGAGCGGCTCTTGGGACGCGTTCCGGTGTCGGAGGACGGCTCGGCCTACTTCCACGTTCCGGCGAACCGTCCGATTTTCTTCTTGGCGATGGACGCCGAAGGCCGCTGCGTCAAGCGGATGCACTCGTTCACGTCGGTAATGCCCGGCGAGAATTTGAGTTGCGTCGGCTGTCACGAGGAGCGCGTCGAGACCGCCGCGTCGGACGAAAAGAACCGCTTGATGGAGATGATGAAGAAGCCGCCGGTCGAAATCGAGCCGATCGAAGGCGTTCCGGGCGTTTTCAGTTTTACGCGCGATATTCAACCAATTTTGGACCGACACTGCCTCGAGTGTCATAACCCGGACCGCGAAGAGGGCGGTTTCAACGTTTCGGGACACTGGTCGCCGATTTACACGATCGGTTACGCGCATATGTCTTGGCGTCAACTCTTTGGCGACAACCGCAATCGCGCGATGAGCAACTTCGACCCCTACGAGATCGGCTCCGGTTCGAGTCGCCTCTTAAAGCTAATCGACGAAAAGCATTACGGCGTCGAGATGCCGGCGGCGGAGCGCGATATTATCAAATATTGGATCGACGCGGGCGCCAACTACGCCGGGACTTACGCGGCGGAGGCTTGCGGCGGCGTCGGTTATTATATGCGCAACTTGCCGGTTCGCAACGAGAAAGATTGGCCGGAGACCGCCGCGATGCAAGAGGCGATTTCGCGCCGTTGCGACGGGTGTCATACGCCGCTTAACCCGAAAAAGCGGTTCGGGATTTACGACATTTACAGCGACAACTATTCGCCGCGCAACCCGAAAACGGCCAAGGATATGTTCCTGCCGCACGACCTGTCGCAAGCGAACGGACGTTTCAGTCGTCTGGAGATTTTCGACCTGTCGTATCCGGAGCAATCGAAAGCGGTTAGAGCGCCGTTGTCGAAGGCGGCGGGCGGTCTCGGCGTCTGCGAGGCGAAGTCGGGCAAACCGGTCTTTACCGACAAAGACGACCCGGACTATCGGACGATTTTGGCCGGAATCGAGCGCGGTCGCCGTTACATTTTGGAGGAGGACAACCGTCCGGAAATGATCGTTCCGAGCCCGAACAACGGCCCGGATTGCCCGCAAAAGTTCGTTCCGCGCTGGGCGTACCTGCGCGAAATGATCCGATACGGCGTTCTTCCGGTCGACGTCGACCCGAGCGCGAGTTACGACCCTTACGAACTCGACGAGAAGTACTGGCGTTCGCTTTGGTACAAGCCGGAGCCGAAGAAAGGAGCGGAAGCGACGGAGCCGAAACCGGTCGCGACGGAATAACGGCGCGTTAATCGTTGTTTTCAAAGGCTCGGCGAAAACCGACCTTTGACGCGACTTTGGCTTTCTTTGAACGGTCGTTCGGCGGCGTTTGCGAAACGTCGTCGGGCGACCGTTTTTCTTTGGCGCGGCGTCGACGCGTTCTCGGCGGCGATTGTTTCTTCGTCGAGCGCGGCGTTAGGTTGTTTTATTCGCTGAAAATAAAAGCGTTGTAGAGAAGGACGCGCCGCCGGGACGTTAAGGGGGGAGATTGAGCGCGAGCGAAACGCCGTCGCGCGAGTTTAGGCGGCCCGAACGGGGATTGGGGCGCGTTTCCGAGCGCGGCGTTTGAGAGAGACTCGTTTTAAAACCGCCGGGGCGGGCGGCTCGCGAACGCGTCCGAATACTTCTTAACTTCGCTAGTAACGGCGGTTTGGGGAAATTGCCGAGAGCGCGAACGGTAAAAACGCGTTTTTCCAATTAACGAGAACGAGCCGTCGGTTTGGTCGCGCCGCGCCGTCGCTTGCAAATCGAACAAACGACGCGGCGTCGCCGACTAAATTTTACGCGGCGTCGTTATCTTATTAACGTTCCCGATTTTGCGCTTCTCGGCGGAGCGCGGTCGACGAAACGTCGTCTAAAAATTCTTCCGGCGGGACGAAATCGCAGAGGGCGCGCAAACGTTCCGGGAGCGGAAGCGACTCCGGCGCTTGGACGGCGCCGTCGAGTTTGCGCGTAAAGACGAGGAAACGAGCGTCGAGTTCCGCCAAGCGTTCCAAGACGGCGTCGCGTTGCGAAGTCGAGCCGTTCTCGTACTTTGCGTCGCCGAGACGGACGACCGAGTCGGTGCCGAGCGCGAACGTCGAGCCGGGGAAAAGCGCCGCTTTTTCGACGAAGCGCGGCGCGTTCGTCGTCCAAATCGGAACGTTCGGCGCCTCTCGACGGAGCGTTTCAATACGTCGCGAAATTTCGAGCGCGTCGAGCGACGGCTTGTCGACGTTGCGGACGGAAAGCTCGAACGCGACCGGAGCGCCGGTCTTCTCGGCGGCCAACTCCGCGACGCGGCGATGCGCCCGATGCGGCGGATTGAACGAGCCGGGATAAAGCGTTTCGACGATCGACGGCGCGTTGTCGCAGACGTCGGGTAACGTCGCTGTTAAGTCTTGCAATTCTTTATGTTGTCGTTCTTTCGCTTGTTCTTTCGCTTGCGACGGCGCGAACCGGACGGCGTTAACTTTTCCGGCGTCGAAACGGAGCGCGGCGACTTTCGGGAACGGACGCGGAAACGCCGTCGAGTCGAGGTCGAAAAGGAACGCCGAGCCGACCGCGTCGAGCGTCGCCCAAGAAATCGACGCGACGTCGCCGGGGCCGAGCGGCAACAAGTCCGACGCCGGAATCGGGGCGGAAAACTCGCGCCAAGCGGTCGAGGAAAGCGGCGGAATTAGCGCGTTAAGTTGCGATTCGGCGGCGTTTGCGGTTTGTGCGTCGGGGACGGCGGCGCGTTCTTGGTTAAGCCGCGTTTTCGCCGCGTTGGCGAGCGTTTGAGCGTTAAACCGGGAGAAATCGCCGGAATTAGCGGCGTCGAGGACGGTTGAGCGTTCCGAATCGGCGGCGTCGGCGGCGATTCCGAGCGCGGCGGCCCGGTCGACGGCGTTTTCGGCGGCGAAGAGCAAAACGGTCAAAATAAAGTCGGCGGCGAGCCGTTCTTCGGCGGCGCGGTCGCGGGCGCCCTTTTCGAGCGTCAGCGTCGCGGAAAACGTTTCGAAAAGCGTCTCGACCGCGCAAAAAATCCGGTGTTCGCCCCGTTTCGGACGGTCGGAGACGAGCGACGCGGTCGCGCCGACGCCGACGAGAGAAAACGCGGAAAGGTCGAAGTTTTCGGTTCCTTGCGGGCGTTCGTCGACGCGATTTTTCGCGCTTTCGACAGCTTCTTTGATTTTTTGATTTTCGGCGCTGTTTTGGGCGGCGGAAGTGGCGAGCCTCGCGTTTTGCGTTTCCGGTTTTGAAATCGAAGCTCCGTTACAACCGGCGCCTTTGATTTTATTGTTTTTGACGCTTATTTCAATATCGGAGGCGACTCGGGCGTTCGTTCGTTCCGCGGCGGCCAACGTTCGCGCTCGACGCAACGCCGCCGAAGCGAGAAGTCGCGCCGTTCGTTCGGACGAGTAATTCTCGGGACGGAAACCCAAAAACGCGTTCGTCGCTTCCGGCGAATACGGAATCAAACCTTCCAAAAAGGACGCCGACGCGCCGGGCAGCGACAAATAATCGGACAAAAACGCCGAACCGCCGCCGGAAATCGAAAAGACGTATCGCCAAGGCGTTTCGCGGAGGCGACGGAAAGCGGCGAGTCGAGCGGTCGAGCGGGCGTCGGCGGAAGCGGAGACGGTCATAGCGGTTTTAATGGAAATAACGGGTTTGATTTTCGGAAAACGGCGCCGATAATCGACGGAGGAGGCGCGCGGCGCTTCGAATGCGTCGTCCTTTTTATCGGCGTTTTTTTAGTAATTGTTAAATAGGGGAAGGGAACGAGGGCGCTTGTCGACGGTCGGGCGACGGTTGGCGGTTGACGGTTGACGGTTGACGGTTGACG
>JAGBDN010000093.1 GCA_017937485.1 Thermoguttaceae bacterium
ACGGTTCGCGCTCGCGTCGTCAATTGGGGAAGCGCGTCGTCGACGGTCGCCGAACGCCTTGTCAGCGAACCGATTACGCTGATACTGCAAGACGCCGCGTCGCTAACCTTGCCCGACGCCGCGCCGGAAAGTTGGGCCGACCATTTCGTCGTCGACGCCTCCGAAGCGTCGACTAATTTTGCGATAACGGCGTCCTATTCGATCGCTTGCCAATTTTCTCAATTTGCGCTGAAATTAACGGGCCAAGTTCAAATTACAAACGCCGAAAAAAGAACGTCGCTTGCCATTTCCCAAAACAACGGCATAACTATTAACGACGCCACAATTTACGTCGACGCTCTTCAATCGATTTCCGGTTCTCGTATCGACGGACGCGGAGTTCTCGTCTTCCCGTCGAACGGGATTTGGATTAACGAAGGCGCGACGATTAACGGCGTTCGGGCCGAAGATTACGACGCCGCGTCAAACGACATAAAAATCGTTTACGAGTTCGACGGTTCGGAAATTCGCAACGCCTTTGAAGACGGGGTTTGCCGCTGGACGTCCGAAGCGCTCGACGCCGGAACGCTTCCGTTCGTCTTCGGCAAATACTCGCTCGACGCCCAAGGTAAAGGAGACTATCGAACGATTTACGACTCGACGCAGCCGATTCTCGACGCGACGGCGCCGGTTTATGAAACCGAGTCCGATTGGAACGGCGAAACGCTCAAAACGGTCGTTCACGCGACGCCGGAAGCGGGTTGGAATTTTTATCGCGTCGAAGTCCCGGAGTTCGTAACCCTCGGCGGCGCAAAAATTTATCACGGAGGGAAAACGACGCGCTATTTTGCCGTCTGGAACGCGGATTACGAACCGGAAAAGACTTACTATGTTTGCGAGCCCGGAACTTATTACTTAACAACGACTTCCAAGTTTTCCCTCACCCCCGACGGAATCGTGAAATACGAAGGCGCGCCGACAAGCAAAGACGCGATTTACATTATATTAAAATCCGCGACATTGCTCGACTGCCCGAGCGACCACGCGCAAATTTCCGTCGTATTTCCCGCCGTCGTCGAAGTTTACGACTCCGACGGTCGCCGTCTTTCGGACGCCGAAGCGCGTCTCGTTTCGGTCGGCGTTCCGACGCCGAGCGCGCCGGAATTTTACGTCGGAAACGGCGGAACAAGCGGCTTTTGGTCGCAATGCGACGGCGCGACGCTTTATCGCGTCGAAGCGGTCGACGGCTCCGCGACCGGACTGACCGCCTCGAATCGCTGGCTCGACGCAAACGAATTGGAAACCAAGACTTGGCGCGTTCGCGTCGCGGCGCCGATTTACGGCGGCGTCGAAAAATGGTCGACGCAAACAACCGCCGTTCAACCGTTTAGCGCGCTCGTCGAAAAGCCGAGTTACGACGACGCGACCGCCGGAACAACGCTCGAACTCGTTTATTCCGACGATTTCGACGGCGTTCGCGACGCGACGGTCGAACGAACGCGCAAGAACGACGGAATGTCGACGATTCTCGCGCAAAACTTTGCGGGCGGCGAGTTGGTCGACGTTCCCGAAACGTTCGGCGAATACGTTTACCGCGTTTCTTGGACGCCGTCGCCGGAAAACGTTTGGTTCGAAACGACCGCCGCGCCTTGGTTTGTCGCCGACGGTTTCGACGCGAAAACGCAAACGAATTTCATTACGACGCCGAGTCGCGCTTACGAAACGCCGACCTTCGCGGCGCGAATCGAGAAAAAATCGAACGGCGAACTCCTTAAACGGCAAGACGTCGCGAAAATTTCTTACTCGCTCTTCGAAACGCGCGATCTTTGGGCGACGCGCGCCGAACGCCTCGCCGTCGGGCCGGACGGGAGTTATTGGCGACGCGACGTCGAAATCCCGGCGGCGACCGTTCGCGATTCCCTCCTCGTCGACCCTAACTTTTGGTCGCTAGACGAGATCGGCGCGAACTTCGTCTTCTCGCCGGACGACGGGCGACCGTTCTTCCCGCGTCCCGGCGCCTACCTCGTTCGGGCGACGCTCGAAACGACGAACGGTCGACGAATCGTCGTCGAATTTCCGGTTCAAGTCGAATAAAATCGGAAATTACATCCGTCGACGTCATTGACGACAAGAAGTAAAAAAACGCCGTCGCGTTCCGAAGACGCGGCGGCGTTTTCTTTTGTCGGCGGTCGTCGAAGCCGCTTCAAGCGTTATCGACGAACGCCTTACGGCGCGTACTGTTCGCACGGCTCAACGTCGAGAAGCGGCCACACTAGCTCGCCGCGCTTTTGCGCCTCCTCGTCTTGGAATGCGCCGAGTCGTAAAGCGTTCGCGTCCAACCACATAATAAACGCTCGACGGTCGGCGTCCGACACGACGTCGCGGTGCGTTTCGTCGAACAAAATCTTACCGAGTTTCGACTCCGACGCGCCGACGCGACCCGGGCGAGAACGCGACCCGCCGTGCGGGCCGGTCGTCGTCAACCCGCCGCGCATCGAGCCGCTATAGTAGTACACGTAAGGCCGCAAGTCCTCGTGTTCCATCGACTTAGGCCCGGCGTTTTTCTCGATATGACACCCGACGCAACGCTCTTCGACGATCGGTTTGATCAAGCGATAATAGTTGATCGGCTCGACCGGGCCGCACTCCGGTTCGAGTTTCGACGGCGCGCGACGGAACGCCAGCGGTTGCGCGGACTTTGCGTCGTTCGCGACGCTCTCCGTCTCCGGCTCGTGGCAGCCGACGCAAACCAAATTTTCGCCGGGATGAACGAACGCGGCGGAACGCATCGTCTGCACCGCCATTCCCTTCTCGTCCAACGCTTGGAAAATCAACTGTTTACCGCTCGGCGCTTCGAAAAACGCGCTCCCGTCGGCCTCGACCGGAACCGTCCCGAGCGGAATCCGCGGCGTGTTCTCGGTCGCGTATCCGATAAACGGCGTATCCATCCACGGGTTCGCTTTCGGGATTACCTGCAAAACGCGCAAGCTCTTAATCGGTCGATCTTGCGGGAACGGACGGTCGGTCAGGTTCACATTGACGACGCCGATCGTCGACGTCTTGTCGACGGTCGCGAAGTCTTCTCCCTGCGCCGTTTGCTGCGCGACGACCGGCGGTTTCGGGCGGGCGCGCAACGGAATCGGCTCCGTCAACCGCAAGCGCGGGTCGTATCCGATCGGCAAAATTTCGCGCTCGACGAGGAGTTCCTCGTTGCCGTAACGGTCGAGTAAAACCAAGTCTTCCCACGAGTTGCAGAGGTACGTGTCTTCGCTCAACGCCCACGGCGCCCCGTAACGATATTGGGCGCGGTCGGGGCCCTCCGACTCCGGAAACGCTTCAAAGGGCGTAATCCGGCGGATTTGGCTCATATGGTTGTCGTTCGGAACGCGCAAGTCGAGCGTACACAACGACCCGAACGTCTCGCCGTGATGCGGCGCGGCGGTGAAAATATAACGGTGCGAGTCCGGAATCGGGCGGAATTGCATCTGCGTCATCGGCAGGCCCGACGGCGCGCATTCGCAGGCGCCGAAGCGGTGGTCGCCGTGTTCGCAATCCTCGAACGTATCCCAAGGAAACGGGTAATTCCCCTGCGGCGAACGCGGGTTGCGACCGTCCGGCGCGCACGTCCAAAACGTCGAGCCGAGGCAGTTTTCGCGGTCGACGTAATCCCAACGCGAGTAAACCAACGCGCCGTTATTGTCGACGGTCGGGCGCCATTCGCTCGTTTCGAAGTAGCTGATCGGGTAAATATCGGAACCGTCCGGTTTCATCGAGTGCATCACCGCCGTCGTAACGCGGAGCGCCGCGCTCTCGCCGAAGCAACGAATGAAGCCGCCGCGCCGTTCCGAGCAGAAAACGAGCCGCCCGGACGGAAGCTCGCAGACGTCGAAATCGTTGTAAGCGCCGTCGGTTAGCTGTTCGATCGCGCCGCCGTCGACCGGGGTTTTGAAAATGCTCCACGTCGTTTCCGGCGTCCAAATCCAGCGATGTTCCTTAGCGTTGCACCAAGAGAAGTAAATCGTTTTACCGTCGTAACTTAGCTCCGGTTTATAAAACGAGCCGGAGTTCAACTCGCGGCCGGCCAAACGGTCGCAAACCGGCGTCGCGGCGACTTTCTTTCCGGCGATTAAGTCCTTGACTTGCGGGTCTTTAGCCTTCCAATCGGAGAGCGCGAAGATTCCGCCGCCTTGGATCGTGTTGAAGCCGTAAATTTGCGTCGACATATGCCCGCCGATTCGGTCGGTGTTGCGAGCGTTCGTCAATCGCGACCCGGCGTAACACCCGCGCGCCAAGAACATAATCCGGTCGAGGTCGGCGACGTCGTCTTGCGCGAACATCAGTTGACGGCGGAAGGCGCAAGCGACGAAGTAATCGGCGACCGTCGACGCCTTGTCGTTAAGGTAAGCGTCCCCGTTTTCGAGCGATTCGGCGACGGCGCGCTCAAAGCGTTCGAAGTCGGCGACGAGCGTTTTAAACGTCGACGTTTCGCCGTTTACCGCGAACGGAGCCGCGTCGAGAAGCGCCCGGGTTCGCCGCAACACGACTTGAACCGGAATCTTCTCCGTCTCCGGGAAAACGAGCGAATTTTCGTCGAGAACCTGCTCGGCGGCCCCGCGCGGCGGCTTGCGCTCTCCGCTCAACTCGCGTTCGAGTTCGAGGAAACGCTCCCCCCAAGCGGAGAAAACGCCGGTTCGGAACGCGTTCGAATCGAACGACTTAACGCCGAGTTCCGCGACGCGGGCGTCAAAGCGCGCCTTGTCGACCGCTTGAATCGGGATATTTTTCGCCGGTTTCTCGCCCGGCTTGACGGTCGGCTCGATTCCGCCGGTCGGAAAAAGGAAGTCGAGCGCGGCTTGCGTCGACGTTTCGATTTGCCCGCCGAGTTTTGGAGCAAGCGCCCCTTCGACGCGAGCGGTCGCGGTCGCGAGCCAACCGTCGGCGCCGAGTTCGTCGAACGTCGCGATTTGGTTCGGCGCGTTCGGGTCTTTCGACGCGACGAGCCATTTCGGAACGTCGGCGAAACGCTCGACCGGCGACGCGGGCTCGGTCGGGACGCTTGCCTCCAAGCGGCGGCGCAACGCGTCGTTTCGCTCCGCCAACGAACCGATTCCGGCCAAGTCGAAGCGCGTCAAGAGGAGCGTTTCGTCGTCGAGCGCGAGCGGTTCCGTCGGAACGGTTTCCGGTGAAAACTTCCGAATTCCGCGCGAAATCCGCAGGTCGTCGATTACGCCGTCGCAGTAAATCGAGCGGTCGACGAGCGACCCGACGGCGAACTTCGCGCCCTCCGGCGTCGGCGAATGCGGACGGTCGAGCTTGGCTCGGGCGACCGAAACGCCGTCGACGAAGAGTTCCGCCGCGTCGACGTCCATCGTCAAACCGATGAAATGCGGCTTTCCGTCGGCGAGCGAAACGCCGGAGCGGATCGTGTCGCCGGCGGGGTTCCCCGGGACGTACAGCGCCAAATCGCCGACGCCCGCGAACGCGTACAGCTCCCAATGCCGCGGCGACGACTTCTCCTCGTTCGCCAAGAAGATATGAAAGCCGTCTTTCGAGTCGAGCCGCGCCCAAAATTCGACGCTGAACGGGCGGGCGTTCAACGCTTCGTCGCTCGGGAAGACGAACGAGTTCCGCTTCGGCGAAATTGCCGTTCCGAGGTTTGGGCGGAACGAGTCGACGACGAAATCGCTCTCGAAAAGCGCGTTCGCGTCGACGGCGCTGTCGACCGCGGCGATTCGATTCGACGTCGGAGGCAACTGCGCGACCGCCGAACGGTTCGGCGAAAACGGCTCCGACCAATTCGACGGCGCCAAGAAAACGCTCGCCGTTAAACTTGCGCATAACGCCGCGACCGCCGGAAAACGTTTTCTAACCTTCGACGCTTTTCTCACGGTTCCAATCTTACCCATTTTAACTAATCCCTGCAATCCTGTGTCATAATTTTAGTATAAACGATAAAAAGCGCCGTTTTTTGACATTTTTTCTGTTTTTGTCTTCATTCCTCGTCCGATACGTCCCAACGAGGAACGGCGGTCTCGAACGCCGCGTCGACGGTTATTATTTCCGAACGCGACGCGAAAATCAAGACGTTCGACGGCTCGACGGCGCGCTTTTCGCGAAATTTCGCCGCGCCGACGCCGATTTTGCCGCCCGCCGAACGCTCGCCGACGTTTTTCCTTCGTCGACGCAACCGCTCCGCGCCTCCTTCGCCGCGTTCGACTCGCACGGACGTTTCGAGTTCGAACCGCGCCGCGTTTTTTTACTTTCACCAACGTTCGACGCCGCTTCCGCCGACGCGTTTTCGACGCTCCGAAGCGTCCTTTCGTCGAACGCCCAGCGATTAAGAAGAAAACAATGCAACGCAATCAACGCAACAACTCGCGTCGCCCGCTCCGCCGTCTCGTTTTCGGCGCCGCGCTCGGCGTCGCCTGTCTCGCCGCGTCTTCCGTTCAAGCGCAAGGAGTCGCGCTTCGCGGAATCGGCGCCGTCAACGCCGGGATGTCCGGGGTCGCGACCGCGACGCCGGTCGACGCGCTCGGGGCGCTCCACTGGAACCCGGCGACGATCAGCGCCCTCGACTCGTCGAGCATGACGTTCGGAACCGGCCTCATTATGGCCGAGTCGAGCGTCGAATCCGGCGTTACCATGCCGACGCCCGCCGGACCTTACACGATGAGCGGTCGCACCGAAAGCGACGCCGGAACGATTCCCGCGCCGCATATGGGGATGGTCATGAAGGGCGACCCGGACAACCCGTTCACGCTCGGCTTCAGCCTCGTCGCGGTCGGCGGCGCGCAAACGAACTACCCTTGCGACCCGTCGAACCCGATTTTTAACGAACAACTCGCGCTCGGTCGCGTTTCGTCGAAAGTCGAAATCTTCCAAATGGCGCCGACGATCTCCTACCAACTGACCGAGCAAATCTCGGTCGGGTTCGCGCCGACGATCGATATCGCCCGCCTCATCGCCGAACCGATGTTCTTCGGCCCGCAAGACTCGGCCGGAAATTGGGGAATGGGCGCCGGCACGCGCTATATGTGGGGCGGCGGCTTCCAAGGCGGTATTTACATTAAAGGAAACAACGGCTTCAACTACGGCTTGTCGTACAAAAGCCAGCAGTATATGGAAGATTTTGAGTACAACCTCGTGATCGACGGCATGCCGAAGACCGCGAAGTTCGCGCTCGACTATCCGGCGATTTACTCGTTCGGCGTTTCCTACGACGCTATCCCGGGTCGCGTCATCGGCGTCGACCTCCGCTACTTCGACTACGCCAACGCCGACGGTTTCAAAGATCACGGCTACAACGCCGACGGCAGCATCAAGGGGCTCGGTTGGGACAGCGTTTTCTCGGTCGCGGCGGCGATTCAACAAGAAATCAACCCGTATTTGACGATTCGCGGCGGCTACTGCTTCAACACGAACCCGATTAGCGACGAAGTCGCGCTGACGAACGTTCCCTGCCCGCTCATCATTCAACACACCGTCAGCGCCGGGGCGACGATTACGACGCCGGAGCAATGGCAGTTCTCGCTCGCTTACGCTTACGCGTTTGAAAACTCGGTGCGCGGCCAACTTTCGCCGCAACTTCCGGGCTCCTACGTCGAAAACATCGCGAGCGCGCACGAGCTGACGTTCGGTATCGCGAAGAAATTTTAGTCGGTTTCCAGCGTTTTCGCTTAACCGTTCGAAACGCCGCTCCGAACCGAGCGGCGTTTTTTTACGCTCGCCGTCTTTTTTTTGCGAACGAGCGGCGAAAAGTCGCGAACAGCCGCCGAACGGTCGAAAAACGCGCTTCCGTCGACGCCTCTTCTTGACGTTCTCGCTAATTGAAGTATATTGAAAGAAAAACGAAACGGCGCGGCGAGCTTCCGCCTCGCCGCCGAAGCGTTCGGCGCGTTCCGCCGTCGTTTTTCCCCTTTATATAATATTAACGTCAACCAACGTTTCCCGTCCCTCCGATATGCCGAAAATTTTGATCACCTCCGGCCCGACGCGGCAATACCTCGACCCGATCCGCTATTTGACGAACGCGTCGAGCGGGCGAATGGGCGCCGCGCTCGCGCAAGCCGCGCTCGACGCCGGGTTCGAAGTCGTCGTCGTCAGCGGCCCGGTCGACGTTAAGTACCCGGACGGCGCGCAAGTCGTCGACGTCGTTTCGACCGAGGAAATGCGAACCGCCGCGATGCGGTATTATCCGGAGTGCGTCGGCGCGATCGGCGCGGCGGCCCCTTGCGACTATCGCCCGGACGCCGTTTTGACCGACAAAATGTCGAAAAACGACTTCATTCGCTCCCCCGAAGCGAACGGCGAACTCCTGTTGCGGCTCCGCGAAACGCCGGACATTATGGCGTCGCTCGGCGCGACGAAGCGGGAATTTTCGACCGACCCGACGGCGCCGTCCGGCCAATGGCTCGTCGCGTTCGCGCTTGAAACGTCCGACCATCACGTCCGCGCCCTTCAAAAATTGCAGCGGAAACACTGCGATCTTATCGTCGTCAACGACCCGACCTCGATCAACGGAACGACTTCCAACGTCGAGATTTTGGACGCGACCGGCGAAACGCTCGCGCAAATTTCCGGCGACAAAACCGACGTCGCCCGCCGCTTAATCGCCGAAATTCAAGCGTTCGTCGCGAAGCAAACCGCCGCGCCGGACGCCGACCGACAATAAGCGGCAAACGCAAACGATCAACGTTAAGAAAACAATAAACGCAACAACTTCAAAAAAAGGAAACAAAAATGAGCGAATGTTCCGGCGGATGTTCGAATAATTGCAGCTCGTGCGGCGAAAACTGTTCGTCGCGCAAGGAACCGCAATCCTTCTTGGCCAAACCGCACGAGATGAGTTCGGTGCGCAACGTCGTCGGCGTCGTCAGCGGCAAAGGCGGCGTCGGGAAGTCGCTCGTTTCGGCGCTTCTCGCTTGTGCGACGCGTCGTCGCGGCTTCGAAACGGCGATCGTCGACGCCGACGTCACCGGGCCGTCGATTCCGAAAGCGTTCGGGCTGACGGAGCCGATTCAAGCGAACGAGTTCGGCGCGCTTCCGGTCAAAACGGCGACCGGGATTTCCGCCGCGTCGATCAACTTGCTCCTGCAAAACCCGACCGACCCGGTCATCTGGCGCGGCCCGGTGATCGCCGGCGCGGTGAAGCAATTTTGGACCGACTTCATTTGGGGCGACGTCGACTTTATGTACGTCGATATGCCGCCGGGGACGGGCGACGTTCCGTTGACCGTTTTCCAATCGTTCCCGCTCCAAGGTATCGTCGTCGTCGCGACGCCGCAAGACTTGGTTTCGCTGATCGTCGAAAAAGCGATCAAAATGGCGAAAACGATGAACGTTCCGGTTCTCGCGCTCGTCGAAAATATGTCGTATTACGACTGCCCGGACTGCGGCAAGCGGCTCGAAATTTTCGGCAAAAGCAAAATCGACGAAATCGCGAAAGAGTACGGAATCGAAACGGTCGTCAAGCTCCCGATCGACCCGAAAATCGCCGCCGCTTGCGACGCCGGCAAGATCGAGTCGATTCAAGCGCCGCAATTCGACGAACTCTTCGCCGCGATTCTGAAGAACGCCGAAGAGAAGGAAAAAGCCGCGAAGTAACGCCGCTAATTTCCGCAAACTCCGCCGAGTTTAACGCCGTCGACGCCCGGTTTCGCCCGCTTCGCCGTCGTTAAACTCGACGCGTTTTCCCTATTTTTTCGTTTTCCGTTCCCCTTGCTTTCCCCTTTTTTCGCGAAAGGAACCGCCGTTATGTCGACGCCGACCGCTTCCGCTCCGACCGAATTCAACTCGCCGCGCGCCGTCAAAGCTCGCGCTCTTTTCGAACAAGGGTACAACTGCGCTCAAGCGGTTTTTCTCGCGTTCCTCGACGAAACGGGGCTCGACGAGAAGACGGCGGCGCGGATTTCGTCGTCGTTCGGCGGCGGAATGGGACGTCTGCGCGAAGTTTGCGGGGCGGTCTCCGGAATGTTCCTCGTTCTCGGAACGCTTCGCGGCGCGGACGATCCCAAGGATAGCGAAACGAAAACGGCGCAATATCGCGATATTCAAGAGTTGGCGCGGCGCTTTCGCGAGTCGAACGGCTCGATTATTTGCCGCGAACTCCTTGGCTTGACCGAAAAAACGTCCGAACCGACGCCGGAAAAACGAACCGCCGACTATTACAAGAAGCGCCCCTGCTCCGAGTTGGTCGCGCAAGCGGCGCAAATTCTCGACGAGTTCCTCGCCGAACGCAAGGCCGGTTGAGTCGCCGCGCTCCCCGAGCGCGACCGTCGAAAAACCAAACGGAAACCAAACGGAAACCAAACGGAAACCAAACGGAAACCAAACGGAAACCAAACGGAAACCAAACGGAAACCAAACGGAAACCAAACGGAAACCAAACGGAAACCAAACGGA